>JAUHYL010000007.1 GCA_030426545.1 Gammaproteobacteria bacterium
CAGCACGCCGTCGGTACGGAAGCGCACGCGGTAGGTTTTTTCGTAGGGCTCGAAGTGAATATCGGACGCGCCCTGCTTGATGGCGTCGATAAGCACCTTGTTGACGAAGCGCACAATCGGGGTTTCATCGACGCCTTCGCCGTCGTCACCCTCTGCGCCTTCCTCACCGGAAGTCAGCTCTACGTCGTCGAGGTCGGAGGTGTCCAGGTCATCCAGCCCGTCGGTCAGGCTGTCCTGGGATTCTATCCAGTCGCCAAGGGCCTTGCTCAGTGCGCTTTCTTCAACCAGCACGGCATCGGTATTGATGCCAGTGTGAAACTTGATCTCGTCCAGCGCCGCGAGGTTGGTGGGGTCGGAAACGGCGATGAACAGCCGGTTACCGCGGCGATACAGGGGCAGGGCGTGGTGCTTGGTCAGCAGTTCCGATTCCACCAGGCCAACGGGTATGGCTTCGGAACTCAGTGCAGAAATATCAAACAGGGGCACGCCGAATTCGTGCGAGGCTACCTCTGCCAGGCGCATGCCGTCGACGTTTTTCTTTTCAACGAGGTACTGGACAAAGGGCAGGTGCTCGCGGGCAGCCTCCTGTTGGGCTTCCACCGCGGCCTGCGCGCTGATAAGTTCCTCAGCCACAAGGCGGCCTGCCAGACCACTTAACTGCCCTATTGCTTTATCGTTCATTCACCCGGGCCCCAACACTTAGCCTGTTTTCAGAAACGGTGGGTGTCCACGCCTCTCTGGGCGCGCTTAACTTCTTGATTATAACCAGCAAATTCATGGCCAGACAGGCTGGAATAGGGCAAATAAGTACAAAAACCGACTTTTCTGTACATTTCGATCACAGCCCCGCCGCGCGATGATGTTCCGGCTTGGCCGCAGCCCTGGAAAGTGCCTCGTCAGCCCCCGCGACAGTTGGCGGGAACGCGCGTGATTGCTATGCCATTGGTTTCCGCCGGCCTGCACTCCCAGGCAATGAGGGTGCCGGCGGTAGAGGGGACCAGGTGCAGCACATTGTCCGTGCCCAGGTTGGGAATTTTGAAGGTGACTTCTATCGTTCCGGGTCTTGGAGAGACACTGCGTATCTCTAGCCGACTAACATGCGTATGAATGTCATACTCATTGGGCGCGGGCAGTCCGGCCTGCTGATTCGAAGTGGGCATCGCTCGAACGTTATAGAAGTACTCCGAGACTGAAGTTTTGGCCTCTGCGGCAAAGACGATGCCCTCCGAGATCTTGGTGCGAACCGCGTAATCCTGGTACGCGGGCAGGGCTATAAGGGCCAGGACACTGACAATGGCGACGACCGCCATGAGTTCGATGACAGTTAAGCCGGTATTCGAGCGTCGCTCTGTTACCCGGTGTTGTAGCGAACCTAAAGTCTTCATGAGCGGTCCCGCTGCACATCGGTGTTCAGTCGTGCCAGTTCAGACTGCAGCGATGCAATCACGGCGGCCAGGTTTTGATCGGCGACCTGCGTGTCCTCGATGCGCGCCGCCATTGCCTTCAGCGTTTCTATTTGTTCGCGCAGTGAAACAATACTGGCGTTCATCTGCGCCGCTTCTTCCTGGAACATGTCCGTCTCGCGCAGGGCGATGTTCGCGGTGAGGTCACCCGCACCCAGGCGCGCAATCTCGCGGTTGATGACGTGCACTGGCCCGGCAATACGGTGGGTAGTGCGCAGCACAAAAAACCAGATGCTGACGATCAGTATGAGTTCGACCGCGCCGATAGCCAGGGCTGCCGTCATTGAGAGTGCCAGCGGGTCATCGCCCGGGAACAGCATTCGCACCAGCAGAAAGCCGTTCACCAGCAGTACCGAAACGGCAGCGCAGAGCAGTGAATACTGGTACTGAAATTTGCGGTTGATGACGATGGTTTTGCGTCGGTTTTCCACTGCAGGCACCAACTTGTTTAGAGTTGGAGGGAGAGTAAACCAAGGCCCTGTGGGGAACAACCATGGATGAAGCGCGCTTCCCCGGTAGCGACAATGCGCCAGATCGGCCGCTCTGCAGCCGGGCAGCCCTGGGCTGTGTTTTTCGCGGGCACTTAATTTCGCCGTCTGCGTCGCAAGCTGACAATTTGCGTCACTTTTGTGTCTACAACGTCGAAGCCTGCCCTGTTCGCGCCGCTTGCTGGCAGGCTGCCAATACAGATATATCGAATTCGAATATCTTTTAAGATTATGATAAATATACAAAAAATAGTATTTCGCAATTTTTTACGCGCCGGTTGGCACGCTAGCTGCATTATCTCATCCGGTCGCACGGATCGCCGCGGATAACAATAACAGGCGAGTGCACATACCAGACTTAAATAACGGAGATAGCAAAATGAAAATGCAAAAATCGGCTCAGAAGGGTTTTACCCTGATCGAACTGATGATCGTGATTGCGATCGTCGGTATTCTGGCTGCCATCGCGCTGCCGGCCTACCAGGACTACATCGTCCGCTCCAAAATGTCAGAGCCGATGGCGGCGCTGGCTGAAGCGAAGACTACAGTGGCTGAGTATGTTGCGGCTAACGGTACGTTCCCGAATGCGGCAACTTCCTATGGCATCAATACCTACATCCGTCCGAACCGTGAAAGCGAGATCCTCGCTGCCATCGATATCGACGAAGGTATTTCCACCAGCGTTGGCACGGGTATTCGCCTGATTGCACGGGTTAAAGCCTGTGTAGTGACCGGCGGAGCCTGTGATGAAGCCACTCGAGACCAGGATTACTCCTTCCACCTGTCTGGTTTTACCACCAGAGCTGGCATGACCTGGATATGCAAGCCCGGTGACGATACTTCTGGTGAAGACAGCCTGTCACTGAAGTACCTCCCGGCCAACTGTCGCGGATAATTCATCCGCCACAGCGTGGTAACATCAAAAGCCCGGTGACCTTCACCGGGCTTTTTTCTTTTTACAGGGACACACAAGTTGGATCGGGGTGAATAAGATCTCAGCTTTACAGGGCGATGGGGCAGATAAAAGCGGGCGCAACTGGCGCCTGATTGTCGTTGCCGGGTTGCTCGGTTGTGTGCTCGCCTATTTCCCTGCCCTCAATGGGCCGCTGTTTTTCGACGACCTGCCCAACATCACGGAAAACGCCTACCTGGCCGTAGAGCCAGGCGTTTTCGACAGTTGGCGCGTTGCGATGCTGAGCAACGAGTCGGGTGTGCTGCGCCGGCCGCTGGCCTCGTTCACGTTTGCGCTCAATCATGCCCTGGTCGGCGAGTGGTCATCCTTTGTGTTAAAGGCCACCAACCTGGGCCTGCACCTGTCGATTGGCCTGCTGTTATACCACTGGTTTTATTTATTGCTATGCACACCGGCACTGCGAGCGTCGGCGCTGTTTGTGCACCGGCGGGAACTGGCCCTGTTGGCCGCTGGCCTGTGGCTGCTGCATCCGCTGCATGTCTCCACCGTGCTGTACAGCGTGCAGCGTATGGCGCAACTGTCCACGCTGTTTATCACAGCCGGGCTTTACCTGTTTACCCGCTATCGATTGCGCTGGGCGGAGAACGGCGCAACGAGTGGCGAGGTGATCGCCGCGGGACTCTGGCTGCTGTTGTTATCCACCGCGGGCATACTGTCGAAGGAAAACGGCGTTCTGCTGCCCTGGCTTGTCGCGGCCGTGGAAGTGTTTCTGTTTCGCGGCGCATGGGCCGGGCGCGAAAGGCCTGCGCTGCGTCGGCTGGGCTGGTTCATCCTGCTGCTGCCACCGATGCTGGTGTTGCTTGCCTTCGCGATGGATCCGGGCCTGTTGGACGCGCGCTATGCGCGCCGCGAGTTCACGCTGTTCGAACGCCTGCTCACGCAATCGCGACTGTTGTGGCAGTACCTGGGCTGGACGTTGTTCCCCAATCTTTACGATCTGGGGTTCTACCACGACGACATTCCCGTCTCCCGCGGACTGCTGCAGCCGTTCACTACACTGATGGCAGTACTGGGCTGGGTGCTGGCCGGCATTGCCGGGCTTTTCCTTGCCCTCACGCGGCGTTTGCCGCTGATCGTTTTCGCGCTGTTTTTCTATCTCATCGGGCACAGTATGGAATCCTCCTTCTGGCCCCTGGAAATGGTCTACGAACATCGCAATTACCTGCCGTCGGCCGTTGTCTGCCTGCTGATCGCCGTGGCGGTGTTCCATGCAAGCACGCGCGTCCACTGGTTGCGCCTGGGTGCGGCGGCCGCATTCCTTCTGCTCGCACTGAATGCGCTGCTGGCACTGCGCGCCAGTTTCTGGGTGGATGAACTGATGCTGGCGCGCCATACGGTGATCAACCATCCAGAGTCTCCACGGGCAAATTTCTTCTACGGTAATGCGCTCTTCAAAGCCTTCGAGCGGCGCGAGGAACTGGGGCTTTCGGAAGAGGAGCGGGCAGCGTTTCTGGTATCCGCGCGGGGGCACTTTGTGCAGATGCATGCGTTGGACCCGGGCGCTTTCTCGCCGCTGGTCATGTTGTACCAGCTCGACAACAACTTTTTCACCGAACTGCCAGATCGCCCCGACTGGTTACAGCCGATACGGGATGGGGCGTCAAGCCGCAGCCTGCAGTCCAGCGACAGGACGGCGCTGGAGGCACTGGCGCGCTTTGCCGTGTCCACGCCGCAGTCACAGGACAATACAGAGGTCGCTGAGCTGTTGGCGGAACTGATTGCTCTCCATCCCCGGCGCGCCGACCTGCGCCTGTACCAGCATCGCCTGCTCGCCGCAGATGACCACGCCGACAAAGCGCAGTTGCAACAGGCGCTGGAAAACATCAGCGCCCTGCGAGCGGACGAGCTGAGCGCGTTTCCCCATCTGGTCGTGCACCACGGCAACCAGGACAAAGGTGCTGGCTACGATGTGGTACGTCAGTGGATGGCGCGCGACACGCTGCGCACAGACCTGCTGCTAATCAGCCGGCTGTTCGAAGAGGTGCCGGCGGAATGAACAGCGCCACTCCTGTAACGCTGGGTAGTAGGGCACTTTTTGCCGCGCTGTTGGTGGCCGTTTTACTGGTGACCAGCTGGGTGCTGTGGCCGGGGATTCACGGCCCTGAACTGCTTGATGACCGCACCAGTGTTGCGGTACTGGTAGAACTGCAGGATAACCCCGAGCGCGCCTGGGATTTTGTCTTCGGTGACCGCTCCGGAACCTTTGGCCGCTCCGTCACCATGATCACCTTCGTGCTGGAGCGCCTGTACCTGGATGCCGGTACCGTGGGCAACAAGCGCGTTAACATCGTGCTGCACTGTTTGAATGGCGCGCTGGTGGTGTGGATGTTTGCGCTGTTGTTTCGCGCCCGGCAGATTCCCGCGACACGCTGGCTCGCGCTGTTGCTGGGCGCGGTCTGGCTGCTGCACCCGCTGCAGGTCAGCACGGTGCTGTACGTGGTGCAGCGCATGGCCATGATGGCCACGCTGTTCATGCTGCTGGCGTTGATCGCCTACCTGTACTGGCGCAGTCGTATCAGGCGTGGCGATTATCAACTGTTCTGGCTGTTGCCGACACTGGTGTTTATTGCCCTGGGGGCACTCGCGAAAGAGAACGCGCTGCTTGTGGTGCCGGTCATCCTGCTCATCGAGGCCCTGTGGTTCCAGTGCAGGGACGACAACGCCGAGCTGCTGGTGCCGTTGCAGCGGATTACCTGGGCGCTGATTGCGGGAGGGACGCTGGCGGCGCTGGTGTTGTTCGCCCTGAGTTATGACGTGCTGCAGAGCAAGTACCACCATCGCCCTTTCACGCTGGAAGAGCGCGCCCTGACGCAGGGCCGACTGCTCTGGGATTACGTCGGTCAGTGGTATGCGCCCCAGGTTCAGCGCATGGGCATCTATCACGACGATACGGTGTGGTCGACGTCGTTCACCTCACCCGCTTCCACCTTGTGGGCCTGGTTGGGCTGGGGCGCCGTCGCACTGGTGAGCCTGATCGCGTTGCGCTGGACGGCCGGGCGTCTCTTGGTGCTGGGAGTGGGTTGGTACCTCGCCGGGCACCTGATGGAATCCACGGTGTGGCCGCTGGAGCTGTACTTCGAGCATCGCAACTATTTTCCCGCGCTGGGGTTGTTGCTGTTGGTGGGTGTTCTGTACAGCGAGTTCGCCAGGCGCTGGCCTGAGGCGGGGCCTGCACTGTTGGCCTGCCTGGTAGTGTGGCCGCTGGTGTTAAGCATGATGACCAGTTCGCAGGCGCAAATATGGTCTTCGCGGCCCCTGTTGATTCTGCAGCATGTTAACGGCCACCCTGAGTCCGCGCGCGCCAACACAGATATGGCGGCGCAGATGGCTGAGCTGGGTGCGGCAGAGCGCGCACTGTATTACTCCCGGCGGGCACAGGAAGCCAGTCACGTGGAGCGCGACGGCGATCGTGCCGTGCGCGACATTGCATTGCTGTGTATCGCCAGGGCGCCGATACTGCCGCAGCATATAGAACAGGTGGGCGCCGAGGATGCGCGTAGACCGCTGGGTTCTGTGGCAACGCTGTCGACGCTGGTCAGTATGGTGCAGGACAACCAGTGCCCCACCATGGATCGTCAGCGGTTCTCAGACCATATGGCCTCGATCTACCTGCAGGGTGATCGCCCGGCGACCGCTTCACCGAATATGTACGGCAGCCTGGCGGTGCTGGAAAACGCACTGCAGCAGTATGAGCGCGCCTTTGCGTATACCGAAAAAATGCTTGCGCTGAAACCGCGCAGGAAACGCGGCCTGCTGATGCAGCTGCACTTTGCCACCGCACTGGGCAGGGAGGCGGTAGTGGCTGAGCTGGTAAATACTTTGCAAGCCATGGACCGAGACGGTAAGTTGACCGTCGGTGAACGCCAAACACTCGAACTGTACCTGGAGAACTGACGCTTGAACGTTTCCATTGTCATTCCTGCCAAGAACGAGGCCGAGGGTCTTGCGCGTGTTTTACCCGAGCTGACGCGCGATTTTGCCGATGCCGAGATCATCGTGGTCAACGATGGCTCCACCGACAACACGGCAGAGATTTGCGAGCAGGCCGGTGTGACGCTGATCACCCACCCCTATTCGAAGGGCAACGGCGCCGCGGTAAAATCCGGCGCGCGCGCGGCAAGCGGCGACTACCTGGTATTTATGGATGGCGACGGGCAGCACAGCCCCGCCGATATTCCACTGTTGTTGGAAAAGGTAGAGCAGGGCTACGACCTGGTTGTCGGCGCTCGCAGCGGCCTCGGCGCGCAGGCCAGCGTGGCGCGCTGGAGTGCCAACGCCATCTATAACCGTTTTGCCAGCTGGATGGTCGACCGCCGCATTGATGACCTGACGTCGGGTTTTCGCTGTGTCGACCGCCGCAAGTTTCTGAGTTTTCTCTACCTGTTGCCCAACGGTTTCAGTTACCCCACTACCTCCACCATGGCGTTTTTTCGCGCCGGCTACTCGGTGGGGTTTGTGCCGATCACTGTTTCACGACGCGTGGGCAGCAGCCACATCAGTGTGGTGCGCGACGGCGTACGCTTTCTGCTGATTATCTTCAAGGTGGGCACGCTGTACTCGCCGCTGAAAGTCTACTTTCCCGCGGCAGTAGTCACCAGCGGCCTGGGATTGTTGAACTACGCCTTAACGGTTATGAGCACCGGCTGGCGCTTCACCAACATGAGCACGATGCTGATTCTGGCGGGCATGGTGATGTTCCTGATTGGCCTGCTGTCGGAACAGCTCACCAATTTACAGTTCAAGGAAACCAGCGACGACAGCACACCCCAGCGCTAGCCGGTCAACGCCGCGCCGGGATAGCGGCGCAACGTGATCCGTGTCGGCGCAGTGCTCCGGGGTTTGATCAGGAGCCGGCGTAGCGCGCCTTTGCCTCCCGACGCCGGGCATGCAATACCGGCTCGGTGTAACCACTGGGTTGTTCGTGGCCCCGGAACACCAGATCGCACGCAGCCTGAAAGGCAACGCTGTCGTCAAAGTCGGGCGCCATGGGGCGGTAGGACGGATCGGCCTTGTTCTGCTCGTCGACCACCGCGGCCATGCGCTGCAGCGTGGCCATCACCTGATCGTGCGTCACCACGCGGTGTTGCAGCCAGTTGGCGATGTGCTGACTGGAAATGCGCAGGGTTGCCCTGTCTTCCATCAGGCCCACGTTGTTGATATCCGGCACCTTGGAGCAGCCCACGCCGTGGTCGATCCAGCGCACCACGTAACCGAGAATGCCCTGGGCGTTGTTGTCCAGCTCGAGCTGGATGTCTTTTTCACTCAGGCCAGCGGCGCCCTTCAGTGGAATCTTCAAGATGTCATCGACGGTGGCCCGCTGGCGACCCATCAACGCCTCCTGGCGCTCGGCCACGTCGACATCATGGTAGTGAATGGCGTGCAGCGTTGCCGCGGTAGGTGAGGGTACCCAGGCGGTGGTGGCGCCGGATTCCGGGTGGCCTATCTTGGTTTTCATCATGTCGGCCATTCTGTCCGGCATGGCCCACATGCCTTTGCCGATCTGCGCCTTGCCGCGCAGGCCGCAGGCCAGGCCCACGTCCACGTTCCAGTCCTCGTAGGCGTTGATCCAGGTTTCCTGCTTCATGGCGCCCTTGGGTGTCATGGCGCCGGCTTCCATACTGGTGTGTATTTCATCGCCGGTGCGATCCAGGAAGCCGGTGTTGATGAACACCAGGCGGTTGCGCGCGGCGCGAATGCACTCCTTCAGGTTGATAGTGGTGCGCCGCTCCTCATCCATGATGCCCATCTTGATCGTGTTGCGCGCCAGTCCCAGTGCATCCTCGATGCGATCAAACAGATCGTTGGCGAAGGCCACCTCGTCCGGGCCGTGCATTTTGGGCTTCACGATATAAATGCTGCCGGCGCGCGAGTTGCGGTCGGCCGGGTTGCGTTTCTTCAGATCGTGCAGCGCGATCATGGCGCTGAACATGCCGTCCATGATGCCTTCCGGAATCTCCGCGCCGTCTTCATCAAGAATGGCCGGCGTGGTCATCAGGTGGCCCACGTTGCGAATGAACAGTAGGGAACGGCCGGGCAGCGTCAGGCGGCTGTCGTCCAGCGCGATGTAGTCGCGATTCGGCTTCAGGCGGCGCGTCATGGTGGAGCCACCTTTCTGGAACGAATCTTCCAGCGTGCCGCGCATCAGTCCCAGCCAGTTGCGATAGGCCACGACCTTGTCCTCGGCGTCCACCGCCGCGATGGAATCCTCGCAATCCTGGATCGTGGTCAGCGCCGCTTCCATGAGCACATCTTTAACGCCGGCTGCATCGGTGGAGCCGACGGCGTGGTCGCGATCGATCTGTATCTCGATGTGGAGCCCGTGATGGCGCAGCAGCACCGCGCTGGGTGCGCTGGGATCACCGCGGTAACCGCGCAACTGCCCGGGCTCGGCCAGCGTGGCGCTTGCACCATTGGCCTGTTCAACCTGCAATGCGCCGTCGACAATGGCGTACCTGGTCGCGTCTGAGTGGCTGCCGCTGTTCAGGGGGAAGTGGCGGTTCAGGAAGTCACGCGCATAGGCAATGACGCGCTCACCGCGCACCGGGTTATAGGCACCGCCGCGCTCTGCGCCACCGCCTTCCGGAATTACGTCGGTGCCGTACAGTGCGTCATACAGGCTACCCCAGCGCGCGTTGGCGGCGTTCAGCGCATAGCGCGCGTTCATTACCGGTACAACCAGCTGCGGGCCTGCGAGTGTGGCCACTTCCTCGTCGACGTTTTTGGTGTCGATGCTGAAGTCTTTCCCCTCCGGCAGCAGGTAGCCGATTTCCTGTAGAAACGCCTTGTACGCAGCTTTATCGTAGTCGGCGCCGGGGTGTGAGCGGTGCCAGGCATCGATTTTCGCCTGCATTTCCTCGCGGATGCGCAGTAGTTCGAGATTGCGCGGCCCCATTGTGCTGATGAGTTCTTCCAGCGCGGCCCAGAAATCGGCCGCCTCCACGCCGGTGCCGGGCGCGATTTCCTGCTCCAGAAGTTGGTGAAGTTCGGGGGCGATCTGCAGGCTGCCCTGCTGCACACGATCGGTCATGGTCAGAGTCTCTGGTGTTCGGTTTTTTGGTGAATAAGTTAAGGAAGCAAGTTTATGGTTGTTGCGTTCATTTAGCTAATTATTCGCTGTTATCTGCGGGATTGGGTCACTGAATAGGCATTGCTGGTGGGTTGTCGGATGAATTTTGGGCAACTTTAGTGGGCGGTTTATTTTAGGGGCGGTGCCTGGGTTGTGCTTGGGCGGTGCTGGGCGGTGCTGGGCGGGCGGTGTGCGCGCTGCCAGGGTTCGGACGGCTGAGATACTCACCCTGGCAGCGCGCACACCGCCCGCCATTTTGAGGTTGTTTCAATGTGCCTTGAAGAAAAGTGTTCTGGCGTGCATTTGTCCGGAGCGACGTCGAACACTCAGCCAGAACTGCAAGTAAAAATCAGGGCTTAGAGTGTGGCCTCCTGCCCATCCAGCTCGCGTGCGGTATCTGCGATCAGCTTGCGCAGCCATTTGTTGGCGGGGTTGTGTTGCAACAGGGGGCTCCAGGCCATTTTCAGTTCCAGCGGCGCGATCTCCAGCGGTGGCTCGCGTAGTACAACGCGTGGATTATCCAGTTTTAGCTGTGCTGCGCGTGTGGGCAGGGTCACGATCAGGTCATTCTGCTCCGCCAGGGTCATCGCGGCCTGGTAATGGCGTGTGAAAACGCGGATCTGGCGTTTTTTCCCGAGTTTATCCAGGGCGCCGTCTACCCAGCCCAGCCGCTGCACGTCGCCGGGGTCCACGCCCACACCGACGCCCATGCCCGTTTTACTCACCCAGACGTGTTTCGCCAGCAGGTAGTTATCCAGCGTCCAATCCTTGAGCACCGGGTTGTTCGGACTGAGTACGCAGGTGAAGGTGTCGTTCCACAGGTGGATCTGGTGAAAGGACTGGGGCATGGAATCGAAGCGATTGATCAACATGTCCACCTTGCCGCGCTCCACGTCGAGAAAGCTGACATCCGAGGGCGTCATGATGTCCAGGGTCAGGCCGGGCGCCAGTTCACGCAGTTTGCCCAGTACCGTGGGCAGCAGGGTCGATTCGGCGTAATCGCTGGCCATGATGCGAAAAACGCGATCGGCCTTGTGTGGTTCAAAGGCAGAGCGCGGCTGTACGGCGTGCTCCACCTTGTTCAGCACCTCGCGCACGACCGGTTCCAGTTCCAGCGCGCGCTCGGTGGGCGTCATGCCCTCGCTGGTACGCACCAGCAGCGGGTCATCGAAAAGCTCCCGCAGCCTGCGCAGGCCATTGCTCATTGCCGGCTGGGACAGGTTCAGCGTGTTCGCGGCCTGGGTGACATTGCGCTCGCGCAGCAGCGCGTCCAGGTAGACCAGCAGGTTGAGGTCAACGCGGTTGACGTTCACAGGCGTTCTCCTCATTCACTTAGTGAATGAAAAAGGTGTTGTTGATAGATGCCGAGAATTATACGCAACTCAATCGGAAAGCCAATGCTCCCGGGCGGCGACTGCGTCGGTCGGTGGCGTATAATTTCAGCCTTTACCTGCACTGGAAAACGCTATGACGGAATTCGCCACACCGGACCTTTCAGACGACGCGCCCGAAGCGCGCGCCATCGGGTTGCAATTTAACAGCTACGGCAAGCACCCTCGCTTCAGCGGGCGTGCGGTGACCATCAAGTGCCACGAGGACAACTCACTGGTAAAGCAGTGCGTTGAGGAGCCGGGAGAGGGCAGGGTGATCGTGGTCGATGGCGGCGGTTCGCAGCGGCGGGCGCTGCTGGGGGACATGCTGGCGGAAAAAGCGGCGAGCAATGGCTGGTCTGGCCTGGTGATCAACGGGGTGATCCGCGATGTGGATGAGATTCGCGGGATGGCATTGGGTGTTCGCGCACTGGGCAGCTGCCCGGTAAAGACCGAGAAGCTCGGCATGGGCCAGCGCGATGTGGTGATCGAGATCGGCGGTGTGGATATTGCGCCCGGCGACTATGTGTACGCGGACAACAACGGGGTACTGATCAGCAAGAATGCGCTGCTGTAGCGCGTGGCGTGGCGCAGAAGCTGCGCCGTGCTGTGATCAGTCCAGGCGCATGGACAAGTCCAGTGCGCGGCAATCCTTGGTCAGCGCGCCGATGGAGATGTAGTCCACACCGGTGTTGGCAATGGGCAGCAGTGTCTTGTCGGTGACATTGCCTGAAGCTTCCAGTTCGGCGCGTCCCGCCGTTACCTTCACCGCAGCGCGCATGTCGTCCAGTGTGAAGTTATCGAGCATGATGCGATCTGCGCCGGCGGCGAGCGCCTGTTGCAGTTCATCACCGGTTTCGACTTCCACCTCGACGGGTTTTCCCGGCGCATGTTGACGGGCGGTGTTTACCGCCGCGGCGATACCGCCGCAGGCCGCGATATGGTTCTCCTTGATGAGGAAAGCATCGTACAGGCCGATGCGGTGGTTAAAGCATCCACCGCAGCGTACGGCGTATTTCTGTGCGATGCGCAGCCCCGGTATGGTTTTGCGCGTATCCAGCAGTTTAACGCCGGTCGCGGCGACGCTGTCGGCGTAATGTCGGCAGGTGGTCGCGGTCGCCGAGAGTAACTGCAGAAAATTCAGCGCCGCGCGCTCTGCGGTTAACAGGCCGCGGGCCGAGCCTGCTACGGTAAACAGCGTGTCGCCCGCGCTGATCGCCTGGCCGTCTTCAAAGTGCCAGTTGATCGCCGCGTCGCGATCCACTTCGCGAAATACTGCGTCGACCCAGGGCCTGCCGCAAAGGGTGCCGTCTTCGCGCGTGATAACGACGGCGGTGGCCTGTTCGTTTGCGCCGATCAGCGCAGCGGTGATATCACCGCTGCCGATGTCTTCAGCCAGCGCCGCGCGCACATTGTTCAGTACGGTGGCCGGATCGGGCGCAGTCAGCGAGGTTTGTTCAGACATGTTGGCTCGTTGTCTTGAGGTAGCGTGGTTAGCGTTGCGGTGTGCCAGGGCGGCGATTGTAGCAGTTGCCGGCGCGGCGTGTCAGCGCAGGACTCGCCCGGCGCCGTCGGTATGGCTATGATGTTGGCGCAACTTATCCTGCGGGCGACATATGGACTACACACTGGACAATGGTTGGCTGAAACAGGCCGAGTGGGTGCCGTCGCCGAACTACGGCCCGCGTCCACCGGGTAGTGAGCCGGAACTGTTGGTAGTGCACAATATTTCGCTGCCACCCGGACGTTACGGCGGCCCCTTTATTGAGCAGTTGTTCACCAATTGTCTGGACTGGAGTGCCCACCCCTACTTTGAAGAGATACGCGGTATGGAAGTGTCTTCACACTTCCTGATACGGCGCTGCGGCGCGCTGTCCCAGTTTGTCAGTTGTGATGACCGCGCCTGGCATGCCGGGGCTTCCACCTTTTGCGGGCGCGACAACTGCAACGACTTCAGTATCGGGATTGAGTTGGAGGGCACCGATGAAGAGCCCTACAGTGATGCCCAGTACGCCGAGCTGACGCGCCTCACGCTGGCCCTCCTTGCGCACTACCCGACGCTGCAACGGGAGGCGATCGTTGGCCACAGCGATATTGCACCCGGTCGTAAAACGGATCCCGGTCCCGCCTTCGACTGGGCGCGATACCGCAGCGCTTTGCAGCAGCCGCCGCGCGGTTTCCACGTTTAGAAGCGTCAGTGCGGGGCGAATTTCCCTCCAACTGCTAAGCTTTCTGTTACGACCCACCGTGCTCCAGACGGAGGCGGCCAATCGAATAGCCATGGAAGGGCTGAGAATTGCCGTATCAGGATAACGAACAGACGCTGCCTTCAGTTGCCCAGCAACTGCAGCAGGGCAGTGCACCCGAGGATCTGTTACTCACCGTCATTTTCCACCCGGATATGCGCCGCATTGGCCAGGTGGCCAGGGTGCCGCGCAAGGCCGGTCTGGCACCCTGGGTACTGGGGCGTCGCAGTCCGCAGTTCAGCGGTTGCGGGCTACCGCCGGCGCCCCTGGATGAGGCGCATATAAGCCGCCAGGCGGTTGAACTGGACTTCAGTGGCGCACAACTGACGCTGAACCGCTTTGGCGGCAGTAGCCGCTGCCGCTGCGGGGAGGAAGAAGTCTTCAACAGTACGACGATCGGTCAGGAACGTCTGCGTGCCGGCGTACCGCTAGTGCTCAGCCATAGTGTGGTGTTGATGCTGCGCCTCACCAGCAGGCAGGAGGCGCTACCAGTCGCCGATTGTGCCGACGAGGCCGACATGGCAGAGATCATCGGGAGCAGCGCAGCGATGGCTACCCTGCGTCGCGAGATTAAAGCGGTCGCCGCCAGCGACTTCGATGTGCTGGTAAGGGGTGAGACCGGTAGTGGCAAGGAACTGGTCGCGCGAGCCATTCACGCGGCCAGCCACCGCCAGGCCCGGCCGCTGGTCAGCGTAAACATGGCGGCCATTCCAGAGGAGCTCGCCGCGGCGGCCCTGTTCGGTAGCGCCCGCGGCGCCTTTACCGGGGCGGACCGTGCCAATCCCGGTTATTTTCGGCAGGCCGAGGGCGGCAGTCTGCTGCTGGACGAGATCGGTGATACGCCTGCCTCGTTGCAGCCGCTGCTCCTGCGCGCGCTGCAGCAGCGCGAGGTACAGGCCGTAGGCGGCGCTATCGTGCCTGTGAATGTGCGTGTGATATCGGCAACGGATGCTGATCTTGAGTCACCGGCGCAGGGTTTCAAGAGCGCCCTGCATCATCGCCTGGCCATGGCTGAAATCAGCGTGCCGCCGTTGCGCGAGCGTCCCGAGGACATCGGCGAGTTGTGCCGTTACTTCCTGCAGCGCAGTGCGCCCGGGTTGGGGCGGGAAGCGGTGCTGCCATCGCCGACAACTGATGCACGACACATCGCTGTGTGGGCCAACCTTTTCTTTTTGTTCAGCCGTTATCACTGGCCCGGCAATGTGCGTCAACTGGAGAATTTTGTACGTCAGTTGCTGCTCGACAGCGCGCAGACACCGCAACTCAATCGCAGGTTGCTGGCTACCCTCACGGCGGACGGTAAGTCGTCGCAAAAGAAGGGCACCGCGGTGCGCAGTCGGCATATGCGCGATATCAGTGACGCTGAGTTCGAGGCGGCCATGGTTGCGCAGCGCTTCGAAGCGCAGGCCGTGGCTCGGCAGTTGGGTGTGTCACGTACCTCGGTGTATCGTCGTATAGAGAGCAGCTCACGCTACCGGCTCGCGACCCAGATTCCCGCCGCCGAACTGCGCAGCGCACTGCACGCCGCCCAGGGTGATGTCGATGTGGTTGCGCAACGCCTGCAGGTTTCGGCGACCAGTTTACGC
This sequence comes from Gammaproteobacteria bacterium, assembly GCA_030426545.1. Lineage (GTDB taxonomy): Bacteria > Pseudomonadota > Gammaproteobacteria > Pseudomonadales > Halieaceae > Marimicrobium. The sequence goes on from JAUHYL010000007.1 coordinate 15,193, forward strand.
AGGCACGCGCGCCACCTGCACGCCTCGGGCGACGCCAGCGATTCCCCTCAGGGCTGATCGCAGCCCGTGGAAAGTTATGTAGGCCCCTACCGCATACTTCGGCTGATTAATCGCGGCGGCCAGGGCGCCGTCTACCTGGGTCACGACGAACGCCTGCGGCGTCGCGTGGCGATAAAAATTCACGACATGCCGCAGGCCCGCGAGAGCCGTCGACGCCTGTTGCGAGAGGCGCGGCTGATCGCCAGTCTGGACAGTCCCAAAATCGTGCAGGTGCACGACGTAATCGAGTCGCCGCACCACCTGGGAATGATTCTGGAGTATGTCCCCGGTTGTAGCCTGGAGGATATGCTCCGCCTGCGTTTGCCCTCTATCCCCAGCGTAATGGGTGTGGGCATCGATGTGGCGGGGGCGCTGGCAGTGGCGCGTAAAAAGCGCGTTGTGCACGGCGATCTGAAAGCTGCCAATGTACTGGTAAGCCACTCCGGTCGCGTCAAGTTGACTGACTTCGGTATCGCGCGCAGCACTGCGGTTGAGCAGGGTGCGCTGTCCAGTGCCGGTAGCTTGTCGGCACTTTCGCCCGAGCAGTGCCGCAAAGAGGCGGTGGGTGAGCAGGCAGACCTGTTTGCGCTGGGCGTGTTGTTGTACCGATTGTTGACCGGCGAACACCCGTTTGTGACTGAAGGGCGCCTGGACGTGCAGGCGCTGGCTCGGGGAGAGCATGTCCCGCTGCGCCAGCGCGTGGGTGCGGATGTTGAACTGGCACCGGAACTGTTTGCGGTCGTGGATGAGCTGTTGCACCCGGATCCCGAGCGCCGCCCTCCCAATACGCGGGCCGCCCGCCGCGTGATGCGCGCCGTGCTGCGTGAGTATCCCGTGGCCGCGCGTTATAACCTCGGCGAAGAGGCTAAACCTTCTTTTCGTGAAGAGTCTGTCACCGAGCCCGGCGTCAACATTCCGGTTGAGTTGGCCAGTGAGGGACGTTCGCGCCTGCCCCCGCGTCAGGGTGGCGCGGCCCTGCTGAAGTACTGGTTCCTGGGCTGGAGTTGGCCGCAGCGACTGCTCGCGATCGCGCTCAGTGTGACGCTGGTGCTGGCGCCGTTGGCGCTCTACTTCCAGATGCGCCAATCCAGTGTGCGGTTTCAGCCCATCATCGTTTCAGCTGATCCGCGAGCCGAACTGCCCCACGGGATGACCCATGACTGGTTGCTGGCGCAGCTGACCAGCGCCCTGGAACAGCGCCTTGGGCAGGTGGAACTGGTCGGGGAGGTGGGCGTACAACCCAGCTTGACGCTGTTGGCCCAGGGGCCCGCACCGCGCCCGCCGGTTTCGCCGGATTACGATCTGAGTGCCGCGGTGCACTGCTTGCCTGGCCTGTGCGTGTTTGATCTGCAGCGGCACGGCGGCAGTAACGACGATGAGTCGGCGCAGCAAAACGCCGGCGCCCAGGGGCTGTTGCTTGTCAGCCAGGGGCCTGCCGGTTGGTCACGTGCGATACGTCGCACGGTGGCTGAGTTGTTTCCGTAGGTACCGCGTTCGCGGGACAAGCGCTTTTTCGAATCCGGGCGGACGGTCAGGCGTAGGCGATGCTCGCCGCCAGTAGCATCTGCGCAAAGAAGTACAGCGGCGTGCCCCACAGCCTGTTGCTGTGTCCGGGCGCGACAAACTGTTGCCGCGCCACGGCGACGTCCGACGCGGCAAAGCCCCAGGCGCCGGCAATAATCCAGGGTGCGGCAGCCTGGCCGGCACTGAGCCCTGCGCAGAGCAGCATTAGCGTGATCACCGCGGTGTAGAGCAAAACGGGTACTTTCATGTTCGCGTCCACGTGGGGCATCAGCCAACGTAACACCAGCGTCATGAGCAACAGGGCCGGCACGGCGCTGACGACCAGTCCGGTCCAGTTGAGTGGCAGTTGCAGGAAGGCGATGGCGTACAGCAGGTGCCCGCATAGAAACGCCCCCAGGCCTGCGAGAAAACTGCGCTCGTCTTCCGGCATCAGAAACAAATCGCCGAACAGGCAAAGTACCAGGCCACCCAGCAGCCACTGACCGTAACTGCTGTCCGTGGCGCCAAGGCGCAGACCGAGCCAGACGAAGGCGATAGCCGCCAGGGGTTTGAAAATAAAGCGGCCGGGGCGGATGTCGCGGTAGTCGCAAGCGACCAGTGCGGTCACGGCAACCACGGACAGCAGTGCCGGTGGCAGTACGGCGCTGAGGGACAGGGGGTCAGTTTCCAAGCGAATTCACCTTTGCGTAGAGGGCCGCATTCATCGGCGCGGGAATGCCGTGTGCATCGGCCACCTTCAAGAGGTAGCCGGTGATGTAGTTTATTTCCGTCTGCCTGCCCGCTTCAACGTCCTGCAGCATGGAAGATTGGTTGGAGGCGGTTGCGCGGATCACGTCCATGGCAGTCTGCGCAATGCGCTGCGCGGTCGCGGTGTACCCTGCGGCGTAGCTTACCTGGCTGATTTCCCTGCACAGGCCGGCAACCTGAGCGGCGAGCCCGGGCTGTTCCGCCAACTCACCATTCACGCAGCCATGCACGGCCGTCAGCGGGTTGATGGCGCAGTTGATGGCAAGCTTGTGCCACAGCGCGCTGTCGATATCGGCATCCCAGTGGCAGTCCTCCACCCCCATTTTCCAGGGCGCGAACCAGGGCGGCGGCAGCACGGTACCGGCGCCGCCGACAAACGTTGCGCCCTTGCCAGCGTGACGAATCCGTCCGGCGTCGACCCGGTGCGCGCCCTGGGTGGTCGTGGCGCAGTACACCGGCAGTGTCGGGAAATCCTCGCGCGCTTCTTCCTGCAGTCCCATGCCATTGGCGAGAATGACCACGGGTGCGTCCGGCTGCAGTTTCTGCTGTGCGCTGCGCAGTGCCTCACGCACGTCGTACGCTTTCGTGGTAATCAGCAGATGTTCGATGGGCGCGCAATCTGCCACGGTTGCCTGCTGCAGTTGCAGCGTGGTGGTGGTGTCGGCAAGTTCCAGTCTGAGCGTGCGTTCGGGTGTGCCTGGCCGGTGCAGTAGGGTAACGGTGCAGCCAGCGCGCTGCAGGTAGGAGGCGAACAGGCACCCTATGGCGCCCGCGCCAAGCACGGTCCAGCGCGACTCCGGTTCGGTAGTCACCGATTCACGATTTACCTGGCGGGATTGAAAAGCGTTCGTGCGCCATTATTATGTGTGTCCCTCGATGATCATTCAGGTGAAGTACTATGCCATCCTTTGACGTAGTTTCGGAAGTCGATCTGCACGCGTTGACCAATGCGGTCGACCAGGCGGGACGTATCGTGACCAATCGTTTCGATTTCAAGGGCGTAGAAGCCTCCTTCGAGCGCGAGGAGCGCCGCGTCGTGATCACCGCGGAGGCCGAGTTCCAGGTGACACAGATGGAAGATATGTTGCGCAGCGCGCTGGTCAAGTGCGAAATCGACCCGGCGGCGATGGACTGTGCCGACATGGAGACCAGTGGCAAGCAGGTGCGCCAGGTAGTGACCTTGAAGCACGGCCTGGACAGCGCGCAGTGCAAATCCATCGTCAAGCGCATCAAGGATGCGAAGATGAAAGTGCAGGCGCAGGTGCAGGGTGAACAGGTTCGTGTCACCGGTAAAAAGCGCGACGACCTGCAGGCGGTGATGGCCCTGTTGCGCGAGGAGGACTTTGGCGCGCCGCTGCAGTTTACGAATTTCCGCGACTGACGCCTCACGGCTCAGTTGGCATTGTCACTCGTTGTCGCGCAAGGCGCTGTCGAGTTGTGCCAGCTTGATCTCCTGTGCATCGTCTTCCGCACTGATTTTCCCGGTGGCTAGATACCACAACAATTCCAGGTAGCGATACACGCAGCGGTATCTCGCCACCGCAAACAGCTCACTTTCACGCGGTGGACGTTGCAGGTAAGCACTCAGCAGCGTGTTTTGCTGCGTCTCTTTCAGCGCGTCGCCCGCAATGACGACGGCAAGGTCGTACAGTGGGTCACCCATCGCGCAGTACTCCCAGTCCAGCGCGTACAGGCGCCCGCCGCTGTATAAACGGTTGGCGCGCAGTAGATCGTGGTGACACACACGATAGGTTTCGCAGGACAGCGCCGCGCTGTGCGCCAGTGACAGAACACGGTCACTGTGCGCCAGAACCGGCGCACTTGGCACCTGCGCTGTTCGCCTGAGTTGATTCTCGTAGCGCTGAATACGCTCGCAAAGATCCAGCCGTTGGTGCAGCGCTGGCAGTGCGTGGATGCCACGCAGCAGCTGTGCCGTGTCTGCCGCGGATTCGCGGGGCGCAGCGTCCGGCGGCAGGTAATCACACACCAGGCAGCCGAGGTCGGGATTGAAATAGCGCGGCGTCGGCGCCAGACCGGCGGCGCTGGCCTGGCGTAGTGCACACCACTCCAGCTGCCGGTTCAGGCCGTGGCTGGCGGGTGCAGTGCCGTCAATGCGCACAATAAACTGCGCGCCGCTGGCAACCAGTACGCTGTGATTGCTGAGCCCCCCCGCGACCGGCGAGACGATTTCAGGCGCATGTCGCAGCGGAGGGTCGCACTGCCAGTGGCGCCACTGGGCCAGGGCGTGGCGCAGATTGTGCTGCGTTGAAGCGTTGGCGTTAGTAATCGAATATCCCCATGGCTGGAGCATGAGGCGCGGGGGCCTCGTTGCATCGCAAGTATAGGGCGCTTAAACTGCGAGAACACCTCTGAACACGGGTTCTTTTGTTCACAGGTGCTCTGGACAATAAAAAAAGCCGGCCGTTTTCTGGAATGGAGACCCGGAGGCGGCGGGACAGGTGGGCAAACTTAATGGCCGATGATCACGACCGCGGCAGTCTTCCCGGCGAAGAAATCGAGGGTGCGCCACCGGTAATCTCCGGCACGGAGTTACTGCAGCGCCGGCACAGCGAGAGCGTGACGCTCAACCGTTATGTCTACCAGCAAACGCAGCAATTCGTACACATGTTGCTACAGGCCGCCGATCTGCCTTCTTTGGTAGAAACCCTGCTGGACAGCCTGCCGCGACACTTTTCCCTGCCCGCTGCAGAGCTGTGGCTGTTCGATCCCGAGAATACGCTGCAGGACCTTGTGGTGGGCGCTGAGCGTTACGGCCCCAGCCTGATTTTTTTCGAGGAAGTGTTTCCCCTGCAGGAGCTGTATGAAGTGGAGCCGGATGTCGAGTACATCGATACCACGGACTCACGCATGTTCGACGTGCTGAAGGCGGAGCAGGGGGTCGATTCGGCATTGCTGGTGCCGCTGACCGAGTCTGGTCGCGTCATGGGCAGCCTGCACCTGGGCATGCGAGAGGGGTCGCTGTTTATCAGTGAGGCGGAACAGGAGTTGCTGGCTCACCTGGCATTGATTGTCTCTTCCTGTGTTAACGCCACCGTTGGCCAGGAACGCATCGCCAACCTCACTTTGCTTGACCCTCTTACAGAAATCAGTAATCCTCGCGGCTTTCAGCGCGATCTGGCGCGGGAGATCGCGCGCGCCCAGCGTGCGGAACACGCGCTGACGGTACTGATAATGGAAATCGACGACTACGAGGAGTTATACACTCATTACGGAGAGCGTCGGGGCAATTTCGTGGTGCGTAAAGTGGCGGAGCGATTGTGCTCTGATCTGCGCCAGACAGATCTCATGGCGCGGTTGACGCAGCCCCGCTTCGCTGTCTTATTGCCGCATACCGATGAGCTGCGTGGACGCGACATTGCCGAGCGCATGCGTCTGGATATCGAGGATTTCCCGGTCGACGATGGCCGCGGTGCAGTCCTGCAGGTTTGCCTGAGCATCGGTATGGTCACCTGGGAGCCGCGTCAGTACCCCGCCGTGGATATGGCGCGCCTTGCGGTGCAGATGGAGTCTGTCGCGGAGGGCGGCCTGGACAGTGCGAAGGCGCGAGGTGGCAACTGTATCCGCCAGGCCCGGCTTAGCACAATGATGGTTTAATGATGAACGAACTGAAATCTCTATTCGAGAATAACCGCCTCTGGGCGGATGATATGAAAGCTCAGGATCCGGAGTTTTTCGCCAAGCTGTCCGCGCAGCAGGCGCCCGAGTACCTGTGGATAGGCTGCTCCGACAGCCGTGTGCCCGCCAATCAGATTGTTGGACTGATGCCGGGAGAGGTTTTCGTGCATCGCAATGTGGCTAACATGGTTCTGCACACGGACTTCAATTGCCTCACGGTTCTGCAGTACGCGGTGGACGTGCTGCGGGTCAAGCATGTACTGGTAGTGGGGCACTATGGCTGCGGCGGTGTGAAGGCCGCCTACGAGAACGCCGACAACGGCATGATTGATAACTGGCTGCGCAATATCAAGGATGTACAACACATTCATTCAGAGCAGCTGGCCGCTGAGCCGGACGAAGAGGCGAGCTGTAACCTGCTGGTGGAATTGAACGTGCGGCACCAGGTGGCCCATGTCTGCCATACGACCATCGTGCAGAACGCGTGGGCGCGTGGCCAGGCGCTGTCCGTGCATGGCTGGGTTTACAGCCTTAATGACGGCCTGCTGAAAGATCTGGACTGCACCATTGACTCTTCTGCCGGGGTAGAACAGGCCTACCGTATCTCTTCGGGGTATTAGCGCCTTGTCCTCTCTGGAGCAGCGCATCGCCCGCCTCGAAGCCATCGAAGCGATCAAGCAGCTCAAGTACCGCTACTTTCACGCCTGCGACGCGAAGCAGCCGGACCGGGTGCGCGAGTGTTTTTTGCCGGGGAAGATCGATCTGCAGTACGGTCGAATCGGTGAGTTCAGCGATCGTGAAGCGATGTTGTCAGTTTTCACCGAGCTGGCGTGCCAGGAGCACATCGTGGAAATGCATCACGGGCAGAACCCGCGCATCGAGCTTCAGGGCGACGATAACGCCACGGGCGTGTGGGGGCTGTACTACCACATGATCGACACACGGCGAGAACTGGTCACGCAGTTGGCGGGCTTCTATGACGATGAGTACGTTCGAGATGGCCAGGCGTGGTACATGGCCGCTTCACGCTACGAGGTCACCTCGACCCAGTTGTTCGACCTGTCTGAGGGTCTTGCCAGGGCAATTTTCGCCGGTCGAGCCGCTCCACCTGAGCTGGACGATCCCGGCGCGCAGGCTGGATGACGCCAGCGATTTTCCGTGACACCTGAGCGTATCAGCAGGCTGCACGAGGTACTGCAGCGGCGCCAACCCGACCTCACCGTCGTCACCGACTTCGTACACAAGCAGCGCAACCTCTCTGCGTTGGTGCGGATTTGTGACACCGTGGGCATCATGCAACTGCATGCGGTAATCGGGGATGAGGATTACCAGGCCTTTCGCGGTACGGCGATGGGTGCGCACAACTGGGTGGAGGTGGCACATTACGCAACGCTGCCCGAGGCGCTCACGCCGCTGCGACAGCAGGGCATGCAGGTTGTGGCCGCGCATCCCGTCCCGGCGGCCGTTGACTACCGCACGCTGGACTATACTAAGCCCACCGCGTTGTTACTCGGCGCAGAGCGCTGGGGCGTGAGTGCCGAGGCGGTGGCAAAAGCAGACCACTGCGTCAACATTCCCATGGTCGGTATGGTGCAATCTCTGAATGTTTCCGTTGCCGCAGGGATTATACTGGCGGAGGTGCAGCGCCAACGTGACGCCGCCGGGCTCTATGCGCAATGCCGCATTGATGCGGCAACCTATCAGCGACTCTTTTTCGAGTGGGGTCATCCGTCAGTGCGCGACTATTGCATTGAACGGGATTTGCACTATCCGCCCCTTAACGCAGAGGGCGAAATAGATAATCCGGCTGCATGGTACGCAGCGGTGCGCCGGGGTGAAGCGCCTAGCAGGGAGAGTTGAATGGATACGCTGGTTGTTCTGCTGTTATTTATCTTTGGTGGTGTCGCGCTGATGGTGCTACTGGGTGAGCGGTTTGCCAAGCCGGCGGACGCCGAACGTCTGGCGAAACTGCAGCGCTGGATTATGCCGTTGGTGGGACTCAGCATTGTGATTTCGCTAATCAATTACTATCTCAACTGACATTCCGATGTCCATCGTGGGCAGCGTTTGATGTTTAAAGTATGTGATCAAGTTTTCCATGTCCCGTGTGACGGGCTGGTTCGGACAGCGTGCAGCGCAGTCGATCTGGCAGCGCTTATTTCAGTAAGCTCTTAGACAATAAAGGAGACAGACAATGCCCAGACTGCGACAGGTCCCCCGATCGGAGGCAGACCCGATAGCGACCACCATGTATGACATGCTGTTCGGTGATCGTGATCCCGTGGCACAACCCGGGACGGAAACCGGCACGCCGGGTGACTGGTGGACGGTGTTTGCGCTGGTGCCCGATTGTCTTAAGCATGCGATCAATGGTTTCCAGTTCTACCGTGATCCCGCGCGCCAGTTGGATCCGCAGTTGCGCGAGTTGGGGCAGACCCGCGCGGGGTACGCGCGCGGTTCCCAGTTCGTGTATTCACAGCACTGCAAGTCCTGCCGTTCCGTGGGCCTTACGGAAGAAAAGATCCAGGCCATCGCCCACTGGCAGGTCAGTGAAGAATTTTCGCAGATCGAGCGTGCCGTGCTCGGCTACACCGATGCACTGGTGTTGGAGGGTGGCAGGGTAGCCGATGGCATATTTGATGTGCTCAAAGCGCACCTGTCGGATGAAGAGATTCTGGAGCTCACCTACATTACGACCCTGTACGAGATGCACGCGGTGATGAGCCGCGCGCTGCGTCTGGAGTACGATGACGTGGATGAGCGTATCGTGGAGGTGGCCGCGCCCGAAGGCGGTTCCGACGATGTTATGCGCATGGTCGATACGGAATAGGAGGCAACATCATGGGCTATCACCACCTGGCACTGGCCTGCAGGGATATTCACGCCATTCACGCGTTTTACGAGGGCGTTCTGGGCTTCGAACTGGTGAAGGTAGAGGTCGGGCCGGTGCCTGAGGGCGGTTGGGCGAAGCACTTCTTCTACCGCATGGAGAACGACAGCCGGTTTGTGGCCTTCTGGGAAATGCACGACGTGCCCGATACCGATGGTTTTGAAACCAATCTCTCAAAAGCGGCCGGGGTGCCGGACCATATCAATCACATCGCGTTTGATGTCGCTGACGCAGAAGACCTCGAGCGTCGCCGGCAGCAGTGGCTCGGTGCGGGCCTGGAGGTGCTGGAGATCGACCACAACTGGTGCCGTTCCATCTATACCCGCGATCCCAACGACAACGTGGTGGAGTTCTGCCTTACCACCGGCACGTTCACGGCAGATGACCGAGAAACAGCGCTGGCCGCTATGAGCGCGAAGGAGCCCGAGTTTTCGCCGCCGCCCGCCTCGATTCAGCAGCACCGCGTGGAGCGTTAGGCACGTTGACGGTCGATCGGGGACAGACGGTTAAAAATTGAATCGAGCCTGCAGGCTTATCGTCCTTGGTCGATTCAGGCTGCCGAGTGTCGTGCTGCCCGCCGGGACTTCAAGGCCGCCGAATCCGGGGTAGTCGAAACCAAACGAGGTCGCCTGGTCCAGCAGATTGCGACCCACCAGTGCCACGTCCCAGGCCTGCTGCTCACTGGTAATGCCCAGGCGCAGGTTAACCAGCGTGTACTCGCCGTCCGGACTGCGTTCGTCGCGCTGCATATACTGTTCGTCGCGATAGTTGAGTACGCCCAGTACGTTGAAGGTCAGCCCCGTGTCGGGCAGCGGCACCTCGTAGCCGAGATCAACTGAAGCCGACCATTTCGGCGCGTAGGGCAGGCGCAATCCTGAATCCTTGTCTTCGGCTTCCGTGTAGGTGGCGCTGGCGCCGGCCAGTAATCCGGGTGCGAGCACCCACCGGGTTTCAAGCTCCGCACCGTAGGTTTCTGCGGGTACCGTATCGGTTTGGAAGGCGGTGCCGGTAAACGTGATGATCTGGAAATTCTCGATTTCGGTGAAATACAGCGCCGCATTGAGGTAACCCGCGCCTTGGGCGAGGTTCATTTTGAAGCCCAACTCTGTGGTGTCCGCCTCTTCCGTGTCGTATTCCGCGTCCTCGACCAGCGCAACTTCTGTAGTGAAGCCACCACTTTTACTGCCGCGCGCCCAGGAGGCGTAGACCAGGGTGTCCTCCGTCAGGTCGTGTTGCAGATTGATGGAGCCATCGAGGTTGTCTTCCGAGCGCGTCATTTCGGTGGGTGGCACCACCGGCGCGAGTATATCGGCGATGATGCTGCTGCCCGGTATGCCAGTGCGCAGTCGCTGGCGCTCGAAGCTTGCGTCCTTCTCCTCGTCGGTGTAGCGCAAACCCAGGGTAACCCGCCAGCGCTCGTTCAGTGCCAGCTTGCCCTGGCCGAAAATCGACCACACCTGGGTGTCCTGGGTGTAAAAGCGTTGACTGCTGTTGTCCAGCGGCAATCCGGCGAGCAGAAAGGGGGGTGGAAAGCTCGCGTCGGTGATGCCCGAGAAGTCCATTTCACTGTTGAGGTACAGCATGCCTGCAACGTAGTCGAAACGCTGATTACCGGGAGAGGTAAGGCGCAGTTCCTGACTGAACTGCTCGTAGTCGCTGCCGAAGACCGTATTCAGATAATCGATCGAGAGAAAGTCGGAGTCAGTGAAACGATCATTCTCGTACTCCGACCAGCCGGTGAGGGCGGTGAGTGTGTGTTCCTTGATCTGGTGGTCGTATTGCACAACGGCGCGCTGCGATTCCTGCTCGTCCTCGGCATCGCCGGAGTTGCCGACGGAGGTGCGTGCGGTTTTCGTGGTATCAATGCCGATGTCCGCGCCGGGGTCCAGCGCCAGCATCAGACCCGCAGTGTCCTGATCCGGTTGAAAGGTATCGCCGAAAATGTCGAGGTCATCGTACTGGTAGCTGGCCAGCAGGTTGCCGTTGTCGCCCACTGCCCAGTTGCCGCTGAGCCTGAGCGTTAGTTGCTCGCGCTGTGGCACCTCGTTGCCGGTGCTTTGGTTTTTTACGTAGCCGCCCTCGTCCACGTAGTTGAAGGCAAACCGGTATTGACCGAGCTCTGTGGCCAGGTTGGCGGCGCCGACGGTGTAGAGGCTGTCGAACTCAAACTCGTATTCAGCCTGCAGATAGCCTTCGTCCGCCTCCCCGGGGCGGCGCGAGATGATGCTGATGGCGCCGAGGCTGGTATTTTTGCCCAGCAGGGCCGTTTGCGTGCCCTTGATGACCTCGATGCGCTCCACGTCAAACAGCGAGGCCTGGAATTCGCGGATACGGCCGGCCCAGATGCCGTCGATGAACAGTCCCACTGACTGATCGACGCTTTCGCCGCCCGAGCCTGTCCCCAGGCCGCGCAGTGTCACCTGTGCCAGGTTTTGCGGCGTGGCCTGAATCGTCAGACCGGGCACCGCGTCGCCCAGGTCGTTGCTATTGCGCAGGCTGAAACTATCCAGCAGTTCACCGGTCACAACGTTAATGGTGACGGGAATGTCCTGTACATTCTCGGCGCGTTTTTGAGCGGTGACGATCACTTCCTCCAGCAGGGTATCGCTGGCGTTGGTCGCCGTCGCCAGCACCAGCACTGACAGTGCGATGCCGGCTCGCAGACTGGGGTGGGCAATGGATTGTGTCATGTGGAACTCCTCGGAGGGTGCAGGGGTGTGCCTGGAAAGGGCAGTGGCGGCCTGTCAAAAGGGTTTGGTCACGGCAAGATAGAAAAGCAGTGGCACAAAAATCACCACCAGCGGGGTGGTGACGCGAAAAAACTGCCAGTGAAAACGGATCATGGCCTCGTAACGTTGACTGTCGCCGGTCAGCCGGATACGGCGCTTGTTGCCGCCCAGATGGGAGATGTAATAGTCCACGGCTTCCATGGGAAGGAAAATCAGCAGCACGATGGCAAGTTTAGCGCCCAGCCAGTTGATTGCCTGCCAGGGCCAACCCGCGAGCCACACCATGAGCAGGCCGGTGGCCAATACCAGGGGAAAGGCGAAGTGTTCGAGAATGGCGCCGCGGTCGAAGGCTTCCATGTAGCGATTGCGCACCGCAATCAGTTCCGCGTTGTCCGCATCCCGCTGCCAGGCGCGAAAGGCCGGCAGAATGAAGTTGCGGTATGCCACCGCGGTACTGAATGACCACATGGCCACCATAAAGAGGTGTAAGAACTTGATCTGCAGGTACCAGGGCGCCAGCAGGCTGCGCAGTTCCTCCAAGGTGCTTTCCTCTGCCGGGGCGGAGTCGTTTTCGGCCGCCGTTGTTATGTTTTATGCGGAGCTTTTCTCTATGCTTGCCGTGGTGTCGGTGGTCAGGTGGGCCGCGATCTCAGTCGCGTACCGGGTTCTGCTGCCTACCGCGGCAATGAGCGGCACCTTAGTACAGACATCCATGCGGCGTCAAAGCCGCGCCAGCACTGGCTGTGGCAGCAGGTCAGCCCGCTATTCGCGGTTTTATCTTGCTGCCGCGCACCCTATAATCAGAGCCAGTATAAATTCGACGCAGACCCTGCCGTCGGACATCTATCGGGGAACAGCTGTTGTCAGCCCAGTGGCTCAATAATTCCAGCGAATGGTCTGCTCGCGTTGCGGCGGCCATTGAGCCTGTCAGCCAGCGTCTCGCCAAGCCGGAAAATCTGCGCCGCCTGCGCCTGTTGCTGGTGGCCCTGTTGGCCGTGTGGGCAGTCTTTGCGCTGGCGCGGATCATTTGGGCGCTGGTGCCGACCGGGGGAGCCGACGCGGCCGTTCCCGCACAGGTGATTAACCCGGTGACCCGCAGTGGCCCAGCGCAGAGTGCGGCGCAACTGGACATCGACAAGATGCGCAGTTGGCACCTGTTCGGCAAGGCTGGCGCCACCGCTGCGCCGCCACCTGTGGAGCAGAAGGTCGCCACCGCGCGCGACGGCATCGAAGAGGGCGCCCGCGACACCCGTTTGAACCTGAAGCTGCGCGGCATTGTGGCCTCCACTGAAGATGGCCTGGGGCACGCCATTATCGAGTACCAGTCCAAGCAGGCTGTGTACGCCGTCGAAGACAAGCTCCCGGTGCAGGGCAAGGTAACGCTGGCCAAGGTGATGCGTGACCAGGTGATCCTGGACAACCGCGGCACCTATGAGCGGCTCAAGCTGTTCGAAAAATCCGCCCTGGACAACGCAACGGTACTGAACGCGCCCAGCAAAGTTGCAGCGGAAGAAGCGTCAAAGCGTTCCATCGACAAGCGCAACGAGCGCGAAATTACGCAACTGGCGAACAGCTACCGCGAGCGACTCTATGAGAGCCCGCAGACGCTGGCCAAAGTGGTGAATATCAGTGCCGTGCGCGAGGATGGCAATTTGCAGGGGTACCGGGTGTCGCCCGGCCAGGAAAGTGATCAGTTCACCCAGCTCGGTTTCAAATCGGGCGATCTGGTGACGGGCGTTAACGGTGTGCCCCTGGACAATCCTGCGAACACGATGAAGCTTTACACCCTGCTGCGATCGGCGAACGAAGTGGTGTTCGAATTGCAGCGTAACGGACAACCGATGACGCTGAGTGTCAGCCTTGATGGCACCGGGCAGTAGTCTGGGCAATGGATAAGGAATATAACGAGTGAAATTAAGCGGCGGCACCAGCCTCCTTCGTACAAAATTCGCAGCGACCTTCACTGCGAAGCTTGTGACCAACACTCCGGCACTGCTGCTCGCAGCGTTATTGTCGATGACCGTGTCCACCGCCGCTGTCGGGCAGGACTACACCGTTAACCTGAAAGAAACTGATATCCAGGAGTTGATCAAGTTCGTCTCCGAGGCCACGGGCACCACGATCGTCGTCGACCCTTCGGTCAAGGGTAAGGTGAAGGTGATCTCGTCCAAGCCGGTGTCCAGCGGCGAGTTATACGATCTGTTCCTGTCCATCCTCGATGTACACGGTTACACGGCGGTGCGTTCCGGTGGTGTGGTGCGCGTTATCCAGTCCAAGGATGCGCGCTCTTCCCCGGTTGAGGTGCGCGATGGAATGTCCGACAGGACCACAGACGAATATGTCACCCAGGTGATTCGACTGGAGAATATCTCTGCCGCCAAACTCATTCCGGTGCTGCGCCCGCTGGTCCCGCAGCAGGCGCACATGGCGGCCTATGCGCCGAGTAACGCCATTATCATCTCGGACGTCTCCGCCAACATTGACCGTATTCGCGCCATCATCGAACGCATGGACCGCAGTGCCGTGCAGCAAACGGATATCGTCAAGCTGCGCTTCGCGGTGGCAGATGATGTTGTGAGCATGTTGAACAAGCTCAGTAAGTCCGAGGCCAAGGCGGCGGGCGCAGAGGGCGAAACGTTCATGGTTGCCGATTCGCGCACCAACAGCGTGCTGATCAACGGCGACGAGATGGAACGCGCGCGGCTGCGCCGGCTGATCAGTCATCTGGACACGCCGCTACAGCAAAGCGGCAACGTCAAAGTGATCTACCTCGAGTATGCCAACGCCAAGGAAGTGGCCGACGTTCTGGGTAACGTCATGGAAAATATCGAGGAGATGGAAAGCCCCGATGGCAGCAAGACGCGGTCGCGCAAGGGCGGTGCGTCCATCGAGGCGGACGAGGGCACCAATGCGCTGATCATCACCGCAGATACCGAGGAGATGGCGGCGATTGAGTCTGTCATTCATCGCCTTGATATTCGGCGCGCGCAGGTGCTGGTAGAGGCGATTATCGTCGAGATGGAAGTGGACGATGGCAAGGATCTCGGCCTGCAATGGCTGTTTGCGCAAGACGACGGTTTCTACGGCAGCAATATTTCCGGCTCAAATAATCGCGCCCGGAACATTGCCGGGGCGGTGATTCCGCCAGACGATGATGACCCGGACACCGACGACGATTTCGATATCGGCTCGCTCGCGGGCGCGCTGGCCTCCACCACGGGGTTCTCGCTGGGCTGGGGTGTGCTGGACGATGATTTTTCCATGACGGTGATTCTCAGCGCTCTGGAAGAACAGCAGAATACCAATATCCTGTCCACGCCCAGCCTGCTCACCCTGGATAATCAGGAGGCCTACATCACGGTGGGCCAGGAAGTGCCGTTTGTAACCGGCTCATTTACTAATACCGGTTCCGGGGGGGATGGCGCGCAAAATCCCTTCCAGACCATCGAGCGTGAGAACGTGGGTATAACCCTGCGGGTAACGCCGCAGATCAACGAGGGCGACGCGGTGGTGCTGGACATCGAACAGGAAGTCTCCAGCATCAGTCCTGCCTCGGTGCTCACGTCGGACGTGGTAACCAATGAGCGTAAAATCCAGACCAAGGTATTGGCCCGCGATGGTCGTGTGGTCGTGCTGGGTGGACTGATCAAGGATGACGTCACCGAGTCGGAACAGAAAGTGCCCATTCTCGGCGATATCCCGTTCCTGGGGCGCCTGTTTCGCAACGACTCCGTCAGTGTGGTGAAAACCAACCTGCTGATTTTCATTCGCCCCACCGTGATTCGCGACGACGCGGAGCTGGATGGCGCTACTGCAGACAAGTACCGCTACATACGCGAACGGCAACTCCTGAAACGTGAAGGCGGCCTCGAATTTTTCGATGATGATCGCCTGCCGGTATTGCCGGATTGGGAAGAGCAGATCAAGCAGCTGGAAAGTATGGATTCAGTAGAGACTGCCACCGGCGCAGCGACCGCCGGCAGCGCTGGCGAAACGCTGCCGGGCACTGAACCGGGCGTTACCGGCAGCAGGGAACAGTCCAGGTGAGCAGCACCCTGGAACAGCTTCCCGCAGAAGAAGATGCGCTGGAGATAGTGCAGGAGGGCGCGGTCGAGGAGCGCCGACCGCCGTCGTTGAGTTTTACCTTCGCCCAGCAACACGGTGTGCTCCTGGACAACGCGGAGCCCGGCGCACCGCTGATCGTGCACCAGGGTCAGCCCCCGGTGCAGGTATTGACCGAGCTGCGCCGTCTGCTCGGTTGCCCGTTTACGTTACAGAGCGTCTCCGAGGAGGAGTTCCAGCGCCGCCTCACGCTGGCCTACCAGCGCGGTAACAACGAAGCGGTACAGATGGCCGAGGATATCGGCTCCGAGGTAGACCTGACCCGCCTCGCCGACGAGATCCCCGAATCCGGCGATCTCATGGACACCGATGATGACGCGCCCATCATTCGCCTGATCAATGCCATTCTGTCGCAGGCGGTGCGCGAACAGGCGTCGGATATTCATATCGAAACGTTCGAAGACAGGCTCAGCGTGCGCTACCGCATCGACGGCGTGCTGGCGGAAGTGCTGTCGCCCAAGCGCATGCTGGCCCCTCTGCTGGTGTCGCGTCTGAAAGTCATGGCCAAACTCGATATCGCCGAAAAGCGGGTGCCCCAGGATGGCCGAATCTCGGTGAAACTCGCCGGGCATGCGGTGGACATCCGCATGTCCACCATTCCTTCCGCCCACGGCGAGCGCGTGGTGCTGCGTCTACTGGATACCGCAGCGGGTCAGCTGCAACTGCCGCAACTGAAGATGAACGAGCAGGTCAACGAGGCCTACAAACGCCACCTGCACAGCCCCTATGGCATTATTCTTGTCACCGGGCCAACCGGCTCGGGTAAAACCACCACGCTCTACGCGGGCCTGGCGGAAATCAACGAAACCTCGCGCAACATTCTCACCATTGAGGATCCGGTGGAATACATGCTGCCGGGCATCGGCCAGACGCAGGTGAATCCCAAGGTGGATATGACCTTCGCCCGCGGGCTGCGCGCCATATTGCGCCAGGATCCCGATGTGGTGATGGTGGGCGAGATTCGCGACCTGGAAACCGCGGAAATTGCGGTGCAGGCATCGCTCACCGGCCACCTGGTGTTGTCCACGCTGCACACCAATACCGCCATCGGTGCGATCACGCGCCTGCAGGACATGGGTATAGAGCCGTTCCTGTTGTCCTCCAGCCTGTTGGCGGTGATGTCGCAGCGGCTGGTGCGCCTGCTGTGCCGTGAGTGCCGCGAGGAAAACGAGCCGACGGCGGCGGAGCTGGAAATGATCGGCCTGGATGCGGGTGACAGCGAATCCCGCGTGTGGCGGCCCAAGGGCTGTGAGCGGTGCAACTACACCGGCTACCGTGGCCGAACCGGTATCTACGAACTGATCGAAATCGATGACGCCATGCGCGTGATGATCCACGAGCGCGCCAGCGAGCAGGAGATGTTGAAACTGGCGCGCCAGCGCTACCCCGGAATCGAAAGCGATGGCCAGCGGCGCATTCTCAATGGTGAAACCAGCATCGAGGAAGTACTGCGGGTAACCTCCCTGGCCTGAGACTGAGCCGTGACTGCCTACCGATATCGCGCCCTTAATGAGCAGGGCAAACTGGTCAAAGGGGTGCTGGAAGGCGACTCCGAGCGCCAGGTGCGCGCCGCCCTGCGCGGCAAGTCGCTGCGACCGGTGGAGGTGGACGAGGCGAACCAGCCGCTGGCGGGTGAGCGCTCCGGTCTGCGCCTGTCGCAACTGTTCAGTCGCATCAGTGCGGGCGATCTCGCGCTGATCACGCGTCAGCTCGCCACGCTGGTGGATTCCAACCTGCCCATCGACGAAGCCCTGCAGGCGGCGGCGCAACAGAGCCGCAGTGCGCGTATTAAAGGTATGCTGCTGCAGGTACGTTCGCGTGTGGCGGAAGGGCATACGCTGGCCTACGCGCTGGGCGAATTTCCGCAGGTGTTCAACGAAATGTACTGTGCAATGGTCAAGGCCGGCGAGCACGCGGGCTACCTGGGGCCGGTACTGGAACAGCTGGCGGACTACACCGAGCAGCGCCAGTACGCCAACCAGAAGCTGAACAACGCCATGATCTACCCGTTTATCCTGGTCGGAGTGGCAGTGGCCGTCATCGGGCTGCTGATGGCATTTGTGGTGCCGAAACTTGTCGGCATCTTTGCACACACGCAGAAAGAGCTGCCGTTGCTCACGCAGATTCTGATCGCCAGCAGTGAATTTGTGCAGAATTACGGTGTCTGGGTAGTAGTGGGTGTGGTGCTGGCGGTGATCCTGTTCCGGCGCCTGTTGCGCAATCCGCGGCGCCGCAGGCGCTGGCACCAGTTGCTGCTCAAGGTGCCGGGTATCTCGGGCATGCTCACCGCCATGGATACGGCGCGCTTCGCTTCGACGCTGAGTATTCTAATGGCCAGCGGCGTACCGCTGTTGGAGTCGTTGCGCATTGCGGGCGAGGTGTTGACCAATCTCGTGTTGCGTGAAGACAGCGCGGAGGTTGCTGAGCGCGTGCAGGAGGGTGGCAGTCTGCACCGGGCGATGCAGCAAAGTGGCCGTTTCCCGCCGATGATGGTACACATGGTTGCCAGCGGCGAGGCCAGCGGTGAACTGGAGTCGATGCTGTCGCGCTCGGCAATGAACCAGGAGCGCGAACTGGAAATGACCCTGACCCGTTCCATGACACTGCTGGAACCACTGATGGTGGTGTTGATGGGTGGGCTGGTGCTGTTGATTGTGCTGGCAATCCTGCTGCCGATTTTTGATTTGAATACGATGGTGAACTGAGTGATGAACAGAGTGAACAACGCCGGCTTTTCCCTGGTGGAAATCCTGGTGGTACTGGTGATCATGGGCCTGCTGATCAGCGTGGTTGCGCCCACGGTGTTGAACCAGGCGGACGAAGCGCGCGTGCGGAAAGCCAGGGCAGACTTCAAGAACATTGAAACAGCGCTGAAGATGTACAAGCTGGACAATTACGTTTACCCCACGACGGAACAGGGCCTGGAGGCGTTGGTAGAGCCCAGCAGCCTCGATCCGCAACCGCGCAATTTCCGTCAGGGCGGTTACCTCGAGGAGACACCGCTGGATCCCTGGGGGCGCCCCTATCTTTACCTCAGCCCCGGTGAGAACAAGGAAATCGACATTTACAGCCTGGGTGCCGACGGCCTCTCCGGCGGTGACGGCCAGAACGCCGACATCGGCAACTGGAGAGAAGAGGGCTGATTCAGCGTGGCAGCCCATAGCGGTTACTGCCCCTACCTGCAGCGCGCGCGTCACACACACCAGGTCGGCTTCAGCCTGGTGGAATTGCTGGTGGTGATGATTGTCATCGTGCTGGCCACGTCTGTGGTCACCCTCAGTCTAAACCTCGGTGGCGATGACACCCAACTCGAATCACAGGTGCGCGATCTCGCGGCCACGGCAGAGTACGCCCTGGACGAGGCGCAGTTCACCGGCCTGGACTACGGTTTGCGGGTGGAGCTCGATCTCGCCCCGGGAGGCGACCAGTACCGCTACCGCTGGCAGGAGCGTCGTATCGACGGCTGGCAGGAGCCGGCCACCGGTAAGGAGCTGTTCGGTGAGCGCAAGCTGCCGGTGGGAGTGCGCATGGAACTGGAACTGGAAAACGCGCCTTCCGCCGCGACGGACCTGGACGCGGAAGACGAGGTGCGCTCTCCCCAGGTTGTCATGTACTCCAGTGGTGAAGCCACGGTGGGTGCCATCAATCTGCGTAGCCAGGCCGATAGCGAACTGCTGTGGCGCATCGAGTGGGACCTGCTGGGGCGCGTCAAAGTACTACGTCGCGGCGAACTGGAGCCGGACGAGGGTTCCGGATAATGCGGCATTGCGCAAACGCCGTCACGGCGAGTCACGCGGCAGCTGGCGGCGTGCGTCAGCGCGGATTCACGTTGGTGGAAGTGATGGTGGCGCTGGCTATCGTCGCTATCACCCTGCCCGCATTAACCATGACGCTGCGCCAGCAGGCGGACGATACTGCTTACCTGCGCGACAAGACCCAAGCGCAACTGGTGGCCGCCAATACACTCGCCGAGCTGCGCCTGCGCGTGGCGGCCACGCGCGAACTCAAAGCTGAGAAATCCAACGGCAATGCGCGGCTCGCCCAGAGGGACTGGCGCTGGCGCATGGAGATTACCCAGGCCCCGGGCGTGGCAAAGTTTTTTCGGGTGGATATCCGCGTCGGACTGGCGGAACAGGAGGAGAGCGCCACCCTGTACGAACTCTCGGCGTTTATGTCCGGTGACCTGCAGGTCGATAACAGCCGTTCCGCGACAGCGAGCAGAGATGTTAGAAAAGGCAATCAGGACGATCTGACCACTGGCGACGAAACTCCCAACCCGGGTACGGAGGGAGGCCCGTGACCGCGCGCCCTGTCTCACGTTGCACTGCCCGGGAGGGTAAGCGGCGCGCCGCTGGCTTCACCCTCGTTGAGGTGCTCATCGCCATGGCGATCACCGCCTTCGTCTCTATCCTCGCCTACGGCAGCCTGGCCACGGTCATGACCAGCGCTGAAGTATTGGCGGAGAATGGCGATCGCACCTGGGAGGTGAACCGCGCCTGGGCATTTATCTCGCGCGATCTGCGCGCGTTTGCGCCGCGGCCGGTGCGCGATGAGTTTGGCCAGCCCGAACCCGCACTCGCCGGCGGCGAGCTGGCGAACTTCCCGCTCAGCTTTACCCGCGCCGGCTGGCACAACCCCAATGCCCACCCGCGCAGCAACCTGCAGCGCGTCAACTACCGGCTGGAGGATCAGGCGCTGTGGCGCGATACCTATTTTGTGCTTGATCGCTCGGCGGAGACTGAGGCGCAAAGTGTCAAGCTGCTGGACGATGTCGAGGTGCTGGAAGTGGCCTTCCTGGAAAACCTCGAAGCGCTGGACTTCAAGGGTCGCGGCAAAGAGATTGACCCGGACAACTGGCGCGAGAACTGGGTGGATACCAGCTACAACCCGGGCACCGTCATGGCGCCGCCGGTGGCCTTGCGTATCACGCTGCAATTGACGGATTGGGGCGAGATGAGTCGGTACTATGTTCTGCCGCCGCTCTGATTCGCCAGGCAATTGCCGTCGTGGCAGGCGCCAACAGCGCGGGGCGGCAATGGTCGTGGCCATGCTGGTGTTCGCCATGGCCGCGGTGCTGGTAGTGGCGATGAAGTCGAATTTCCAGCGCTTTTACCAACGCGCCAGTAATGTGCTGTTCGCTGAGCAGGCTCACGCCTACCTGCGTGGCGCCGAGGAACTGGCCGCGCTGGTGCTGATACAGGACGATGACAGCGACGCGCAGTTGCCGGATCCGCGCGATGACCAGACGGAAATCTGGGCGCAACAGCCACAGCCGTTCCCGCTGGATCAGGGCGGCATGATGACGGCCCTGCCGCTGGAAGACCTGCAGGGGCGTTTCAACCTGAATTCGCTGTCAATACCGGGCCAGACGCCGCCCAGGGGCAGCGAGGCCCGGTTAACACCCTTCACGCCGGCACAGAAACAATTCGTTCGGCTGCTGCAGACCTTCGAGGAGCCGCAGATCAGCGAGTATGACGCGAAAATTATCACGCGCTCGGTGATCGACTGGCTGGACACCGACTCCAGCACGTCGCCGGACGGCGCCGAGGATGATGTCTACGGTTCGCGCAGCCCGGCGTATCGCGCTGCCAATGGCCCGATGGCCAGTGTCAGCGAACTGCGCGCGGTCGCCAATATCACACCGGAAATTTTTGCCGCGCTGGCGCCGCTGGTAACGGTTTGGCCACAGGATCCGCTTAACTTCCCGATCAATATCCACACTGCCAAGCCGGAAGTGCTGCGCAGCCTCAATGGGGAGGGAGATTTGACACCACTTTCCGACACCGAGGCCGAAGCACTGGTTGAAGTGCGTGACACCGTGGGTTTCCAGGATGCCGAAGATTTCTGGAAGCAGCCGGCATTCTCCGGTAAAGAGGGCATCGGCACTACCAAAAACCTCGTCGGCGAACGCTCTTCCCATTTTCTGTTGGTGGCCACCGTGACGCTTGCCGACAAGAACACGCACTTGTACAGTGTGCTCAAACGTGAAAACAGGCAGGTGACAGCGCTGGTACGGGCTGGCGGCAGCCTGTAACGGTTTGTCAGCTCCACGCCAACGACAGAGTGATTGGACGCAGTGCATACAGCGCTAAACAACAACGGGGACAGGCATTGCAGAACATCACACCGATAAGGCTGGTCGATGACCGTCTCGCCTGGTATCCCCCCAGCAGCGGTGACGAACCGCACTGGCTGGATGACGAGCAGGAGCGCGAACGTTTACGCGCAGTGCTGGCACAGCGTCGTGGCGGCGTCTGCTTCGCCGTGCCTGGCGCTGAAGCACGCCTGTTGGCTCTGCCGGTAACGGCTGCAGAGAAAAAGCACATTGGCAAGTCACTGCCCTTCGCGCTGGAAGAGCAGGTTGCTGAGGATATCGAACAGCTTCACTTTGCCCATTGCACACTGGACAACGAGACGGTGGGCGTAGCCGTTTGCGCGCGCGAAAAAATGTCACAGTGGCAGCAGAGCCTGGCAGAATTCCCCGGTGTGGGTCGCTGGTTACCGGAACCTCTGCTGCTGCCCTGGCAGCCCGGCGAATGGTGCATCGTGGTGGAGGGCGATGAGGTCATTGCCCGCACCGGTAAGTGTGAGGGTTTCTCCATTGAGCGCGAGTTGGCGGCAACCCTGCTGGACGCGGCGCTGCACGAAGCGGGCGCACCGCAGACGGTGGTGGTCTATGGCGCAGAGCAGGAAGCCGATCTCGCGCTGCTGCCCGAGGAACTGCACGCGCGCGCACAGTGGCGCAAGGGCGATCTGCACGCCGCGTTGCTGCTGCACGAAGAGGGCGCTGTCCCGCTGAACCTGTTACAGGGAGACTTCGCCGTGCGGCTTCCGCTGGGCCGCTGGTGGCGCCAGTGGCGGGCCGTGGCCGTGGTATTCGGCGTTGCCTTCGCACTGCAACTGGCAGCGGTATACGTTGAGTACCGCAACCTGAGTGCGGAAAATCTGGCGCTGCGCACCTCGGTGCAGGAAAGCTATCGCAAAGCCTTCCCCAAGGGGCAGGTGGTGGACGCGGAAAAGCAATTGCAAAGGCAACTGGATGCGATTCGCGGCACCTCGCAATCCAGCGGTTTCGTTTCGCTGGTGGAGCGCGTGGGCGCAGCGGTGGCGGGTATGCCCGGTACCAGCATTGCCACCATGAATTACAACGACAAGGCTGACGAAATGCGCCTGAATATCGTCGCCGCCGATTTCGAAGGTGTGGAAAAACTGCGCAGCCGTATCAACGAGGCGGGACTGGAAGCGGTGATGGAAAACAGCAATGCCCAGGGCGACCAGGTGCGCGCGCGGCTGCGGGTAGGTAAACGCTCATGAAGGATTGGTTTGCCGGTCTCAATCAGCGCGAGCAACTCAGCCTGTTGGTATTGGGGATCGCGCTGGGCCTTTATGTGGTGTACATGGCGGTCTGGTCGCCGCTGTCGTCGAAGCGCGATGAGCTGGCTCAACAGAACGCTGCCATCGCGCAGTCACTCACTCGCGTTGATGCCATGGTGTCGGAACTGGTCCAGTTGCGCAGCAGCGGCGTCAGCACCGGCGGTAAGCGCAACCTGACCTCGCTGATCAACCAGTCGACGCGGCGCCTGCAGCTTCCCGTCAGCCGTCTGCAGCCAAACAGCCGCGGTGAGATACAGGTGCGGCTGGAAAGCGCTGCCTTCGATGACGTGCTGGGCTGGTTGTACGAAATGGAATACAAGGAAGGCCTGCTGGTGCGCGAAGTCTCTATCACTGAAACCGGCACCACGGGTCGTATCAACGCCACTGTACGCATAGCACAGGCCGGATAATGAAATCCTTTCGACTCCTCGGGGGCATCGCACTGCTCGCGGTTCTGTTGGTTGCGCTGCTTGCGTCGACGCCGGCGCGTCTGCTGCAGCGCGTGCTGCCGGGGCAACAGGTGGTGTTGTCCGGTGTGCAGGGCACCCTGTGGGAAGGCAGCGCCAGCCGCGCCATTGTGCAGTTGGCGCCGGGCTATCTGCACCTGGGTGCGGTGCGCTGGTCGTTGAGCCCACTCTCACTGCTGACCCTGTCACCGCGCCTCGAACTGCAGAGCGCCTGGGGCGCACAGCGCGTTACCGGCAACGTGGTGTTGCGCGGCCAGCGTGACCTCGATCTGCGGGATGTCGAAGCGCAGCTTGATGCGGATCTGTTGCGCAAATTCGCTCCACTGGCGGTGGATGGTTTCTTCAGTGCTCAGCTGCAGCAACTGTCCCTGCGCGATGGCCTGCCGCACAGTGCCCAGGGCCGTGTGGTGTGGCAGCAGGCCGGCTTTCAGTCACCCCGCGGTCGCGTGCCCCTGGGCAGTTACGCACTGGATTTCACCCAGGCGCCCGGCGAGGCGCTGCAGGGTGAGATTCTCACCCTCAACGGCCCCATGCTGGCCGAGGGCAGGGCACGGCTGGAAGGCAGGGCCTACAGCATCAATGTGCTGCTGCGCAGCGAGGGCGCAATGGATCCCGTGCTGAAGGAGGCGCTGCAGCTAATGGCCATGCCAGAGGGTGATGGTTATCGACTGCAGCTATCGGCGGAGTTGTAACACGCGCCTTGGCGTCTGCCGCTGCTCCATCGCGTCAGGTCGTAAGGCATCGCCGTTTGTGAAAGGTTTGACCGGCGTCACGCTGCGGAGTGTCTCCCATGGCGTATAATCTTGCCGGCGTACCGGGATTGGACTGCTCCACTGCCCGGGCGCTGAATTAAAGACCAATGAAACCAGTAATCCGGACCCGGCATACGGGGCTGAACAGTGAAAGGGCTTAAGAGAAGTTATGAGCGACTCCGACTTCAAAAAATACGAGTGTGTGATCTGCGGCTTTATCTACGACGAAGCGGAGGGGCTGCCCGATGACGGTATTCCTCCGGGTACGCGCTGGGAAGACATTCCCGAAGACTGGGAGTGCCCGGACTGCGGTATTTCCAAGGCAGATTTTGACCTCTACGAGGAATAGGGCACCCGCCCCTTTCGCCTGCCGCCTGGCGGGCGCCTCCTGACGTGACAGATTCAACCGATCAGCGGCTGGCCGCGCTGCGGGCCATCATGGCTGAGCGCGGTTACCAGGCCTGCATCGTACCGCGTGCGGACGAGTACCTCGGTGAATACCTTCCACCCTGCAATGAACGCCTGCGCTGGCTGACCGGCTTCACCGGTTCAGCTGGTATGGCAGTGGTCACCGCTTCCACGGCCGCACTGTTTATCGACGGCCGTTACACAGTGCAGGTGCGATCACAGGTAGAACCGGCGCATTTTTCGTTTCATCACCTGATTGAAGAGCCGGCCTGTGACTGGTTGTGCGAGCAGCTGCAGGCCGGTGACCGGGTTGCCTGCGACCCGCGCCTGCATGCCTGGCAATGGTTCTGTGACGCGCGCGACCAACTACAGCGTGCACAGATCGCGCTGGTAGCCGATGCCGACAACATGATCGATCGCTGCTGGCAGGGGCGCCCGGTGCCCGAGCGACCGCCGGCACTGCTGCTGGACGAGGCGTTCACCGGCGAAAGCAGTGCCGCCAAACGGCAACGTATAGCCGGGCAAGTCATTGGCGCAGGCTGCGATGGGGCGCTGCTATTCGCACCGGATTCCGTGAGCTGGCTGCTGAATGTGCGAGGCAGGGATATGCCGCAATTGCCCGTGGTGTTGAGCTTTGCGCTGCTGCACGGCGATGGCTCAACCGACCTGTTCACCCGGCCCGATCAAATTCCGTCCGCGTTCGATGCGCACGTGGGCGCCGGGGTGCGCGTGCATCCTGAGTCGGCATTTGGCGGGGTGCTGTCGGGGCTCGCGGGCAGGAAGATACTGGCCGATGCGCAGACCGCCAGCGCCTGGACGCACCTGGAGCTGCAGCGGGCCGGTGTTGAAGTGGTTGCCGGCGATGACCCGGTACTGTTGCCCAAGGCCTGCAAAAACCCGGTGGAACTGGCCGGTAGCGCAGCCGCGCACCGCCGCGATGCCGTTGCAGAGATCCGATTTCTCGCCTGGCTGGATAGCGAGGTGCAGGCAGGTCGACTGCACGATGAGGCAACCCTGGCGCAGCACCTGCACGCGGAACGCGCGCGGTTGGCACATTTTCATGCGCCCTCGTTCGATACGATTTCAGCCGCTGGTGCCAACGCGGCCATGTGCCACTACAACCACCAGGATGCCGTACCCGCGCAACTGCCGATGAACAGCGTGTACCTCGTCGATAGCGGTGGCCAGTACCTCGACGGCACCACCGACATCACGCGTACCGTGGCTATAGGCGATCCCGGTGAAACAGTGCGTCGCCTGTTTACCCTGGTGCTGAAGGGGCATATCGCGCTGGACCGGGCTCGTTTCCCGCACGGCACCACCGGTATGCAACTGGATACGCTGGCGCGGCAGTACCTGTGGCAGGAAGGGTTTGATTTTGATCACGGCACCGGGCACGGCGTGGGCGTTTTTCTCAGCGTGCATGAGGGCCCGCAGCGGATTTCGAAAATCTCGGCGGTGGCGCTGGCACCCGGCATGATCGTCAGTAACGAACCCGGCTACTACCGTGCCGGCGAGTTCGGGATTCGCTGCGAAAACCTGTTGGTGGTGCGCGAGAGCGACACGCTGCAGACAGAGGTCCCCATGCTGTGCTTCGAGGCGTTGACGCTGGTGCCCTTCGACACCCGACTGCTGCAGCTGGACCTGCTGCGCGCAGATGAAGTTCGCTGGCTCAACGACTACCACGCGCGCGTCGCTCGGGAGATCGCCCCGCTGCTTGAAGGTCCGCCCGCGGACTGGCTCAGCGCCGCCACTCAGCCCATAACGCACTGAAACCCAATAGATTTTTGTGTAGACTGGCGTAAATAAGAAAAACACGGCAGGAGGGGATGCATGGCCGCATCCGGCGGGGCGCACTGGTCGTCCAGATTCGCATTTCTCATGGCCTCGGTCGGCTTCGCAGTTGGACTGGGCAACATCTGGCGCTTTCCCTATGTCACCGGCGAAAACGGCGGCGCGGCGTTCGTTCTGATCTATCTCGCCTGTGCGTTTTTTATCGGCGCGCCCATACTGATGGCCGAGGTACTGATCGGCAGGCGCGGGCAGGGCAGTCCCACGTCATCCCTGACCACACTGGCGCGGCACGAAGGCCGTTCCGACAACTGGCGCATCGTGGGTGGCATGGGCTTACTGGCGGCCTACACGATTGAAATCGTTTACGCCGTCGTGGTTGGCTGGGTGCTGTGGTACCTGTTCAAGGCCATTGTCACCGGTTTCGCCGACGTGGATGGTGCGATGGCGGAGGCGCAGTTCGCCGCGGTGCTGGACAGCAACCTCGGTATGCTGGCCTGGACGCTGATTGGGCTGGCGATCACCGGCGGCATTATTTATGCCGGCGTAAAGGACGGGATAGAGCGTGCGGTAACGGTGATGATGCCGTTGATGTTCCTGCTCCTGGTTGGACTTGCGATCTACAATTTTTTTGCCGGTGGCTTTGAGGAAGCCCTGAAGTGGCTGTTTACGCCCGACTTCAGCAAGATCACCTTTGCCACCGTGCTTGCCGCCATCGGGCAGGCGTTCTTCTCTCTCGGTGTCGCGATGGCGGGCATGATGGTGTACGGCTCCTACCTGCCGCGCTCTATTTCCATCACGCATTCCGTGCTGCTGATCGTGCTGGTGGATACCGGCGTGGCACTGCTGGCCGGGTTGGTGGTGTTTCCCGCGGTGTTCAACAACGGGCTGGATCCCTCTGCGGGTGCCGGACTGATTTTCCAGACACTACCGGTCGCTTTTGCGCAAATGCCCGGTGGCCACCTGTTCAGCATTCTGTTCTTCCTGATGCTGTCGGTGGCAGGGATTACCTCCATGGTGGGGCTGGTGGAATCGGTGACGGCCTGGCTGGAGGATCGGTTTGAGCTGCCGCGCCACCAGAGCGCCCTGCTCGTCGTTGGCTCCATCGCGGTGTTCAGCGTGTTGTCCATCCTGTCTTATAACGTGCTCGATGAGTTGCGCATCGGTGGCAATAACTTCAACGATGCGATGGACTACTTCTCCAACCAGATCCTGTTGCCGCTGGGTGGACTGCTGATTGCGGTGTTTGCCGGCTGGGTCATGTCGCGCAGCGCTACCCGGGACGAACTGACCACCATCGGCGACGGCGTGTTTTCACTGTGGCACTTCCTGATCCGCTACGTGGTGCCGCCTGCCGTTGCGGTTATTTTTATTATGGGCGTGGCCGGCTGATTGCAAAGCCTGACCGTAAAGCCTGACCGCGTGGCGACACTGCTACAACAGGGGTGAGAATAGCCTCGCGATGCCGGTGGCGAGGTGAAAGCCGACGGAGCGATTTTCGATATCCTCCGGGGACAGCTCGGTGCAGTTGCTCAAATCCTCTTCAAGCATCGAGCGCACACTGCGTGCGAACGCCTCGTCCTCTGCCAGCAGCGTGATCTCGAAGTTAAGGCGGAAAGAGCGGTTGTCACAGTTGGCCGTGCCCACGCCGGCAAATGTATCGTCCATCAGGAA
Organism: Gammaproteobacteria bacterium; assembly: GCA_030426545.1. Classification (GTDB taxonomy): domain Bacteria; phylum Pseudomonadota; class Gammaproteobacteria; order Pseudomonadales; family Halieaceae; genus Marimicrobium. Next base: position 43,346 of record JAUHYL010000007.1, read on the forward strand.
CACCTTCTGGTGCATGAAGCCCTCGCGGTACAGGTAGACCTTCACGCCCGCCGGCAGCAACATGTTGATATACGTCCACTTGGCGAGACCGACAACCATATTGTCGGTCTTTGCAGGCAGTATGATGCGTACGTCCACGCCGCGCAGCGCGGCCAGTTGCAGCGCGGAGACGATGGCGTTGTCCGGCACAAAGTAGGGGCTGGCGATCCAGATGCTGCGGCGCGCGGCGACAATGACCTGGTGGTACATCAAACCCGCCTCTTCGTACTCCGAGGCGGGGTCGGACGGGAATATCAGCACCTTACTGCCGCCCTTTAACGGTGGGTCTTCGCCGTGCTCCAGCCCCAGCGGGCTGCGCGTGGCCCAGTGCCAGTCGGTGATAAACGCCAATTCTGCCGCGCGTGCTGCCGGGCCGGAAACGCTGGCGTGGGTATCGCGCCAGTAGCCCATGCGTTTGTCTCTGCCCAGATACTCCTCACCGACATTCAGACCGCCTATCCACGCGGTATGCCCATCCACCACAACATTTTTACGGTGGTTACGAAAATTGATCTGAAAGCGATTGCGCCGACCCTGTGTGGTGTTGAAAGGTGCCAGCTTGACGCCCGCTTTCTGCAGACGTCGGTGCAGCAGCGAACCGGGAAACTGGTGGCTGCCAATTTCGTCGTAAAGTACAAAGACCTGGACGCCTTCACCTGCCTTGGCAGCGAGCACTTCACCCAGTCTGCGTCCCACCTCGTCGTCACGCAGAATATAAAACTGAAAGAGAATATAGGAGTGCGCCGCCTGCATGCCGGCCGCGATGCTGTTGTAGGTGGCCTCTCCATCGATCAACAGTTCGAGCTGGTTGCCGTTGGTGGCGGGCATGCGCGCCAGCCGGAACAGGCTGGAGTAAAGCGGCGTCTGTGGCGTGACGGCCACCACGTGCCGCGCAACCCAGCCGCTGTTCTTCTGCATCACTTTGCGCGCGCGGGCCTCCACTTCGTCGCGTTGCTCAAGGTAGCCGTCAAAGCGGCTGCGGCCCAACACGAGGTATAGCGGCACCGAAACGGGCGCGAAAGCGATCAGGGAAATCGCCCAGGCGATAGCGCCCTGGGCCGTGCGCGCATCCAGGATAGCCTCCAGCGCGGAGGGCACCGATAACACGTAAGCCAGCGCCAGCCCGGTAGCGAGCACGGCGTGGTAGATGTCACTGTAGCTGGCGATGTCCATCAGTGGGCAGTCTAGCTTGAAAACACCTGCGCCTGTTAGGGCGCAATGCTCTCATAGCCGGACGGTTTTCGTGCCGCGCGACGGAAACTCAGCTGGGGCCGGTGGGAATGTCTTTGAATGCCATACCTTTATCGGCACGCGGCTCCTGTGGCAGTCCCAGCACCTGCTCCGCGATGATGTTGCGCATCACCTCATCGGTGCCCCCGGCAAGGCGCACTCCCGGGGAAAACAGCACAGCGTGTTGAAAGTGTCCGCGCTCGGGGCTCAGGTTTTCATCCGAGACAATGCCCGCCGGCCCGAACAACTGGCAGCAGAAGTTGGCAATCTCCTGGTTCATCACCGCGCCCACCAGTTTGCCCAGCGAGGCCTCGGCACCGGCCACGCCGCCCTTGGCCACTGCCGTAATCATGCGCTTGTTCGCCGCCTGCAGCCCCGCGTACTGGCTGTACCAGGTGGCAAGGCGCTCGCGCACAATGGGATCGTCGGCGATGGGTTCGCCGTTCAGTTCCAGTGACCTCACCAGGTCTAGAAACTGCGGGAAGCCGGTGGGCTGGATACCGCTGATGGCGAGGCGCTCACTCATCAATACTGTTAGTGCGCCGGTCCAGCCGCCGCCCACTTCGCCCAGGCGATAGCTGTCCGGGATGATGGCATCCTGGAAATACACCTCGTTGAAATGCTGGCCGCCGTCCATCTGTTTGATGGGGCGCACCTCTACGCCGGGCTGACGCATGTCGATCATGAACAGGGTCAGGCCGCGGTACTTGGAAACATCCGGGTCGGTGCGGGTGAGCACCACGCCGTAATCGGAATACTGTGCACCGGACGTCCAGATTTTCTGCCCGTTGATTTTCCAGTTGTCGCCATCGCGCTCGGCGCGTGTGCGCAGGCCGGCGACGTCGGAACCCGCGCTGGGTTCGCTGAACAACTGGCACCACACGTCCTCAGCGGAGGCCATGCGGGGCAGCAGTTCGCGTTTGACGTCCTCGGTGGAAAAATGCTGTATAGCGGGGCCGCAGTTGCCGATACCAATGACGAAATAGCCGTCGCGGGTGCGGTAGTTTTCGACCTCCTGTGCCCACACCACATCGTGCAGCGAGGTTAAACCGGCGCCGCCGTATTCGCTGGGCCACGACAGGCAGGCAAAACCGGCGTCCGCTTTCGCCTTGTACCAGGCCTTGGCTTCGCGAAAGGCTTCCTCACCCTCCATGCTCATAAAGAGTTGGTCCGTGCGGCGCACGGCATTGGCGTCCAACCAGCTGCGCACGCGTGCGCGAAAATCTGCCAGTTCCGGGGTATCTTCAAAGTCCATGGGGTTTCTCCTCAGGCAGCGTGCAGCAGTCGTTGGGCTACAAGGTCTTTCCAGTGTGGTGCCGTACCCACCTGCGCGGACAGTAACTGCGCGCGCCGGTAGTACAGGTGACAGTCAAATTCCCAGGTAAAGCCCATGCCGCCGTGGGCCTGGATGTTCTCCTTGCTGATCAGGTAGAACGCATCGCTGGCGCTGACGCGCGCGGTCGCGGCCGCCAGTGGCAGATCCGGTGCGTCGCTCGACAGTGCCCAGGCGCCGTAGTAGGCGTTCGAGCGGGCCAGCTCCAGCGCAACGAACATGTCGGCAAACTTGTGCTTGATGGCCTGGAACGAAGCGACGGGACGGCCAAAGGCATAGCGTTCACGGGTGTAGGCGATGCCGGAATCCATGGCTGCCTGACAGCCGCCAATCTGTTCGAACGCCAGCAGAATTGCGGCGCTGTCGAGTAACTGCGCCAGCTCGCTCTCACCCACGGTGCCGTCGCCCAGCGCTGCGGCGCTGGCGCCTTCGAAGTCCAGGCGCGCCTGGGATCGTGACGGGTCAACACTGGGCAGCACCTGCCGCGTGACGGATGCCTGCTCCAGGTCGAGAATGTATAGCCGCAACTCACCGGACTCGTCGCGGGCGCTGGTAACGGCGAAGTGTGCGCTGTCGCCGTCGGCCACCGGCCATTTACAGCCGCTTAACTTGCCGTCACTGGCGCGGACGCCATCGTTATCGCCGCTGTGCTTACCGTTGGATACACCACCCAGACCGTCCCAGTGTGCCAGGGTGCCGATGAGTTCGCCGCTGGCCAGCCCGGGCAGGTACTGTTGCTGCTGCTCGGCAGAGCCCCAGCGTTTAATGGCTTCGGTGGCCAGGTAGACGCTGGAAGAGAACGGCACGGGCGCCAGTGCGCGGCCCAGCTCTTCGGCGATGACGCACAGTTCCAGGTAGCCCAGCCCCAGCCCACCGTGCTCTTCCGGGATTGCCATGGCAGTCCAGCCGAGTTCGACAATTTTCTGCCACAAATCGCCGTCAAAGGCTGCCTCGGTATCCAGCACCGCGCGCACGGTTTGTGTTGTGCACTCCTGCGCCAGGAAATTGCGTGCCTGGTCGCGAATAAACTGTTGCTCTTCGGAGAATTCAAAATTCATGATGGGTAACCTGTTGCTATACCGCTAGGTTGGATGAATGAGGGCCAGATTATAGGCATGCCGAGCCGCCAGTCAGCCCAACGTGGCGCCGGGCGGCTCAACTAATTGCACTGTCGACCTAAACTCCGGGCGGTGAGGGGGTAAGCAGGTTGCTGCGCAGCCGCTCCACATCGGCGTCGCTCAAGGCCAGCCCGTCGCGTACGTACGCGTCAAAGCTGCCCCACTGTTCGTCAATCTTTTCGAAAGCAGCCGTGAGCCATGCGCGCTCAACGCCCATTAAGACCGCGAGTTTTTCTGCCGCCGCTTCGCCCTTGAATACGCGCAACATCAGCAGCGTGGATTTGCGTGCATCCAGTGAAGGTTCCCTGCTGGCGAGGTAGTCGGCCATCACCGTCTCCTGATCGACACCCAGAATGCGCAGCAGAATGGCCGCGGCGAAGCCGGTGCGATCCTTGCCCGCCGAACAGTGCCACAGCACCGGCCTGCCCTGGGCCTCCAGCACCTCCTGTATGAACTGCCTGAACTGCGGCGTGAATTCGCTGGCAAACTGCCGGTTGCTCTCGATCATGGTTGCGTGCGGATCGAACCCCTCGAAGTTGCCGCTTTCGATGCGCTCGAAGATTTCCCCAACCAGGGTTTCGTTACCCTTGTCCAGGGTCGGAATCTCTACGACGTCGAAGGTCAGCGGCTCCGGAAGGCGATTGGGTTCTTCTTCCTTTTCCATGGAGGAGCGGAAGTCGATCAGCGTGTCCAGCTGCAGGCCGGCGAGGGCTGCAAGGTCAGCGCGACTGGCGTGCGCCAGTGTCCCTGTGCGATACAACACGCCCCATTTCACCTCGCGTCCATCCGCAGCCGGGTAACCGCCCAGATCCCGGAAATTATGTATGCCCTCGAAGTTAAGCAGTCGGTGATTTTCGCGCTCGTTGTCGGAAACAGTGGCCGGTACAACAACCGGCGGCGCGGGGATAAATTGCAGTACGGCCACGGTCAGCAGCAATACACTCGCACCGACCCACAGTAGTCGTTTTTTGTTCAAAGCTGTGCACCTTGTGGAAAAATGAACGCGACGGAGCATAGCACCGATGAGAATGTCGGGTGACAGGGCACCGGCGATTGCCCATAATCTTCAGCCCGCGGTTTAAACCGCTGTGCATCCCGCCCACGTGCGGGCTACAAGATGGAGATGTCCCCCATGATCCGAGCTGCACTGGCATCGCTGCTGATACTGTCCGGTTTCCTGCTGAGCAGCACCGCGCTCGCTGACCGCTCACTGCGCTTGATGACGAACGCGTCGCCGCCCTACGCGGATGTAAAACTGCCGGAACAGGGTATTGCGCCGGAACTGGTGCGCGCGGTGTTCGACAATGCCGGTTATTCCGTGGAAATCAGTATTGAAAACTGGTCCCGCGCGGTAGAGGGTGCGCGCCTGGGTGTCTACGACGGGCTCGCCGCGGCGTGGTACAGCGAAGAGCGCGCCGGTAGCCTGTTGTTCAGCGAGCCCTACCTCGAAAGCGAACTGGTGATATTGAAGCGTCGTGCCGATACCAGACACTACGACAGCCTCAGCGACCTCTCCGGTGCGCGCCTGGGCGTGCGTACCGACTATGCCTACGGCGTGGACTTCTCCAGCGTGCCCGGTCTTGTCCTGGTGCGGGAAAACCACCTGATACAAAACCTGCTGCGCCTGCAGAACGGCTCGGTAGATTTCGTGATTGGTGATCTGCGCACGGTGAACCAGCAGTTGCATGAATACATGAAGGACAGCGCCAGCAAGTTCACCGTGACGAAGATAAAACTGGCACCGGTGGCGCGCCATGTCGCGATCAGCCACCTGCGCGAGGATCACAAAACCGTGGTTGCGGATTTCAATAAGGCCCTGGCCGCATTGCGTGCCGACGGCACTTACGACGCGATCCTGAAAAAGTGGCGCGAACGATATCGTGGTTTGAACTGAGTTACGTGTTGCGCATTGCGAGGGAACAGTGATGTCTACCGATCAATCCAGTCCGTCAGCGGACGCTGATCAGAGAATCCCGCCGCTGACGCTCGGTGCGGTGCTTTACCCGGGGTTCGAATTGCTCGACCTGTACGGCCCCCTGGAAATGTTCGGTGCCATACCGGGGCAGTTTACGATTCATACCGTCGCTGATGCTGCGCAGCCGGTGGCCTCCAGCCAGGGGCCCAGGACGGTGGCCGACTACGCTTACAGTGAGTGCCCGCCGCTGGACCTGATTCTGGTGCCCGGCGGTTTCGGCACGGTGGAGGCGCTGGAAAACCAGGTGCTGCTGGATTTCCTGCGCGAGCGTTCACCGGATGCGCGTGTTGTTATGTCGGTTTGCTCTGGCTCCGCAATCCTCGCTCGCGCGGGTTTGCTGGACGGGCGCCGCGCCACCAGCAACAAGCAGCTGTTCAAGTTTGCCACGGATCAGAGCGACCGCGTGCAGTGGGTGGAGCAGGCGCGCTGGGTGGAGGACGGCCCTTTCGTAACCGCATCTGGCGTCTCTGCCGGGACTGATATGGCGCTGGCGGTATTGGCAGCGCTGCGCGGTGAGGACTACGCACAACAGGTGGCAGATTTCACCGAATACCAGTGGCATCGCGATGCCGACAGCGACCCCTTCGCCCGTTTTCTAAACGCCGTGGATATTGACCAGCTGATGGGCGCCCTGTCCTGAGCTGGCTCCGGCGCCCACCCCCGGGCGCTTCGGCTTCGAATCGATACCAGTCCCGGCGGGTGTTTGCACCGATTCCGTCCTGAAAATTAGGTTGCAGGTACCCTTTTGGGTGCCTCCGGGCCGCAGTCCCGCGACTAGACTGAATGGTGACGGGGTTGGCGTACCCTCTCTCGTTGAACCTGGCTGGCTAAACCCGGCCGGCTAAACCCGTCAAACTAAACCTTCGTTTAGATCATTTGACGGATACTCAATGATTTGGGCGGTTGATATAAAAGCATCTTACTTATTTCGGCGTCGTCCACGGATGGTCGGTCACCGGGAATACGTCTATGAAACGATTGCTCTGGGGGATACCGTTTCAAACGTCGGCTTGCGGTGAGTCCTCCTGGCTTGTTTCGGTTCCGGCAGACACTGATCAGGTCGCAACGGGAGGTTCACCGCTTTTTCCAAGCGCGCTGGGGCTATCAAGTCCGGCGCAACGGCCGCGCAGCTTGCGGCCCGATCACCTGCCGCGGCTAATGCAGTGGCAACCCTGAGGGGTTCTGTCAGTCAAACCCGGTTTACATGCCGCCAGGTGTGTCAGCCTTCCCCCGCACACCCAGTACATGATGTGGCGCCAGTGGCGCAGCCTTAATCGAACGGCCAGTGTGTGCCGATCTGTCGGCACCGAATCCGGCCATGGATGGGGAGACAGAAATGGTCATGAACGTACAGCGTAGCTATACAGGCAGAGAGGTACGCGATTTGGTGTTGCAGTTTGCGTTGCTTCCGCTGGGCCTGCTGATATTTGCCCCCTTCGTATTTCTGCTGCTGGCGCTACTGGCGCTGGTCGCGGTGAGTGTACGTATGGTGCCAAACCACTCGGAGTCCGCTGCTGGCAGTGATGATGCTGCCGCTCATGGAGCCGCCCCCGCGCGATAGACCGCCAGTAGTTTCACGCGCTACAGTTGGCCGTGTTGATTGCGCGGCGCCGTTGCTTGGCGCCGCACTGCGGGGAGACTGGAAAGCGTGCATGCAGTGGAAGAACTCGGCCTGAACAGGGCGCGCGTCGAGGATTTGCGCGGCCGCATTCTCCACGCCATGGAGAAGGGGCCACTGCCGGCACTGCAAGTGGCGCTGGCAAAAGATGGCCGGTTGGCGCTGTTTGAAACCTACGGCGATGCGAGTAACAGCACGCGCTTTCAAGTCTATTCCTGCACCAAGCCCGTGGTGGCCGCCGCCATCTGGAAGTTGATGGGCGAAGGTCGTATCGATATCGAGCGGCCAGTCTGTGACTACCTGCCTGCGTTCAGCGGCGGCGGCAAGGAATTCGTGACCACCGCGCAACTGCTGTGCCATACCGCCGGTTTCCCCAATGCCTCCATGCAGGCGCCCCACTGGTGGACGTCCGCGAGCAGGCTGGCGCACATGGCTACCTGGGAGCTGGAGTGGCCGCCGGGCTCACAGCTGGTGTACCACCCGCTGTCGGCGCACTGGGTTGTGGCGGAGCTGATCACGGCGATCAGCGATGTCGACTACCGCGACTACATTCACCGCGAGATACTCGATCCGCTGGGGCTGTCCACGCTGCGTATCGGTGTCCCCCCGGAAGCGGGCAAAGACGTGGCGAACGTGCGCCACGTGGGGGAGCCGCCCGGCGACGATGAACTGGCTGCCCTGTTCGGCAAGTCGGTGCACTGGCCGGATACCCGCGACGATTCCATGCTGGTGTTCAATGATCCCGAGGTACGCGCGCTGGGTATACCCGGCGGGGGTGCCGTGGGCACGGCGGCGGATATGGCGCTGTTTTACCAGGCCGTGATGCAGAACACCGGTGAACTGTGGTCGCCGGCAGCGCTGCAGCAGGCGGTGGGCAGTGTGTATGAGGCGATGGCGGATCCCATGACGGGCGCGCCGGCAAACCGCGGCCTCGGTGTGATCATTGCCGGAGACGACAAGTTTGTGCCCTGGCGCGGCATGGGCGACAAGGTTTCGCCGCGCGCCTTCGGCCACCAGGGCGTGGGCGGCCAGGTGGCCTGGGGCGACCCGGAAAGCGGCCTGTCTTTCTGTATGCTGACCAACGGCCTGGACGTGAACCCGATACGCTCCGCTACCCTGTGTGCAGCGGCCAGTAACCGCGCGGGAGCCTGTGCATCGGCCTAGTCTGCTGCGGTTTCGCCGCTGCCGTTGCGCGCTTTTTCAGCGGTGTTCGCGCCTGGCGAGGGCCCTGTGCGCGACAGCCCGCATGGCGGCAATCAAAGACTGCCGATAACGCCCTCGGCCAGCATGCGCTCAACGTCTTCCTCACTGTAGCCGGCATCCGCAAGAATCTCGCGGCTGTGCTCTCCCAGCCGCGGCGGGTGCCTGTGCAGCGAGGCCGGCGTATCGGACAGGTGGCCCGGATAGCGCACGTAGCGCATGGTGCCTGCATCCGGGTGTTCGGCATCGAAAAACGTGCGGTTGTGCAGCGCCTGTGGATCTTCCTGGAATTCGCGAATGGTCTGAACCCGGCCGAAGGGCACCCCCTGTTCGTCCAGGCGTCGTAGCGCGTCGTCGGTGGAGAATTTCGCGATCGCCGCTTCCACCGCGTCAAGCCACGGTTTGAAGTCGGCCACGCGTTCTCCCAGGGTGGCCATGCCCGGCGTTTCCAGCAGTTCTTCGCATTCCAGCGCCCTGCACAGGCCCTGAAAGTGATTGTCCTGCAGCGCCATGCCGACGATGTAGCCATCGGTGGTGGCAAACGTGCGCAGCACGGCCAGCGGCCGGGGAGGGGGTAGCCCGTTGGGCTGGAACGTGTCCACCGGCATCATGTCGGGCAGCGAATTCGCCGCCCAGGCGTCGATCATGGGGACGTCCACGCGCTGGCCCCGGCCGGTACCGCCCGGTCGGTCCCGGGCATACAGCGCGGCGATGGCGACGCCCGCCGCGGTCAGCGCGGTGGTCTTGTCCACGATGGCAGACTGGATTAACTGCGGCTTGCCGCCGAAAGGCTCGCCCTGGATATAACAGCCGCCCACCAGCCCCTGCGCTATCGGGTCGTAGGCAGGCCGGTGGGAGTAGGGGCCAGTCGGGCCAAAGCCGGTGATCGACAGGAAAATCAGCCGCTCGTTGAGGGCTTTCAGATCATCGTAGCCAATGCCCAGCCGATCCGGCACGCCGCCGCGAAAGTTTTCCAGCACGATATCGGCACTGGCGGCGAGTTTTTTTATCACCGCAATGCCCTCCGCGCTCTTCAGGTCCAGGGCGAGGCTGCGTTTATTGCGGTTAACCTGCGAGTAAAAGCCGGTGAGTCCGCCCTCCTGTGGCGGCGACATCCAGCGTGAGATTTCGCCGTGCAGGGGCTCGATCTTGATCACGTCGGCCCCCAGGTCACCGAACTGTTGCCCGCAGAGGGGACCGGTGATCATGGAGGTGATGTCGATGACCTTGATACCGGTGAGTGGCCCTTCCGGGGATCCGTCCAGTTTGATGTCCATGCAGCGTTCTCCCTTGGTTTTGACAGCCGCGTTATTGTGTTCGTCTTGCGGCAGACTTTATATAGCCTAATCGGTCAGCCGTACTGCGGTTCAGCCGCAATCCATGCTGTGCGGGGCATCCTGCTGCGCCGCTGCCGGCGGCGATTGCTCCGCGCGGTAAGCCGGGTGTTGATATCCCTCAATCAGCGGCCACCCGTCTCTTGTTCATCCCTGTCAGAAGCGTTAGCTTAGCGGCTAATCACGATCAGCCGCTGGCAGGCGACTGATCGCCGCGGCGTCTCTACAGGTTCCGCCGGGCAGCCAAACTCCCCGCTAGAGGTTTGTACACAAAAAATGGGATTGTTGAAACGGGTTTTCGGCTCGGCCGGGCGCAGCGATCCGCTGCAGCGCGCCGAGGAACTGGCAACAGCCGGCGATTACCGCGCCGCGATTGCGCTGCTGCAGGACGCCTGCGAGCGTGACAGTGACGGCCGACTGGCGCAGCGTCTGGTAGACATGCGCATTGAGGCGTTCGAAAAACTCGCCTGGCCTGCACCCGACGTGATGTGGCCCCCGGCACACGACGATCGCTTCAGTGCTGTCAGCGGCTTCCCTGAGATTGATGCCGGCGCGCTGGATGCCGGTGCTCTGAAGGCGGGCATCCTTGGCAAGGGCGGCCTGATTGTGCGCGGCCTTATGCAGCCAGCGCTGGTAGCAGACATGCGCGAGCGCGTGCACCGCGCGCTGATTGCGCGGCGTGACCAGGTGATCGGCGGTCCGGACGAGGCGCTCGCCCCCTGGTTCAATCGCTCACCCCGGGTGCGTGGCGGGCCGGTTCAGTTTGGCAAGGACGACAGCAATCGTTATTCCGACAGCGGGTCGGTGTGGGGTGTGGATTCGCCACTCACTGCCGCCGCGCTAACGGGCTTCTACCGCGACATCGGCCTGCCTGGCATGCTCCACGACTATTTCAATGAGGCCGCAGTGCTCTCCGTTCGCAAATGGGTGTTGCGCTGCGTGGAACCCAATAACAACGAAAAGGCCGGCTGGCACCAGGATGGCCGTTTCCTTGGTGACCCCGCGATCCGCACCGTGAATCTGTGGATAGCGCTCACCGACTGCGGCACCGGGATGAAGGCCCCGGGAATTGAGTTGGTAGGGGAGAACGACGGCGAAATCTACGCAACGGGCACCACCGGTGCAGATTTCGACTGGACAGTCTCCCAGACGCTGGTAGACGAAATCGCCCGTACGCACCCCGTGGAGACGCCGACGTTTGCCGCCGGGGACGCGATCTTCTTCGATCACTTCAACCTGCATCGCACCGCGTTTGGCACTGACCACAGTGAAAACCGCTACGCGCTGGAATCCTGGTTTTTCGCTGCTTCCACGGCGCCGCACAAGCAGCAGCCGGTGGTGCTGTAGGGCGCCCAGCTCGTTCCCTGAGCGCCGCTGCAAGGCCGCCAAAGTGCGGCCGGGCCCGACCCAACACGCCGTTATCCTCCCCCGTTTGCCTCGCCTCGTTCGTATCAAGGCCTATCTACTTGAAAAATCGGGAAAAATAGCCGCGATCAGCAGGTGAAAATTACGCTGGATTGATCCACCTCATGGTTGACACCTCCATTATTTGGGAATATATTCCCAAATATGTCAGAGAGCCTCCATTCAGCACTCAGGGCCGCGGTAATGCGCCTGATGCGTCCACTGGTCAGAGTGATGCTGCATCACGGTATGGCCTATGGCGATTTTGCTGAGATGGCCAGAAAGGCTTTCGTTGAAGAGGGGTTTGCTTACCTGGTGGCTTCCGATCGGCGTCCAACAGTATCCGGGGTGTCGGCTCTCACCGGGCTGACCCGCAAAGAGGCCACGCGCCTGCGGGATCTGGACTGGGATGACGACAGCGATTCAGGCCAGCGCTACAACCGCGCGATTCGCGTGATCAGTGGTTGGGCGGAAGATGTGGCCTTTCGCGATGACAGCGGTGAACCGGCGGCGCTGCCGCTGGAGGGTGACGAAAACAGCTTCAGTGCGCTGGTAAAAAAATACAGTGGCGATATTCCCTACGTCGCCATGCTGACGGTGTTGGAGAACAGTGGCACGGTGGAGGTAGCAGACGGCCGTGTGACGTTGAAAGAACGCGCCTATATTCCAAATGGCACGTCAGCGGACAAGATCAATATTCTGGGTACGGATGTCGGCGAACTTATCGCTACTATTGCACACAATCTTCAGGCCAATTCCGGTCAGTTGCTGTTCCAACGCAAGGTGTCCAACCATAAACTGCGCCCGGAGGCGGTCGAGGAGTTTCGGCAGCTGTCGAACCTGAAGTCACAGGAGCTCCTGGAGGAGTACGACCGTTGGCTGGCAGAGCGCGAAGTTGGGTCCGATCAAACGGGTGAGTATGTCGCAGTTGGAATCTACTACACAGATGGAATGCAGGAGGTGGCCTGTGAATAGAGCGCACATCTGCCTCGTTGCTATGCTGCTCTGGGCCGGCCTGCTCAGCGGTTGTGGCGGCGGCGCTGGCCTGGCCTCTGTGTTACAGAGTGATCCCGACGGCGGCATCGGCGGCACCGGCGTCACCAGCTCCGGCACCATCGACGGCTTTGGCAGTATTTTTGTCAACGGCATCAAGTTCGAAACGGACGATGCGCGGGTTCTCATCGGTGGCAGCAATGCCCGGCAGGACGACCTGGCGCTGGGCATGGTCGTGGTGGTGACGGGCACCATCAATGCGGATGGTCGCACCGGCGTTGCCACGCGGGTGGAGTACAAGGAAGAAGTGCAGGGGCCGATTGCGTCCATCACTGCCGATGCCGATGGTGACGTCCTGCTGCTGGACGTGCTGGGCAAGCTGGTCATTGTAGAGCGCACCGGAACGGTGCTCGATGGCGTGACTTTCGAATCCCTCAATGTTGGCGATGTGGTCGAGGTGTCGGGTTTCACCAACGAGGATGACCAGGTGCGCGCAACGCGTGTGAAGAAGAAAGCCGATCTGTTTGTAGGCGACAACGAAGTGGCGCTCAAGGGAGCGGTGCAGGAAGTGACCGATACGCAATTCCGGCTGGGCGGTATTTTTATCAACTACGACGCCGCTGATCTTTCTGACATCCCCGGCGGCATGATTGCCGAGGGTGCGGAAGTCGAAGTTCGCGGCGAGTTCACCGGCAACTCGATTGTGGCTAACCGGGTAGAAGAGGGCATTGGCCTGGCCGCGGTCTTTAATGCTGACAGCGAGTTGAAGGTACAGGGCACGGTTACCGGTTTTGTCAGCGCGAGTCAGTTCAAGGTGAATGATGTACTTGTTGATGCCCGTGACGCCGCGCTGTACCCCGAAGATTTTGTCGTCAACGACGGTATGGAAGTGCAGGTCAATGGCGTATGGGACGGAGCAGCCCTGGTTGCGGACGAGGTGCGCGCGCGGCGCGGTCGAATCAAGCTGGAAGCTGCCGTGGTGACGGTTGATACCGACGCAAGCAGTATCACGCTGGGTCTGTTTGGCGGCAACGTCGAGTTCAGCCTGCAGGCCGATACCCGCCTGAACGACGATACCGCCATGGATGAGTCTCTCAGCCTTAGCGACATTACCGCCGGCGATTTTCTCAGTGTCGAGGCGGTGCGCGCCGCGGGCCGCCTGGTGGCTACGCGCGTCGACCGCATCGACTTCGGCGATGAGGTGCTGCAGGCACCGGTAGAGCGCTTTGCCCAGGGCATCAGCGTGACGCTGTTGGGTATCGATTACGTCACCCTTGGCACCACGTTCGAAAACGGTGTCGACACCGCCATCACGCCGCTGGATTTCTACGGCCAGCTTAGCGAGGGCGACCTGGTCAAGATTCGCGACGTGCAGATCGCCGATGGCCGCGCCGACGTGGTGGAGTTTGAGGCGGCCTTCGCGCTGGACGGTGATCGCGCCTTCGACGGTGATTGCCAGCCCGGCCAGGGTGGCGGTGACAGCGGCTCAGACGGTATCTGCGGTACGCAGGTGACGAATGCACTGGTGCCCGGCGGCTTTGTGCTGCCGCAGGCTGACCAGACGAACGACAAAGTGTACGAGTGAAACATGAGCGGAATTGGGGGAGTGAAACAGGCGGCGGAGGCTTTCCAGTGGGGATTGGAAGTACTTCGCCGCTCCCCGTTTTTCACAGTCTGTTACAGGAGGTGCAGTACCGCGTGATGTGGTGATACCTCAGGTTGTGCGTCGAATTTGCCAGATCATGACGCAGTTACTTGCAGAGGCCGGGCCCCCTAGAAGCCCGCTGTTAGTGTCTCTCAGGCGACTGTTTGTCGCTGGCAAATTTGACGCATACCTCTCAGGGTGGCCCACCGGCGACCCGGATTGTTGAACGCGACTGGTCGGACAAAGCCAGCCCTGACCAGCAGCGTACAACGCCCGGGAAAACCGGTGACGTCACTGAGGTATCACCACATCACGTGGCACCTTCGCCCACGGCGCGTATCTGCCGCGCCAGGTCGAGGAAGTCCTCGGCTATGTAAGTCCAGTCGCCTTCCGCGTGGATCTCCGCCGCGTCCAGATAGTTGACACCGGGTTCCGGATTCTCTGGCTTGACCGCACCACCAAACTCCTCCGGCCGGGGTACAAAGGCCGTCTGCATACCGTGGCCTGCGGCGAACGCCAGGTCGACCTGGTGGGCCGCTACCATGCACACCTGTTCCGGTTGCAGGGCCAGAGCCTGTATCGATTTGAGGTAGGTCTGCGGATGCGGCTTGTAGAATCCGCTGAGCGAGGATCCGAGGATGATGTCCCAGGGTAGCTTTGCGTGCCGGGATAACCGCACCATGTCGGCGAAGTTGCCGTTGGACAGGGGCGCCACTATTGCCAATTCCTTAATCGCCAGCAACCCCGGCACGGCGTCGGGCCAGGGTTGCAGGCGCTCCCACTGCAGGCTCAGCCGCTCGATTTCTGCGGCAGTGAAACGCTTTGGAAAATGCGTCTGCAGCAGCGCTTCAAGGTTGCTGCGATTGATCTCGCGCAGCGGACGAAACGGTGATTCCTCCATGGCCTGGGTTGCGGTGGTGATCATGTAGGCGGTGCGCCAGTCTATCGCCAGCCGCCCGCTGTCGCATTCCACCTGCTGTGCTTCTGCCAGTGCGCTGAACATCTGACGAAAGGGCTGATAAAAATCGCACACGGTGCCGAAGGTGTCGAACACGACTGCTTCTATGGGAACCTCGCCGCGGGCGGGCGACTGATTCGGGTTGGGCTGGAGCATGGGTGGCCTCTTTGCTGTGGTGAATGCCGGCGCAGGTACGGTCGGCCATGATGGCAGCGTCCCCAAAGCACGTCGAGCCGACGAAATGACCGGCTGGTCAACTTTTGGAATGTAAAGTAGGATGAGGCGTTCCCCGCACAGAGACACGGCTGTCTTGACTATGCCCGCACATAAACCCCTGGCGACGTTACTGGCGCTGACACTGGTGGCGCTGCTGCCGGGTTGCAAGGCGGCGGTCGTCGAGGCGCCCGCAGCGGGCCAGCGGGCAGACTGGCCGGCCTACGGTGCCACCCCCGGCGGCACCCATTTTTCCCGGGCCTCGCAGATCACGCCCGACAATGTCGCGCAACTGGAGGTAGCCTGGCAGCACCGTTCCGGTGATATGCGCGAGGGCAAGCAAGACGACCAGTCCTTTTTTTCCCAGAGTTCCATGCAGGTCACGCCTATCGTCATTGGCGATCGGCTCTACTACTGCTCGCCGTTCAACCGTGTCTTTGCGCTGCACGCCGAGACCGGCGAGGAGATCTGGTCCTTCGATCCGGGTGTGAACATGGAAGAAGTACCGGTGCTGCCAAATTGTCGTGGTGTAAGCAGCTGGCAATCCGGACGCGAGGGCGTCTGCGAGCACCGCATTCTCTTTGGCACATTTGATGCGCGCCTGATTGCGCTGGATGCCGAGACGGGCAGGCCCTGCGCGGATTTTGGTGACAAGGGCGAGGTCGATACTGCGCAAAGCCTGGGGACGCACCGCACAGAGGAATACGGCATCACCTCACCGCCGGCGATTTTCGGGGATAGCCTGATAACCGGCTCCATGGTGCTCGACAATCAGCGCACCGATTCCCCGGGCGGCATTGTGCGCGCGTACGATGTCCGCAGCGGCGAGTTGCAATGGGTCTTCAATCCCGTACCGCCGGGGATGCCCGAGCGCAACGCGGATGGCACGTGGCTCTCCGGTACCACCAATGTCTGGTCCATTATCGCGGTGGATGAGGAATTGGGCCTGGTGTATCTCCCCACCGGCAACACCACGCCGGATTATTTTGGCGGCCACCGCCGTGGGCCGGGTGAAGACGGCGAGCGGCTCGGCCTGGACTACTACTCCAGTTCGGTGGTGGCGCTGCACGCCGACACGGGGGAGGTGGCCTGGCACTTCCAGATGGTGCACCACGATATCTGGGATTTTGATACACCGGCCCAGCCAACACTGATTGACCTGACCGTCGACGGCGAACGCATTCCCGCACTGGTGCAGGTGACAAAGATGGGGCTGACCTTCGTGCTGAATCGCGCAACGGGTGAGCCGGTGTGGCCGGTAGAGGAGCGCCCCGTGCCGCAGGCGGGTAAAGTGCCCGAGGAGTACCTGTCGCCCACGCAGCCCTTTCCCACGCACCTTCCCTCCCTGGTGGGGCATCGCCTGACCCGCGAGGACGCCTGGGGGCTCACGCCCTGGGATCGTAATCGCTGCGCGGACCTGATTGAGACCATGAATCACGAGGGGCGCTACACGCCGCCTTCGACGACGGGCAGTATCAACTTTCCCGCCAATGCCGGTGGCAACAACTGGGGCTCACCGGCCATCAATCCCGATACCGGCATCATGGTTACTTTTACCAACCGGGTGCCGGGCTACGTGAAGCTGATTCCGCGCGAGCAGTGCGAGGGCAACCCTCAACCACAGCTTGGAACACCCTATTGCCTGGAGTCGTCCTTCCTGCGCTCGCCGCTGGGGCTGCCCTGCACGGCACCGCCCTGGGGCACGCTGGATGCAATTGACCTGGTCTCGGGCAAACACCTGTGGAGTGTGCCGCTGGGAACGACCCGCTACATGGCCCCGTTCCCGTTCTGGTGGTTGAAGGGCCTGCCTGGCCTGGGGGCACCCATGATGACCGATACCGGGCTGATATTCAGCGGTGTTTCCAATGATCACACGCTGCGCGCGTTTGATGTGCTGGCGGGCGAAGAGTTGTGGCAGGCGAAACTGCCCACCGCTGGCAATGCCCTGCCGATGACCTACCAGGTGCGGCCCGATGGCCGGCAGTTTGTGGTGATTGCTGCGGGCGGCCACTGGAGTGGCGGTGCGCCACCGGGCGACTATCTTATAGCCTTTGCACTGCCGTTGACTGAGTAACGCAGCGCTGTAACAGAGGGAACGAGCAATGCCGAAGACCATGAAAAACCTGTCAGTGCTGCTTGCACTGCTGCTGGCCGCGTCCGTGCAGGCCGAGTATGAGCCGCCGCGCACCGCCGGGGGCAAGCCGGACTTCACTGGCGTCTGGCAGGTACTGAATACTGCCAATCACAATCTCGAAGCGCATAGCGGGCGCGCTTCGCAGATGATGCGTGAGGGGCCGGTAGTGCCGGTGCCGGCGAAAGAACTGGTGGCACTGGGTGCCGTCGGCGCATTGCCACCCAGTCTTGGCGTCGTGCAGGGCGATGTTATCCCGTACAAGGAATCTGCCCTGGCGCAGCGTGAGAAGAACCGGGAAAACTGGATGACCGACGACCCCGAAGTGCGCTGCTACCTGCCGGGTATTCCGCGCGCGACCTACCTGCCGCATCCCTTTCGCATTGTGCACAACCGCGACGCACTGTTGTTTTCGTATTCCTATGCCGGCGCGGTGCGCAATGTGGCGCTGCAAAACCCGGGTCCCGCGCCTATAGATTCCTGGATGGGCTTGTCCTGGGCGCGCTGGGAGGGCGATACGCTGGTTATCGAGACTACCGGCATGAATGACCGCACCTGGTTCGATCGCGCCGGGAATTACCACAGTGACAAGCTGAAGGTGACGGAGCGTTTCACGCGCACCAGTGATCACACCATCGACTACTCGGCCACGATGGAAGACCCTGAAGTTTTTACCCGTCCCTGGACGATCAACATGCCGTTGTATCGGCGCGTCGGTGCAGACGCCAATATGCTCCAGTTCAACTGCGTGGAGTACGTCGAGGAATTGATGTACGGACACCTGCGCAAGGAACCGCTTGATTGAGGACAAGCTTATGTTGATTCGTTCGATTGCCATTGCCAGCCTGCTCGCCAGTGCGGCGGCAAACGCTGCTGACTGGCAGCCGCCGCGCATGCCCTGGGGTGACCCGGATCTGCAGGGTATCTGGACTACTGCCACCACAACCTACCTGGTGCGGCCGGAAGAGCTGAAGTCACTGGTGCTCACTGAAAAGCAGGCTGCCTACATCGAGGAAAAGGGGGAGGAAGCGCTGGCCGATATCGACAATCTCCCCGAGGGCGATTTACAGGCCGGCGAAAACGTGGGCGGCTACAATGCGGCCTGGCTGGATCCCGGCACGCGGGTGCTGCGCGTGCGCGGTGAACCGCGCAGCTCCATTATCGTTGATCCCGAGGACGGTCAGATACCCTATACCCTGTGGGGCCGTGCACAGTTCTACTGGAAAGCCGGGCGAATGATGATGCGGCACAATAACCCCGAGGAGCGGCCCAACGGCGAGCGCTGCACGGTCGGTTTCGGCTCCACCGGTGGCCCGCCCATGCTGCCTGTGCTGTACAACAACAACTATCAGTTTGTGCAATCGAAAGACACCATCTTCATTCTCGTCGAGATGAATCACAACGTGCGTACGATCCGCATGAATGCCGACCCGCTGCCCCAGGCCCTGCGGCCGTGGTTGGGCGATTCCATTGGGCACTGGGAAGGCGATACACTGGTGGTACGTACCACGCAGTTTCATCCGCAGCAGAGCTTGCGGTTGGCGATCAAGCACCAGCTGTTAATGGCGCCGGACAGCGTGGTGGAGGAGCGTTTTACACGCATCAACGAGAATGAAATCGTGTATGCCTTCAGCGTGACAGACGAGAGCCTGTATAAGCAGCCCTGGCGCGGCGAGATGACGCTGCGCGCTACCGAGGGTCCGATTTACGAGTACGCCTGCCACGAGGGCAACTACGCGCTGCCGAACATCCTGTCCGGCGCGCGACAGGAAGAGGAGAGTTGAACATGCGCATAGTAAAACTGTTGATGCTGGTGTTGTTGCCCGTGGTCGCCACCCTGTCCTGGCGGGCCTGGGGTCATCACGCCTTCTCTGCCGAGTTTGACAAGGACGCCCCGGTCACGCTCAAAGGCGTGGTCTCCAAGGTGGAGTGGATCAACCCGCATGCCTGGATTCACCTCGACGTGGAAGGAGAGGGCGGGCAGAGCGTCACGTGGATGGTGGAAGGCGGTACACCCAACACCCTGCTGCGCGCGGGCATTCACAAAAATTCCCTGCCCATTGGCAGCGAAATACAGGTGCGCGGTTATGAGGCAAAGGACAAACGCTGTCAGCCGGCCTGTAAAGCCAATGGCCGCGATCTTGTGTTCGCCGACGGCCGCAGGGTTTTCATGGGCTCATCCGGCACCGGTGCACCGAAAGATGGCTCCGACCCGCGCGACCGCTAACGCGGCATCAGCCGTGCAGCACGTTGACGGTATCGTCTTCTGATGAATGAGCTGATTCACAGCGTCGCGCTCTGGCTGGATACACACGGCTGGAGCACCGCGCTGCACGAATCGTATTACATGTATAACTGGATCGAGTCTACGCACGTGCTGACGCTGATGCTCAGCCTGGGCATGCTGTTCCTGATCGATCTGCGTATGCTTGGACTTGCCCTGCCCAATGTGCCCGCCCGCAGCGTTGCGCAACGATTGAACGTGCCCATGCTGGTCGGTTTCACGGTGATGATTATCACCGGTCTGTTACTGTTTTACGCCATTCCGGTGCGCACCTCACAGAGCCTTTGGTTTCGCATCAAGCTGGTGCTGCTGGTGTGCGCGGCGCTCAACGCATTTGCCTTCCACCGTCGCATGAAAACTGCGCCTGCGGGTTGGGACCTGGCGCGTCGTGCGCCCCCCGGCCTTCGCCTTGGCGCTGTGCTGTCGCTGGTGTTCTGGGCGTTGATCGTCCTGTGCGGGCGTTTTATCGCCTACGACTGGTTCGACTGTTCCGGCGAACCGTCGCCATTTATTGCCACGCTGGCGGGCTGCGTGCCCGGCCAGACGCAGTTTTGAGGTGCGCGCATGAGTGACGCAGGCGGCTTCGTGTATAAACGTAGTGTGTTGGTATTGCTCGCAATGATTGCCGCGTTGTGGTTTGCGTTGAGCGATCTGCGTGTAGAGGCGTGGCACGGATTACTGCCCTTGTTTGAATGGATGGAGACGACGCCGTTCGGCGTTATCGGCAAAACCTGGGGCTGGGCCTTTGCCACCGTGGAGGCATTTCACCTGCTCGCCATGGCGTTGCTCGGTGGCGCTGTGCTTGTCGCTGACGGGCGCCTGCTCGGCCTGGTGTTGCGCGAAACACCCGCCAGACAGGTGCAGGAGCAGTGCCATACGCTGTTCGTCTGGAGCCTGGTCGTGGCTGTCTTTACCGGGATATTCATGGCCTGTGGTGTGGCCTCGAAGATCTACTATCTCGAAGTTTTCTGGTACAAGATGCTGGCGCTGTCAGTGGGCGTCGTCTTTGCCTTCTTCGTGCGCCGCCCGCTGGTGGCGCATGTCTACCAGGTGCCGTCCAATACCATCAGGCTGGTGGCCATTGCCTCCGTTATGATCTGGTTTTCGGTGGCGGCAACGGGCCGCTGGATCGGGTTTTCCGGGTGAAGGCTGCCTGCATTTTTCCAGGCTGCGCGCCGCTGTGCCGTGCGCGCAGCTGCCGTGCGGGGGATTAGCAATGGACAGGAAGAAAATCGCTTCGAATGCCGCGCGCAAAGATGCTCAGCTGGCCGCACGTCTCGCTTCGCTGGGTATTGTCGTCGGGTTCGTCATCTACTGGTGGAATGAACTGCAGGCCGTGCGGGAAATGCTGGAACTGGCTTACGGTTAGTCACGCGGTATGCTGGTCGGCGAGTGACCTTCGCGCTCCTGAGCTTCGAAAACATACTCAAATTCATGTCCGTCGCGCAGTTCTTTCGCCGCGCGAAAAAAGCCCTGCACGCGCAGCGTGACGGTAACGTCGCGCTGGGTGCGATTCTGCCAGAACCAGCCGTGTATGCCTGAAAACGGCGCGACGTACGAGCCCTGCCGCGAGGCGGCGCGCGCTTTTTCGAAGCTCTTTGCATAGCCTGGCGCCGCGCCGTCCGGTTCCGCGTGCATATCAAACAGCACGGTATCCTGTGCCTGCCAGTCGTAGAGCAGCGCTGCACCGGCTTCCAGCCGGTACTTGAATTCCACGGCTTCAAACGGCGCGAGCTGGAACTGCCGCTGGTCTGTCTGCCATGCGAAAGGCTGGCTTACGAGCGCGCTGTTGTCGTCTCCGGAGAGATCGCCCAGGCCGAGCCTTGCACCGGTGCCCAGAGGGTCCCAACCGTACTCTGCCGGCAGCACCACGGTCACCAGCAGCACCAGTGCGGCACACAGTGCGCCAGCGCTGGCGCGCAGTACCGATCGCCTGGTGTGTGCCATGCTCATGCGAACAGGTAGCCCGCAAGCTGATTGCCGGCCAGCGTAAAACCGGCGGCCATGAGCAGTGTATTGGCAGCAAAAGCGTGCTGCGCAAAGGAGGCGGTTTTGCGCCAGCTCGCCAGCGCAATTAGTAGCAGTCCCAGCGCGAGTAGCTGTCCTATCTCAACGCCGAGATTAAAGCTGAGTAGATTGGTCACCAGTCCTGCACCGCTGTTTACGTAGTCCTGCAGTTTGGTGGCCAGCCCCAGGCCGTGGCAGAGCCCGAACACCAGCACGGCAAGGCGCGTATCGGGTTGTATACCGAATACACGTTGAAAACCGCCCATATTTTCGAACGCTTTGTAGACCACTGACAGCCCGATCACCATGTCGACCAGGTGTTCATCCACCTGCCAGTTGGCCCATACACCCAGCAGCAGGGTGAGGCTGTGGCCAAGGGTGAACAATGTAACGTACAGCACCACGTCCCTGCTGCGATACAGGAAAAAAATGACACCCAGCAAAAAAAGGAGGTGATCGAGGCCGGTAAACATGTGCTTTGCACCCAGGTACATGAAGGGGCCGACCGCGGGACCACTGATACCCTGCACGAAAGCGGCGTTGTCAGTGGATAGGTCATGCGCCCAGGTGTCCGGGAACACCAGGGCCAGTAAGAGTGGGAGCAGGAAGCGCATGCGGCTCAGTCGTCGCGCGCGTCGGCCCAGTACTGGTTGTGACAGGCGCGACACACCTGGTAAATCCTGCCGCCGGCATCGAACAGGGCATCTGCATCCCTGGCCTGTGCCGCCGTCAGCGCGAGCTTGCTCGCCTCGGTGAGTCCCGCCGCGTATTCCTGCCAGTCATCGCCCAGGGAGCGACCTGGCAGCATCAGCAGGTTGCCCGCTTCGGCCAGGGTAGCGGCGGCGAAGATAACCCGGCTCCAGCCATCGTCCGTTGTGGGTGCAAGCTCGGTGCGACCCTCGGCGCTGATGATGGTGCCGGCGGAATCCCAGATAACGTCGACCGCTGGGTCCAGCACCCACTCCATAGTCTGTCTGATGTCCGTGACGATCTGGTAAGGCGGTGCCTCCTGAACCGGTGGTTGCTCATTCGCGCAAGCAACCAGCAGTAACGCCATTGACAGGGTAACAAGAGTTTTTGTGCGCATGGGTTTTCCCTTACTGCGAGTTTTGACGACGGTCGCGTTTGCCGGTTCGGGAACCTTACTGTCCGTCCGCGCTCGGTGCGTTGTTGCGCCTGTTCGCCAGGTAGGTGTCCACACGCAGTATTGCATTGTCGCGGATATCCATGTGGAAGATCGGGTAGTCCAGGCCGTGATAGCTGAAGCCAAGCACGCCCTGGGTGCCAAATTCAGTGTCGGACTGGTCAGTGATAAACAGTTTGCCGCCCCGACACTGCGCTTCTATGTAGTTGGGCAGGGGTTCGGCCAGCGGTTCAAACACCACACCTCGGGCGGCGTCATCGCCGCTGAGTTGAACGTGGTATTCCCCGGAGGTGGCTACCGCGCCGCGGTGCATCGCCTTGCCCGCAAGCGGTCCGTCGTTCTTCCAGCTAAGGGGATTGGTGCAGACGTTGGGCGCTGCCTCCTGATCGTCGATGGCTGCGACGCTGAACGTATCCCAGTGCACCGCGCAAGACAATTGCTCGGGCGAGTCGCACAGCGTGATGTCGCTCAATCCGTCGAATTTACCTTTTTCCACACCGCCGCCTATGAGATAGGCAGCGACCATTTGTCGGGCAACCGGCGTTCCATCGATCTTTTCCCGCAGCAGGCGCACGCCGTGATGTGTACCCTGGCTGTGACTGGCCAGTACGAAGGGGCGGCCTTCATTGTAGTGTTGCAGGTAGTAGTCAAACGCGCGGGCGACGTCCTGGTAGGCAAAACCCAGTATGGTCTCACGTTCAGGTTCTTCTACCGAAAAGTACGTAAAGATGGACGCCTGGCGGTAGCGCGGTGCGTAAACGTTGCAGCAGCCGTTGTACGCGCTGGCATTGTTAGCCAACATCCACCTGGTATTTTCCTCGGTGGAAGTATCGGGGTTCATGTCAAAGGTCCAACTGGACCCTTTCAGAAACCCGGTGGGGTGGATGAAGAATACGTCCACGGGTGATTCGCCCTGTGTCCAGCGATTGGTAACACCGGCCGGTACGCTATCTGCTTCGTCCTCGGACCAGGGCAACGCTGCCCAGTTCTTCTCGTCGCTGTAATCCGGTGGTGCGGCCGGTTGTGCCTCCGGATCAAACGGCAGCGCCGGCGCGCCGGTTGCAAAATCCCAGACCAGCTTCAATACGGAACCATTGCCGGTAGCAAAAATGGCGATGACGATGAGGAGGATGAGTACAAGAACAGTCAGAAGGCCACGCTTTATCCAGATCATGGGCTTACCCGTGGTTGGCCGATAATGGTGCGTTGATGCTAGCGCACGCTGGCAACCGCGGCAACGCTACACGGTAGCCCACTGACCCCGAGGCATCAAACGGATCTCGTGCGTCGAGTAAGCGGGCGCAATCAAGGTGGTTGCTCCTGTCGCGTACCTACTGAACCACGCGAGTGTACTGACGGTGCATAGCTTTTGGAGTAGGCTTGCCTATCGTTATAACTGGAAGAAAAAAGCTCGGACGACTCCATGAAGGGCGATAACCCGAACGACGAGGCGCTACAAGCCGCCTGGAACGACTTTTGCGATGACCTGAAGCAGGCCTCGGCGCTTGTCTTCCGCGACAGCACACCCGCGCAGGACATAGACCGTGCCAAGGGCCTGCGCCTGCTGGCGCGTAACATCTCCCTGGCCCTGCAATTTCACCTTGAGAACGTCGATCCGGACTTTCCGGAACTGTTGCATTATTTCGACCCCATCCGGAAACAGGGCGGTGATAACACCGATGCCCTCTACGTCGGCGCGCCAATCAACGGCGAAAACACCTACCGCATCAGCGGCCAGCGCGGCGACGCGCGCTATTTCGCGATCACGGTGGTGGAAGACGGCGCAACGCCCTGGGGCGGCGCGGTGGTCGGCAACCTGATTGACAGCGAGGTAAGCGTTGAACCCGACGGCAGCTTCGAGATTGTGCTGAGCCCCGAGGAGCAGGGCGGCAACTGGATTCGTACCACGCCCGGTGCCTGGCGTGTGACGGTGCGACAGTTTTTCGCGGATTGGGAAAACGAAGCACCCATGCAGGCGCGTATCGACTGTCTCAGTGACGTGGATCACGACCCGGTGTTGACGCCCCGGGCCGTCATGCAGGGTCTGCGCGATGCCGCGGCCTGGGTCAGGGTGTCCACGCATTACTGGGCGGACATGCTGGATAAGTGGAAAGTACAACCCAACCGGTTCCTGTCTTACCGCCAGCTGGATGACAATGCGATTGACGCCACTCCCGGCGGCGAACCGCTGATCTGTTACTGGCAGGTGCCGGCAGATGAAGTACTGGTGGTGCGCGTCACTCCGCCAGCGGCCGATTACTGGGCGGTAGAGTTTGGTAACTACTGGTGGGAAACCATGGATTATCGCTACCGCCTGTGCAGCACAAACTGCCACCACGCGGTGCTCGAAGACACGGGTGAACTGTTGCTGGTGGTGTCGCATGAGGACCCTGGGTTGCCGAATTGGCTGGATCCGTCAGGGCACGTCGAAGGCTACATTACGCTGCGCTGGATAGGTGCGGAGCACTACCCCGTGCCGGAGTGTGTGCAGATGCCGCGCAGCGACCTGGCGGATTACCTGCCTGCGGGGACAAAAACGATCAGCGCCGCCGCGCGTCGGTCGCAATTGGCGGCTCGGCGAACCGGCGTTATCCGGCGCTTTGGTCATCAGGTGTAAGGCAATAATAAAGATTCAGTGGAGCAACCGCGATGGATTTGGGATTACAGGGTAAAAACGCCGTCATCACCGGCGGCAGCGGCGGTATCGGCCAGGGTCTGGTGCTGGAGTTTGCGCGCGAGGGGCTGAATGTCATCAGCGCTTCCCGCGATGTTGCGATTGGCGAGACGTTGGTGAGGCAGGCCGCCGAGCAGGGGTTGCCGGGACGAATTCTGCCGGTGGCGACGGACGTCACTGATCGCGCATCGGTGGATGCGATGATCGCGCAATGCCACGACGCGTTTGGCCCGGTCGATGTACTGATAAACAACGCCGGTGGTGCGGCTCGACCGCGCCCCTTTGAGGAACTTGACGATGAGGCCCGCGACTGGGAGAAAGCGCTGAACATCGATGGCGTGGTGAACTGCTGCCAGGCGGTTGCAGAGGATATGATCGGCCGCAACACGGGTTCCATCATTAACATCTCCTCGAATTCATCGTTGCTGGGCGAGGCGGCTGCCAATCTCGTGCACTACGGCGCGTCGAAAGGCTTTGTTAATTCTTTCAGCAAGTCACTCGCCTGGGAATGGGCCAAGAAAGGTGTGCGCGTGAATAACATCTGTCCCGGCTGGATCGTCCCGGAGAGTGATGAAAATCTCGGTGAGGGCAGCTTCTGGAGCAAGTTCGGCTGGTTCCTCATGGGGCGCCCGAAGGAGATGCAGCAGGCATTGGAAGAAGGTACGCTTTACAACATGAGCGGCCTTCCCATACCGCGGCTGGGCCGCCCGGAAGACATTGCCTGGCTGTGTTTATTCCTGTCGTCTGAGAAAGCGGGTTACATCACGGGGCAGATGATTTCTGTTTCAGGTGGTGCGTACATGCATTGAGTGCCGCGGCGTCAGCCGTCCAACAACCAACTGAGCCCTTTCCCATGTCCCGTGAAGACATCCCTGCCTGGACGCCCCCTGCCCACCCCGATTGGCTGGAGACGATTAATCGAGAGGGCAGCTACTTCGACCTGCCCGCCGTCGTACCCCTGGATGAAGCGTCGCTGCTGGATCATGCCCGGCAGCGCACGGGTCTGCAGGATTTTGGCGATGACCTGTGGCGCGAGCCGTTCAGCGTTTACGTCAAATCACTGCAGGAAGAGGCGCAACTGACCCTGATGGGGCGCCTGATGGCGCGCAACGACATTATTCTTTGGTTAAGCACCCGTTTGCAGGTAACGGCAACGCTCAAGCGTCATCCCGAGATCCTGCAGGAGCAGATCGAGGCGCCGATGTTTATCGTCGGCTTGCCGCGCTCCGGAACATCCATCCTGTTTGAACTGTTGTGGCAGGATCCGGATGTTGGTGTGCCGCTGATGTGGGAGGCCTTGCAACCCTGTCCGCCGCCAGAGGCGGCAAGCTATCAGAGCGATCCTCGAATCGCGCAGGCGCACCAGCTGTTTACCCAGTGGAGCAGGGTGGCTCCCGAGTTTGCCAGTATGCACGAAATGCGCGGTGATATTCCCGCCGAGTGCGGCCTGCTGATGGCCGGCACCTTTATCTCCGACCACAACGCCTCACTGCACCAGACGATGAGCTACAGCGCCTGGCTGGCGCAGGCGGATTATCTTCCGGTCTACGAATACCACAAAAAGGTGCTGCAAATACTGCAGTGGAAAAACCCGCGCAGGCGCTGGCTGCTGAAAGCACCGGAACACCAGATTCACCTGGAGACCTTGTTGTCGGTCTACCCGGATGCGCGGATAGTGCAAACGCACCGTGATCCCATCAAGTGCATGGCCTCAACAACCAGCCTGATGGGCACGCTGTATTACATGCGCTCTGACCAGCCATTCAACGCCGCCATGTTCGAGAACATCATTATGGGCGATGCCACGGCGCAGCGCCTGGAAAAAGTCATGGATCAGCGCGAACAGGGCGTTGTGCCCGCAGCGAACATCACTGACTCGCGCTACCAGGATTTAATGGACGACCCCATGGCGTGTATCGAACACACGTACCGGCACTTTGGCATGCAACTGGAAGAGGCGGCCCGGACGGCAATGCTGGCCTACCTGGCAGAGAAACCACGCGGCAAGTTCGGCGCGCACAGTTACGTGGTGGACGAGGCGCGCGCCGCGGAGCGAGCGTTGTTCAGGCGCTATCAGGATGCGTACGATATTCCCGACGAGATCTAAGGCGCGGCGAAGGCTGCGTCACTACGCCGGGGTATCGGGGAAGTGGCGCACAAT
This sequence comes from Gammaproteobacteria bacterium, assembly GCA_030426545.1. Classification (GTDB taxonomy): domain Bacteria; phylum Pseudomonadota; class Gammaproteobacteria; order Pseudomonadales; family Halieaceae; genus Marimicrobium. The sequence goes on from JAUHYL010000007.1 coordinate 70,807, forward strand.
GTTTTCGGCGTAGTGCTCCATCACGCGCTTTTTTTCATCCAGCGTGGACTGCTTTTTACCCAGAGAGTACATGAAGGGGGGCGCCACGGTACTCTCCAGGCCGTCGTCCTGCAGGCGACGGTAGAGATCCACACTGGGCATGTCGCTGATGCCCAGCATGGCTTCGAAGGGTTCATGTTCACGACCGTGCTCCGCGCGCAGTTCGTGCAATTGCCGTAGCAGTGGCCCGACATCATCGGGCGCAGTTCCCGCTCCGATGTAACCATCGCCCAGGCGCGCGGTGCGTTTCAAGGCTGCCCTGGAAGCGCCACCGATGTACACCGGGGGAGGCTCCCCGGGCGCGGGGCTGAGCTGTACGCGCGGGAAGTCAAAGTGGTCACCGTGGTGTTCCACCATGTCGCCGTTCCAGAGTTTGCGGATCACCTCGATACTCTCGTCAGTGATTTTGCCGCGTTTGCTGAAATCGACGCCGTAAATGTCGAACTCTTCCTTCATCCAGCCTACGCCCACGCCAAGAATGAAGCGATTGTCGCTGAGCACCGCCAGCGTTGCACTGGCGCGCGCCACCTCGTGTGGATTGCGCAGCGGTAACACATAGACGCCGCAGGTGAAGCGCAGGGTGCGAGTGACCGCTGCCATGGCTGCAAAGATGGCGGTCTGATCCGGGTACTCGTCATCGGGCTGCATGGGCGGCAGGCCGCTGTCCGAGTACGGATAAATCGGGCTGATGCTCTCGGGGTACACCGCGTGGTCGCCGCTCATCAGCCCGTGAAAGCCAAGTTCTTCGGCAAACTGTGCGATGCCCACGAGCTGATCGGTTTCGGCCCAGGTAATGGCCTGCCAGAATTTCATCGATTCACGGCTCCTCGGAGCGTTGCAGTTCGTAGGTTCAGGCGCAGAGGTCGGCCAGTTTGATGACTTCAGCCTGGGGGGTTGCGACCTCGCCTCGCACCATGAAGAACCGCCAGAAGACCATGCCGAACGGCATGCCCTCGGTATCCAGCCAGTTCGGCACACCCGGGTCGCTGTTGGCGATAACCATACGGAAAGTGCCGTCGTCTTCCAGTACCGTCTGGGCGCGGTTGAGTGAAACGCTGCGATCTCGATAGTCCAGCGTCTGCTGAAAACGGTTCCACAGACAGACGTTGGCGAAGCTGCAGTCCGGCCAGCGGCCGGTGATGACCAGTGCCTCGTCCTCGCCAATGAAAAACGGCGCCATGGAGTAGTGTGCGTCCGCGGCTGCCAGGCCAAAGTCCCCCGGCGGCACCGGCGCGGGGAATTCGTTCGGCGTCAGGGCGACAAAGGGCGGCGGCTCGGAGTTTGCCATGGGCGGCATGCCCAGCGTGCGCCCGTGAACGGCGTTGCATACGCGGCGTATGCCGGCAGCGACGCTGGCATCATCCGGTGGTGCCGCGGTGGGACCGGGATTCAGGCACTCGATCCGCAGCCGCGGCTCCAGTTGGATGTCGCACGCCCCCGGCTCTTTCTGTTCGAAATAATGCCGCGTGGTCACGCGCGAGGCGTTCGCAGAAAGCGGCAGCCAGTTCCTGTCGCGCGCCTGGCCACCCAGGTGCAGCGTGAAATTGCCATTGCTGTCGACGTCGATGTTGTGGTCGTTCAGTACGCCCGAGGTATTGCTGGCCATGTGGCCGTCCTGTGCGCCTTCCTCCAGTGTGATGGAGAAATACGCGGCGCCGCGCAATTCGCCGTGAATCACGTACTCATGCGCCGCACTCACCGGCGCATCGAAGTAAATGGCATCGGAATTGTCGCCGGTCAGTTTTCTGCTGGGTGTGACGATGCGTCGAAAATCCGGGCGCGCCGCGTCCTGTTCGAAGTAACCCACCAGCGCGGCCTCCAGGATATGCATCAGTGCCCGGTGCGAACCCACAATGTCTTCTGGCGAGTGCAGATTCCATTCTTCCGATGACCAGCGTTGATCGACCTCGGTCAGCAGGTCGATCAGTTCGCGCAGCGCTTGGCGGCTCTGGGTGTCGTTGCTCATGGTCGGGATCCTTTGCTTAGGGGCGTGCGGTCAGGTGCGGGTTGCTGGTTTCAGGCGGTATGGCAAACTTTTCGCTGTAAAAGCGTAGTCGCTCGGCGACGTCTTCGCGAGTCAGGCCAAAAGACGCCAGCGAGTATTTGTGCGCGCCGTGCTTGTGTTGGTTATTCAGGTCCAGCCACTCGCGCATACCCTGCTCGGCCTGATGACTGAATGGCAGGTCGAGAAACTGGTACACGCCCTGCATTGCGCTGTGCCAGTCGGCGGTGATGTCCGCGTACAGCACGTCGTACTGATTTTGCGGTGCACACAGTTGCGCTCTATCTGCCAGGTTTTTATGCAGCATGCGCTCTGCCTTGTCGAGCCAGTTGCGGCCGACGGTGTGAGGATCGATGTTGTCGTTATCGCGCACCAGCGACGTCCATGCCATGGAGCAGGTGGAACCGATGACCTTTACCGGGTCGCGATGCGGGCACACCAGTTTTGCATTTGGAAAGACGTGCAGCAGCGCATCGAGATCCTGCAGGTGCTGGGGAGACTTTAGAACCCAGGGTTTGTCTTCCGGATCGCCGCGAAACCATGAAATGAGCTTCAGAAGATCGACCATGTATTCATAGGCGAATTTCTGGTCATGGGTCATCAGCCACTCAGCGAAACTGGGCAAGTCGTTGATGACCTCAAACAACTGCGTGGAAAACGCGTGTTGTAACAGACCGATTTCTTCCTCGACTTCCATGGTGCCCAGCGGGTGGACTGCGGCGATCTGTGGGCTCATGTAAAGCACGGCCTTCAACGCCTGGTCCAGCGCAGTGATCCGCGGGTCTGTGTCGCCACGCTCGCGCGCAGCGAAGCTGTCTTCCTCGGGAACCGGATAAACGCTCTCCCATGACTTCAGGTGCAGAAAGCGATCGTCGGCCGCGAGCAGGCGGTGCAGCCGTGTCGTGCCGGAGCGCGCCATGCCGACTACCACCACCGGGTCTGGCATCTGGCGCTGCAGAATGTCAGGGTGCGTTTGCCACAAGGCCTGGGCGTGCAGGCGTCCGCGCAGCAGCCGCTGAATGTTCGCCCGGGCCAGGTAGCGACCAATGGGATTGAGCTGCGCTTCCTCATTGGTGGATGTAACCAGCAGGCGAAGGGGTTCCACAAAACGCTCGTCGCCGAAGTCTTCCAGGCCGGTCTCGCGCCGTGCCTGATCCATCAGTGCATCGGCATCGATCGGAAACCGCGCCATGCCCAGAGACTGGGCGCCACGCAGGCAGGCATTGATCAACCGGATAGGCCGGCGGTGGTAATCCCTTGCCCTGAGTTTTACAGCTTCGGTCATCGGGTATTCCGCTGTTCTGTCAAAAGAACGGTGACAGGAGGCCACTGAAGCGACGAGTATGCCGTACCCAACCGGCGCGGTATGCAGGCGTGCCGTGCCTGCGACATGAAACCCATCACCGGTTCAGCCATTTGACCGGCCGCAACGCGATGCTGGGCTGGCGGTACCGTGCGCGCTCAATTATGGTGTCATGAAACGCGTTCCCTGAATTATCCCGGAGTTGTCTGCATGAAAGCTGTGCGCTGCTGTGAGAAAACCGTTGAACTGGTCGACGCGCCAGCACCCACCGGTGAAGGAGTGGTTGTCAATGTGCGCTCAGCCGGTATCTGCGGCTCGGATTTGCACATGATAGACAATGGTTTTCCTATACCGGGCACACTGGGTCACGAAATGGCGGGCACGTTGAAAGATGGCAGAGAGGTTGCGATCGAGCCGGTGGCACCCTGTGGTCATTGTGATATGTGCGTTCAGGGGGACTACTTCTCGTGCCGCAAGGGCCCGGCGGTTCTCTATGGTGTCGGAATGGATGGCGGCATGGCGGAGCAGATCATCGTGCCGGAGCGCGCTATCGTGCCCCTGCCAAATAATGTCAGCGCTGCCGACGCCTGTCTGGTAGAGCCACTGGCAGTTGCGGTGCACGGCGTGAATATGCTGGATCTACAGGTCAGCTCACGCGTGGCGGTGATCGGCGCCGGCGCCGTGGGCCTGGCCGCAGCGGCGGTGCTGACCTCGTTTCTGTCCCGGGTCGACGTCGCCGCCAGGCACGATGCGCAGAGGGAGGCCGCCCAGCGCCTGGGCGCGGGGCTCGAGCCTGAGGGCGAGTACGATGCGGTTCTCGAGTGTGCCGGGAATACTGCGGCATTGGCCCAGGCAGCACGCTTGTGCAAGCCGGGCGGCGTGATCGTCCTGTTGGCGACCTACTGGGAAACCGTGGAAATGCCCGCCGCACTCATCACCATGAAAAGCCTGCGCGTTTATGGCTCGTTCCTGTATGGCAAACGGGGATTGATACGCGATGTGGAAGTGGCGGCGCAGCTGATGGCCGCGCGCCCGGAACTGGCCGCAACGCTGATTACCCACCGCATGCCACTGGATGCGGCACCGGAGGCATTCGCGATCGCGCGCCAGCGTGAGGCGGGAGCGATCAAGGTGGTGCTGGAACCCTGAGCGCTGCATGCCATTAACAATTGTTTACCTTCGATTGCACACCGTAACCGCACTGGGTGTTTTAATGCGCGCGGTAAACAATTCGGGAGAATGACAAATGATCAGAACCTATGTACTGCTGGCGCTACTGGCCCTTCCACTGATGCTGTCCGCCCAACCCGGACGCGACGTCGGTGAACGTATGGCCGAGGAACTGGATCTGACTGATGCGCAGCGGGAACAGATTCGTGACATTCACGCCAGCGGCGGCGGCCGGGACGAAGTGCGTGAAGTGCTGACACCAGAGCAGCAGGCAAAAGCGGATGAACTGCACAGTAAACGTGCAGCGCATCGGGAAAAACGCGTTGATCACCTGAAGCGTGAGTTGGATCTCACGCCCGAGCAGACGCAGCAGATACGTGACGCTTTCGAATCCGGCAGCGGCAGGGATGAAATCCGTGCCGTGTTGACGGAAGCACAGCAGGCGAAGTTTGATGAAATGCGCAGCGAACGAGGCGGCAAGGGCAAGGGCTGGCGTCGTCCGTACTGACGGGTCAGGCCGGCATTTCTTAGGCCGACAGGGTCACCTGATCTGGTCTATCGCGGCAGCGAGCTTAAAGTCGCGTTCGCTGATCCCCTTTGCGTCATGCGTCGTGAGGGAAATCTCCACCCGGTTGTAGACGTTGCACCATTCCGGGTGGTGATCCATCTTCTCCGCCAGCAGCGCGACCTGCCCCATAAAGCCGAAGGCCTGTACGAAATTGTCAAAGGTAAACTGACGAAACAGTTTCTCTTCGCGCAACGACCACTCGGGCAGTTCTCCCAACCGTTGCGTTACGCTCTCTGCGTCCAGTGCGGTAACCATCTTCAACCTCCCCCTGTGAAAGCGCTATAGTACGGCGATTGTGCGCGGCCCGCGAGTGCAAGCCCTTCGCGGCCAGCCAGGGTACACGGTGTTAACTGCCGTGCGTTTCCGTGCCCCGGGAGGGCGATTCATGGGCCTGATGCAGACAAAGTTCTTTACCCGTGCGCTGGCACTGCCCGCGGTGGTGGCAATTCTCAAGCGCGTGGTGCCGCCGCTGGATCGGTTTCTGCTGCGCGTCAGTCGAGGCTGGTTGAACACCGCGCTGCAACCGGTGGCATTGGTAAACACAACGGGCGCGAAGAGCGGTAAGCGGCGGGCGATAGCGACTATCTGCATGCCCGTGGAGGGCGGTATCGTTGTTGTCGGCTCCAACTGGGGCGGTGACCGCGACCCGGCGTGGGTGCATAACCTGCGCGCGCACCCGCAGGTTGAAATTGCCTTTCGCGGTTATGTCGGGCCTGCTGTCGCACGTGAGGTCACAGGGGAGGAGCGCGCGAGGCTGTGGCGGCAGATGGTGGCCTATAGCCCGCAACACGCGGTGTATCAGGCAGGCACGTCGCGGTTGTTGCCGGTTTTACTGCTGGAATGGTAGCTGGCGGTAACCGCGCCAGTCCGCTCGCTGATAGTGGGAGCCGGTTTAACCTGCTGGGATGATGTAGCGCGTGGCCTGTCTTGCCTTGAAAACCCCTGCGCGCGCTGCCATGCTGGCCGGCCATCCGTTCGGAGTTGAACCGCATGCCACTGAGTGCCATGGACGAGTTTCTCGCCCACCAGACCCCCGAAACCTTTGATCGTGTTTTTACCTCTGATCGCAACTTCTACGATCGCTATTACTTTAACCTGCACCCCCAAAGCGGTGATTTGTTCGTCGTTTTCAGCATGGGCCAGTACCCCAATCTCGGGACTACGGATGCCTTTGTCTGCGTTGTGTACAAGGGGGTACAGCGGGTGCTGCGCTGTTCGCGCGAGTTGGGCAGTGATCGCATGGATACCACTGTGGGCCCGTTTCAGGTCGAGGTGGTGGAACCGCTGAAGCAATTACGCATTGTTTGTGATGACAACGAACACGGCATCAGCTTCGACCTGCTGTTCGATGGCACGGCACCGGCGGTGGAGGAGCCGCGCACGGTCATCCGCAAATACGCGCGTACCACCATGGATACATCGCGCTACACGCAGATGGGTCGGTGGCAGGGCAAACTGACGGTGGCGGGCGATACCATCGAGGTGAACGCAGAGGATTACCTGGGGGTACGTGATCACTCCTGGGGCGTGCGTCCGGTGGGTGAGTCAGAGCCCATGGGCATCAATATCAATGAATACACGGGCAAGTACGGGTTCTTCCATATGTGGGCGCCCATGCAGTTCGACGATTATCAGCTCAAGGTCTTTATCGAGGAAAATGCCGACGGTGAACGGCTGGTGCAGGAGTGCGTGCGCATTGATTCCTTTGAAAAGGGCGGCGGCGTGGTGCACCTGGGCACGCCCAAACACTGTATCAAGTATCGCTCCGGCACGCGGGAGCTGGAGTCTGCCGAACTGACCTTTGAGGGCACGAAGGGTGAGGCCATTACCGTGTCCGCCACGGCGCTCACCTGCGCCTACCTGGCCGCGGGCACCGGCTACTACCCCAACCCGGAATGGGTACACGGGCAATATCACGGCGCGTTCAAGCTGGAGTACCGCGAATTCGATGTCAGCACCGAGGAAGCGCGCAATGGCCTGGGGCCCCTGTACGAAACGATCGTGCGCTTCGAGCTGAATACGGGGGAGGTGACCTACGGCATGTTTGAGAACATGAGCATCGGGCATCACGACCCTTACGGCTTCGACTCCTTCGAGGCGATGGCCGAGTAAGTCGCGTCTGACGAGTGAGTGGCGCGGATTCCGCGCCTACATCCAGGGGTCGTCCGCCAGCCCGATGTCGGGCCAGGGCCCGTAGGCGATGGGCTGGCAATTCCCGACACCCACTGCACGGGTCGTGTTGTCGGTCACCCGCACCACCGTGTCGCGAATCTGGTGCAGTCGCCGCGCCATCTCCGGTGTACTGCAATCGGCAATGCGCTCCCCCTCGAGATTGAGCTCGCCGCGCCACTCGCCGTGGTGGTGTCCGTCAAAGCCGAAGTACAGGCCAGCGCCCAGTTGAATGCCCGTGTCTGCCATCACTTCTATGGTCAGCGTGCGCTGGCTGCCGTCGGCCAGGGTGCAGTCCAGTTCACCGCCCAGCAGCCGCCGGTTAGCGGGGTCAAACTGCAGGCGCGGCTGGATGTCGTTGATGGCGATCTCGCTGCCGTTTTCGAACTCGATGCGCGATGTGACCATCTTCTGTTCCAGCCCCGGCATGGAGAACCAGGTAAAGTGCAGGTGCATGCCGTACTGCTGATTGTCCGGCAGGGTCATTAACACGGGGCACCAGATCATCATGAATCCCGCGCCCGCCGGTATACCCTCGTTGGGCTCGACATCGGCAGGCGGTATGCCAACGTCGTAGCGCACGCCCCAGGAGTGATCGCGGGTGGACGTCCAGGTGTCTGGCGTCATCTCAAACCGCTCGCCGTCCAGTTCAATCCAACCTGAGGCGGTTCCTATCTGGTGGTAGCGCACCAGGTCTGCCATCACGCGGTAATCGCGCAGCAGGTGCGTGCGCTCTTCGGCAAACGGCGGCACCACGGCCTCGAACAGCCAGTCAAAGGCAATCGGCTGGGTGTCATTCGCCTCCAACCGGAAGCGCACCGCTTTCAGCGGCTCGACAATTTCGTAGTGTATGGGCCCGACGCTGGTGACATCCGGCTGCGGTGACAGTCGTCGGCTCGCCCTGACCGTGAGCTGTTCCTTGCCCCGGGAAAGCGCGGCGTAGGCGTCCATCACGTTGCGATTGGTGTATTTCCCCAGGCCGAAGCCAATCTGCAGGCTGCCGTCGTTGGCCATCGCCATGGCGCAGACTTTTTCAGTCCAGGCAGGGTCAGTCGTGCCGACTGCAGCGAAGGTCTCGGTAACCTGGTGAGTAAAGTTTTCGTCCGCCGGAAGCAATGTGCCTACAGGGTTGGGCATGGCGTGGAGCTCCATTGTGATGGATGTCGTCTGGCATCGCGCTGCCAGCGAAAGGCATACCGGGCGTAAAGTAATCGCAGGTATCGACAGAAGCGCGACAGGTAGACATCATAGGCCACCGGCGCGCGCGGCGCACTGCGCGGCTGCCGATGGAAGAATTCGGGTTCAGGTATTCGAACAGGGAGAAGAGTGTAATGACACGACTGAGCAAGCTCAGCCGCTCCATCGAGGGCAGCGTGGCCATCGTGACCGGCGCCGCCAGTGGCATGGGGCGCGCCACGGCGCACCTGTTCGCCGACGAAGGCGCGAAGGTTGCGATTATTGATCTGAACGCGGACGGCCTGGCGCAGGTTGCCGGGGAAATCAGCGCCGCCGGGGGCGAGGTATTACCGCTGACTGTCGACCTTGCGGATCGCGCGGCAGTGACGGCAGCCATTGAACAGGTGGCGGAGCACTTCGGCGCAATCGACATTCTGGTGAATAACGCAGGCTTTGCCATGCTGACCAGCATAGACGCAGACGATTTCGAAGCGGCATGGGATACCTCACTCGCGGTGATGACCAGCGCCCAGGCCTGGGCCGTGCGCGCCGCATTGCCCAGTCTGCGTAAGTCCAGTGCACCGCGCATCGTCAATATCGCCTCCACCGAAGCCCTCGGCGCAACGCGCTACAACACGGCCTATGCCGTGGCCAAGCACGCCAGTGTGGGACTCACCCGCGGCCTGGCGGTGGATCTTGGCAAGGAAGGTATCACCGTAAACTGCGTGTGCCCCGGCCCAATCCGAACAGGCATTACCGATGCCATCCCCGAAGAGCACAAAACCACCTTTGCCAACCGGCGCACGGTGCTGCGCCGCTACGGCGAACCCGAAGAGGTCGCGCACGCGACCCTGAGCCTGGTACTGCCCGCAGCGAGCTTTATTACCGGCGCCATGCTGGTGGTTGACGGCGGTGTCACCATTCGCAACGCCTGATAGATGGCGCGGTGTAGAAACTAACGCAGGGAGAGCACACAGATGGACCTCGAAAAAACCGCCAGCCATTTCGACCTGACCGACAGGGTCATCATCGTTACCGGCGGCAGCCGCGGCATGGGCCTGGAGATGTGCCGCGCCTTCGCCAATGCAGGGGCAAAGCTGGTGATTGCCTCGCGCAAACTCGAGTCCTGTGAAGTTGCCGCCGAGCAGATCAACCGGGACACAGGCCAGGAGTGCCTGCCGGTTGCCTGTCATGTCGGCGACTGGGATGCCTGCGACGCCCTGGCGGAAGCGGCCTACCGCCACTTCGGGCAAGTGGATGTGCTGGTCAATAACGCCGGTATGTCGCCACTGTATGCATCGCTGTCGGACATCTCGCGCGAGCTGTTCGACAAAGTCATTGGCGTAAACCTCGCGGGGCCTTTCCGCCTCAGTGCAGTCATCGGCGAGAGGATGGCGGCGGGCGAGGGTGGCTCAATCATCAATGTGTCCAGTACCGCCGCACTGGCGCCCAGTCCCATCGAGGTGCCCTACGCCGCAGCCAAGGCGGGCATCAACAACCTCACCCAGAGCCTCGCGCGCGCACTGGCGCCCAGGGTGCGAGTGAATTGCATCCTGCCGGGCGCGTTTCTAACGGACATTTCCAAGGCCTGGGGCGAGGACGTGATTGCATCATTCAGTGAAGTGATACCGCTGGGCAGGGCCGGCGACCCCCAGGAAATCGTCGGCGCCGCGCTATACCTGGCCTCCGATGCCTCCCGTTACACCACGGGTTCAATCCTCAAAGTAGACGGTGGATTCGCCTTCTAGCAACCGCGACCCCACCAACCCCCAAAGGGCAACAAGAAATGGACTCTGAATGGCCTGACGCGGCCAGGGTGGCGAGGCGAGTATCTTAGCCTTCCGAGCCCCGCCACCCTGGCCGCGTCAGGCCCTGGCCCAACCCCCGCCAGAGTAGCGAGCCGAGTATCTTAGTCTTCCGAGCCCCGCCACCCTGGCCGTGTCAGGCCCTGGCCCAGACTCGCCAGAGTAGCGAGGCGTATATCTTAACTGCCCGAACCGACCACTCTTGCCGCGCCGCCCATTCTGGATTCAGTGCACGACCCGGAATGAGCTGAAAGCTCGCGGCAGCCCTCAGGAAGTCCGCAACTTAAGAAACGGATTCATCCAACGGAAGCGCCAGTCAGTGAACTTCAGTGGTGCGTCCAGCACACCGATGCAGATGCAGTC
>JAUHYL010000141.1 GCA_030426545.1 Gammaproteobacteria bacterium
CTCGCCTGACAGCGTCCGCTGTAGCGGATGCCCACGCGGATGCAGCGGCGCGTCAAAGGGAAATGCTCGCTGTTTGACAAACCGCGCAGACTTGTCGTCCCATTCGGCAATGCCAGACTCGAGTCGCTCCCCGAGTTTCTTCCACCTGCCGTAGTGCGCGAACATGCGCTCATCGCCCGCCTGGTCAAATGACATAAGCCCGGAAAGCCAGACGACGCCCTTGCCCTCCAGTGGACACATTGCGCGTGTAAAGCCCTGTCCGTCGGTGTAGTACTGCAGCCGGATTCCCCTGTCTACGTCGACCTTTTTGTCCCGGGGGTGAGGCGACGTGGCACCCGAGGCACGGAAATTGCCCAGTGGAGCGTCTCCCCGTTTGGTATCACCCCAGAACCAGTACAGTTTGTTGTCGTACACTGCATTGAGAACGGAATCCTGTCCGAAGACACCACCCGGCGGGTTCTCTGTGAACTCCATGGGCGGTTGCAGTCCGAGCAATCGCGTAGCGTGGTAAATGCCTTCCCCGGTCACCCGGTAGAGCCTTTCGGCAATGATGTCCCGCTGCATACTCACCCGCTTGAACGTGCCCGGTTCGATTTGCACACGCACGCCGCTAAAACGGCTGCTGTCATCGCCTATGCTGTAACCGTGGCTGCTCAGGTGCAGGTAGAGCGTCTCGCTGTCAATATCGTTCGGGTGGATGGCAATCCAGCCAGCGCTGTCGCTGACATAGCGCAGCCCGTGGTTGGTTTCTGCTTCGACCAGTGGCACACCGCGGCCCGTAGAAGCATCAACAAAATGGATGCCGAAATAGTCGGAGTCGAGTTTCTGCGCAGTATTGCCTGGTGTCTCGCGCCCCGTCTGCGCGCAGGCGGTGAGCAGCAGCACCGCGAAAACAGTGAGCACAGCGCGGGACAGGCGCTTGGTGGGGGAGCAATCCATTACCTGGGCCTCACAGGCTCTGCGCTCAGGCTGGTTTTTTGCCAACGATGATTTGAACCTTGGGCAGTAACTTATCCAGTTCGCGCTTGAACACCTCGCCTTCCGGTGTGGCGATCAACTTCCCCCACAGCGTCGCCCAACTGCTCAGGCTATCGTCATAGGGTGGAGTAAAAGGATCATCCGCGCCCGGGCTGTTATCGCCGGACTGCCGTTTCCTGGCTGCGGCAATGGCCCACTGTATGCAAACCCAGAAGGTCAGGTAAAAGCCGCTGGAAGAGTAGCTGAGTATCTCCAGGCCGTTGCGCTCAGCCAGCGATCGAAAGTCGCTCTCACTGAAAACACGAATGTGATTGGGGTGCTCAAAATATTCAGCGGGTGCGAATGCCTTCTGCACGTTTTCGCCCTGCTCGCCAGGTACCGTCAACAGATAGAGCGCGCCGGGTTCTCCCGCGCGCACCAGCTCGGAGACTACGTGATCCGGGTCTGCCACGTGTTCCAGGACTTCCTGGCAGATCACACGTGTCGCCGACTGGTCGGGCACTTGTAGTGGTTCGCAGTCACTCACCAGGCCTGTGTGGGACGCTGCGGTTCCCTGCTCGGCGACCTTGTGTGCAACGGTTTCGACGACGGCGGGATCGATATCGACGTAGGTTACGGCTGCACCGCGCTCGGCGCAGAACAACGTGGCAACGCCCTGGCCGCAGCCCACGTCCAAAACCTTGTCAGAGGCAGAAACGGGGAAACCCTTGAACAGCTCGTCGCTATCTTTCAGGAACCAGCCGCTCTGGCGCGCGTCTAGCAGGCCCACCCAGTCGGGGTTGATTTGATCGGGACCGTCCGGGGCCAGAATGCTCACGTGATTCTCCTGCGCTTGTTCAGCGGAGCTGTTGTCGGATTCGTGAGGATCATACTACGAAGGTTAGAATCCGTATATCTTGCCACGCTTTACGTACCACAACTGTGACAGCCAGCACGCGCAGTTGATCAGCGGACCACCCTGTGCGGTGCCAGATCTCGATGACTTCAATTGGGGATGTGAGGAAAAAGAAAAAGGCCGCGAAATTCGCGGCCTTTTCAGTTAGTGAGAAGAGCTGAGGGCCTGGTCTGATCGGGCGGCGTCGATGCCGCCCGAGGACCCGGCGATTATGGATTGACCACGAGAGTGAGAGTTCTGGTTGCCACTTGTCCGCCCATTCCACCATCGTCTACTTCGACGACGATATCGTAGCTTCCAGCGACAGGGGCGGCCCACGCGAGCTCCGCACTGGTTGCGCCAATATCCGTTACAGACAGACCTGTCGCGCCATCATCGAAAACCAGCGTCCAGTCATTGTCACTGGTCGTAGTTCCTCCAGTCGACTCGAGCAAAGTGTTGTATGGAACGCCAGCATCCGCGGCGGGCAACGAGGTTGTCGTGATGACAAGCGGTGGGGTAGTGGGCGGGCCGGTGCCCTCCACAGTAAACTCACACGCCAGATCAAACGACGAATCACCGTTACCGGTCGTAAATGTCGCTGAATAGGTGTACGTCTCGTCATCCTCTTCAGCCGCCGGCAAGCCAATGGTGAAGTCCACCGATACCGCGCCGCTGTCGTCCGTTGTACCCGCTTCAGAACCGCCGCTAGAGGGTGGGCTAAAGATGAAATTGGGGCTTCCCAACGGCCAGTCGAAATCGCTGGCAGAAATGAGCGCATCGGCAATCGGCTCGCCGGTGGACGTGAGGTAGAGGAGTCCGAGTGTTCTGGCGGA
>JAUHYL010000008.1 GCA_030426545.1 Gammaproteobacteria bacterium
GGTGATCCGACCTCTGGAATCAGTTCACAAAAACAGAAAAGCCCAGCTAAATTAGCTGGGCTTCCTGATTTGGGCCACTGGAGTGTGTTTTTACACAGTCTCCTGTGGGTGGCCATTTGCTTGGATTTGGTCGGGACGACAGGATTTGAACCTGTGACCACCACACCCCCAGTGTGGTGCGCTACCAGACTGCGCTACGCCCCGTAATCGCGATCGCGATGCGGGCGGGATTATACGCAATTAGTGCCTCTGAACAAAGGCTATTTGGTGGGGCTGAGCACCTTGAGGACGTCTTCCAGCTCCTCAATCGTTTCCTTTATCACGGCCTGCAGGTCCGCTGATAAAACGCCTTCGTCGCCATCGGTCATGCGCTGGCGGGCACCGCCGATGGTGTAGCCCTGATCGTACAGCAGGCCGCGTATCTGGCGAATCGTCAATACGTCCTCACGCTGGTAGTAGCGGCGGTTACCGCGGCGTTTGACGGGTTTGAGTTGTGGAAACTCCTGTTCCCAGTAGCGCAGGACATGCGGCTTTACTGCGCACAGTTCGCTCACTTCTCCGATCGTAAAATAACGCTTTCCGGGAATGGCGGGCAGTTCATTGTTGTGGGTCGGTTCCAGCATATTCCTCTACTCGGGCTTTCAGCTTTTGTCCAGGTCGGAAGGTCACCACGCGTCGCGCAGAAATGGGGATTTCTTCGCCGGTTTTCGGGTTGCGGCCCGGACGCTGGCTCTTGTCGCGCAGGTCAAAGTTACCGAAGCCTGACAGCTTCACCTGCTCGTTGCTTTCCAGGCAGCTGCGAATTTCTTCAAAGAAGAGCTCAACGATTTCCTTGGCTTCCCGCTTGTTGAGTCCCAACTCTTCGAAAAGGCGTTCAGCCATTTCAGATTTAGTCAGAGCGGTCATGTTCCGGTACCTGGTATGTAAAACCCAGCTTGGTGTAATTAAGACTAGCCTTTCGAATAAAAGCTAGCTCCTCAGCTCGGCATTATAATTTTTTTCCAGCAGATCAATGACTTGACCCACTGTCGGATTAACATCCTCATCACCAAGAGTGCGCGAATGATCACGGAAAGTCAAACCCAGCGCGAGGCTTTTTCTTTTAGGATCAATACCTTTGCCGGTATAGACATCAAACAGGGTTAAGTCTGACAGGTAAGCCCCTGCGACAGAACGCACCTCACCCATTATGTCCGCTACGGCCACCTCTTTGTCCACGATGAAGGCTAAATCCCTGCGAATCTCAGGGAATTTGGACAATTCGGCGAACTCAGGCAATTCCCCGGCCAGCACCGCTGACAGGTCTACCTCGCAGGCGTAAAGCGTTGCAGCGAAATCCAGCTGTGCTGCAACGACGGGATGCAGCGCGCCAATGTAGCCAACTGTCTGCCCCTTTCTGGTTATGCGGGCGCTCTGTCCCGGGTGCAGGCCATCACGCTGGGCGGCGTGGAACGCGAAGCCATCGAGGTCGCGCGTGAGTGTTAGCACGCTCTCCAGGTCACCCTTGAGGTCGTAAAAATCGACACCCGTATCGTCACTGTCCCAGCTCTCGGGGCTGCGCGCACCGGTGACGATCATTGCCAGCGTTGGCGTTTGCTCAAGGCCATCCCTGGTCGGCACAAAGCGCAGTCCCGTTTCGAACAGGCGCACCCTGGGTTGCTGGCGATTGACGTTGCGCTGTGCAGCGCTGATCAGGCCCGGCAACAGGCTGGTGCGCATCACCGCCATGTCAGCAGAGATAGGGTTGGTCAGCGCCACCGGCGTCACGCCCGGGTCGAACTGCGCCTGCAACTTTGGATCAACAAAACTGTAGGTGATCGCTTCACGGTAGCCGCGCGCGGCCAGGTGTCGACGCACGCTGCGCTGTGAAAGTTGTTGCTCGTCGCGCGCAGGAATCACCAGGTCTGCATGCACGTGTGAAACCGGCAGCCGATTGTAGCCATAGACCCGTGCGAGCTCCTCCAGCAGATCAACCTCGATCGCAATGTCGAAACGCCAACTGGGCACACTGCAGGTCCAGCCCGCATCGGTTGCGGTGACGCCCAGACCCAGCCCGCCCAGAATACGTTCAACTTCCTTCGAGTCCAGCTCGAACCCCAGCAGTTTGCGAATGCGATCTGCCCGCAACGATACGTCGGGGCGCGCTGGCATCTCGCTGGCAGCAGTCTGCTCGTTGATCGGGCCGGCTTCGCCACCGACGATATCGATCAGCAACTGCGTCGCACGTTCCAGCGCCTTCACCTGCAGCTCGAAATCCACACCGCGCTCGAAACGGTGCGAGGCGTCAGTGTGCATGCCAAAGCCCCGCGCCTGCCCCGCAATCAGGTGCGGCGTGAAGAACGCGACTTCAAGGAACAGGTTTTTCGTTTGATCACTCACAGCACTGTGCTCGCCGCCCATAATACCGGCCAGTGCCACGGCTTTCTCGTGATCAGCAATCACCAGGTTGTCGGTGCCCAGTTCCACCTCGCTGCCATCGAGAAGCGCCAGTTTCTCGCCCTGTTCTGCCTCGCGCACAACAATGCCGCCCACCAGCTTGTCGAAGTCGAAGGCGTGCATCGGTTGACCGAGTTCCAGCATGACGTAGTTGGTGACATCCACCACCGCGTCTATCGAACGCAAACCACAGCGGCGCAGCTTCTCCTGCATCCACAGGGGGCTGGGTCGGCTGACATCGACGTTGCGCAAAATGCGCCCGGTGAAATGCGGGCATCGCGCGGGCGCCTTGATTTCAATGGGGAAGATCTCATCCAGTGCCGACTGCACCGGGTCGCAGGTAACTTCGGTCACGCTGCAATCGTTCAACAGCCCCACTTCCCGCGCGATTCCCCGAACGCCGAGACAATCGGCACGGTTTGGCGTAAGACCGATTTCGAGCACCTGGTCATCCAGCCCCAGGTAGTCGCGCAAGTCTGCGCCCACCGGCGCATCCTGCGCCAGCTCCATCAAGCCTTCGTTAGCCTCGGACAGACCCAACTCCTGCTCGGCGCAAAGCATGCCGTTCGACTCCACACCGCGCAGCCTGGCCTGCTTTATCTTGAAATCGCCGGGGAGCTCGCCGCCCACCGTCGCCAGTGGCGCCTTCAGACCGGCGCGTGCATTCGGCGCGCCGCAAACGATCTGTAATGTTTCGCTGCCGCTGTTCACCTGGCAAACACGCAACTTGTCGGCATCCGGGTGAGGTTCGGCGCTAACAATTTCTCCGACGACCACACCGGTGAAGGCACCGGCCACCGGGTCGATGGACTCGATCTCCAATCCGGCCATGGTGAGTTGCTGCCCCAGTGTTTGTGTATCCACAGCCGGGTCCACCCACTCGCGTAACCATTGTTCACTGATAATCACTTGTTAACTCTCCGCACTGCTTCTGCGTTCTGCCTGCGCTCTGCGTATTGAACTGCTCACACACGCCCGACTAAAACTGCTCAAGAAACCGTAAATCATTATCGAAAAACAGGCGCAGGTCATTCACGCCGTAGCGCAGCATCGCCAGGCGCTCAACGCCCATGCCAAAGGCAAATCCTGAGTACTTCTCGGGATCGATATTGGAAAACTCGAGCACCCGCGGGTGCACCATGCCGCACCCCATGATCTCCAGCCAGCCGGTCTTGCTGCACACACGGCAGCCCTCCCCGCCGCAGTTCACACACTGTATATCCACCTCCGCAGAGGGCTCCGTAAACGGAAAGTAGGACGGGCGAAAGCGCACAGCGAGGTCTTTCTCAAAGAACACCTGCAAAAACTGTTCAATCACGCCCTTGAGGTCAGCGAAGCTGGACTGCTCGTCAATCAGCAGCCCTTCCACCTGGTGAAACATCGGCGTGTGGGTAAGATCGGAATCGCAGCGGTACACACGACCAGGGCAGATCACGCGAATAGGCGGTTCCTGGGTCTCCATCGTGCGCACCTGCACCGGCGAGGTATGGGTGCGCAGCACCGTGTGTTCATCCACGTAAAAAGTGTCGTGCATGGCGCGCGCCGGATGGTGCGCGGGAATATTGAGCGCTTCGAAGTTGTGATAATCGTCCTCAACCTCCGGCCCCTCGACAACCTCAAAGCCAATCGCGCCGAAGAAATCCTCCATACGCTCCATGGTGCGGGTTACCGGGTGGATACCGCCGGTGCTCTGCCCTCTCCCGGGCAACGTCACATCGATAGTCTCCTGCGCCAGCTTCGCGCCAACCGCCGCGCTTTCCAGCTCAGCTTTGCGCGCGCCAATCAGCTCCTGTAGCGCCTGCTTCACCACATTGATCTTCGCACCCGCCGCCGGCCGCTCCTCGGCCGACAACTTGCCCAGCCCCTTCAGCAGGGCCGTTAACTGGCCCTTCTTGCCAAGGTACTCAACGCGCAGTTGCTCCAGCGCCTGTACATCTTCTGCGGCAGCGATGGCGGTTTTTGCTTCGTTGCCCAGTGCTTCGAGGTTTTCCATGGTTGTTTCGCTCGAAATTGCCGTTTTGGTTGGTTCTGCGCCGAGACCGCGGCGAATGCTGCGGAGTCGTTACGAAACACGCCGTGAATACATCCATGTAGGCTCGAGCGCGACATCCATGTCGCGCACGGTTTCGTAACGACTCCGCAGCATCCTCCGCTCCATAGGTTCTAGCTGCAGGTGCAATGACTCCTTCAGTAAGAACCACAGATAGCTCAGAGCATGCCAGAGCGTGTTGTCAGACCGTGCGCGACATGGATGTCGGGGGCGGCCATCCGTCGCCCGAGACCCCATGGACGATTTCACGGCGGGTCTGACAACACGCTCTGGTATGATCTGTGCGGCGAGTAAACTACCTCACCGAATCAACAAAAAAAGAAGGGAAAGAGCCAAGCCCTTTCCCTTCGGTTTTACAGTGTAGCCAGCGATCTCGCGGGGTTATCACATAAGCCCCGCGACAGGGGTGGGCTAAGCAGCCAGGGCTGCTTTCGCTTGCTCCACGATCGCGGCAAAAGCCGGCTTGTCGTGCACGGCAAGATCCGCCAGTACGCGACGATCCAGACCGATCTCGGCTTTCTTCAGCCCATTGATCAGGCGGCTGTAGCTCAGGCCGTTAGCACGGGACTGGGCATTGATGCGCGTGATCCAGAGCGAGCGAAACTGACGCTTGCGCTGACGGCGATCCCGGTAGGCGTACTGTCCTGCCTTGGTAACTGCCTGCTTGGCAACTCTGAATACTCGGCTGCGGGCTCCGTAGTAACCCTTGGCCTGCTTCAATATCTTCTTGTGACGGCGATGGGCCACCACACCACGTTTTACGCGAGGCATAAGTCTTCTCCTGTTCCTTTAAGGTGGCCGTTACTTGGCACGCAGCATGCGATCGATCAGAACTTCGTCATTCTTGTGAATGAGAGACGTTCCGCGCAGCTGGCGCTTTCGCTTGGTGGTCATCTTGGTGAGGATGTGACTCTTGTTCGCGCTCTTGCGCTTGTAGCCGCCGGCGGTTTTCTTGAACCGCTTGGCCGCACCAGAGTGAATTTTTGCTTTAGGCATTTTCATGTACTCCGCATTTGCGAGTTAATCGATAAAGAAACTGGGGCATTCACGGGCCTTCAGTTCTTCTTCTTTGGTGCGATAACCATTGTGAGTTGTCGGCCTTCCATTTTCGGGAACTGCTCGACACCCCCCAACTCGACCAGATCAGCTTCTACCCGCTTGAGTAGCTCCATGCCAATATCCTGGTGAGCCATTTCACGTCCGCGAAAGCGCATCGTGACTTTGGCCTTATCGCCGTTTTCAAGGAAACGTACCAGGTTGCGTAGTTTTACCTGGTAATCCCCTTCCTCCGTCCCTGGACGAAACTTGATTTCTTTTACCTGTGTTCTCTTCTGCTTCTTCTTCTGAGCAGACTTTTGCTTCTTGGCTTCAAAAACGTGCTTGCCGTAATCCATGATCTTGCAGACGGCCGGATCGGAATCACCAGCGATCAATACCAGATCCATGGTTGCCGCCTCTGCCGCTGCACGTGCCTCACTCAAAGACACAATGCCTACCTGTTCTCCCTCGGCTCCGATCAGGCGAACCGGATCCGCCGTAATCTGGTCGTTCGTAAGCGCTTTTTTGCTGCTTTCCTTCTTAATGCTGACTCTCCAATGCAAGACGACCGCGACATGCTACATCGTCGGTGAGATGCGCGATAAACGCGTCGAGATCCATGGATCCCAGATCTTCACCACGACGGGCACGCACGGCCACAGTCTGTGATTCTACTTCTTTATCCCCAACCACGAGGAGGTAGGGAACCTTCAGAATCGTGTGCTCGCGGATTTTAAAGCCGATTTTTTCGTTTCTCAAGTCCGAAATGACCCGAAAGCCCTTGTTTTTCAAGGATTCTTCCACTTTCAGGGCATATTCAGACTGCTTGTCGGTGATATTGAGCACAACGGCCTGCGTTGGCGCCAGCCACGTGGGGAAAACGCCCTCGTAATGCTCGATCAAAATACCGATAAATCGCTCGAAGGAACCGAGGATTGCGCGGTGCAACATCACCGGCACCTGCCGGCTGCCGTCCTCGGCCACGTACTGTGCATCCAGCCGCCCCGGGGTCGAGAAATCGACCTGAATAGTGCCCAGCTGCCACACCCGCCCGATGCAATCCTTGAGCGAGAACTCGATCTTCGGCCCGTAAAAGGCGCCCTCCCCCGGCAGTTCCTCCCAGGGCAGATTCTGCGCATTCAGGGCATCGGCCAGGGCCTTCTCTGCCTGATCCCAGACCTCGTCCGAGCCCACCCGCTTCTCGGGACGGGTGGACAGGCGGTAGATCACCTCGTCGAAGCCAAAATCGGCGTAGACCTCGTGCAGAAAATCGATGAAAGCGGACACTTCCGCCTGAATCTGCTCCTCGGTGCAAAAGATGTGGGCATCGTCCTGCACAAAACCGCGCACGCGCATGATGCCGTGCAGCGAGCCGGAGGGCTCATTGCGGTGGCAGGAACCGAACTCCGCCAGGCGCAGCGGCAGGTCACGGTAAGACTTCAGGCCCTGGTTGAACACCTGCACATGGCAGGGGCAGTTCATCGGCTTGACGGCGAACTCGCGCTCGTCGGCCTGGAACATGAACATGTCATCGCTGAATTTATCGGCGTGGCCAGACTTCTCCCACAGCGTCATGTCCACCAGCTGCGGCGTCCGAATCTCCTGGTAACCGTGCTGGTTCTGCACCTGGCGCATGTACTGTTCCAGTGTCTGGTAGATACTCCACCCTGCCGGGTGCCAGAACACCATGCCCGGCGCTTCTTCCTGCAGGTGAAACAGGTTCAGCTTCTTGGCGATTTTGCGATGATCGCGCTTTTCCGCTTCTTCGATGCGCCTCAGGTACTGCTTGAGTTGTTTCTTGTTCGCCCAGGCGGTGCCGTAGACACGCTGCAACATCTCGTTCTGCGAATCGCCACGCCAGTAGGCGCCGGCAACCTTGGTCAGCTTGAAGGCCTGCAGTTTGCCGGTACTGGGCACGTGGGGGCCGCGACACAGGTCTCCCCATTCCCCCTGGCGGTAGATGGAAATTTCCTCGCCCGCCGGCAGATCCTCGATGATCTGCACCTTGTAGTGCTCGCCCAGCGCACGGAAATGCTCAATGGCTTCCTCGCGGCTGACGACCTGGCGCTCCACGGGTATGTCCTGGCCGACCAGCTCGGCCATGCGCTGCTCGATCTTTTCCAGGTCCTCGGGCGTGAAGCGGTGCTCGGTGGCGAAGTCATAGTAAAAGCCGTCTTCGACCACCGGGCCAATGGTGACCTGCACATCCGGGAACAGATCCTGCGTTGCCATCGCCAGCAGGTGGGCGGTGGAATGGCGAATCACCTCCAGACCGGCATCGTCACGTTCGGTGATGATGGCCAGGGACGCGTCGCTGTCCAGGACGTAGGAAGTATCCACCTCGTGGCCGTCCACAACGCCGGCCAGCGCGGCTTTGGCAAGACCGGGGCCGATGTCAGCCGCCACTTCGTGGACTGAGACGGGTTTATCAAATGAACGTTCGCTGCCGTCAGGCAGAGTAATAACAGGCATGGGCCTTCCTCTTACAGTGGTGGCCCCTACTAAAGGCCACGTGAAAGTTTCAGCGCATCGATTGAAGACGTATTAGTGATACGTGTGCGTGATGCGTGTCGCGTTACGAATGCGACAATATCGACCGGGCCAGCAAACCCCGGTCGAAATCGGAGGGGCATAGTGCCTCAAGCGAAGGGCGTTGTGAACTGGAAATTGTGGCGAAAACGTCGGTGAAGCCGCTGAGACAACCGGTCAGAGACGCCGGGCCGGACTTTGAGGCGCCGGTTTGGCGCAGTGCTCTCGCCGTGCAGAAAGCTGTTCCCTCAACCGCGGCTGTCGCGCGCGATCTGCGTTGGGGGATCATCCACCACGGGTTTCTCATCGATGCCGATACTACCGGCGCTCAATTCGTTGCTCATTATCACGGCAACCACGAAAAACATCGCCAGGCTCATTTTGGTACGCATAGCACTACTCCCCCGAATCCCTGCCAGTCGCCGACCCGATGGTGAGGGAAGGCGAATCGTGGCGTTCAGGTACAGGCGGAGCAATCTCTGTGCCACAGAGTCCTATCTTGTTGTTTTAAATGGCTTTTAAGCCAAAACGTGGTTTCGTACCGAGGAGTTTGCCGGGGAGATGTAAAGAAATCCAACACGCGCGGGGCAAGGTTCAGCGCCCAATTTTCCGCGGGATTGATACGCCGACGGCAGTGCTAACGGCCTGTGGAAGCGCGTCGCTTGCGTCTGGTCTTCGTCGCGCGAGGCGCCGGTTTCGAGCGCTGTGCCAGCCAATCCGCACTCTGCGCCCACACCGCCGTGGTGGCCTTGCCGCCAATAATCACCCCCATATGGCCGCCGGGGGCAACCCGAAAGTCCTTATCGCGCGACGCGATGATGTCGACGATACCTTCGGCGACCTCCGGCGCTACCAGCTTGTCACCCTCCCCTGCAAAGCCGAGAAAGTTGCAGGTGATCTTGTCCAGTTCCGCCACCGAGTCACCGAATTCGACGCGGCCTCCTGCGAGTTGATTGCCACCGACTACCTTCACCGCCATATCGCGCAGCACGCCGCCGGGATACGACAGCATATTGTTCAGGTAATCAGACGTGGTGGAGTGTGATTCCACAAACTCGCGATCGTACAGGCGCGTCATCAGGTCAAAATACGTGGTCACGCTGCTGAGCGGGTCGGTCAACTTGAACGTCAGCGTGGTCAGCCAGGGCGGCGTCGCGAGCAACGCAGGATCGACCGTGTCCAGCAACAGGTTGGAATAGCGGCTTGCCAGCTGACCGGGGCCGCTAAGCGCATGCGCGATATTCGCCACACCCGCGATCACACCGCTGCCGCTCTCCAGGTCGATGGGACTGGCGACGGTGACGATATTGCGTACATTGCGGTCGCGCGTCTGACCCTGGTACAGAAGGCAGAACAGGCCGCCCATACACCAGCCCATCAGGGAGACGTCCTTGCAGCCGGAGTGCGCGCGCACCTTGTTCAGCGCCTCTCCCATCATGTCACGCGAATAATCCGCCAGGCCGAGGTGGCCGTGCTTTTTCTGCGGCTTGCCCCAGTCAATCAGGTACACCCTGAAGCCACGGGCAACCATGTACTTCACCAAACTGCGCTGCGGCAGCAGGTCAAAGGTTTCGGTGGTGACGCCCAGCGGCGGCACCAACACCAGCGGGACGGCGTGCTGTTTGCGCTGAATGGGCATCTCGGTGCCGTCGGGTAACTCGATGCTGTCTTCGTCCGGCAATTCGTAATAGCGCACCGCCATCAGGTCGCTGTCATGCACCAGTTCAAACCAGGTTCTGCCTGACTGGATCAGCGTATCGCGCTTGAACAGCCAGTCGACACTGTTGGCGGCGGAGGACGCCAGACGCTGGTTTAGCGCCAGGCCGCCGGAGAGAAGTCGCCGGGTCAGGTCATTCATGCTGAACGTCTCCGCTTGCCGAGTAACTGCTCCAGGTCATCCACCGCCAGACCGGTATAAACCGCCAGGCGCTGCAGGTGCGGCAGCGTATCGCGGGCGCCGGTAAAGCCGATGTTCAGGCTACCCGCGTAGTTGACACAATCGATACTCAGTGCGTTGTACTGGAATAGCGGGTTCATGGGGTAAATCGCTTCCAGGCGCGCGCCAGCGCAGTAGCGCGCAGTTTTTGAGCCCGGCGTATTGGAGACCGAGAGATTGAACAGCGGCGGCACAAAGCGGCCCACCAGCGGCACCTGGCTTGCGTAAACAGGCGCGGAGCGCATCATGATATACGGAACCGCCGCCGCATCCGGCAGTGATTCCCTGTCCTGGCGCACCTGCTGCATGGCTAGTTTTACCGCCTGCAGGCGCTCCAGCGGATCTCCGATGTGCGTACCCAAAGCCACGCGCAAACCCGCTATCGCATTGCCCGGCAGGAGTTCGCTGCGCTCCTGCAGTGAGACTGGCAGTGCTGCAATCAGCGATTCGTCGGGCAACGCGTTGTACTCTTTGAAAAATCGCCGCAGCGAGCTGCCACAAAGGTAGGCCAGCAGGGTATTCACCGTGCAGTCCGCGCGTTCGGCCAGCGAAGAAATGCGGCGCAGGGAAAACTGCTGCGTGGCGAATCGCCGCTGGGAATTGATGCGCCGGTTCAGCGTAGACCGCGGTGTGCCGCGTGGCAGCAGAAAGCTGCCCTGGCCGTCGCGGCGCAGGTAATCGTGCAGCGCTCCGCGGGTGGCCTGCCCCAGTGACGACAGGGTTTCCATCGAATCGCCCAGGCTACCGCCCAGCGACTGCAGACTGCCCACCACATCAAAACTGCGCTCATCGCCCTCACTGAGCTCCAACGCGTGGCTCCAGAAGGGCACTACCTTGCGCGCGCTGGCGGTCGCGGCGAGCGAGTCCAGCAACAGCGGTACCGCGTTTACATTATCGATCAGCGCATGGTGAATTTTGAGGTAGAACGCGAACCGGCCGCGCTCCAGCCCCTCAATCAGGTGAAACTCCCATAGCGGACGATTGCGATCCAGCGGTTCACTGTGCAGGCGCGAAACCACCACACCGAGCTCGCGCTCCCCTCCCGGTTTGGGCAGGGCCGTGTGTCGCACGTGGTAATCGAGGTCGAACCCGCGCTCTTCCTGCAGGCGTGCAGCCAGCGTGCGCGCGCCGGCGTCTGCGAGACGCTGGTTCCAGGGTGGTGCGGGATCCTTGTGCGCACGCAGCGACACGATAAGGTCCTGCAGGTAACTTTTCGGCGCGTTCGCAGGCTTACTGAAAATCGCCAGTGTGCCGACGTGCATGGGCGTATCGCGCGATTCCAGCAACAGCCAGACGGCATCCAGTGGGTTTAATCGCATGGGGTTCGGCCAGTGGCGCCTCTGGAGGTTTGAAAAACAACGGTTTCGCCCGCGATTATAGCAGGCGCGCCGACGCTATGCCGGTTCGGCGCGCACCACGTAGCGCAGCGGGCCATTCGGCCGCAATGCGTCGAAGGGATAGCAGGTAACCAGCAGCAATGCTTCCTGCTGGCCCTGTGTTTGGGCAGACCACCCCTGCTTGCGACTGTTCACCACGTCCGTTGCTACAACGCGATAATCGCGCCAGCTGCTGTCGGGAAGCTGGAGGCGCAATGGGCTGCCCACCTCGAGATCGCGCAGAAAACTGAAGTGAGTGTCACGGTGCCCGCCGATCACGGCCAGCCCGGCAGTGCCAAGGGGCGCTGATTGCAGCGCGTGGCCGGGTGCAAACGCCAGCGCATTGCCCGAGTCACTGGCAAGAATTGGGAGATCGATGGCCAGGGTCGGCGCCTGCAACCGGCCCACCGGCCAGGTATCTGCCCAGGGCCAGGGCCTGGCACCCGGTCGCGTCTCTGCCAGTGTGCGCTGCCATGCCTCCTTGATCAGGATGGGCGCCAGCGCCGCTTTGGCTTCGATCACCGCAACACCGGCACCGTGGTAGAGCGCCAGCGCCAGACAGACCAGCGCGACGACATCGCGCCAGCCCGTCAGACGCCACTCACGCGCGCCCAGCAACATGATCCACCTCACCCTGGCGAATCACGCGGGTAAACACCGCGATAAACAGCGCCAACAGTGCGAGCCAGGCCTTCGCCGGTGCCGTGGTAGCGGTGCGCGGGTAAGCAAAGTGCTGCGGACTCTGGCCCTGGGGGCGTGTATTGGGTAACGGCGCTGCGTGCAGAGGGGAACCCTCGGGACGACTGATCCGCTCTTCGACAGCCACAAAACTGGTATACGGGCTCATCAACTGGTGCGCGAGCGCCAGCGGCAGAACCTCGGCACGAACAGTTGCTTCCGGATCACCACGCAACACCCTGTCCAGTAACCCATCAATTTTGCGCCGCGCCCAGAGGCTGCCCACACCGGCATGCGCACCACCGTCGGGCTGGCCCTGAATTGACAGCGCGCGTTGCCAGGGCTGCCCGCCGATGTCGGCGCTGACCGTAACCTCTCCCGCAGGCACCTGCGGCCCAAACTTCACAGCTATCGACAGCGGCTGTCCGAGGTAAAGATCAGGCAGGTGCTCCGGCCAGGCCTCAACCGGCTGCGGCCAGCTTATCGCCAGATCTACTGCAGCCGGCCTGGAGAGCTGCTGGAACAGCGCCGCCATCTTGCTGCCAACCTCGTTGAGATCTCCAATATGCGTATGACTGCCGCGGCCGAATTCCGCCGCTTTGCGCATAAACCAGCTATTCGGTGCAGAACCGATGCCGACCGTGAACAGTCGGCTGTCACCCAGCCCTGCGGCAATCTCGCCAAACAGCGCATCTTCATTGCCCACGGCGCCGTCAGTGATAAACACGATCTGGCGCAGCAGCGGCGTATTCGGATGCCCGCCCATCGACTCAGCGGCCGGCACCGGTGCGGGCGCACCACCGGACAGGGCGGCACGCAGCGCCGACATCATCTCGGTGCCACCGGACGCCTGTAACTGGCGCACAAACTCCTGCGCTTGTGCCACGTGGTGCCGCGTCGCCGGCATGGCCGTGCGGAACAGGGCCCGGTGCCGATTATTGAATTCAATGAGGTTAAAGCGGTCACCCGGCCGCAGTTGTCGCAGCGCCAGCGACAGGCTGGCACGCGCCTGCTCGATAGAGACACCGCCCATTGAGCCGGAGGTGTCCACGACAAAGATCAGCTCGCGCGCAATCGGCGCCACCTTGTCGGTCCGCGCCGGTGGCACAACCATCAGCAGGCCGTAGTAGTCCTCGCCGACTTTCTCTGTAAACAGCGCCGCCTGTGGCGCGGACTGTGCGACGGGCTCCCATTCCAGTACGAAATCCCTATCCATCTCACTGACCTTGTTCAACAGCTTCACGTCATAGACCCCGGCGCTGCGTGACAGGGCGATGTCGTGATACGGCGAGTTGACGATGGCCAGCGGCATCCCCATATCCAACCTCGCACTGATGGTGATCGCATTCAGCGGCGCGCTATCGCTCCCCGGATCCGGAAATAACAGTGGCGAAATGGCGCCCGCATCAGTCACCTGGTCGGTGGCCTGGGCCCAGCCGAGGTAGGGGTCCATCGACAGGGAAGGCAACGCTTCCCCTACCCCGGCGGACACAGGTGTTCCCGGCATGTAGCGCGGCGTTATCGTCATCGGAAACCGCAGGGAAAAAACGCCGGCGCTATACGCCACCGGCTCGACATACTCGAGCATGACCGTGATTTCCTCGCCGGGGCCGATATTGGCCACTCGGTTAGTGAACAGGTTGGGGCGCTGCTGCTCCACCAGACTGGCTTTCTTGCCGGCCTTTTTGGCTGCCCGGTAAATCTTCTTCGCTTCCTGTTTCTCGCGCACTCGCCCGACAATGCGACGCTCTCCTATCCGCATTTCCATCGCACGTACAGCCGCTTCGGAAGGCAGCGGGAACGCGTACACGCCCTCCCGGTACTCGCTGCTGTCGTTGCGAAACGTTTGCTGCAGGCGCACGGTCGCAACCAGGCCCGTGATATCGAAATGCACTTCACTGTGCTGTAAAACGGCGCGCTGAAAAACTCCGCCTGATGACTCAAACAAGAGGTGGCCGCCCTCTACCTCGTTCAGGCTCACCGCATCGACAGCAGAGCGCGCGGGTGAGGCCGCCAACAGCAGCAGTAGCATTTGCAGCAAAACGAGCACCGGCAGACAGCGCAGGGCCAGCCACAGTGGCAGGCCGCCGTAGGCACATACCTCCGGCTTGATGCGTTGATGGATACGTTCGGTGGTCAGCATGGTCCCTCTCCTTCTCTGCGGCAGCGTCTTGGCCGTGACAGCGTCATTAAACGCGCGGCTTGTGGCAGCAAGAGACCCGGTTTGTGGCCAGGTGCGGACGAATTGTGACGAATTGTGGCGCGTGCTTGAGGCGGCGGCGCTTATTTGAAAGGATGCGCGGTACGCACTAAGAAGAACCAACGACCATGCCGCAGCACATTGCCAT
The DNA here is from genome assembly GCA_030426545.1 of Gammaproteobacteria bacterium. Lineage (GTDB taxonomy): Bacteria > Pseudomonadota > Gammaproteobacteria > Pseudomonadales > Halieaceae > Marimicrobium. The sequence continues at coordinate 14,392 of JAUHYL010000008.1, forward strand.
TGTGGAAGATGAAAAAGCGCTGGCAGAAAACTATCGCGATGCACTGCAACGCCAACGCTACAGCGTAGCGATCTATCACGACCGCCGCAGTGCGCAGCTTGCCATTGAGCAGCGCCTGCCGGATCTGGCGATCATCGATATCGGCCTGGGAGATGAGCCCGAAGCGGGTTTTGACTTGTGCCGCGATCTGCGCGGGCGCTGGCCCGAGTTGCCCATTGTCTTCCTGACTGCCCGTGAATCGGAGCTGGACGTGGTCAGCGGGCTGCGACTGGGGGCGGATGACTACTTCACCAAGGACATCAGTCTCACCGAAATGCTGGCCCGTATTGCCGCACTGCTGCGACGCGTGGAGGCAATGCGCGCACCCGAACGCGAAGAGCACATCCTGCAGACGGCCGCATTGTGCATCAACCAGGAACGCCTGACGGCGAGCTGGCGTGATGACCACCTGGCATTGACCGTGATCGAATTTCGCATTGTGCAGTGCCTGGTGAAACGGCCAGGACAGGTGAAATCCAGGCAGCAACTGATGGACGCCGCGGGCGTGGTGCAGGACGACCACACCATTACCTCCCATATCAAACGCATTCGTCGCAAGTTTGAAGAGATCGACCCTGCCTTTGACGCGATCAAGACTGTCTACGGCCTGGGCTATCGCTGGGCACCAGAAATGACATGATCTGTTTGCCGGACAATCCATCATGACACTGCGTCGCCAGCTCTTGCTGGTCAGCTTGCTGCTCCTGTCGCTGCCCTGGGCCGGCTGCCAGTTCATTCGCGAGATGGAAGGCGCGCTGCGCCACGGACAGACCCAATCGTTGCAGGCCACCGCCGATGCCGTGGCCGCGGTGATCGCCGCCGACGAATCCAGCCTGTATCCCCAACCGGAACGTCGCCTTACCCTGGACGACGAGCAGCGCGACCTGTACGCCTTCCCGGCGCAGGGCCCGGTGATTGTCGACGGCTACGGTGATGGCTGGACAGATGTGCCCGCCGCGAGCTTTGGTCGAGCGGGAGACGACGCCTCCATGAGCGTCGATGTCAGGGTTCAAAGCAGCGGAAAGTCGGTGTTTCTGCTGTTCGACGTGACCGACAACAAGGTGGTGTACCACAATCCCGGCCTGTCGCAGGAGCCCAACGGCGATCGACTGATCCTGCGCCTGTGGGCCAACGGCAGACGGCAGGACTACGTCATAGCCACCGCCGCGCCGGGGTCCGTGCGCGCGCGCTTTGACGGCCGGCGACCCAGGGGCCTGGATCCAGGGCGAATCACCGGCTACTGGCAGGACAGCATGGACGGCTACAGCCTGGAACTGGAACTGCCGCTGGCCTATACCGGCGGCAGACTGGGGTTCTTCTTTATCGATGAGGACAGTACAGCACCTCGGGGGAATCGCTCCGTGGGCAACACAACACGCATCGCTGCCCAAGCGCCGCCCTGGCTAATTTATCGCCCCGCCAGGCTGCAATCTTTGCTCAGTGCTTTTACCGGCGGGCGGACAGATATTCAGGTCGTGGACAACCATCACTGGGTGCTGGGGGAACTGCGCGGCAAGCAGCGCAGTGACGAGGCCCAGGCACAGACCTTCTGGCTGTTGCGCTCACTCTATCGCAGCATCCTGACCTCCGGAGACCTTACCCCGCCGCCCAGCCCGACAAAGGCGGGGAAGCTCGCAGGCACAGAGATAGACGCGGCGCTGGCGGGCAGCGTCAGCGCAGAACGCTATCGCGATACCGGTTCCTCTTCGCGCACGCTGTTATCGGCAGCGGCCCCCGTGCGCGATCAACGCGGCGTGCTGGGCGCGGTGGTTGTGCGGCAAAGCGGCGAAACCTATCTCAGCCTCACCGATCAGGCCTTCAGCCGCCTGCTCGGCTACAGCCTCGCCGCACTGGCCGTTGCCGCGATCGGATTGTTCGGCTACGCCACGGTGCTGTCGTTGCGCATTCGCGCACTCTCGCATGCGGCGGCTAGCGCCATTGCCGACGATGGGCGCGTGAGCGGCACGTTCACGCCCAGCGGCGCTCGCGACGAGATTGGCGATTTGTCACGCCAGTACAACGAATTACTGGCTCGCCTGAAGGAATACAATGACTACCTGCATACGCTGAGCCGCAAACTGGCGCACGAGTTGCGCACGCCCATTGCCGTGATACAAAGCTCGTTGGATAACCTCGAACAGGGAGACCCGCCAGGCGCCCTGCAGCAGACCGCTACAGAGCGCCACGAAAGCGAGGCTGCGCGCGCAACTTACCTGGCCCGGGCGCGGGAAGGACTTGGGCGCCTGCAACACATTCTCACTGCAATGAGCGAGGCCACGCGGCTGGAGGAAAGCGTCAACAGACAGCAGAAAACCCTGTTCGACCTGGTGCCCCTGTTGCGCCAACTACACGCGGCCTACGGCGAACTGTACCAGCAACATGCGCTAAACCTGTCAATACAGGTGCCCGCAGCCAGCATTATGGGCGTACCTGAACTACTGGTGCAGGCGCTGGACAAACTGCTCGACAACGCCACCTCCTTTGCACCGCCAGGCAGCAGGATAGAGCTGCGCCTGGAGCAGGAAATATCGAACTGGCGACTGCAGGTGTACAACGAGGGCCCCGCCCTGCCCCCCGGCAGCGCAGAAAAGATTTTTGAGCCGATGATTTCGGAGCGTCGCGGCAGCGATACCGTGCACCTGGGGCTTGGTTTGCACATCGTGAAGCTCATTGTCGACTTTCACGGCGGCAGCGTGAGCGCCGAGAATGTCTGCTACGTGGACGGGGAAATCCTTTCGGGTGGTGCCGTCACAGACGCACCGGATCGCACATCCCAGGAAAACGCCAACTCCACCGGCGTCAGCATCACGATAACGCTGCCGGCGGCGACGCAGGCACTCAGCCCAGAAACGCCTGCTGCTTGATTTGCACCAGTTGGTCGCGCAGTGCCGCGGCCTCCTCGAATTCCAGGTTCTTGGCGTGTTCGTGCATCTTCGCCTCCAGCTGTTTCAACTTGCGCGCCAGTGCAGCGGGCGACAACTTGGCCACCTCTTCGGCGTAACTCAGGCGGGACTCCGCCACCTTCCTTGCCTTGCTCTTGCCGCGCGTGGGCATGCGACGCGCCCCTTCCATAATGTCCTGTACGCTTTTCTCGACACCTTTCGGGGTGATGCCATGGGCCTTGTTGAAAGCCACCTGCTTGTTGCGACGTCGCTCCGTCTCGGCCATGGCGCGTTCCATCGAGCCGGTGATCTTGTCACCGTAAAGGATCGCGCGCCCGTTCAGATTGCGCGCCGCACGCCCGACTGTCTGGATGATGGAACGCTCTGAGCGCAAGAAGCCCTCCTTGTCCGCGTCGAGAATGGCAACCAGGGACACCTCGGGCATATCGAGCCCCTCGCGCAACAGGTTGATACCCACCAGCACATCGAACTCGCCCAGGCGCAGGTCGCGAATAATCTCCACCCGCTCTACCGTTTCAATATCCGAGTGCAGATAGCGCACCCGCACGCCGTTCTCACCCAGGTACTCAGTGAGGTCCTCCGCCATGCGTTTGGTCAACGTGGTGACCAGCACACGCTCGCCGCGCGCCACGGTGAGGTGGATCTCGCCCAGCAGGTCATCGACCTGGGCGCTGGCGGGTCGCACTTCGATTTCGGGGTCAACCAGACCGGTGGGGCGTACCACCTGTTCTACTACGGCGCCGGCATGCTCATCTTCATAGGGCCCGGGCGTGGCGGAGACAAAAATCACCTGGGGCACCAGTTGCTCCCACTCCTCGAAACGCAGCGGCCGATTATCCAGCGCCGAGGGCAGGCGGAAGCCGTATTCCACCAGTGTCTCCTTGCGCGAGCGATCACCGCGAAACATGGCGCCGATCTGCGGAATACTGGCGTGGGATTCGTCCACGATTACCAGCGCGTTTGACGGCAGGTATTCAAACAGCGTGGGCGGCGGCTCGCCCGGCGCGCGACCGGAGAGGTAGCGCGAGTAGTTCTCGATGCCCGTGCAGTAGCCGAGTTCCCGGATCATTTCCACGTCATAGCGTGTGCGCTGCTCGATGCGCTGGGCCTCGATCAGCTTGTTGTTCTCCTTTAGCTGTTTGACGCGGGTTTGCAGTTCATCCTCGATATGTTCAATGGCCCCCAACATGACATCGCGCGAGGTAACGTAGTGGCTCTTGGGGAAAATCGTGACCCGTGGCACCTTGCTCTCCACCGCGCCCGTGAGCGGGTCAAACCAGTAAATATTGTCGATCTCTTCGTCAAACAGCTCGATGCGCACCGCCTCGCGCTCTGAATCCGCGGGGAAGATATCGATAACATCGCCCCGCACACGGTAGGTACCCCGGCCGAAATCAACATCATTGCGGGTGTACTGCAGCTCCGCCAGTTGGCGCAGAATCCCGCGCTGGTCAATAATTTCTCCGCGCGACAGGTGCATCACCATCTTGAAGTAGGACTGCGGATCGCCAAGGCCATAGATAGCCGACACCGTGGCCACCACCAGGCAATCCTCCCGCTCCATCAGCGCCTTGGTCGCCGACAGGCGCATCTGCTCGATATGGTCGTTAATCGAAGCGTCCTTCTCAATGAAAGTGTCTGACGATGGCACATACGCCTCGGGCTGGTAGTAGTCGTAATAGGAGACGAAGTACTCCACGGCGTTATTCGGGAAAAACTCGCGAAACTCACCGTAAAGCTGTGCGGCGAGGGTTTTGTTGTGTGCCATGACAATCGTGGGGCGCTGAAGCTGCTCTACCACGTGCGCCATGGTGAAGGTTTTGCCGGAACCGGTGACCCCGAGCAGGGTCTGCGCCGCCAGCCCCGCCTGCACGCCCTCCACCAGGCTGCTAATGGCCCTGGGCTGATCGCCAGCGGGCTGGAATGTGGACTCGACTTTGAAGGGTTTGGACACGGTTTGGACGATTGCCGCTCAGGGAAAATAGCCGTTCATTATCATCCACATAGCAGCGAATTGCAGCCCACCGCAGATGGACGCCAGATGGTCGAATTACCGGTTGACCGTAAGGCAGGCGATCATTAACATACCGGCCCTCTGGTTAACGCCATTCCGCCTTAGCTCAGTTGGTAGAGCAAATGACTGTTAATCATTGGGTCGCTGGTTCGAGCCCAGCAGGCGGAGCCATTTTCACGAAAGGCCTACAGCGATGTAGGCCTTTTTTGGTTGAAATACAGTCGTATTTTGACCGTGGTGGAAACCCCTTTTCCCCGCTCGGGGCATATTGGGCCCGTCGATTCAATAGCCCCAATCAGAATCAGTCTGTGCCGAACGTGCACAACGGATGAAGAAACTCTGCCGCCACTTGGAAAGCGGTCAGTCAGCTATCGGCGGTGCAGCGCAAGTTAGCCCTCTAGCAGCAGCACGATTTTCTACATATAGGTTCTGCGCGATCAATTCTGTTCTGGCGGTGGCCCGTTGAACGTGATCAGCCCGTGTGCGGTTTGCCCGATGATCACGCCGCCCTCGATGACATAGCTGTTTACGCCGTCCTCAATTTCAACCCACCCCGCGTCGAGCGAATAAAGAACCCGGGCGGTGTCGCGGAAAATACTTTCCTGAATGACAAACGGGTTCACGCCGCTGAACAGCGCGTTGAGGCTCTGTGCTGCCGTGATGATGTCGGAATGACCGACGAGGATACCCTGGTCATCCAGTACGAAGGCATTGGGTTTGTAGTGGCAGGCCACGTCCTCCCAGTCCTCTCTTCCTATCGCGTCGCGAAGTTCGAAGAGGACTTCGCTGTTGGTCCGCTGCGCGTAATCAGCGGGGCAGGTTAAATCGGGATTGAGCGGATACAGATCATCAACATCCAGTACACCATCATTATCATCGTCTTCATCGAGATGATCTTCTATGCCGTCGCCATCCGTGTCCGTGCCAACAAAGTCGAAGAGTGGCATGGCATAGTTAATGTGATCACCGGTGATGAACTCCATCACTCCATTGAACACGCCGAGCCCCAGGTTGGAAACAATGCAGGTGGGGCTGGTTGAGTCTCCGCAGACGAAACCGGGCCCGGCCGCCCACTGCTTGAAGACATAGCCGTCTCGCGGAACGGCCGTGAAAGTTTCATCCAAGTTGTCTGATGTGACAGCAAACTCGCAGACGTTTTCTGAAGCGCAATTGCGCGTATCAGAAGCGGATTGGACATCACCGCCCGAAGTGACGATGACAGCCAATTTGCAGCCAGCCAGTAACAACATAAGGCAGACCATCGCTAACCGTTGAATTGAAGTACGCATGTGTAACCCAGTTAAATTATTCAGTTTCCTGCAAATTAAAGCTAAACGCGCCACGCTCAAAATTCGATAACGCTATAAGCAATTTTCCCGAGAGCTTGTTAAGCATATAAGCAATCAGGCCGGCACGAAAACTTAACCTTCAACTGGACAAGCCACCCTCAGGGATTTCGGCACAGGGAGTCCTGGTTCCGGTGGCGACCCTGTCTACTTGTTTGCGTTCATTTTTCAGCCAGGCGTCACACGTTTCAACCAGTGCCGCCCTTCCATTGTAGCGGCGTCGCCCTATCGGTGCGGGGTACCAAAGACATTGATTCAGTTGCGACGCCTGACACTGGATTCGCGACGCGGTCGATGTCAGTATTTTTTACGAATGGACGGGTTTCAGTCGATAGGCTTTTCGACGCAGGGCGATAAGCCTAGAGATTTCAGATCACTAGCGGCACTGGAGCGATTCTTGCATGGTCAAGCCTTGATGCTTGCACGCCCTTTGTTGAAGCCGCGCAATACTGATAACGCTCGCTCTGGCTTATGCAAAATGCCCGATTAAAACCACCGCTTGCACGGCGGGCGAGCGTCTCTTGACCAGATTCGGCCTAACCAACAACGTTCGAATGAGAGGCTCCAGACGCATGAAACTCTACTCCGGCTTCACACAAGCTATCGTTTTGGGCGCTACCGCACTTTGCAGTGGCCTCGCGCACGCTGACCTGATCGACCCCACGAGCTTCTCCGCCAACCTCGCCGTGGGAGAAAGCATCACCATCAGTAAAACGGTCATCGTCGAGGCAGATCCTTCGTTTCCTTCGCCGGGCGAAGCCATGGTAGACCTGATGTTCATGTTCGACGTATCAGGAAGCATGGGCGGTGAAATACGCGATGCCCAGTTGGTTGCAACGCAGGCCCTGGACGAATTGGCTATCCAATATGACTTGATGACAGGCATGGGGTGGTATTCTGATCCGCAGTTCAATGGTGTGCACGCAGACCTGAACAGCACCAACACGCAGGCAAGTTCCGGGCTGGCTGATTTGTGGGATGCAGGCTCCTGTACCGTGGCAGGGATAAACATCGGCTGTGGCGGGGACAAACCCGAAGTGGGTTTCGATGCCATCGCCGACGCCGCCAACAACGCCAGTTGGCGGGACGGCTCGGAGCGTTTCATCTTTGCGCTGGGGGATGCGGGTTATAAGTCAGCCGGCGAAAACAACGCCAGCACTGCAGCGGCACTGGCAGCCAATGACATTACCTTGCTGGGTTTGACCTACGACCCCGATTTTTCAGTTTCCGTACAGAATCTCATTGATGCCAGTGGTATTGAGGGCCGTGTTGCAACCCAGGGCCTGCGTATGGCGGAATTGATCGCTGAAAAGGCCGTAGGCCGATACAACCGCGTCACCATTGACGACCTGTTGGGCGGTTTGCCGGGCGTGGAAGTCAGCGTAGTGTGTACGGAAGCTGATCCGGGCTTCGACGGTGAGGGCCGGTGCGCAGGCGATACAGCAAGAGGCGCGTTCGACCGCACCGTAGATCGCAGCTTTATCTTCGACGTTACGTTCACCGCGTTGAAAACCGGCGTGTACGAGTTCGACACCTTCGGTTTGGTGAATGGCAAGACGGTGGCATCCGAGCGTGACCGCATCTCGGTGGGCAACGTTCCGTCACCCGGAACGTTTTTACTACTGGGCCTTGGCCTGGTCGCGCTGGTCACACGGCGCACACGCCAGGTCTAGGCGATGTTGATCACAATTGCGGCGCAGTCGGGTTTACCTTGCCGGCGCTGCTCCCGCCATCAGCGATAAACTCCGCTCCAGTGCTGTAACTGGCCTGGTCGCTGGCCAGGAAGCAGATCATGTTAGCGATTTCTGCGGGCATACCCACGCGCGGCAGCGCGGCGTCTTGATAAAAACTGCTGGCTTCCTCAACACTGATCAGGTCTGAGGCGTGCATTGTTGTATAGACACCGCCAGGATGAACACTGTTGACTCGAATTCCGTAGCGCCCCATTTCAATCGCCGCCGCCTTGGTCATACCACGCACTGCCCACTTCGTCGCAGAATAGGCGACCAGACTGTTCATAGAGAGCAAGCCGTCGATGGATGAGACGTTGATAATGGATCCGCCGCCCGAATCCTTCATCGCGGGGAAGACACTTTGCATGCCCAGCAGCACCCCTAGCTGGTTGACCCGGACACATTGCATGAACTGCTCCTCGGTCGTGTCAACCACCGTGGCCTGGATCAGAGTGGCCGCATTGTTCACCAGCACGGCTACCGGGCCGAGAGACTCGGCCAAATCTACAATGGCATCCCAGTCATTCTGGCGCGTAACGTCCTGCGGCTGAAAATGCACACGTTCACCGAGTTCATCAGCCAGCGCCTGTCCCGCATCGACCAGCAGATCACCAATAACGACAACTGCGCCACTGCCGTGCAAGGCGCGCACCGTTGCCTCTCCAATCCCGCGGGCACCGCCGGTGACAATGGCCACCACGCCCCGCAGGCTGTCGTAGGTTGCCGACTGGATCATAGCTGTTCCCCTGAACTGACGTAGAAGAGAATCATCGTGAAACTCCCGTAACCGGTGCAGGCATGCACCTACTGAAAGTGCGGAAAAATGTCAGCGGCAAACTGCCTGATCCCGTCGACTTTCTGTTCCAGCGTCGGGTTGTCGCCGTGGTAGAACAGCCATGGCATGGTCAGCAGATGCGTGACTCCGCCCGCGGCGAGGCGCCGATACCCGTCCACTTCCCAGGCATCGGATGCGGATGCCATCACGGAGAAATCCTGCTCGCCTCTGCCGTACTCCTGCCTATAGCCATTGATCGCTGCAACGGTATCAATAATCTCATCGCTGCTTTGCAGGTCCGACAACCAGCCGTCGCCCAGGCGCGCGGCGCGCCGATGGGCGGCACTGGATATCCCGCCTACCCAAATGGGGATATGAGCCCGTGGCGCAGGGTTCATCTCCAGGCGATCAAACTGGTAGAAATCGCCCTGAAAATCTACCATCTCACCGGTCCACAAGCGTCTTAGTATCTCGATCATCTCGTTGCAGCGCTTACCGCGGTTGTGGAAGTCCTGCTCCATCAGCGCATACTCGTCTTTGCTCCAACCGACACCAATGGTCAATGTCACGCGATCTCCAGACATGGCGGCCGCAGTAGCGACCGCTTTGGCCACCAGGAAGGGGTTGCGGATTGGCAATACAAACACGTTATTGGTGAAGTGGATACGCTTGGTGACTGCCGCGCACGCACCGATTGCCACCCACGGATCCGGCCAGTCTGTGAAGGCCTCCCAACGGCGCTGCCCGTTTTCGGTATACGGGTAAGGGTTGCTGATCGTTTCCGGATGGACGATGTGATCCGAGAAGGAAATCGCATGCCAGCCCGACTCATCAGCCGCACGTGCCAGCGGAATCAGTTCGTCTACTTGGTTGAACGCCATGGGAATCACAAATTTCACTACTCACCCTCCGATGTATCCGCTACAAAACCAGGCTCGCAACCAACAGCATGCGGGCCGTTATACACAGCCAAATGGCAGAACAAGAAAACCTATGGCGTTCATCCTACGAGATTTGCTACGGATAACCGTAGCAAAAAACCGGGTGATTCATACCCTCGGTGTTCACGCTGGCAGAGTACCAGCGCCCCCTCACCCGACCGAATCTAGAAGAAGTGGTACCGCAGGGAAGCCCCGTAGCGACGCCCGGGAACGTGGTCGAGCAAGCTCATCATCCCTGGGCTGCTCAGTGTGACGTTGGTGAAAAAAATGTCATCTTCGTTCTCGATATTCTCCACGAAGAGTTCAACCTGGTAGTGGCCCGACGCGCTAGTCCATTGTGTGCGGAAATCGGAGAGCGTATGTGATTTCACTTCGTCTATACCAAGATTCTGCGGACGTGCATAGAAACTGTCGCGGTAGGTCGAGCGCAGTGTGAACAGCAACTCACCGCTATCCTGCAGGGCAATTGTGTACTGACCAGTGAAACTTGCCGACCACTCGGGAGCATCTGGTAGATCATTGCCTGACAGATCCTGCGGCTTCTCCTGTGAACAACCGGGGTCCGCGTCTGTCGAGGGCGCGTAGGGATCCTGCGCACAGAAGTCCTCAAACTCACTGGAAAGATAGCCCAGGGACGCCGTCAACATAAGATTGTCCAACGGCAGGTAGCGCAGATCGGCTTCGACACCAAAAATTGAAGCGTCGGCAGCATTTTCAACCAGGGGCAGTGCATCCAACAACTGCGTGATCTGTAGATCCGTGTAATCGTAGTAGAAGGCTGCGGCATTGAATTGCAGTGTGTTCTCCAGCCAGCGAGACTTCAGACCAACCTCGTATGCATCCAGTAATTCGGGCTCCACCTTGCCCACATCACCACTGGCGATCTGTTGCAGCTTGCCGGCCTTGTATCCCCTGGAATATTTCGCATAAACCATGGCAGCGTCACTCAGTTCCCAGCGGGCACCAAATTCACCCGTGGTTTCGGAGAAGGATTCGTCTCCCTCGAACGCACCGGCGCCGATGTCCAGTGCCAGTGGGAATGACGCGCCGGGGGAACCAATGGGAAATGCCGTGGTGGTATTGAGCACTTGTTCGCCGGAAAAGGCCGTCTCATCCCAGTTCTGACGCACACCACCGAAAAGAACTATCCCCGTCGCACCTTCAAAAAACCGCCCCAGATCCGCTTCGAGGTTGAGATACACGGCACTGGCTTTATTATCTGTGCTTTGTGGTGATGTGCCTGTCAATGATATCGCCAGGCCACTGTCCAGCGCGGTCCCTTCCAGCGCAACCTCAACGTCCATGTCGAATTCTGAATAGAACGCTCCAAAAATCCATTGCACCGCCTGATCACCAGCCGAACTGAACCGAAGTTCCGCCGTCGCCTGCTCCCGCGAGAACGCATTGAACGTATCGAGCAGCGGCAATTCGGTGCCATCAGAATCGACAAGAATATCGTTTTCGCTATCGCTGTATCCCGCTATCAGAAATACTTCGGTATCCCCCAGGCCGGCAAAATTCTCGAGACGCCAGGTCAAGTCTCCATCGATTCTGTTAAGTTCAGCGCCGCCCTGATCCAGAAATTCCGACCTCGTAACAGAGACATTGCGGCCTATAATATTCGAGTTGACCTCACGTACGTCATCGTTGGATATCGCACTGCCGCCAAGAGATTCCAGTAGCCCGCTCTGACGGATTTCAATGGGGACAGAGTTAACCTGCGCATTCTTGTTGTCTTTGGAATAGATGTAGCGCAAACCCGTTGACACATCGTCGGTCAGGTCCGAGGTCAGATACAGACGGTACCACTCCCGCTCGCGGGCATTGGGGTCATTGTCGTCTGACGCAGACAAATTGTCGTAGGTTGCGGCTCGGTCGTCGTAAGCAAATGCCGCCCGCGCAAGCAACTTTCTGCCAGCTATCGGTGCATTAACAAAGCCTCGCAGTAGCTGTCCATCGTCTCCGTCTTCCACTTGATACCATTGGTAATCCAGGGAACCGCCCCATTCTTCTTCCGGCTTCTGCCAGCGCACATCAATGGCACCCGCGGTCGCATTACGGCCAAATACTGTGCCCGATGGACCACGCAACACTTCGATCGAAGCGATATCGTAATAGGGAAACGTAACACCCGTTTCCGCGATAAACAGGCCGTTCTCATGTTGCGCAACGGGCTGAGGCGCATTACTGCCTTGAAACCCTGCCGCTGCAACACCCCGGATACTCAGCTTCTCCGGGGTTTTTGCAACCACATTGGGAATATTGTTTGCCACGTCAGCCACGCTTAGTATGTTCAACTCTTCGACAGTGCTTCTGGCAAGTGGCACAACGGAGGACGCGATGTCCTGTAGCGACTCCTCGCGTTTTGATACAGTAACGAGAACTTCTTCAAGCACACGCTCTTCGCCCTCGTATTGGTACCGGGCACCAGACTGCGCCTGTGCAGGCAGGTTGGTCAGCGCACCTGCGCCAATGGCAAATGCGGTGAAAAGGGACGTTCTTATTGAGGCTTTCATCATCGGTTCACCCATCTTGTTTCGCTGTTTGCATTAGGCAGGCTATGGTGTGCCCTGGAGGGCCATGTAGGTTTTTGCGCTATCAGGGCATATACTCCCCGCCGTTGACATCCAGACTGGCGCCAGTCACAGCGCGCGACAGAGGTGAGGCAAAAAACAGTACAGCGCCCGCGCAATCCGCATCTTCGGGAATGTCTCCCAACGGTATGCCTGATGCCACTTCAGCCCTGAGGTCCGCAAGCTCGCAACCACGCGCCTCAGCAGCCACTGTCAGGCTACGTTCAACCGCATCACCCCACATCCAGCCCATCATCACAGAATTGACACGTACACCGTGCGGCCCCAGCTCAACGGCGAGCGACTTTGACGCCGCACTCAATGCGCCCTTGGATGCGACATACGCGCTCTGGTTGGGCAAGGGTTTACGCACCACCATGGAATTGACGTTGACAACAGAAGCGCTGGATGAGGCTTTCAAATGCGGCAATGCAGCCCGGATCAGGCGCAGTGCACCGAAAAGATTGACATCCAGTGGGGCCTGCCAGGTGGAAAAGTCGGCTTCATCGAAAGGTTCGTAAGGCCCTGGGTCGTAGGCAGAATTGATCAGCACATCGATACCGCCAAACCTGGACACTGCTTCACTGATCAGGTGAGCGCATTGTTTATCATCGGTAACATCGGTAACGACTGCATGCAGCCGACCCCGCTCACTTTCCAACTGGTTACCCAGATCGTCCATGAACGCCTGACGCCTGCACGCCATCACCACGTTCGCGCCCTGCGCAAGCGCAGCGCGCACCATTTCTTGACCGAGCCCCGGACCAACGCCGGAAATGACTACAACCAGACCGTCAAGCAGCATGGTCAGCCGCCCTCCCCGTCCAGTTTCATGGGCGCCATTTCCCTGGCTTCTGCTTCACGCGCCGCCAGCGTCGCCAGGTAGTCTGCACTTTGGGCGTCCCAGGCCTCCTTGGCTGCTTTCCAGGATTCCATACCCTTTTCCAGTTCGATCGGGTTAAACACGGTTTCCACATAGTGGAACATGCCTTCGCCACGGTACTTCAGGAGTACGAACATACGACCCTGGTGAACGCTGCCGTCACCTGGATCGGTGAATCTCGCCCACCACAGGGACCACACCCAGGCCCTATCCTCATCGATTGCGTAATCTTCCACCGGGAAACGATTGAGTCTCACCCAGGGCGTTTCACGGGTCTGGTGCATGACATCACTGACCGCGGTCAGAATACCCTCACGCTTACCACGGCGCCCCAGCACACAGCAGTAGAGGGTCGCATCGGGTGCCAGCGCCTTGCCGAACTCACTCCAATCGGTGCTGCGAGCCGCCCGGTTAAGCGCATCGTGGTAACCCCAGAATGCGTTGTCGATTTCTTCACGTGTAAACTTGCTCATCAGGCTATTTCTCCGACTCGAGAGGGATTTCTGCGAACTCTCGGGCTTTAGCCGCCTGCTCTGCCCGACGCTGTGTGTCGGCTACAGCACTCTCTTTGTGCTTGTTCCACACCGGCAGCCAACGCTCCATCATGTCGAGGAATTCCTGCGGGTTGTACACGTCCTCTTCATAGGAAAACTGGCCGTTTCCTGCGTACTTGAACAAATTGAAGCAGTTGGACTGGTGTACCGAGCCGTCGCCGGGATCATCCATCCGGTTCCAGATCAAGGCCCACACCCAGCCGCGCTCCTCATCAATGAAATAGGCTTCAACCGGATACTGGTTACACATTACCCAGGGATCGGAGACTACGCCGTTATCCCGCGTTTCCTCGGCCAGCTCCTCGTTTCCGCTCAGGTGCATCACTGCGCTCATGTTGCGAACAATCGCATCACGCCCAGCCCACTCGCCGAGGTTTCGCTCGATGTACGTACAGTTTTCAGTAAACATGTTGCCCCAGATCGACCAGTCGCCGGAGCGCGCTGCCTTTAACCCTGCCTCCTGATATTTCTTGAAGGCATCATCAATCTCTTCCCTACTCCATCGCGGCATGGCATTCCTCCTTGAGGGCGGCCTGTTTATTATATGAATCTGTATTCAGGTTCATATTATAGCGTGCTAGTATTTTGTCAACACAAAGAACCGGACCCCAATCAGCATGCACGCGAAACGAAAAACACAGGCCAGGAAAGACCTGTACGAACCGAAACAGAAGCGCAGCCGCGAGAAGTACGAGCGCGTTATTCGCGCAAGCTACGCGCTGGCCTCCGAGGTAGGTTTCGAGGGCCTGACGCTGGCCAAAATCGCAAAGCGGGCGGGTATTGCACCCAGCACCGTCTACACCCGATTTGAAGACAAAGAGGCACTGCTGCACGTGCTGCATACCAAAGCCACGGAACAGAGCCTGCAGGAAATTTCCACTGCCTTTGAGCGGCTGCGTCAAGAGGACATGCCTTTGAAGGACATACTGAAGGCAACGATAGAGCGCTCGCTGCAGATCACCGACGAAATCGCCGGCTTTCAAAAGGCCTGTTACCAACGCGCCCTGTCCGACCCGGTTTTCGCTAAACGCGAGGCCACCGTTCGTGAAACGCTCAAGCAGCATGTGCAAGAGTTATTCGAAGAACGCCGAAGTGAAATCGGACACAGCAACATCAACATTTGCGCCCAGTTTTTTGTAGCGATGTACACCAGTGTTATCACTGAGCATTTCATGACGCGGGATTTTCCCGTTGAGTCCATGAGCAATAAGCAGGTCGCGCGTGAGTTGGTGTCTGCATGCGCTGCCTATCTCAAGCTGGAGGACTAACCATGCAAGATACGATTGTCTCGCACGTGGGTATTTGCACCCAGGACATCAACCGATCTATAGCGTTCTACCGTGGCGCGCTCGGATTTACGGAGGTCAGCAAGACAGCTGTTGGCCCTGAGATTGGGCCATTGATAGAAATCGACTCGCCGCAACTTTACCTGCGTTCACACTTTCTGGAGCGTGAACATTTCAGGCTTGAGCTGATGCAGTTCGATCACCCGCCCGCGGAAGGCAATGACTCGCCAGACGCTTTCAACACGCTCGGCCTGACGCACCTGGCAATTCGTGTCGAAGACATTGAACAAACAGCCGAACTTGCCGAGAAGTTCGGAGGTCGAGTACTTTCCCATACAGAAGTCTCAGAAGAATCATTGGGCGTGAAGCTGATCTATATACTTGATCCCGACGGCGTTCGTATCGAGTTGATGAAGGTTCCCGGAGACCCCAGAGTCGCACCCGGGGAGCCGGTTTGAACGCCGACAAGCCAGGCACCGCGAAAACCAGCCTCCAGGCGACCTGCTTTGCACGCGTTTTGTAAATAGGTATGCTCAGGCCTGCATCAAGGGCATACATCCGTGACGGACCAGCATCACACCAAGCGAGACGCTATTGACGGGAGACTACCGCCCGGCACTTTGCTGCACTTTACGGACCCGGAATACACGGCTCCCACTGCTGAAGATGTACGAGCCCTCAAGGAAATCAGCGGACTGACAGGGCGCGAACTGTGTGCACTGGTCGGACTTGAGGACACTCGCACCTGGCGCCGATGGTCTCAGGAAGCCAGGGCCCCGGCAGGTAAACAGATCCCCTACTCCGCGTGGCGATTGTTGCTATTCGAGCTTGGGCTAGTTGACAAGCGAAGCATCTGAACTGCATCGGTTATACCGCCTGTTCACCTGGATTAGTGCCTGTCGATTTTCCCAGTCTCACGCCAGCCTATCATTGAAAAAAGTCCACACATTTCCCTACTCTACCTTACTTTTTTGGTAGTGTTGCTAGCTCAAACGGGCTCACGCCCCATTCTTGATTAGGACGGAATAAGGCCAACAGCCCGGGGCCGATTCTGACCCGCTGCCGAAGAGGTATTCATGTTGAATAAACGACGCTTCTCCACAGTATCAACACTTGTTGCCGCACTTTTATCGCCGCTTACCGGTCACGCAAACGACTGGCAATTTGAACTGGAGCCCTACCTCTTCGCCAGTTTTATCGACGGCGAAGCCTCTGCAGGGCGCGTGGAAGGCGCCCCTGTCGATATGGATTTCAAGGACGACATTTTCGACAACCTGGATTCAGCACTCATGGTGCACATGGAGGCCCTGCATGACAGCGGTTGGGGCGTCATGCTGGACTATTCGTTTATGAAATTGAAAAACGATATCTCACTCCCCCTGAACGCTGAACTGGATACAAAAATGCGGCAGGGTGTGCTCGAAGTCGACGGCTTCTACCGGCGCGCATGGGGCGACGCCACGATCGACTATACAGCCGGCGTTCGCTGGTGGGATCAGGACATCGACGTTGAACTGGACACCGCGGTATTGCCAGGCGACCGCAAGATCGACATCGAAGAGGACTGGGTAGACATCGTTGTCGGCGCCCGCCTGCAACAGCCACTCAATGACAACTGGACCTTCGTCGCTCGCGGCGATATCGGCGGCTTTGGACTGGAAGCGGACTTCACATCACAGCTCACCGTTGGCCTGAAGTACCGCATGAACGAGGCCTTTGTGCTGGATATCAATTACAAGGCGATCTGGGTTGATTACGACAACGGCGACCAGGGTGAATCTGGCTACTTTGCGTACGATACGGTTACCCAGGGGCCGGCATTGGGTTTGATTTTTCAGTTCTGAGAGCGGACATCAGGTGTTGCTTGAGAACCCCGAAGAAATCAGATATTCACCGGGCGGCTACCAGTACCAGATGTTAGAGTGGCGTCACACTCAGCCCCCGGTCGAACCCCAGGATACCGCAGCATGAACAACACCCGTAGTGATCTCAACCTGGCCCTCTTCTGCGATTTCGAAAATGTTGCGCTGGGGGTCCGTGACGCCAAATTCCCCAAGTTTGATGTCCAGCTTGTGCTGGAACGGGTCTTGCTGCGCGGCAGCATCGTGGTCAAAAAGGCCTATTGCGACTGGGATCGTTACAAGGACTTCAAAGCAGTGATGCACGATGCCGCGTTCGAGCTGATAGAGATCCCGCACACTCGCCAAAGTGGCAAGAACTCCGCCGATATCCGCATGGTCGTCGACGCCCTGGACCTGTGTTACACCAAAGAGCATATTGATACGTTCGTCATCATTTCCGGGGATTCTGATTTTTCCCCACTGGTCAGCAAGCTGCGCGAGAACGCCAAGGTTGTTATAGGGGTGGGCGTCAAAAATTCAACTTCGGATTTACTCACGCATAACTGTGATGAGTTTATTTACTACGATGACCTCGTCCGCAATGAATCCACGGCCAAAAAAACCAAGCGCAAATCTTCAAAGCCCAAAACCACCAGGAAAAGTGCCAAGCCAGGCAACAGCAATACCGAAGAGGGTTCCATGGACGAGGCGATAGCGCTGATCCTGGAGACTGCCGAGGATCTGCTGGCGGATTCGGGTGATCGGGACAAGCTCTGGGGCTCAATGGTGAAACAAACCATCAAACGCCGCAAACCCGGGTTCAACGAACGCTTCTACGGTGTCCGCTCCTTCAGCGACTTGCTGGAGGAGGCTGAAAATCGCGGACACCTCAAGCTGCAACTCGATGAGCGATCCGGGGGCTACACTATCGAACTTGCGGAGCAATAACCCGCGCGGATTACGCGGAACCGCGGCAACTACCTCACCCTCTTCCCTGGGACCCACATATGGAATCCATAAGCACAGAAACCCTGAGCTGGATCGGCATCCTCTTTTGCATCAGTCAATCTGCGATGTTTTCCGGCTCAAATCTGGCCTTCTTTTCACTCAGTAGACTGCAACTCGAGGTAGAAGTTAAGCACGGCAGCAAGGGGGCGGCACGCATCCTTGAACTGCGCAAGGATTCAAACTACCTGCTCACCACCATCCTCTGGGGCAACGTTGGCATCAACGTACTGCTCACGCTCCTCTCCGATTCGGTACTGGCGGGCGTACTGGCCTTTCTCTTCTCGACCTTTTTCATCACCATTTTCGGGGAGATACTGCCCCAGGCCTACTTTTCCCGGAATGCCCTGCGCATGGCAGCTCTGCTGGCACCCGTCATCCGCTTTTACCAGTTTCTGTTCTATCCGGTGGCCAAGCCTTTCGCCCGCTTGTTGGACGGCATGCTCGGCAAGGAAGGCATCGAATACTTCCGCGAGCAGGAACTGATCACCATGATCAAGGCCCATATTGAATCAGAGCATGCCGAGGTAGACGAGGTGGAAGGCCTGGGCGCGTTGAACTTTCTGACCATGGACGACATCAAGGTCATCGAGGAAGGCGAGCGGGTGGAAAGCGATTCCATCATACGGCTGCCGACAACCGTCGATTTACCGCTGATACCCGAAGTCACCCGGGCGGCGAACGACCCGTTCTTGCAGAAGGTGAACGCCAGCGGCCATCACTGGGTGGTGCTGGCTGACCTCGATGGAGAACCGCAACTACTGCTGGACGCCGACGGCGCCCTGCGCGCGGCACTCATGAATGACGACGAACCTTTTGATGTTTACAGTTACTGTCGGCGTCCGCTGGTAATACGGGATCAGAACAAAACCATCGGTGAGGTGATCACCTATCTCAGGTCACTCCGGCAGCCCGGCCAGCCAGACGATGCAGCAATCGATTATGACGCCGTGCTGATCTGGGGCGAGGCGCCGCGTATCATCACCGGCGCGGATATACTCGGCAAACTGCTCAAGGGCATCAAGCCGCAGGAAGCGCCCTCTATGGCCTGAGTTCACCGCATCAGGCCTGGCGATGGATAATTACATCCTCACCGGTTTCGGCGCGAATCACCTCCCTCGCCTGCTCAGCTTCCAGCGCTTCAGCCTGGCCGGTGCTGCCGCCGACCATCTGATTCATGACCTTGGCGGCTACCAGGTCGCCGGTGACATTCAGCGCGGTACGGCTCATATCCAGAATTCGATCCACCCCCATCAGCAGCGCAACTCCGGAAGGGGGTATGCCAACACTGGAGAGCACCATTGCCAGGATCACAATGCCCACACCCGGTGTTGCCGGTGAACCGATGGACGCGCCAACGGCAGTCACAACCACCAGGGCAAGCCCTCCGATGCCGATATCAACGCCGTAAACCTGCGCCAGGAAGATCGTCGCTACGCCCTGGTAGAGCGCCGTGCCGTTCATGTTGATCGTCGCACCCAGCGGAATCACGAACTGCGACACCGACGGATGCACACCCAGTTTCTCCTCACTGACCTTGATCGACAACGGCATGACCGCGGCCGAACTGGAGGTTGAAAATGCCAGCAGGATGACCTCTTTAACGGCGCCCAGAAACGCCAGCGGCGACTCCCGCGTGAACATGAAGAGAATCGCAATGTACATGAGCAGCAGCAGGAACAGCCCGGCAATGACCGTCGCCACATAGACCAGCATTCCCAGAAGCGCCTCGAATCCCAGCCGCGCAGTGAGCTGCACCATCAGGCCAAAGACTGCAAGCGGTGCCAACAGCATCGCCCACCGGACAATGGTCATGCAGACTTCCTGCAGTGAACCCAGCAAATCCAGCATGGGCCTGGCCTGCGTTGGCGGCATCAACACCAACGCCACACCGATCATCACTGCAAAAATCACCACCTCCAGGGTGTTACTTTCAACCATGGAGGTCAGCGGATTGGAAGGCAGAATACTGATAAACGTCTGCGGCAAGTCGCGCATGCTGATGCCTGCCGCGCCGGTCTGCACTGCCTGACCGACTTCGGCAGTGGCGTGTAGCGCCTGGCTGTCAACGTAGTTGCCCGGCTTGATCAGCAGGGCCAATGCCAGGCCGATAACGATGGCCACAGCGGTGGTCAGCACAAAGTAGATAACAACCCTCAGTCCAACCCGGCGCAATTGCTCATAATCCTCGGTTGCGGCGAGCCCACGCACTATCGAGGCGAAAACCAGCGGGATAACAATCATCTGGATCATGGCGAGAAACAACTGGCCAGGAAATGCCAGCCAGTTGCTGGTTACCTCTGCGGTCGCTGCACTGACCAGACCGGTTTCCGGCCCGATAATAATACCGAGCACAATGCCAGCCACCATGCCGATCATGACCTGTAACCACAATCGTCCGCGGATAAGCCCCTGTAACTGGTCGGACAGGTACTTGAGTGACCTCGGGTAGAGCCGACTCCTCGAAGGCACTTCACTCATCATTCAGGTTTCCGCTCTACTTCTGTATGTCACGATTAAGTAGCTTCTCCGCGCGCGTTTCAAGCTGCTTCTTATCACGCAGGAAATCAAAACCATCGTTTTTTGCGGGGTTCAACGCGGGCTTTCCGGCTGCGGGCGACTCTGCGGACTTCGACACATCGGTGGGTGACGTCTTTCCACCCGCCGTGCGCAGAACCGCCAGGAAAAGATAGGCCAGGACACCGCTAACCAGCGCCAGCCACTTGAGCACAAATGACCAGACGAGGAACTCGTCATTGCCGGACAACTCAACGTATCCCAGATACTCACCGTGCAACACATGCACCAGCACCACAAAAACGATCAAGGCCAACAGGCCCTTCCAGCGCGGGCGCAGCCAAAGCAGGGCTCCGCTGACCAGGGTGAAGCGCAGGAGCTGATTCAGCATCAGCTCAATCCGAGGGTAATCAGCAGCGCCACGACGGCAGATTGCTTGATGCTGCGCTTCACTTTGTCTTCCTCATCCTTGACGATGACTTCCAGTTCATCCTCGCTGAAATCTTCGAACTGTCGCTCAGACAGGGCAATGCGCGCCTTGGCCTGAGTAATAGCCCGCTCGCGGATTCTGGACTCGTATTTGCCCACCACGCCGTTTTTCAGTTCACCTATCTTGCCCAGCATCCACCTCTCCTTCGCGAACTCACCCATTTTGGGTGCCAGGGCCACCCTGCCGCAAGCCTCGCCTGTTGTAAACCACTCGCTCTGACCACGCCGAAACGGCTTCAACCAGAACGTTATTTAATATTTATTAAACAATAGGTTACAAGATATTTCTCAGAATTTATCCAAGGTTGATTCCGGGGCCGACAGCCACTCCCTAGCGCGCCAACCGCCTACCGCATTTGGGTAATCCCGCCCGCCCCCGGAGCGACCTCTGCTCACTTATCCTTGGCTAAGCGGTGGCGCCACAAGCGCAAGATAGTCACACCAGTAACCACGCAGTCACTGCCGCCGTTAAGGGGTAAAGCCATGGCCGTTTATGGCGAGAAACAGCGAAGACCGTCCATCTTCATCGAGATCGGTGAAGAGGCCTACAAACAAAACACTGTCTACTGCCCGTGGCACGAAATTCTGTCCGGGCGGCCGACTGCAAAACCCGATTCATCCTCTGTCGAGGGCATCAGACGCTTGATCATGGATCGAAAGTCCTAGCCTGAGCCAAGCCGAATCGGTCTCCGTTAAATGGCCCGCCACCGGCCTTTTTTTGTGGCGACCAGCACACTTACGAGCGGACGCCACCGCAACAATCTTCCCCGAAAGTGGTCACTTTGTGGACGCTTTCGGCGACCCCCTTCTACACTGGCATTGATCCAGAACATGGAATTCGGCTGCGGACGGATACCCCCGCTTGATATACTGGGCTGTCAGCTTTGGATCAACTCACCACGATACGCAGGCAGGCTCAACGCCAGCCAGGGCGCCGGGCTCAACGCGCTGAGACAGCTATGATTGCGTACCCTGTTTGCCTGGGTTGTGTACCGGTTCGATCGGGTGATAAATCCGCGCTTTAACCTGATCTTCCACAGCGACGAATTTTATGAGAACCAGGGCACACTGCCGGAGAATTAGTATGCGCACTCTAATAGAATCTGTCGTAATGACGCGAGATATGTAGGAGTTTGATACTCCCTGCAGGATAACAACGTCGGGGACCAGCCAGTGAGGGGACGGGGCATGAATGACCTGGTGCTACCGCAACAGTTTCAGGCCAGAATTCGCAAAACGCAGCGCAAGCTGGGCTTTTCGCCGCGCTCCAGACGTTCAGTGCGCATCGAGGAAGCCTCGGGCATGCGCGTCAGCATTTCATCTGATCTCCCACACGCTGCCGATCACTGCGCCAGCATTTTCGAGAAGAACTACCTGCTATGGCGCGACCGGGATCGCTACGCCGCATGGGGCCAGTATAAACGCCAGCATTACACGGTTGCCGTGGGCGGCGGCAATACGCTCAAAGCCCAGTACCAGGCCATGGTCGACAAGCTACACTCGCGCGTGGACTGGATACACCATGTGCGCTTTTTTTTCCTGGAAGACTCCTCCGGCGAAGGTAAATGGGAAAGCCCGCAGGACGGGCTCATCAACAGCTTTCTCACGCCACTGGTACGCAAGCTTATTATTCATCGCGGTATGCGCCCGCTGGCCAGGACGCTGGAGCTCGGCGATCAGGCAGACCCGCACGAAATCCTCGAAGAGCTGATCCGGCGGGTGGTCAACCCGATGGATATGAGCGAGGTCCGCAGCGCCCTGAGGCGCAAGAACAATCGCGAGGCCATGCGCCTGGCGAAGGAAGAAGCTGCTCGCTATGAACTGGATATTCAGCACAAGCTGGGCGGGAGTATGTCTTTTCACCATATCACCAGCGGCATCGGCAAGGATGGCGCGCTGGGAGCCCTTACCCCCTACCTGCCGGCATTGAGCGAAACCGACCCCGGCGTAATCGCGATCAAGCGAGATAAGGGCGCCATACGCGTGGCCCTGAATCGAGGCGTTTTTACCAACGCCGAGCGGGTTTCACTTATTGTATCGGGCACCCACAAGCTACGCGCCCTTGGCCGCCTTGAGATGGAAGAAACCGCCAACTTTGAACAGACGGTGATGGAAACGCCGCTGCGACTATTGCGGGCCACGCGCGATATTGGCGAACGCGTACAGGTATTCGCCGACGAGCAGTCGCTGCATTTCGAGGAAACGCTTTTTCAGTTCAAGGAGAAGGGTCAAACGCTGCAAAACAAGGCGGAAACCCGGGAGGGGCAGGAAAAACAGGGCACGCATATCCTGCTGATGCACGGCTTCATGGGCCTGTTCAGCTTCGCCAGCTTTCTCATTCGCCTGCCCAGCGCATGGACCGTGTCGGCATTGCACCGTGGCAGCTATGCCAAAACGCTGCCCGAAGCCGAAATATTCCCCTACTACGCGCGGGTGCTGCGCAAATGCATCCTCAAGCTCTGGAATCAGGGCCACCCGGTTCCCATCGCTGGACATTCCATTGCGGGCATTATTATCGATCACTTGTTGCTCTCGGTGCTCGACGACTACGACGCGCCCATCAAACCCTACGCGCAGTTGAAGGAGCAGGATAAAAAACTGGTCGATGCCATGCGCGCGTCAGGCATTATCAGCCTCGCGACCTGGGCGCCGTCTGATGCGCCACACACAGCCGCTAATATCCGTAACGTCTTGTCTCACTACTTCAAGAAGGAAGAACTGGACTACACCGGCTTCGATCGGGTTTACCGGGAGCCGGGCCGCGAACTCGAATTGGTGCCCGAGGCAAACATCTCGGACGCAGACAGCCTGGGGCGGCTGGGCCGCTTTCTCGACACGCCCATAGCCGAGCCCATCGTCAACAGCTTCAATGGCGTGTTGCGCCAGCTGCTGAACAACAAGACCGTACAGCAGCGTATGTTGAACATAAACAGCCCCTACGTGCTGCGCCTGGTGGGAAGCAGGCTGCTAAAGACCGCCTCCTTCTACGGCTTGTTCAAGGAGGTCAACGCTGCGCTGCACAACCCGGTGGAATATCAGCGCCGACATTTGAAAGCGCTGGACATGATGGTTGAGTACGACATCCCCACGCTGTGCATCATTCACGAGGACGATTTCCTTGTCTCCGCGCGCCGACACTCGGAAGAGCATCAACACCTGGTGGCGCTGCGCCTGGAGAAAGAAGGCGTAGAGCGGGAAAGAGACCTGGCGGTGACCACCCGCATGGTCACACTGCGACGCAGCAAAGACGAGCTACCCCTGGATCCGCTTAATCCGCACTTGCTGGTGATGTCTACTTCTAACGAGGGCGTGACCATGGCGCGCCAGGTAACCGCGGCGATGACGCGCTTCGTCAACGAAAACCTCGAGAAGGCGATCGCCAGGCGGCGCATCAAAGCACTGCCCAGCGTGCGCAAGTGGCGCGCCAAATACCCGTTACCCAAAGCGCGGCGCGGTAAAAGCCAGTAACAGCCGAATACGCGCATTCTGCCTCGCAGACATAGCCCGCAAATCACGGCGCAGGTGCGCTGGAACTGGCCATGCGGCAGCCTGAAGGCTTATTATAACGCCACCGCACCAACCTCTGGCCCCTGACCCAATGACTTTCCTCTACCGACTCAGGGCGTATATCGCCGTCATGATGCTGCGCTATCTACCGCGCAATACGCCCATCGTATATTCCGGGGCCGGGTCGTCCCTGCAGCTGGTTGAGCAGCTGGCTTTACTGGGCCTGAACAAAGTGCTGGTCGTAACCGACGAGTTTCTGCATAACTCGGGATTGCTGAAAGAGGTACTGGAGGCCCTCAACGCCCACCATATCGCGTTCGAAATCTACGACGGCGTGCTACCCGACCCGAGCTTCGACCAGGTACAAGCTGGCGAGGCGCTCTACCGATCCACAGACTGCCAGGGCGTCTTTGCCATTGGCGGCGGCTCGGTGCTCGATGCCGCCAAGCTACTGTCTATTCTGCACACCAATCCGCGCACGCTTGCACAGTTTTTGCCCGCGCAGCGCTGTAAAAATGCCGGGGTACCCCTGTTTGCCGTACCGACCACTGCCGGTACGGGTTCGGAAATCACGCCCGTGGCAGTCATCACCGACCAGGAAACACACCAGAAGACGGCAGTGGTCGACACCAGGATGATTCCAGGCCATATCGCCCTGGATGCGGCAATAATGCGCACCATGCCCCCGGGCGTGACGGCCGCAACCGGCATGGACGCACTGACGCACGCGGTAGAATCCTACTTGAGTCGCGGCTCCAATGAAGCCACGGAAAGACAGGCGGAGGCCGCCACCCGGCTGATCTTCAAACACCTGCCCACCGCCTGCAAGAACGGTGACGACCTGGTCGCAAGGGACGCGATGGCAACAGCAGCATTCTACGCAGGATCAGCATTCAGCCGCACGTCGGTGGGCTACGTACATGCTATCGCGCATCAACTCGGAGCAATTTGCGGAACGCCCCACGGCAACGCCAATGCCATGGTCCTACCCGAGGTACTGACCGCCTATGGCGATTGCGTGCACGACCGGCTGGCCCAGTTGGCGAACAGGTGTGGTTTTGCAGGTGAGGGGCGTACTGAAGCTGCTGTCGCCACTGAATTTATCAGCGCCATTGTAGACATGCGCGCAAAACTGGAGCTGCCCATTCTGCCGCGTGGGTTGCGGGATGAACACGTCACCGGCGTGGTCAAGGAGGCCATTCGGGAAACCGGCGAGCTGTATCCGGTACCGCGCTACTTCTCCGCCCAGGAAATTGAGCGCATCGTGCGCGGCCTGCTGCCGGCTTCACAACCGAAAACGACTGAATTGAACTGACTCCGGAAACGGTTACCAAAGCACGAATCCACAAGACACTGACTAATAAGAGATGATTGAATATGGCGAATAAATTTTCCGCAGCCGACTTTCTCATACGCTGGCTGTTTGCACTGGTGTTGGTGTTCGGGACCTACAACCCCACCGACTATTGCTACATCAGCTGGGTATCGGGTTCGGAGTTTTCGGTTACGCCACTCATGGCGCTGGTAGGGATTACTATTCTCATAGGCTGGATCATCTACCTGCGCGCCACGGCACTCTCGCTGGGTGTTCTCGGCGTGTCGCTGTTCGCCGCACTGTTCGCCTGCTTCATCTGGCTATTCGTAGACCTGGGTTGGTTGAGCCTGGAGAACACCGGCGCGATGACCTGGATCGTGTTGGTACTGCTGTCGCTGGTTCTGGCGATGGGTATGTCATGGTCACACATACGCAGGCAGATAAGCGGCCAGGTGTCTACCGACGACCTGGAAAACTGAACAGACGGATCATCCTCAAGCCCGCTGGCCCTGGCACTTACTTCGGGGGGGTAAAGATACACCAGACAGCGGGCAGTCAAAGAACGGACGGCAGTGCGAGGCCGCGGGACTCAGGATTTATCGGGAAACAATTCCTGCACATTGGAGTGAGTCAGTTGCGCAGCTTCCAGCGGCACCACTTTGCCACGCTTGCGCCACATATGATCGTAGCGCACCTGGTGCTGACCAAACCCGCTCACCGCTGAGCTGAATACTTCGCTGATGCCGTCACAGTCCAGCGTATCGCAGTCGTGTTTCAGATTTTTCAGCAGCCGCTCCATCTGGGTGTGCGGCAGCGACTCCTCCTCCGCACGCATGATCATGGGGTGCCCGGTGCCTTCGACGTTATCGCCCAGCAACAGTTCCTCGTGAAGTTTTTCGCCGGGGCGCAGACCGATAAACTCGATATCGATGTGATTGCCTTCGGTCTTTTCTGAATCTATCTCGTAGCCGCTGAGGTGGATCATGCGGCGGGCAAGGTCGACGATACGAACCGGCTCGCCCATATCCAGCACAAACACATCGCCTCCAGTACCCATCGCTCCCGCCTGCAATACCAGTTGCGCCGCCTCGGCAATACTCATGAAGTAGCGCGATACTTCCGGGTGTGTCACGGTTACCGGGCCGCCGCCTTCAATCTGCTGGCGGAACAAGGGCACCACGGAACCGGATGAACCCAGTACGTTGCCGAAGCGCACCATGCAGAATCGCGTGCCGGTATCCTGCTGTGCCAGGCCCTGCAAAATCATTTCCGCGAAACGCTTGGAAGCGCCCATGATGTTCGTTGGGCGCACGGCTTTATCCGTGGAAATCAGAACAAAGGTTTCAACACCCGCATCGCGAGCCGCCTGGGCAGCGTACCAGGTGCCGAAAACGTTGTTCGCCACACCCTCGGCAATGTTGTATTCCACCATAGGCACATGTTTATAGGCCGCGGCATGATAAACCGTGTCGACATCGAAGGTGCGGTAGATATTCTCCAGCCGGTTTTTATCCTGTACGGAGCCAAGCAGGGCAACCAGGTCGAATTCCAGGTGCGCCGTACCCATAATCTCGCGCAGTTCGCGTTCAATACTGTAAAGCGCGTACTCAGAGTTATCGAGCAGCACCAGTTCTCGCGGCTGAGCGAGAATTATCTGCCGGCACAGTTCCGAGCCAATAGAGCCCCCTGCCCCGGTCACCATGACACACTTACCCGTGATGCAGCGCTCCACCAGCTCGGGTTTGGGCGGAACCGGTTCACGGCCGAGCAAGTCATCGAGATCAATATCGCGAATCTGGTTAACGCTGGCCTCTCCGGCCAGCAGCTCGTTGATCGTCGGCACGGTTCGCACATGGACCTGCAGCCCAACCAGGGAATCGATAATTTCCCGGCGGCGTTCCGGTGAGGCGGACGGTACCGCCAGCAACACCTGGGTAATGTTGTGCCGTTCGATCAACTTCTGTAAATCTTTCGGCTGCGCCACATGCAGGCCGTTAATCACCGACCGCTGCAGGCGTGAATCGTCGTCTACAAACACAACCGGATGGTATTGCTCACCGTGCTGCAGTGCGTGCAGCAATTGCCTGCCCGACTGGCCGGCGCCATAGATAATGACGTTCTCGGACATGGAGCGAAGCTTGGCCTGGTAATAGGCTCGCACCACCAACCGCGTCCCGCCGATGCCAAGCAGACACAGCGCCCAGTAGATGAACGGTGTGGAACGCGGCACGTCGGCGCGCGTAAAGAAAAAGGCCGCGCCAAGCACCAGAGCGGAATAACTGACCGCCGTAACAATGGCCCAGATCGCCTGCTGGCCCATAAAGCGGATGACGGCCCGATACAAACCCAGACGCAGGAAGATGACGGCACTGACTACCAGTGCAAACGCACCGCAGGCGTACTCGATGGGACCAAGCTGAATGTCCAGGCTGCCCCAGCGCAGCGCAACCGCACCCCACATGGCGGCAGCGACATAGATCATATCCAGAGAAAGTAGGCAGGCCTGTTTGATGTTGCGCGGTAGTTCCACCACCTTTTCGATCAGGTCGCGCAGGATATTCTGGCTGGCCGTGATTGAGCGCGATGCAAAACTGTGCTGCTGACTGGGCAAGAGACCCCCTGTTAGAGCGTTGGCACCGGAATTTGATGGAATAATTAGTCTATCCGGGAGGAATATGAATACTACTTTAAGGAACGCAGATTAGCCATGCCAATGACCCACGGAAGGTAGGCCAAAATTACCAAAAAAAGTCCGTATTCCGGAGACTTACGAATCAGCCAGGCAATGGGCAATAACCACAGCAGAAAAATAGCGATGAACAGAAAATCCACCGCGCGGTGCGAGTTCCAGTGCCGGCTCAACCGTTGGTAGGCATGAGCGCGGTGCCCCTGCGAGATATCCTCCCTGCGCAACAGCCTGGCGCTCACTGTCCAGCTTGCATCGAGAATGAACAGCGCCAGCAAAACCAGCCAGCACAGGGGGTTGAGGGCATCCATGGTCCAACCTAACAGCGCCAGCACACCGATCAGGTAACCGGTAGGGATGCTCCCCGTATCGCCCATAAACAGGCGCGCGGGAGGCCAGTTGAAGCAAAGGAAGCCGACATGGGCCGCTGCCAGCAGCAGGCAGACCGCCGAGTAGAGCGCATCCGCGTCTCGCGCAAACCAGGCTGCAGTCGTGCAGGCCAGCACCGCCTGAACAGCTGCAATACCGTCAATACCATCCATAAAGTTGTACAAATTGATCAACCACAACAACGCAACGGCAGCGCAGGCTATCAACAACACCTGCTGCCAGAGCGGCAGTGCAGTGTGGCCGTAAACCATGACGACCACGGTCAACAGGCTGACGAGGGTATAGCTGACCAAGCGAACGCGCACAGAAAGCCCGCGCAGGTCATCCACCAGGCCCAGCAGCATGAGAAAACCTGTGGCGACAGCAATCCATGCGTAGGGCGTGAGCCACGGCTCAGCACGAAACTCAAACAGGGCCAGCAGTGCGACAAGAAAGGCCAGCAACAGTGGCAGGCCGCCACCGTGTGGCGTTGCCAGTTCATGGGAACTGCGCTGATTCGGTTGATCAACGATTTGACGTCGCCGCGCGAAGCGCAGGTAGACGGCGCAGAACAATGCGGACAGCGCTACCGTTCCCAGCGCGAGATACCCGATCACGCAGGATCACTCATCAGCAAGGGTGCGCAGTCTTTCAGCGAGACGCGCGGTCGCCAGTCTGTCTGCGCGAGAACGCGCGTATTGTCGTAAAGTTCAGTGCCGAAGAGCTTGTCGAAGCTACCTTCGCCCTGCCCCAGCGCATCATAAAACGCCGTACCGGCACGCCACCCCCAGCGCGGCAGCCAACTGCGTCCCGTGGGAGCACCCGCGGCCAGTCGCAGGGCATCGTAAACTTCTCTGGTACTGTAATCCTGGGAGCAGGCGATAAGGGTCTGCGTATCGAATTCGGTGCTGCCAGCCAACGAAAGTAACAGCGCATGCAGATCCTCGAGTGCGATCATTGAGCGCTTGCCACCTGGTGGTGGCCGCGGTAATCCCAAACGAGCCCAGCGAGCCAGCAGGCGCAGGTTGCCCTTCACGCCGGGCCCATAAACCAGCGCTGGCCGCACGATAGTCAGGCACATCGATGATTGCCTGTGCTCTCTCAGCAGGGCCCTTTCGGCACGCCATTTTGAGCGACCATAGGCGTCGCCCGGCGCTACCACATCCTCTTCATTGCGCGGAGCACTGAAAGGGCTGTCACCCATCGCCTTGACACTGCTGACATAGATGAAACGGCGCACGCCCGCGGCCGCCGCAATACGGGCCAGTGCAAGGGTGGCAGTTTCATTTAGCGCGGCGTAGTCTTGCGGGCGCGCACGTTGGTGAGCAATGCCTGCGAGATGAATTACCACATCCACATCGGCAAACAGATCGGCAGGTATTTCCCCGGTGAGATCAAGGGCACGCGTCGGCGTGCCATCCGGCAGCGGCGCTCCCCGCCAACTGAGGGGTAACACGTCGTATCCGGCTTTACGCAGCGTTGGGCTGAGACCGCGTCCGATAAAACCGCTGGCACCGGTAACAAGACATTTCACGCATCACGCTCTTGCTAAGAATGAAAAGGGGGCCAGAGGCCCCCTTCATGATACGGATGCGCAGGGCTTATTCCAGTGTAATAAGCTGACGATTCATATCGAGTGTGGATTGGCCGATTCCCTTCACCTCGGTCAATTCGTCCGGCGAGGCAAACGGGCCGTACATTTCGCGATAACGCACAATTTCCCGCGCGCGGGCCTCCCCTACGCCTTTCAGCCCGGCAGCCAGCGTCGCCGCGTCAGCGGCATTGATATTGACGCTGGTGGGCTGCATCGCTGCCGCCGGCTCTGCTGCCAGCAAACTCACGCTGCCGGTGGCAAGGCCAAGACAAACAACGATCATGGCGAACAGTTTCAGCAGGTGGCCACCACCCGGTACGCCTGCCCGGCGCTCCGGGCCCGTCCAGTTGCCGCTGCCGTGTTGCTGATGTTTTGATTGAGTGCTTTCAGTAGGGCCGTCATCAAGACCGGCATGAAAATTTGAGCAGGTTGTTGCTAGTGTATTGGTCATAGTGTGATCTCCTTATCGGTTCGCTGCGTCCATGCAGGCATCCGCACCGATTGAGAGTCTAGCAACGAAGACCGGTGAAAACGCGGTCACGCCCGTATTTGATGAAACACGCTAAACCGTGCAGAAAAACAACACTGCGATGCATTGTGCAGGCGTCACGCTTGCAGCCCAGCGAAGTTCAGGCAGCGCTCAACTCGCCCGCAATGCGTTCCAGCGCCGCCAGGGGATCCGCCGCCGCAGTCACCGAGCGGCCGATCACGAGGTAATGGGAGCCCGCAGCCATCGCGGCAGCCGGCGTTACCACACGCCGCTGATCACCGGCGTCATCGCCTGCCAGGCGTATACCAGGGGTCACCAGACAAAACCCAGCCCCCAACTCACGCTTCAACAGGGTGGATTCCTGCGCCGAACAGACCACACCGTCCAAGCCACACTTTTCGGCGAGACTCGCGAGGCGCAGCACGCGTTGTTCGGGCTTCTCGCTGTACCCCAGCTCCCGCAGATCCTCCTCCGATAGACTGGTCAGCACCGTCACGCCGATCAGCAAGGGAGGATTCGCAACCCCATCGAGCGCCTCTCGCGCCGCCTCCAGCATGCGGCGCCCACCGCTGGCGTGTACGTTAACCATCCACACACCCAGATCCGCCGCGGCTTTTACCGCGCCGGCCACCGTATTGGGGATGTCATGAAACTTGAGGTCAAGGAATACTTCAAAACCCCTGGACTGCAACTGTTCAACCAGTTGTGGGCCGCCGCGAGTGAACAACTCCTTGCCCACCTTGAGCCTGCAGAGAGCCGGCGTGAGTCTGTCCACCAGCGCAAGCGCGGCCTCGGGTGACGGAAAATCCAGGGCGACAATCACCGGGTTGCTCATGCAGCGCCCGCCGCAGGTTTGTCGTCGCGCAGCTTTGCAAGTTCAAGCCGGGTTTTTTCCAGCTGCCGCCGCGAGGCACCCAGCGATGCCCGCAGCCGCACCATGATCGCGGAAGACACCAACATACCGACAAGGCCGCCCAGCGCGAAGGCACCCAGTACCCATAACGCCAGGCTCTGCGGTGAAAAGGTATACACCAGCACATCCAGCGGCACCGGCGCCTGATTTTGCAGAGCAAACAGCGTGCCGACGCCGATCATCGCCAACACGAGCAACAGGGTGATCAGCTTGCGTAAAAGTTTCATTCAATGCGCCCCTCGGTTTCCAGACAATAAATCAATCAGTGTGAGCGCAAGATCATACCGGCTGTGCTTGCCAGAACAAGTTTTTCGGCGGTGGGCTTTTCCCGCGCAGGGATCGCGGAGCCAGGTGATGAACAGAAAGGTCTGTGGCGGAGGAACTAGCGGAGGTCAGACAGGTTGGAGGCGTGTATCCAGAGGCACAGTGCTGGGATTTTACAATCCCATCTGCAGGCCCAGGTTGACGCGCTCGCGCAGTTCCTTGCCGGGCTTGAAATGCGGGACGTACTTGCCGCTCAACTCCACGGCATCGCCGGTCTTCGGATTGCGACCGCGTCGCGGTTCGCGAAAATGCAGGGAAAAGCTGCCAAAGCCGCGAATCTCGATACGCTCGCCATTCGCCAACGCCTGCGACATGTGCTCCAGAATCATTTTCACTGCCAGCTCGACGTCCTTCGCGGACAACTGCGCCTGCTTGGCGGCAATGGATTCGATCAGTTCGCTCTTGGTCATGCAGCCTCCTCTGCCGAGGTCTTGTTATCTCTACACTTAAAGTAGGACTATTTTGGACTCTGGGCGGGGATAGCGCAAGTCCTTATTTTATATAGAAAAGTTCACTAAAAGGCGTGGGGGCCAGCGCCGTCATCGCGCCTGTGCGCCGCGCTCACGCCACGGCGGGGCATTATCCGGCCCCGTCTTGCGGCGGCCGGAATCAAAAAAGGCCCGCTGACGCGGACCTTTTCACGGTGCGGAAGCAGGCACGCCTGCTTCCCGAAGGGACGAATCAGCTATCGCCCATCTGCGCCTTGATCAGGTCGCCGATTGTGCCCGGTGAAGCGGCCTCCTGCTCCTGATCCTTGAGGGACTTCACGGCTTCCTTCTCATCGTCGTAGTCCTTGGCCTTGATAGACAGGGCCAGGCCGCGGTTCTTGCGATCCACAGAAATGATCTTCGCCTCTACGCTGTCGCCGACTTTAAAGGAATTGCGCGCGTCCTCGACACGATCGCGGGAGATATCTGAAGCTTTCAGCACACCTTCCACTTCATCCGCCAGCTTGATCACAACGGCCTTGGCGTCCACCTCGATGACCTCGCCGGTAACGATGGCGCCACGATCATGCTCGGAGACGTAGTTGCCGAAAGGATCGTCTTCCAGCTGCTTGATCCCCAGAGAGATACGCTCACGCTCCGGATCGATAGACAGGATAACCGTCTCGATCTCGTCGCCCTTCTTGTAGTTGCGTACCGCTTCCTCACCAGTCTCGTTCCAGCTGATATCTGACAGGTGCACCAGGCCGTCGATGTTGCCTTCCAGGCCAATGAAGATGCCAAAGTCGGTGATCGACTTGATACTGCCGGCAATCTTGTCGCCCTTGGCGTACTGCGACGCAAACGCATCCCAGGGGTTCTGCTGGCACTGCTTGATGCCAAGCGAGATACGACGGCGCTCTTCGTCGATATCCAGCACCATCACCTCTACCTCGTCGCCGAGGTTGACGATTTTGGAAGGGTGTACGTTCTTGTTGGTCCAGTCCATTTCGGAGACGTGTACCAGGCCCTCGACACCCTCTTCCAGCTCGGCAAAGCAGCCGTAGTCGGTAAGGTTGGTGATCTTGGCCTGAACACGGCTGCCCTCGGGGTAGCGACCGGTGATCTCCACCCAGGGATCCTCGCCCAGTTGCTTCAAGCCCAGTGACACGCGGTTGCGCTCACGGTCGAACTTGAGAATCTTGACGTCGATTTCCTGGCCCACTTCCACGATCTCGGAGGGGTGCTTGATACGTTTCCAGGCCATATCGGTAATGTGCAGCAGGCCGTCTACGCCACCGAGGTCGACGAAGGCGCCGTAGTCGGTGAGGTTCTTGACGATGCCCTTGACGGACATGCCTTCCTGCAGTGTCTCCAGCAGCGCCTCGCGCTCCTCGGAGTTGGCTGCCTCCATCACCGCACGACGTGAAACCACCACGTTGTTGCGCTTCTGGTCCAGCTTGATGACCTTGAATTCCAGTTCCTTGCCTTCCAGGTGCACGGTTTCGCGCACCGGACGCACGTCTACCAACGAGCCGGGCAGGAACGCGCGGATACCGCTGATATCCACGGTGAAGCCACCCTTGACCTTGCCGTTGATGACACCGGTGACCACTTCTTCTGCCTCGTGGGCGGCTTCCAGATCTTTCCACGCTTCGGCACGCTTGGCCTTCTCGCGGGACAGTTTGGTCTCACCGAAACCGTCTTCCACGGTCTCCAGTGCAACCTGCACTTCGTCACCGATACTCAGCGTGCATTCGCCGCCAGCATCTGTGAACTGGTCACGAGGGATGACGCCTTCGGACTTCAGGCCCGCGTGGACGGTGACCCACTCGTTATCGATGTCGATTACCACGCCGGTCACAATGGCACCGGGCTTCATATCGACGGTTTTCAGACTTTCTTCAAAGAGTTCAGCGAAGGATTCGCTCATTAGACATTACCTGTAATACCAGGGGGGTATCCCCTGCTCCGCGGCCTCCAGTCGACCGGGGTCATTTAGTGTTTACCGCTGCTGCTTCGAGTGCTGGATCGTGCAAACAGCGCGGCTGTTGTTACTACTACTTCTGCTACTGTTACTACTTTCACTGCCACTGTCGTGACAGGTTTACCGCGGAGAGTGTCTGTAAGGCTGGCCTAACCCATGCCCTCGAGACCACGCTCCTTCACCGCTGCCATGACCTGCTCGAAAACTTCCTCGATCGACAGGCTGCTGGTATCGATGATGATGGCGTCTTCAGCCGGCACCAGAGGGGCGACATCGCGCGTCGAATCGCGCTCATCACGTTCCTGGATATCCCGCAGAAGGCGCGGGAGACTAACACTTTCCCCCTTTGCAATCAACTGCTTATGGCGCCTGCGCGCCCGCTCCCCGGCGCTTGCAGTGAGGAAGAATTTGAGCGGCGCATCACTGAACACGACCGTACCCATATCGCGCCCGTCGGCCACCAGCCCGGGCGGTTGGCGCATCTGCCGTTGCCTCGCCAAAAGCGCCGTACGCACACTCGGGATTGCCGCGACGGTGGAGGCCCCGCGGCCCCCTTCCTCGGTGCGAATCGCATCGCTGACATCTTCGCCTTTGTAAGCGACCAGGACCTCGCCGTCGGCGCTGCCGGTGAAACGAACATCCAGGTTTCGCGCGACTTCCGTCACCGCCTCGGCGTCATCCCAGGCAACGCCCTCAATGACGCAGGCCTGCCCCGTCACCCGATAAAGCGCGCCGGAATCAAGCAGGTGCCAGCCCAGGTGATCGGACAAACGGTGCGCAATCGTGCCCTTACCCACGCCGGAGGGGCCATCAACGGTGATCACAGGCGAGGCGCTCATCCGGTGCTGCTCTCGATGTGCAGGCCCGCCTGCGCAGCCAGCTGTTCGAAACCGGGAAATGAGGTCGCGACATGGTCGCAGTCGAGCACCTCGATGGGCTGCGCCGCGCGCAGGCCGGCGATGGCGAACGCCATGGCAATACGGTGGTCGAGGAAGGTACGCACGGCGCCGCCGCCCAGGCTGCCACCCTCAACAATGATACCGTCCTCCAGCACCTGGGTGCGGATACCCAGCGTGCTCAGGCCCTCCGCCATGGCGGCTATGCGATCACTCTCCTTGACCCGCAATTCCTGCGCACCGCGCAGCACGGTTTGTCCCTCGGCGCAGGCTGCGGCGATAAACAATGCCGGGAATTCATCGATGGCCAGCGGGACCTGGTCTGCGGGTATCTCTATGCCCCGCAGCGGCGCGTGACGCACGCGAATATCAGCCACTGGCTCGCCGCCCACTTCACGCTCGTTTTGCAGCGTGATATCGGCACCCATGAGACGCAGGATGGTCAGTACGCCATCCCGTGTCGGGTTTATACCCACGTGCGTGAGCAGGAGATCGGAACCCGGCGCGATACTCGCACCAACGAGGAAAAAGGCCGCCGAGGAAATATCCGCCGGGACGTCGATTTCGCAGCCGCGCAGTGCACCGCCGCCCTGCAGCGAAACGGTGCTGCCCTTGCGGCGCACCGTGTAACCAAAACCGCCCAGCATGCGCTCGGTGTGATCCCGGGTCGGCGCCGGTTCAGTGACAGCGGTCTCGCCCTCCGCGTACAGCCCGGCAAGCAGCACGCAGGACTTCACCTGTGCGCTGGCCATGGGAAGTTCGTAATGAATTCCCTTTAACGCCTTGCCGCCACGAATGCGCAGGGGTGGCCGACCACCCTCGGCCGCCTCAATGTGCGCGCCCATAAGTGTCAGTGGCTCTATCACCCGTCCCATGGGACGACTGCACAGGGAGGCATCGCCGGAGAGTTCGCTGTCAAATGGCTGACCCGCGAGCAGGCCAACCAGCAGGCGCATACCGGTACCGGCATTGCCAAGATCCAGGGCAGCATCCGCTGCACGCAAACCGTGCAAGCCAACGCCGTTTACCACTACCTCACCGCGCGCGGGACGCTCGATCTGAACACCCATAGCGCGAAACGCCTCTAGCGTGGCCAGCGCGTCTTCCCCTTCGAGAAAACCGCTGATACGCGTACGGCCTTCAGCCAGCGCACCCAGCATTATGGAGCGGTGAGAAATGGATTTATCGCCGGGTACGCGCAACTCACCCACGAGCGCCCCGCCCGGCTGTACGCTGAATTTCATGGCGTCATTGCTCACTGTCTGCGATCACTTTGTTGTCGTTGCCTGTCTGCTCGGGGTTGGATAGTGCAGTCACCCGTAGATTGCTCGCGCATGCTCACTGACCCGAGCGTTCGGTCAGCTGATGTGCGAAGGCATCGCGAGCGGTTTTGGCGCGCTCAAACATCTGCTCCATCGCCTTACCATCCCCGGCGGCGATGGCGGCACGCAACTGCCCGAGATGTCCGCCAAAATCATCCATCGCCTGCAACAATGCATCGCGATTGGCGAGGGCGATGTCGCGCCACATAATCGGGTCCGAGGAGGCGATGCGCGTAAAATCCCTGAATCCTCCGGCCGCGCAGCGGAAAATCTCGTCGCTGTCGCCAGAGGCTGCAAGAGCATCCACCAGTGCGTAGGCCAGTACATGCGGGAGATGACTGGTGGCAGCGAGTACCCGGTCGTGCGTATCGACATCCATCTCCACAACCTCCGCCCCGGTGCTTTCCCACATGGCCCGAACCAGTTCTACGGCGTCCGCTGCATTGCTCTGCTCAGGTGTAAGAATGACGCGGTGGTCAACGAACAGGTCTTCCGTGGAGGCATCAACCCCGCTGCGCTCCGAGCCGGCAATGGGGTGCCCCAGTACAAAACGAGGTGGCAGCGCACCGCAAATTTCTACCGCACTGTCGCGGATGTTGCCTTTCACGCTGGCGACATCCGTGACCACCGGGCCGCCCTCCCCCAGCAGCGGCAAAATCGTTTGCAGGACATCAGCGGCGGTCAGCGTCGGTGTGCAGATCACCAGGATGTCTGCCTGAGCTACCGCTTCTGCGATATCCAGCGTGTAGTCATCGATAACGCCGAGCTCAACGCCGCGCTGTAGCGACGGTTCGCGATAGCCGCAACCAATGAAACGCTCGCAGAACCCGGTGCCGCGCAAGGCGCGCGCCAGCGAGCCACCGATCAGGCCCAGACCGAGAATGACCAGCGTCTTTTGCGGCAGCGCCACCGGGTTTTACAACACGGCCTGGGGGTAGGACCCCAGGATCTTGAGCATAATTGACTGCTCGCGCAGACCTTCAAGTATCGCGGCGACATGCGCCTGTTCGTGGTGACCTTCAAACTCGATGAAGAACACATAGGCCCATTTTTCTGTGCGCGAAGGACGTGAATCGATGCGGGTAAGGCTGACACCACCTTCCTGAAACGGCTGCAACAGGGCGAACAACGCGCCGGGGCGGTTGCGGCTGGCAACAATGATCGAGGTTTTATCGTTGCCAGACGAGGGCACTTCCTCGCGACCAATGACCAGGAAACGTGTGCTGTTGTCGGAGAAATCCTCGATATGACTGGCCAGCTTGTCCAGGCCGTAAAGTTCTGCCGCCAGGTCACCGGCCACTGCAGCCACACCGTTTTGCTGCGATGCCGAGCGCGCGGCTTCACCGTTGCTACTGACGGCGCGCAACTCTACCTGCGGCCAGTGTTTCTCCAGCCAGCCACGGCACTGGGCCAGCGCCTGCTCATGCGCGCATATTTGCTGTACATCGCCGGCAGCAGTACCCGGCGCCACCAGCAGATGGTGGCTGATACGCATCTCCACTTCGCCGGAAATCTTGACGCTGGAATCCATGAACTTGTCGAGGGTGCGACTCACCATACCCTCGGTGGAGTTCTCGACCGGGACAACGCCGTAATTACACTCGCCCGACTCCACCTGTAAAAAAACCTCGTCGATGCTCGCCTGCGGCGCGCAGATGGCGGCATGGCCAAAGTGCTTGATTGCGGCCGCCTGCGTGAATGTACCTTCCGGACCGAGGTAGGCAACGTGTAGCGGGCGCTCCAGCGCCAGACAGGCAGACATGATTTCGCGAAAAATGTGCGCCACGGTGGTCGGCTGCAAGGGGCCGGTGTCACGCGACATGATGCGTTGCAGCACCTGCGCCTCGCGTTCCGGACGGTAGAACACCACATCCTCGACACTGCCGCCGTTGGATTGCGCCTCTGCCAGCTTTATTTCAGCCACGCGCTGCGCGCACTCCGCCCGACGATTCAGCAGTTGCTGTATCGCCTGGTCAATGGCGTCTATATCGCCTCTTACCTGATCCAGATCCCTGTCGTCGGACATGCTTGTTCCGCCCTTTATTTTCGCATCAACCGTGGCGCTGCTCGAAATCGCGCATGAAATCGATCAGGGCGTCCACCGCGTCCTCGCCCACGGCATTGTAAATGCTGGCGCGCATACCGCCCACCGAACGGTGGCCTTTCAGGTTTAACAGCCCCGCCGCTTCTGACTCCGCCAAAAAGGTCTTATCCAATTCGGCATCCGCCAGGGTGAACGGTACGTTCATCAGCGAACGGCTCGCCGGCTCGACGGGATTGGCATAGAAAGCACTGCCATCAATCGCGGCGTACAGTTTCTGCGCTTTGCGGCGGTTGATCTCAGCCATTGCCTGCAATCCGCCCTGCTTCTCCAGCCATTCAAACACCAGGCCCGCCAGGTACAGCGCGTACGTCGGGGGGGTGTTGTACATGGACTCATTATCTGCCGCCACCTGCCAGTTGAGCATGGCCGGGCAGAGATCATGCGCTTTGCCCAGCAGATCACGGCGCACAATCAACAGGGCCAGACCCGCCGGGCCGATGTTCTTCTGCGCACCGGCGTAAATCGCTCCGTACGCATTCACGTCGATGGGGCGCGACAGGATAGTGGACGACATGTCGACGACCAGAGGCACATCGACCTGCGGCGTCCAGGGAAACTCCACGCCGCCGATGGTTTCGTTCGGTGTGTAGTGCAGGTAGGCCGCATCCGCGCCAAGTTGCCACTCCTCAAACGGGGGAATGGTCGAAAAGTTAGTGTCCTCCGAGCTGGCGACAACGTTCACGTCGCAGTAACGCCCGGCTTCGGCAATCGCTTTCCTGGACCACTGGCCGGTGTTGACGTAGTCAGCACTGCCCTTGCCGCCAAGCAAATTTAGCGGCACGGCGGAGAATTGCGTGCTGGCTCCGCCGTGCAGGAACACGATGGCGTAGTCATCGGAGATATCGAGCAGGCGGCGCAGCGAGGCTTCGGCAGCATCGGCCACGCCGACGACTTCCGCGCTGCGATGGCTCATCTCCATAATGGACAATCCCTTGCCATGCCAGTCGAGCATTTCATCGCGCGCCGTTTGCAATACCGCTTCAGGCAGAGCGGCCGGTCCGGCACAAAAGTTGTAACAACGGGTCATACACCTACTTCCTTCTAGAAACAAAATGCCCCCGGATCGGGGGCACGCGATTGTACGCAATTTTCAGCCACGGGCCGACGGGAGAATTACCGAAGCGACGTTGGCCTAATCCTCGGTATCGGCGCCGCCCTCCGCCTCGGGTGATACACCAGCATCATCCGCAGCACCCAGATCGTCGTCTTCCGGTTCTTCGATTCGCTCCAGTCCGACCAGTGTTTCCCCGGATTTGGTACGAATGACCCGCACACCCTGCGTGTTGCGGCCCTGCACGGACACTTCCTCCGCGCGCGTACGCACCAGCGTACCCTGGTTGGAGATCAGCATCAGTTCATCACCGGGGAAGACCTGCACAGCACCCACCATGCGACCGTTGCGGTCCGAGCACTGCATGGCAATCACGCCCTTGGTGCCACGGCCCTTGGTCGGAAAATCTGCCACTTCTGTGCGCTTGCCGTAGCCGTTTTCCGACACGGTCAAGACTTTGCCGTCATCCGCCGGAATGATCAGCGAAATCATCGCGTGACCGGCACCCAGCTTGATGCCGCGCACGCCACGTGCGGTGCGGCCCATGGCGCGCACATCGCCCTCGCGGAAACGCACGGCCTTGCCCTCGCTGGATAACAACATCACGTCACGACCGCCGTCGGTTATCGCGGTACCCACCAGAACGTCACCTTCCTCCAGTTCCAGCGCGCGCAGCCCAACGCTGCGCTGCCGCGCAAAGTTGGTCAGTTCGGTTTTCTTTACGGTGCCATTGGCTGTTGCCATAAAGATGTAATGGCCCTCGGTGTATTCCTGCACCGGCAGTATGGAAGTGACGCGCTCGCCCTCCTCCAGCGGCAGCAGGTTGACCATCGGGCGTCCGCGGGAATTACGCCCCGCTACCGGGATCTGGTAGACCTTGAGCCAATAGACTTTCCCCATATTGGAAAAGCACAGGATCGTATCGTGGGTGCTGGCAATCAGCAGATGTTCCACGAAATCCTCATCTTTCACTGCGGTCGCGGACTTGCCCATGCCACCACGGCGCTGCGCCTGGTAATCGGACAGGGGCTGGGTTTTCGCATAACCGCCGTGGGAGATTGTCACCACACGATCCTCTTCCGTGATGAGATCTTCTGCGGTTAGATCGTGCTGACTGGAAGTAATTTCGGTGCGACGCTCATCGCCGTATTCGTTGACAACCTCTTCCAGCTCCTCGCGAATCACCGCCTTCAGGCGCTCGGGATCGGACAGTATTTCCAGGTAATCGGCAATTTCGCGCAGCTTTTCCTCGTATTCGCTCAGCAGCTTTTCGTGCTCCAGGCCGGTGAGGCGATGCAGACGCAAATCGAGAATGGCCTGCACCTGCGCCGGCGAGAGGAAATACTCGCCATCGTGCAAGCCATACTGCGGTTCGAGCTCATCCGGACGACAGGCGTCGGCGCCGGCGCGCTCGAGCATGCCCATCACATCGCCAGGCAGCCAGCCTCGCGCCAGCAGTTTCTCCCTCGCCTCGGCGGGGCTGGGAGATTCCTTGATCAATGCAATCACCGGATCGATATTCGCCAGCGCGATGGCCTGGCCTTCCAGAATGTGTCCCCGCTCGCGCGCCTTGCGCAGCAGGTACATGGTGCGACGCGTCACCACCTCGCGGCGGTGGCGGATAAACGCTTCCAGAATCTCCTTCAGGTTGAGTATCTTCGGCTGACCGTCTACCAGTGCCACCATGTTGATACCGAACACCGATTGCAGCTGCGTCTGGGCATAGAGATTGTTGAGCACCACATCGCCCAATTCACCGCGACGCAGTTCGATCACCACGCGCAGGCCGTCCTTATCGGATTCGTCGCGCAGTTCGGTAATGCCCTCGATTTTCTTCTCTTTTACCAGCTCCGCTATGCGCTCGATCAGACGCGCCTTGTTCAGCTGGTAGGGCAGCTCGTGCACGATGATGGTGTCTTTGCCCTTCTTTTCATCGCTGATGACCTCCGCGCGAGCGCGCACGTAGATGCGCCCACGACCGGTGCGATACGCCTGCACGATACCCGCACGGCCATTGATGATCGCCCCCGTGGGGAAATCCGGGCCCGGGATATGCTCCATCAGTTCGTCCACGGTCAGGTCGGGATTCGCCATCAACGCCAGGCAGCCGGCGATCACCTCGCGCAGGTTGTGAGGCGGGATATTGGTCGCCATGCCCACCGCGATACCGCTGGAGCCGTTGACCAACAGGTTGGGAACCCGGGTCGGCAGCACCGCGGGAATGCGCTCGGTGCCATCGTAATTGTCGACAAAATCAACCGTCTCTTTGTCCAGATCGGCCAGCAGCGCATGGGCGATCTTCTGCATGCGAATTTCGGTGTAACGCATGGCAGCGGCGTTATCGCCGTCGATAGAGCCGAAGTTGCCCTGACCGTCCACCAACATGTAGCGCAGGGAAAAGGGCTGTGCCATGCGCACAATGGTGTCGTACACGGCCGAATCGCCATGCGGGTGATATTTACCAATCACATCGCCGACCACGCGCGCTGACTTCTTGTAGGCCTTGTTCCAGTCGTTATTCAGTTCGTTCATGGCGAACAGCACGCGCCGGTGCACCGGCTTCAATCCGTCCCTTACATCCGGCAGCGCCCTGCCCACGATCACGCTCATGGCGTAATCGAGGTAGGATTGCTTCATCTCGTCCTCGATGCTGACGGGAAGGATTTCCTTGGCTATGTCACCCATTTGGAATGGTTTCCTTGGCTTCTTGCGGGGCTTTTTTTAATCGCTTTTCCGGGCCGGCGGCGGGGCTGCTGCACCCTCCTGCGGCCTACCTCTTACACGGATAGTCGCGCCCGGAAATAAACGCGCAATTATACGGGAAACTGGGCCTCAGCTGCCATGTTTTTAGCGGCTGCCAGCGAGAGAATTGGCGCCCTGGATTTGGCCTCTGCGGCCGGATTCGCCGGCTGCTGAGACGGTGTACCGCCAACGGGTGGCAGCGCCCTGTGCCGCAGGCCGGTGCAACAGGGCGCGCAACGCGCTCCCGGGGCACGCCCGGAAACCCCGACAGGCCCACAGGCAAGCAGCAATCCACACTTTGCGGTTATACTCTCGCGCAAGCGCAATCTGCCATTTCAATCTGCCAATCAGGGAGACCCGCTCGCGACCCATGAGCGATCAAGCACTACACGCCGATACACTGATCCATCCTGACTGGATAGTCCCCGTTGTGCCGCAGGGGGTTGTGCTGGATGGCTACAGCCTTGCGATTACCGGCGACCGTATCAGCGCACTGCTACCGCGCGCGCAAACCGGCGCTATCGAGGCTGACACCGTGCTGGAACTGCCGGGTCAGGTGTTGCTGCCGGGCCTTATCAACAGCCACGGTCACGCCGGTATGAGCCTGTTGCGCGGCTACGCTGACGACAAACCACTGATGCCCTGGCTGGAGGAATTCATCTGGCCCGCCGAGGGTGCCCATGTCAGTGAAGCCTTCGTCGCCGATGGCACCGAACTGGCCATCGCTGAGATGATCCGCGCCGGCACAACGACTTTCAGCGACATGTATTTCTTTCCGGACATCGCCGCCAGGACGGCACAAACAGCGGGCATGCGCTGCCAGATCACCTTCCCCGTA
The DNA here is from genome assembly GCA_030426545.1 of Gammaproteobacteria bacterium. GTDB lineage: Bacteria > Pseudomonadota > Gammaproteobacteria > Pseudomonadales > Halieaceae > Marimicrobium. The sequence goes on from JAUHYL010000008.1 coordinate 57,854, forward strand.
TTCGACTTTCCCACCGCGTGGGCAAAAAATGCAGACGAATACATCAGCAAAGGCCTGGCAGTACGCGACGATTTCAAACACAGCACGCTGGTGAGAGTGGTATTCGGGCCGCACGCACCGTATACGGTTTCCGCAGAAAACCTGGCCAAAGTAGCCACACTGGCCGCGGAGCTGGACGTGGAAATACATATCCACCTGCACGAAACCGCTGGCGAGGTCCTGCAGGCCGTGGAACAGAACGGCGAACGGCCACTGGACAGCCTGCACCGGCTCGGGCTGATCGGGCCGCGCACGCAGTGCGTACATATGACTGACCTCGGTGACCAGGACATCGCACTGCTCGCCGGCGCCGGGGCACACGTGGTGCACTGCCCGCAATCGAACATGAAGCTGGCATCGGGCGTTTGCCCGGTCAGCAAGCTGATGGACAAAGGGATTAACGTGGCATTGGGTACAGACTCCGCCGCCAGCAACAACAATCTCAACCTGTTCATCGAAATGCAGGCTGCGGCCCTGTTGGCCAAGGTAAGCAGCATGGACGCCACACGGCTCGCCGCATCGGACGCCCTGGCCATGGCGACCATCAACGGCGCCCGCGCCATGGGCATTGCCGACCAGCTCGGCAGCCTGGAAACCGGCAAGTTGGCTGACGTCATCGCGGTTGACCTCAGCGGGCCGGAATTACAACCCGTGTATAACCCGCTTTCCCAGCTGGTTTACGCCTGCAATGGCAGCCAGGTGAGCCACAGCTGGGTGGCCGGCCGCGCCGTCATGCAGAATCGTGAACTGACAACGATTGATATCGATGCCGTTCGCGAACGCAGCGAGAACTGGCGCAACCGCATTGAGGAGGGAAGACCATGAACAGCCCTGCAAATGTCGACCCGGCAGAGATTGCCAAGTTCGAGGAACTCGCCTCACGCTGGTGGGATCGCAACAGCGAATTCAAGCCGCTGCACGACATCAATCCGCTGCGCGCCAACTATATCGACGAGCACTCGCCGGTTGCGGGCAAGCGGCTGATCGACATCGGTTGCGGTGGCGGCATTCTCGCCGAGGCCATGGCGCAACGGGGCGCAACGGTAACCGGTATCGACATGGGTGAAGCGCCCCTGGCGGTTGCGCGTCTGCACCTGCTGGAATCCGGGGCCGAGGTAGACTATCGACGCTCAACTGCGGAGGAACTCGCCGCCCAGGAACCCGGACACTACGATATTGTCTGCTGCCTGGAGATGCTGGAACACGTTCCTGAACCCGGCGATGTCATTGCCGCCTGCGCCGAGCTGGCGAAACCCGGCGCCTCGCTGTATTTCTCGACCATCAATCGCAACCCCAAGTCCTACGTCTTCGCCATTGTCGGTGCCGAGCACATCCTGCGCCTGTTGCCGGTGGGTACGCACGAGTATGAAAAATTCATCAAACCGTCCGAGCTCGCTGGCTGGATCAGGGCCGCTGGGCTGGTGCTGGACGACATGACCGGGCTGACCTACAACCCGCTGACGAAACGCTACCGGCTGAACCCCAGGGACGTGGATGTGAATTACATGGTGCGCGCGGTAAAACCCGCATGAGCCACGCACGCAACGCGTCCTTTCCGCGCCGGTTGCGCGCCGTGTTGTTCGACCTGGATGGCACCCTGATCGACACCGCCGATGAATTCGTGCCGGCCGTACAGGCGCTACGCGCAGAGAACGGCCTCGCGCCGTTGGCGCCCGAGCGCATTCGCGCCTCGGTATCGAACGGCGCGCGCGCACTCGTCTGCCTGGGGCTGAATATGCAGGACGACCACCCGGATTTTGAAACCCACCGCCTGCGACTGCTGGCGCTGTACAGCGAGGTTCTCGGCACTCTGGCGCAACCCTATCCCGGCATCGCTGAGCTGTTGCGACGGCTGGCCGCGCGCGGAATCGGCTGGGGCATCGCCACCAACAAGCCGCGCGCCTACACCGAACCATTACTGCAACGCCTGAACATAAAACCAGCGCCCGGCAGCGTGGTGTGCCCCGACGATGTCGCCGAGCGCAAACCGCACCCGGAAAGCCTCTACCGCAACTGTGTGGAACTCAACTGTTCGCCCGCGGAAACGATCTATATCGGCGATCACGCCCGGGATATCGAGGCGGGACGCCGCGCCGGCATGTACACCATTGCCGCCGCTTACGGCTATATTGAGCCCGGCGACGACCCGCAGCAATGGGGCGCTGATGCACTGGTAGAGCGTAGCGAAGATCTGCTCACACACTTTCAGGAACGCTAGACAAGACACCCATGGATACTCTGCTTACTCCACGCAACTACCGCCCCCGGGCGAACCTGTTGCAGGGCAAAACCCTGCTGGTGACGGGCGCCGGCGACGGCATCGGCAAGGCGGCGGCACTCTCGTATGCCGCTTACGGTGCAACGGTGCTGTTGCTGGGACGTACGGGCAGCAAACTGGAAGCAGTCTATGACCAGATCGAGGCAGGCGGCGGTGCCAAACCCGCCATCATCGAAATGGATCTGGCCAGCGCGGGCGAGGAAAGTTACGCCAACCTCGCCGACGGTCTGGGGAACGAGTTTGAGCGCCTGGACGGCATCCTGCACAACGCCTCTATCCTGGGTGACAGAACGCCCATTCAGTCGGCCAACTATGCTACCTGGCAGGAGGTGATGCAGGTCAACGTCAATGCGCCGTTTATCCTCACTCGCGCATTGCTGCCGCTGCTGCAACTCTCGCCATCCGCGTCCATTATCTTCACCTCGTCGGGCGTGGGTCGCGTCGGCCGCGCTTACTGGGGCGCCTATGCCGTATCCAAGTTTGCTACCGAGGGATTCATGCAGGTGCTGGCAGATGAGCTGGAAAACACTTCCCACATCCGCGTCAACTCGATCAATCCCAAGGGCACCAACACCGCCATGCGCCGGCTCGCCTACCCGGCGGAGAACCCGACGGACAACCCCTCGCCCGACGACATCATGCCGGCCTACCTGTTCCTGATGGGGGAAGACTCCGCGGGAATGACGGGCAAGGCGTTCGACGCGCGTTAAGCGCGCCTGCACAGGGGCAGATCACAGCCGTGCTCTGGCGTGACCGGGATCAGAAAGGGAAACAGGCCAGAAAGGCATCTGACCTGCCAAGAACCGTGGTCTGCGCCGGAGGCTAGCCGGCGAGTTCTGACGTGCAGTTCGGGCAGCGCGTCGCCTTCAGCGGTACCTCAGACAGGCAGTAGCCGCATTCCTTCGTGGTCGGCGCCTCTTCTTCCTTTTCCTCTTCAGCCTGCAGTTTGTTGATCGACCGGATGAGCAGGAAAACAGCAAAGGCAACAATCAGGAAGCTGACAACCGAGTTCAGGAACAGGCCGTAACTGATCGTCACCGCACCTGCTTCCTGGGCCATCTCAAGCGTGGCATAAGGCCCCGCCTGGGCGCCCTCTTTCAGCGTAATAAACAGGTCACTGAAATCGACCCCGCCCATGAGCAAGCCAATCGGCGGCATAATGACATCTGCGACAAGGCTTTTGACAATGGTGCCAAACGCACCACCGATGATGATACCTACGGCCATATCAACGACGTTGCCGCGCATCGCGAACTCTTTGAAATCCTTCAGCATGGTGTCTCTCCTTCAGAGTTATTCTTGAACCAGCTCGACCAGCCCGGCTTATTGCATTCTCGCCTATACGGCACGCCCATGGAAACTGCGAGGATGCTGCAAACTGTAAAAACTGCCCCGTGCCTGCAGGCGCGCGGCGCGGAATTACCTGGGCCGGCGCCCGGCTTTGGCCACACCGCGCCCCGTGCGCTTGCCAAACTGCCGCTCCATCACTTCGCGCTCTTTGGCGGACACCCGCTGCAGTGACTTCGCGGGCAACCCCGCCATGCGGTAAAGCGTTTTTACATCCTTGTGATCCATCTCCACCCACTGGCCCTGCTTAACCTTGGAGGGAATAAACACATCACCGTAACGCACTCGCTTGAGCCTCGACACTGTGAGTCCCTGCGACTCCCACAACCTGCGCACCTCGCGATTGCGGCCCTCCATCAGCACCACGTAATACCATTTATTGATGCCATCCTGGTCGCCACCGCCATCCTGAATGTCGGTGAAGCGCGCCACGCCGTCGTCAAGCATCACGCCTTCCAACATGCGCTGCAGCATGTCCGGGGTCACATCACCCATGACGCGCACCATATACTCGCGTTCGATATTGGAAGAAGGGTGCATGAGCGCATTGGCCAGTTCGCCGTCGGTGGTAAACAGCAACAGACCTGACGTGTTGTAATCGAGACGACCGATAGAGATCCAGCGGCCCTGCTTGAGCTTGGGCAGGCGCTGGAAAACCGTGCGACGATCCTGCGGATCGCTGCGGCTGGTGACTTCACCGGGGGGCTTGTGATACAGAATGCAGCGAACCTTGTCGGCGTCCTCGCGCTGCAGCGGCTTGCCGTCTACCGTGAGGCGGTCGTGTTCAGTCACCCTGTCGCCGAGCTTGGCGCGCCTGCCGTTGACGTTGACGCGACCCTGCTCTATCCAGCGCTCCATTTCACGCCGCGAGCCCAAACCGGTGGCGGCCAGTACCTTTTGCAGTTTGTCACCGGCAGGAGAAGACGCCTGGGAAGCCGTGTCCGGCTGATCACCCCCGGGCTTGCTCCCGCGGGATCGAGTCGCCACGGGGTCAGCCCCGGAATTCTGGTTTTGCCGCGTCGACGTCCTGCAGCTCGTGTTCGGCGGGCGCCTCGGCAGCGTTCTCGGCCGCTACATCCACGGACGACTCAGCCGCAGGTTCGGCGACGGCCGGTTCCTCTGCGTCGAAGTCCTCCGCCATTGCCGCGTCGTCCACGTCCACCGGCGCGCTGGCGCGGGCCTCCAGATCATCTGCAGCGGCTTCCAGGGTGATGCCCTGCTCGTCCACCGCGGGCTCGGTCGCAGGGGATGGTTCCGCTTCGTCTGGCGCCTGATCTGCCCGGCTGACGTCGCCGTCTTCAGCCTGAGCCTCGGGCACGTGATCCGTACCGCCGACAACGGTCAGCTCAGGCGCCCCCTCCTTTGGGTCATCGCCCTCACCCGCTTCAGGTTCGCTGAATCCCAGTTCGGCATTCAGGGTATCCAGGTCGCGAATCTCGGCCAGTGCCGGCAGTTGATCCAGACTTTTCAGGTTGAAGTAATCGAGGAACTGTTTGGTGGTGGCGTACATGGCGGGCCGACCGGGTACGTCGCGATGCCCCACCACGCGAATCCATTCACGTTCATGCAGTGTCTTGATGATATTCGAGCTGACCGCCACCCCGCGAATTTCTTCAATCTCACCGCGGGTAATCGGCTGGCGGTAAGCGATTAGCGCCAGGGTTTCGAGCAATGCGCGCGAGTACCGCTGCGGGCGCTCCTGCCACAACCGACCCACCCAGGGGCTCAGGTTTTGCCGCACCTGGAAACGATAACCGCTGGCCACCTGCAGCAGTTCGAAGCCCCTGCCCTCGCAGCGCTCGGCGATTTCCTCCAGGGCTTCACGTATGGCGCTGTTCTCGGGGCGTTCGTTTTCCTCGAACAACTCACCGAGCTGCGCCACGGTAAGGGGTTTGCCCGCGGCGAGCAGTGCGCCTTCCAGAATCTGTACTAATCCGGTTTCCGACATATCACTCCGACCTTGCCTTGACGTGGATGGGGCCAAAATTTTCCGTCTGCACAACCTCAACCAGCGATTCCTTGATCAACTCCATAATGGCGAGGAAAGTAACAACCACACCGAGGCGACCCTCGTCCGCGGTGAATAACTGCACAAAGGGTACAAACTGTTTGCCGCCCAGGCGCTCCAGCACCTGGCTCATACGTTCCCGGGTGGAAAGTGCCTCGCGCTGGATGTGGTGGCTTTCAAACATGTCGGCGCGACGCAGTACGTCGCCCAGCGCCAGCAGCAGCTCGCGCATATCGACATCCGGTTCCGGACGCTCGCGCTCGATCTCCGGCGGCGCGGCACTGCCGACCCAGGTGTCGCGCTCCTGCCGCGGCAGCTCCTCGATCTCCTCGGCCGCTTTCTTGAAGCGCTCGTATTCCTGCAGGCGGCGGATGAGCAGCGCGCGCGGATCGTCCTCATCCTCTTCCACTTCCGTGGAGCGCGGCAGCAGCATGCGCGACTTGATCTCTGCCAGCATGGCGGCCATGAGCAGGTACTCCGCCGCCAGTTCAAACTTCATCGCGTCCATCAGCTCAACGTACTGCATGTACTGTTCGGTGATACGGCTGACATCGATCTCGAGGATATCCAGGTTCTGACGGCGGATGAGATAGAGCAGCAAATCCAGCGGCCCCTCAAACGCCTCCAGGAAGACTTCCAGCGCCTGCGGAGGAATGTAGAGATCCTTGGGCAGTTCCGTGATGGCCTGCCCCATGACCACCGCAAAGGGCATTTCAGCCTGCTGCGGACCTGCAGAAGCCGCGTCCTGGGGAGCGCCGCTGTCGACGCCATTGCCGCCCGTAGATGTTCCGGAATTTGACTCGTTAACCGACACGACACCCCACCTGTTCTCTTATTCGGGCCAGTATACCCGAGTGATTGCCGGATGGAGAGCCTGTCAGGGCCACAAAACACAAAATATTGTGATGAGAATGCATCACAGCCACTCTATATGGCCATGCTGCCAGGCGGGCGTAGCCGGTAATTTCACGGCAATTGGTTAAATTATAGACAGTTCAGGCGTGCAACGCGGTCAGAACTGGCGCGTCCACTGTGGCCGAGGGAGGCGATATCGCTCCCCGGAGCGCCGACTCAGACCGGTTGCGGCGTGTTCAGACTGCGGGCGTTGTCACGCAGGATGCAGCGGCGCTCGTCGTCATCGAATTTGTCGAGTTCGGCCAGGTAATCCAGCGGCTGGGGCATCCCTTCGATGTGTGGCCAGTCAGAGCCGAAGATCACCCGGTCCACTCCCATGTAGTGCGCCACCTCATTTACATCATCCTCCCAGAACGGGTTGATCCACACGTGGCGCTTGAACAGCACGGCCGGATCCTCGCCGTAATAGCCACGCATACGATCGCGTGACTGCCCCAGTTTGCGGAACAGGTCGGGCAGGTATTCCGCGCCGTTTTCGATGGAGGCGACACGCAGATTCGGGAACCGCTCGAACAGTTTTTCATAGCACAACGTAATGAGAAAATCGTAGGCCGCACGCTCGATGTTGAAGTGTTTGATACTGGGCGAGAACACGCCGCCATTAAAGTCCGCCGAAAACCCATCGCGTACATAACCGTGGGTGGTGTAGCCGGAATCCGCAGCGTGGACGACCAGCGTGATGCCCGACTCGTTGAGCCGCGCCCAGAACGGATCAAACATGGGGTCTGCCGGAGAGCGCGTGCTGCCATCGGCCAGCGTGATGGCCGCCGGCCGCATGCAAACCACGGTGGCGCCCTGCGCCAAAGCCCACTCCAGTTCGGCGCAGGCCCAGTCCACATTACACAGGGAAATGTAGGGTGCGGCAAAGATTTTACCCTGGTAGTTGCAGCCCCAGTCTTCGTCCAGCCAGCGATTGAATGCGCTGAACATCGTGGTCACCGCCTCGGTATCGTGCTTGAGCAACTCCTCGTACAACACACCAAGCGTGGGGAACAACCACACCGCCTCCAGGCCCTGCTCGGTGAGCTTGGCCACACGTGCATCGCGATCCATGTAGTAATCGGGCAAAGGCTCGTGCGCCTTCATGCGCGCCACATCTTCCTCTGTCAGTTCCTTGCCATGCAGGTAGGGGGCGATAGACCCGGGCAGGGAGATGGGATTCCAGGTGGGATTTCGGACCGCCCGTGCCAGTTTGCCGCCAACCAGGTGATGCTGGCGCCCGTCGATCGTGGCCCACTGCACGCAACGCGGCTGCATGGCCGTTGGGACATGGCGCGTGAAGGCGTCCAGCGCCTCGTAATAGTGGTTGTCGGCATCAAATGCGGCGTAGGCTAGCGCCTGTCCGGGGGCGGGGGTGACTGCGTTCATGAGATTCTCCTTCCAGCTCAGCGGCCGCGGCAACGGGCTGGCGGCAACGGCTTATCACGACGGATCAGCATCAGGATACCGGTTAGCGACGGCGCTGCCCATGACCAGGTCTGCCAATCGGATGGCAGGATCGGTCAGTCTGCGGGCGTCACGATCCGTCTTCGAACGGCGCCAGCTCACCCTTCCCCACGCGCAGAATCAGCGGCGTATCCTCCACCAGATCCACCACGGTAGTGGCTTCCATGCCGCACCAACCACCATCGATCACCAGGTCCACCTCGTGCTCCAGCACCTCGCGAATTTCGTAAGGGTCAATGAGGGGCAATTCTTCGCCGGGCATGATCAGCGTTACGCTCATCAGTGGTTCGCCAAGATCCTCCAGCAGGGCCAGCGCAATGTTGTTGTCCGGAACCCTGAGGCCCACGGTCTTGCGCTTGGGGTTTTGCAAACGCCGCGGCAGTTCCGAGGTAGCCTTGAGGATGAAAGTGTAGGGGCCGGGCGTGGCGTGTCGCAGCAAACGATACACCGTGTTGTTCACGCGCGCGTAGGTGGCGATCTCAGACAGGTCGCGGCACACCAGGGTGAAGTTGTGTTTATCGTCAAGTCTGCGGATGCGACGAATACGATCCAACGCCGACTTGTCGCCAATGTGGCAGCCCAACGCATAAGCTGAATCAGTCGGGTACACAATGACACCGCCGTTGCGCACAATATCCGCCGCGTGACGGATCAGCCGCGCCTGCGGGTTTTCCGGGTGTATGTGAAAAAACTGACTCACGCGCTGTGTCCTGCTAAATCGACGGCAGCGAAATTCTGCCGGTCTTCTCCCACCAACATCAACCCGCTACAACCAGCGCTGCCAAACGCCGCGCAGTTCAGCATCCAGCGGCACTTCGACACCCAGCGGGGCGTTGTGCGCGCCATCGCGGTGAAAATCACTGCCCACCGATACTTCCAGGTCAAATTCCGCAGCGTAGCGCTTCAATTGCGCTGTCTGCTCAGCCGTTTGCCGCCCGCTCTGCATTTCTATGGCGCCGCCCCCGGCGTCGACAAAGGCCATAATCAGGCGGCGCAGTTTCATCCCCGTGAACCGGTATTTATAGGGGTGTGCCAGCACCGCGACACCGGCGGAGGCGTTTATCCATTCCACCACCTGCTGCAACTCGGGCCAGAACGCCTTTACGTCGCCGATCTTGCCCTGGCCCAGATAGCGATCAAAGGCCTCCCGGTGATCCCTGACATGCTCCTGTTGCACCATCCAGCTGGCAAAGTGTGGGCGCCCAAGCTGGCTCTGTCCCGCTTCCGCCCGCGCGCCCTCCAGCGCACCGTCAAAGCCACGTTCGCCCAGCCGCAGCGCAATTTTTGTCGCTCGCTCACTGCGCGCGGTCTGCATGACGGCGAGCGCATCGCACAGTCGGTTGTGGCCTGGCTCCATGCCCAGACCCACCACGTGAATTGTCGCGCCCGACCAGCAACAGGAAAACTCAATCCCGGGCACCAGCTGCAAACTGTGCTGTCGCAGCAACGGATGATTGCGCACAGCAGCGTAACCACCCATAGTGTCGTGATCCGTGATCGACAAAACCGCAACACCGAGATCGGCCGCCCGCGCGAGCAGCACCTCAGGTGCCAGGGCGCCATCGGAGGCGCTGGTATGGGTGTGGAAGTCAATCAACACAATCTTTACACTCTGCTAACTGCTGGAATCAGTGTGTGGTTTTTACAGGCGTTTTCTATCGGGGCTTTTTACAGCCCGACATTCGGGCTGCAACATACCTTCCGAATCTACAGCCTTCCACCCGTCACGGACCAGCCAAACCAACATGGTAACAGCCGGAGCCCCGCCTAATCCATGAAGCAGTTGCTTGAGTTTGTACCGATCGTCTTGTTCTTCATCGTCTACCAGATGGACGGAGAACACATTGCCCTGGGTGGCTGGGAATACCAGTTCGACGGTATTTTCAGCGCCACCGCTGTGTTGATGATCGCCACCGTGCTGCAGGTGATCACCACCTACCTCATCACGAAGGAGTTCGAAAAACGCCTTATCTGGCTGATGCTCGCAGTACTGCTATTCGGCTCTGCCACCTTGCTGTTTCGCAACGAAGCGTTCATCCAGTGGAAGCCAACCGTCTTTAACTGGGCCCTGGCGCTGGGATTCGGCGCTTCACAGTTTATCGGCGATAAAAACCTGATGGAGCGCACGCTGGGCAGTCAGATCCACCTGCCAAAAAACATATGGCTGCGACTCAACCTGCTGTGGGTCAGCAATTTCCTGATCGTAGGCACCCTCAACCTGGTCGTCGCCTACGGCTACAGTGAGGAAACCTGGGTCAGCTATAAACTGTATTCCGCCATCGGTTTCACCCTGCTACTGACGATCATTACCGCCGTCATCATCAGCCCCTATCTCAAAGAAGAAGAAGACGGCGAGCCTCTCGCGCGTCAGGAGGATTAGGCCGCCATGTACTACGCCATCCTGTGCGAGGACGTCGACAACAGCCTGCCGCTGCGCAAGACAGCTCGCGAGGCGCACCTGCAGCGGCTTCGAGCACTGACCGACGAGGGCCGGTTACTGGTCGCGGGGCCCCATCCCGCGCTGGATACGGAAGACCCGGGTGATGCCGGTTTTACCGGGAGTCTCATCATTGCCGAGTTCGACAGTCTCGAAGCCGCCACCGCCTGGGCCGATTCCGATCCGTATGTCGATGCCGGCGTGTTCAGCCGGGTCGTGGTGAAACCCTACAAGCGCGTTCTGCCGTAACGACGTTCGGTACACCAGCTCGCCCCGAGACAAGCTCACAGGTGACATCCGCACCACCGCACCGCTAGAATGCGAGGTGTTCTGACTGCCGCAAGACGCCGCGCCAGTACGACGACTCAACACGCTCCAAACCAGAAAAGGATCCCACCGTGCGCCGCGCTGTACTCACGCTCTCCCTGCTCTTCCTGACCAGCCTGTGCCTGGCACAGGACGTACAATACGTCAGCGACAAACAGTACGTTCCGCTGCGCTCAGGCCCCGGCAGCAGTTACCGTATCGTGCACCGCGGCATCCCCTCCGGCACCCAGCTCACCGTTGCACGCGCCTCGGAGGATGGCGTCTGGTCCGAGATCACGACTGCGCGTGGTACCAGCGGATGGATACGATCCCAGTATTTGATGTCAGAGACGCCAGCAGCATTGAAACTGGCCGCTGCCGAGAGCAAGGCACGCGCTGCGACAGAACGCCAGGCAGCGCTGGAAGCAGAGGTGAAAGCGCTGAAAGCGGAGCGCGGTACACTGAGCGATCAGATTTCCTCAAGCAGCTCCGAACTGGATAGCGTCACCGAGGAACTGACGCAGTTGAAGCAGGTTTCCGGCAAGGCTGTTCAACTCGACACGGACAACCGCAGACTGGTCGAGGAATCGGAAAATCTGCGCTCAGAGGTGGAAACGCTGGAGGCTGAAAACCAGCGCCTGCAGGATAAGCTGCAAAGTGAAGATTTCATCAACGGCGCCCTGGCGGTACTGCTGGGCGTGATCATCGCGCTGGTGGCACCACGCCTGGCACCGAAGAAGCGACGCAGTTCAGGCTGGGCCTGAAACAACCAACCCAACGATGCAAGAGTCAGTCAACGGAAAACCACCATGCTGAAAACGCTTCTCACCACCCTCTCCCTCCTGATCGCCCTGGGCACGCAGGCAGCAGAGCCCACCGCCAACCCGCAGGTGGTCATCAAGACGAGCGAGGGTGACGTTACCCTGCAATTGTTTGCCGACAAGGCCCCGGTCACGGTCGAGAATTTCCTGGCTTACGTCGACGCGGGCTTTTACAACGGCACCATTTTTCACCGGGTCATTCCCGACTTCATGATCCAGGGCGGCGGATTCCTGCCTGACATGACACAAAAGGCCACCAACGACCCTATCGTCAACGAATCCAGGAACAGGCTGCACAACGAGCGAGGCACCATCGCTATGGCGCGCACCAATGATCCTGATTCCGCTACTGCGCAGTTTTTTATTAACCAGCGCAATAACCTGCGCCTGGACTGGGCACCGGGCCGAGACGGCTACACTGTGTTTGGCCGTGTACTGCTGGGGATGGATATCGTCGACTTTATCGCCACGGCCCCCACCGGACGCAGCGGCCATTTCGGTGATGTACCCAAAAAGCCGATCTTTATCAACGAGATCGTACGCGTAGAGAAAAAATGATCGCCCTCAGCGTCAACCTCAACAAGATCGCGCTGATACGCAATTCCCGCGACACCACCAATCCCGACGTCGTCGAACACGCTCGCATGTGCCTGCGCGCCGGTGCGGACGGCATCACCGTGCACCCGCGCCCGGATCAACGGCACATTCGTGCGAGCGACTGTACCGAACTCGCGAGCATGCTCAGGGCAGAGTACCCGGAGGTGGAATTCAACGTCGAAGGCAACCCCTTTTCCGGGCCGCGCCACAGCGATCGCGAGGGCGTGAGCGACTACCCCGGTTTTATGGCCCTGGTCCGCGAAGTGCGCCCCGCGCAGTGCACGCTGGTGCCCGACATGGATGGCCAGCTGACCTCCGATCACGGTTTCGACCTTACCCGTGACGGCGATCGTGTGGCGGCGCTCGTTGAGGAGTTGCAATCGATGGGCATTCGAACCAGCCTGTTTATGGATCCCGATCCCGAGCAAATCCGCCTGGCAGCCGCGACAGGCGCAGAACGTATCGAACTTTACACCGAGAGCTACGCCCAGGCGTTCAAACAACGCGCCGCCGTGGATGAAGTGTTTGAGCAGTTTCGCCGGGCGGCAGACGTTGCCGCTGAGGTGGGCCTTGGACTCAACGCCGGGCATGACCTTGACCTGCAGAACCTGCCGCGCTTTGCCACTATCCCCGGCTTGCTGGAGGTTTCGATAGGCCACGCGCTGACCGTCGATGCCATCCGTATCGGGCTGGCCCGAGCCGTCACGGCCTACCAAAAAGCCCTGGGGAAAAAGCCGCAAAAACGTACCGGGAGCGACTAATGGATGCGCGCCTGCAGACCCTGCTCGACAAGCAGGCGATTACCGAACTGGTATACGCTTATGCCCGCGCCGCGGACCGGCATGACCACGAAGCCATGCGCGCGCTCTACCACGCCGACGCGACAGATGATCACGGATCGTTTTTCAAAGGTCTGGCCAGCGAGTTCATCGATCAACTGCCACAGATTCAGGAACCGATGCTGATACTGCATCACAACGTGACAACCGTGAACATCAAGCTGGAAGGCGAGTATGCCGAGGGCGAGGTGTATGTGCTGGCCTTTCACCAGGTCGCTACCGACAACGGGCCCATTGACCTGGTCATCGGAGGCCGCTACCTGGACAGGTATCAGAAGCGTGAGGAGTGCTGGAAGTTCAGCGCTAGGGCGGTACTGGCCGACTGGGCAACGGTGATTGATCCCACGGCGGTGCAACTGCAGCACCCGATGATCGAAGGGTCGCATATCGGAACGCCCGATGAGGCCGACCCGTCCTACGCATTCTTCCGCCTGTTCAGCCGCGGCTCCGCGTGACAGAGCGCACCAGCAATCGCTAGCCGATAGACGCCAGCTTTTCGCGCATGCTGTCGGGTATCCGCTGCGGCTGCTTGCTGTCGAAATCAATGAACACCACCACGGCCTTGCCCTGCACCGTCAGCCTGCCGTCCTGGCGCATCTCGCAGTGCACTGCCAGCGAGCTGTTGCCGATGGACGCCTCGGTGATGTGAATGTCGACATCAGAGCCGAAAAAGGTCTCACCTTTGAAGTCGATCTGCACGCTGGCCAGTATCCATGACCGTGCGAGCGCAACGTCCTTGCCCGCCAGTTGATCCAGAAAACCGACGCGTGCCACTTCAAACCACGCAGCGATGGTGGCGTTGTTGATATGGCCCATGGCATCCGTTTCGTAAAAGCGCGGCGTCAGCGTGACGGCATACTTGTGCATGAGAAGCTGCTTCCCTGTCAGTTGAAGATACGTGAATTAGCCGCCAACAAGGCTGATCATCACCCCGGCGGCGACAGCGGAGCCAATCACCCCCGCCACGTTGGGCCCCATGGCATGCATCAGCAGAAAATTGTGCGGGTTCGATTCCAGACCCACGCGATTGCTGACACGCGCCGCCATGGGAACGGCGGAAACGCCGGCTGAGCCGATCAGCGGGTTGATTGGCGTACTGCCAAAACGGTTCATTAGCTTGGCGATGATCACGCCCGAGGCGGTGCCGATGCAGAAAGCAACGATACCGAGGCTGAGGATGCCCAGCGTGCTGACATCCAGAAACTTGTCCGCTACCAGTTTCGACCCCACCCCCAGGCCGAGGAATATCGTGGTGATATTGATCAAGGCATTTTGCGCCGTGTCAGACAGCCTATCCACCACGCCGCACTCTTTCATCAGGTTGCCGAAGCAGAACATGCCGAGCAGCGGCGCGGCCGCAGGCAACAGCAGGGCGACAAGAATCAGCAATACCAGCGGGAACACGATTTTTTCGCGCTGCGAAACCGGCCGCAATTGCACCATCTCGATGCGGCGCTCTTCGGCGGTCGTCAACGCGCGCATGATCGGCGGCTGGATCAGCGGCACCAGTGCCATGTAGGAATAGGCCGCCACCGCGATTGCACCCAGCAGGTCGGGCGCCAGTACACTGGATACGTAGATGGCCGTGGGGCCGTCGGCACCGCCAATAATACCGATAGCAGCCGCGTCCGCGAGCGAGAAATCCATTACACCCAGCGCGGTGAGCCCGGCGGCGCCGAGCACGGTCGCAAATATTCCGAACTGCGCGGCGGCGCCGAGAAACAAGGTCTTGGGGTTGGCGAGCAAGGGGCCAAAGTCCGTCATGGCGCCGACGCCCATAAAAATCACCAGCGGCGCCACGCCACTGGCAATGGCAACGTTGTAAAAGGTGTATAGCATGCCATCAGAGAAGCCCGCTTCGAGCGCGAGGACATTGATTGCTGTCATGCTGTGCAGGGAAGCCGCAGCCAGCCCCGCTTTCAGCTGCTCTACCTCCGCCAGACCCAGCACCTGCGCCATTTCCGCCAACAGCAGTGGATCACCGCTATACAGCGCGTTTTCCACGGCAGAGTATGCCAGCCCGCCACCGGGAATATTCGCCAGGATGCCGCCAAAACCAATGGGAACCAGCAGCAGTGGCTCAAAGCCCTTGCGAATAGCCAGGAACAGCAGCAGCATGCCGATCAGTATCATCACGCCCTGCCCCAGGCTCATCTGGGCCAGGCCGGAGGTACTCCACAGCTGTGCGAGGTTCTCCATCCTGTTCAGCCCAGGGTGATCAGCGCATCGCCCACGGAGACAGCATCGCCCGCTTCCACATGCACCTGCGCGACCACGCCGCCTGCGGTGGCGCGCACCTCTGTCTCCATTTTCATGGCCTCCAGGATCAGCACGAGATCGCCGGCCTCCACGCGATCACCGACGCTGACGTGCACTTTGAAAATATTGCCCGCCAGCGGTGCAGGTAATGCATTGCCGCCGACAGGCGCAGCGGCCACATTGCCAGCGGCAGGTGCAGGCGCGATGGCGCCTATTTCTCCGCCTTCCGCCACCTCGACCCGGTAGGACTGACCGTCTACCGTGACGGTGTAAACCGCGCCACTCGCCGCGGCGGTAGCGGCAGCCGGGGGCGTCGGGGCTGCCGCCGCATCGCCGGCGATGGGAGCCGGCTCAAAGGCATCGGGGTTGCCGCGGTTTTGCAGGAACTTGAGGCCAATCTGCGGAAACAACGCGTAGGTCAGCACGTCATCCACCTCCCCTTCCCCGGACGTTAGCTGGATATTCTTCTCCTCGGCCAGCCTGTGCAACTCGCTGCTGAGCGCCTCCAGTTCAGGCTGCAGCAGGTCAGCCGGACGACAGGTGATCAGCTCATCACCGTCCAGTACGCGCTGCTGCAACTCGGCATTCATGGGCGCAGGCGTCGCGCCGTATTCACCGCGCAACACGCCCGCAGTTTCCTTTGAAATGCTTTTGTAGCGCTCTCCCGTGAGCACGTTGATGACGGATTGGGTGCCGACAATTTGCGACGTCGGCGTCACCAGGGGGATATAGCCGAGGTCCTCGCGCACCCGGGGAATCTCTTCCAGCACTTCGTCCATCTTGTCGGCGGCGCCCTGCTCTCGCAGCTGGTTCTCCATGTTGGTGAGCATGCCACCGGGCACCTGCGCAACGAGGATGCGCGCATCGACGCCCTTCAGCGACCCTTCGAAGCGCGCGTATTTTTTGCGGACGTCGCGGAAGTAATTGGCAATGTCGCCGAGCTTCGCCAGATCCAGCCCGGTGTCGCGCCCGGTTCCCTGCAGCATGGCAACTACCGTTTCCGTGGCGGAGTGACCGTACGTCATGGACATGGAAGAGATGGCGCTATCAACGTTATCGATGCCCGCCTCCACGCACTTCAGGATAGTGGGTGTAGAGAGCCCGGTGGTGGCATGGCACTGCATATGAATCGGTATATCGCAGGCGGCCTTGAGCTTACTGACCAGCTCGAAGCCGTCATAGGGGGACAGCAGGCCCGCCATATCCTTGATCGCGATGGAATCAGCCCCCATGTCTTCAATGCGCTTGCCCTGCTCCACCCAGCCATCGATGGTATGCACCGGGCTGAGTGTGTACGCAATAGTGCCCTGTGCATGCTTGTCCACGTGTTTCACCGCACGCAGTGCCTGCTCAATATTGCGCATATCGTTCATTGCATCGAATACGCGAAACACGTCGACGCCGTTGATAGCAGCGCGCTCCACAAACTTGTCGACCACATCGTCGGCGTAGTGACGATAGCCAAGGATATTCTGGCCCCTGAACAGCATCTGCTGGGGGGTATTGGGCATGGCCTTTTTCAGCTCGCGGATACGCTCCCAAGGATCCTCGCCAAGGTAGCGAATACAGGCATCGAAAGTCGCCCCGCCCCAGGTTTCCAGGGACCAGAAGCCGATAGCGTCCAGTTCGCCGGCAATGGGCAGCATATCGTCGAGGCGCAGGCGCGTCGCAAACAGCGACTGGTGCGCATCGCGCAGTACGACGTCGGTGATACCCAGCGGTTTGGTATTGGCTTCCATCAATCGTCCCTTTCTCTGGCGTTTAACTCCCCTGGCGGGATCCCGGTTGCTTTTCGTGAGCCTGTGCCACGCGGTGACGCTGGATCGCGGCGCTGATCACTGCCACGAGGCGGGCATCCACTGCAGTGTCGGCACTGCCGCTGGTATCGGCAGCGGGAATGGGCTCTGGAAAGTAACGGTTTACCATGCGGGACATACCGGTGGTGGCAAACACCAGCAGCGTCAGGAAGACGAGCACTGTCCCCATGCCATAGACCATGAGCTCAATACCCTGCGCGACAATATCCCCCTGCATGACTCGTTCCCGTAGCCCATATTCTGAACAGCGCATAGTGGCGAACGCACTGTGCGCTTGCCTCCTATCATAGTGCAGAACCTGCCACGGGCGTTAGTGCACCGGCAGGTCAAACTGACGCTTCAGGGAGCCACGAATGTACTATTGCACCCGGGATTCACCGACTGCAGGATAGGGGGCCGTTGAGCGGCGACGGGGGCGTTCGTGTTGTACATGCGGCGGTAATCGTTGGATAATCGCCGGTCAACCTCAACTCAAGCACGCGACGGCGATGGCTGCGTAACAATGAGCACGGACAAACGACATATACAGCTAATGGATACCACGCTGCGCGATGGCGAGCAGACGCAGGGCGTATCCTATTCGCCTGCCGAGAAGCTGAACCTGGCGAAGGCACTACTCGAACTACTGAAGGTTGACCGCGTCGAGGTGGCATCTGCACGCGTATCCAGCGGTGAAAAAGAAGCCGTGATGAAGCTCAACCAGTGGGCAAAGGAGCACGGTTACCAGGAGCGCATCGAAGTCCTGGCGTTCGTCGATCACAAGCTGAGTGCAGACTGGGTACTGGAAACCGGCGGTCGCGTTATCAACCTGCTGACCAAAGGCAGCGAGAAGCACTGCCGCGAGCAGTTGGGCAAAAATCTCGACGAGCACGTCACGGAAATTCTGAGGACCGTGGATTATGCAAAGTCCCAGGGGCTGCGCGTTAACGCCTACCTCGAGGACTGGTCCAACGGTTATCGCGACAGTCGCGACTACGTGTTCGCGATGATGGATCGCCTCAAAGACAGCGGCATTGACCATTTTATGCTGCCTGACACGCTGGGCGTCATGTCACCCTACGAGGTCTTTGAGAGCTTGCAGGACATGTGTGCGCGCTACCCAGAGCAGCACTTCGATTTTCACCCGCACAATGACTACGGCCTCGGTACTGCAAACGTGATGGAAGCAGTGCGCGCCGGTGTCTCTTCCGTGCACTGCACGGTGAATTGCCTGGGAGAACGGGCCGGCAACGCGTCGTTGGCAGAAATCGCCGTGGTACTGCGGGACCAGTTGGGCATGGAACTGTCTATCGACGAAAGCTATATCATGCAGCTCAGCAATATGGTGGAGGCCTTTTCCGGCAAGCGGGTGCCCGCCAATGCGCCCATCGTAGGCGCCGACGTGTTCACCCAAACAGCAGGTATCCATGCAGATGGTGACCTCAAGGGAGGCCTGTATGAAACGCGCCTGAGTCCCGAGCGCTTTGCGCGCTCGCGCAGTTACGCACTCGGCAAGATGAGCGGCAAGGCTTCGCTGGCAAAAAACCTGGAGGCCCTGGGCCTGGATCTGTCTGAAGAAAACCAGAAAAAGGTACTGCAGCGCATCGTCAAACTGGGTGATTCCAAGGAGTTAATCACCAGCGATGACTTACCTTTTATCATCGCCGAAGTGTTGGAAAGCAAGGAATACCATCACATCAAGCTGCTGAATTGCTCCATCACCAGCGGGCTGGATCTGGAATCCACCGTGAGCATTCGTGTGGAACTGGATGGCAAGGTTGAGCGCGCTGCCGGTTCCGGCAACGGCGGTTTTGATGCCTTTATCGACGCGATGGACAAGATCATGCAATCGCGCGACTTCACCCTGCCGGAACTGCTGGACTACGAGGTGCGCATCCCCAAGGGCGGCCACACCAACGCGCTGACCGAGTGCGTCATCACCTGGGATTGCGACGGGCAGGAATACAAGACACGCGGACTACATGCCAACCAGGTGTTTGCCGCCATACTGGCCACGCTGCGCATCATCAACCTGCTCTGGCACGAGCGCGACTCCGGAGACGGCGTGCTGTCGCAGTTGCGAACCGGGCATCAGCACTAGGCCGGGACGGACCACCGGGGCCGCGTTACACGCATCTATCGCAGGCGATGCAGCTTAACTAGCGGGCTTTGGCATCGCGGCCAACGCTTCAACCACCTTGTCACCAAACTCATCGGTTTTGATCATGGTGACGCCTGCGCCAGGCTTGGACAGATCCGGCGTAGAGAAGCCCTGGGCAAAGACACTCTGCATCGCGCGCCAGACGTTTCTCGATTCCTCGTGCATACCGAAGCTGTCTTCCAACATCATGGCCACTGAGCCGATCATGGAATAGGGATTGGCGATGTTCTGGCCGGCGATATCCGGTGCGCTACCGTGCGAGGGTTCATAGTAGCTCTTCTGGGGCCCCTTGCAGGATGAGGGCATCAGGCCCAGTGAACCCAGGATTCCACCGCCCTGGTCCGACAGAATGTCGCCGAACATGTTTTCCATCAACATGACATCGAACTGACCAG
>JAUHYL010000103.1 GCA_030426545.1 Gammaproteobacteria bacterium
CAACGCTATCCTGCGCCGCCTGCTGATGCTGGAGCGCGAGGGGGGCCGCAAGTTCTTCGGTGAACCTGCCCTGCAGCTGGACGACTTTATGGCCACCGACCGCAACGGGCGCGGCATGATCAACGTGCTGGCCGCGGACACACTGATCATGAGTCCGCGCGTCTATTCAACCTTTCTGCTCTGGCTGCTGTCGGAGCTGTTCGAAAACCTGCCCGAGCTGGGAGACCCGGAACAGCCGGTCCTGGTGTTTTTCTTCGACGAGGCACACCTGCTGTTCAAGGACGCCCCGAAAGCACTGCTGGAAAAAATTGAGCAGGTGGTACGACTGATTCGCTCCAAGGGCGTGGGCGTGTACTTCGTTACGCAGAGCCCGGGAGATATTCCCGATACGGTGCTGGCCCAGTTGGGCAACCGCGTGCAGCACGCGCTGCGTGCCTACACACCGAAAGAACGCAAGGTCGTGAGAGTTGCCGCAGAGTCCTTCCGCACCAACCCTGAACTGGATACCGCGACGGTGATTACCGAGCTGGGCGTGGGCGAGGCACTGGTGTCCACGCTACAAAACAAGGGTATCCCGGCCCCGGTGCAGCGCGTGCTGGTAAGACCGCCGCACTCGCGCATGGGCAAAGCCACCGAGGCGGAACGCAAGGCAGTGCTGGACAAGGACATCAACCAGAAGCGCTACAAGGAGTCGCTGGATCCACGCTCGGCGCACGAAATCCTTGCCGAACGCACAGCGGCGCGACAAAAGGCCGAGCAGGAAGCTGAGCTGGCCGCTCGCGAGGCCAAGGCCAAGGGCAAAACAAAAGGGAGCAGCCGCTCGCGTGAAAGTGCCGGCGAAGCCTTCCTCAAGAGTATGGCGCGCGCCGCCGGCAGCAGCGTGGGTCGCAAACTCTTCCGCGGAATCCTGGGGTCATTGTTGAAGTAGCAGAAGGCCGCCGGTGAAACAGCCGTAAGCGAATGCTCAGGCGGTGCCGCGAACGCGCTGCACCAGGGTCACCACGCCGACGACCAGCGCACCGGCGATCACCCCCACTACCAGGTTACCCAGCGTGGGCAGCACTGCCTGCAGCAACGGCCCTACCGCCGCGACTGAGCCCGCGCTGTGCGCCAGCTGCTCGACCACCTCGGCTACCGCGTGCACGCCGTGCACCAGGATTCCGCCGCCCACCAGAAACATGGCGATGGTGCCCACCACACCCAGGGCTTTCATCAGCCAGGGGGCAAAACTGAGCAGGCTGCCTCCCAACCAGTGCTGAAAACCCAGCAAGGCGCCCTCTTCCTTGCGCAGCAGGTAGTCGCCGGCGTCGTCCAGCTTCACAATGCCGGCGACCAGGCCATACACACCGACCGTCATCGCCAGCGCAATGGTGCACAACACCAGCACCTTGGTTGCGAAGGGCATGTCAGCAACGATACCGAGGGTGAGCACAATGATTTCGGCAGACAGGATAAAGTCAGTTCGAATAGCACCTTTAATGCGCCGCTTTTCGAAAGCCACCATATCGACTTTGGGCTTCTTCAGCTCCGCCCTCAATTGCTCATCGTGAGCCGCTTCCTCGGCGGGATGCAGGAAATCGTGGGCAACCTTTTCGAAGCCCTCAAAACACAGGTAGAGGCCGCCCAACATCAAAATGGGCGTAATCAACCACGGCGCCACCAGCGAGATGCCCAATGCCGCGGGCACGAGTATGGTCTTGTTCCAGAAGGAGCCCTTGGCCACCGCCCAGACTACCGGCAGTTCGCGCTCGGCGGCGACGCCGGTCACTTTCTCGGCGTTTACGGCGAGGTCGTCGCCCAGTACGCCAGCGGTTTTCTTCGCTGCCACTTTGGACATGGTGGCGACATCGTCCAGCACCGTGGCGATATCGTCGAGCAATAACAAAAGGCTGCTGCCGGCCATGAGCTGGTTTGGGTTCCCGCTATCAGTTTGGGTTACGAGTTGAAAAAGACGCGCGTAGACGCGTCCTGAGGCTACGCCCCGCTACTCAACCGAGGTGACAGAAAACGATCTTATTGCCATCGGGGTCGCGGAAATAGCCGCCGTAGAATCCGGGCATACGCTGCCCCGGCTCGCCTTCATCAGTGCCGCCCAGTTCCAGGGCTTTGGCGTACAGCTTATCGACGTTCTCGGTAGATCCTGCGGGGATAGCCACCATGTTGCCGTTGCCGGGTGCGGGCTGGCCTTCGTCGTATGGTGTGCACACTGCCAGCATGGGCCCTCCGTCACCGCTGCCAAGCATGGCGATACGGCCCAGGTCCATCAGTACGCTGACGCCCAGGTCCTCCAGGAGGCTGGAATAGTACGCTTTGGCTTTTTCCATGTCGGCAACGCCGATTGTGGTATAGGCGATCATTCTTGTCTCTCCATTAAAGCGTGGGTGCACGTTCCGGTCAGGGCCGGAAGGAGCTGGCAGTTTACACCACGGTTTGGCGGGTGCAATTGCGTGAATACATACAGGGTATGCGTTTGTATGGGGGTAGCCGGTTGGCGTTGGCCTGACGGTGTCAGGCCATTCAGTGCCGCTGCCTGAAGAGAAGACGGGATCGGGTGTGGGGTTTCTGGCAGATAAAAAAAGCCCGGCCAGGGCCGGGCAAGGTAGGGACTGTATCCTCGCAATCAGCCGGCAGGGCACACCGGCTGCGAGAGTGAATGTTCCACGATTGGGCGACCGCAGGCGTTGTGCTGCGGCACTGCCCCTTTTGGGGTGGTGAGGATTAAATTCTAGGGATATGAGTGGCAGGACCACATGGCCGGCAGCGCCATCGGCATGGCACAGCACGTCATTGTGAACAGGGGAATATGCAAACGTGAGAAATTACTTTAAGTTTATAAAGTAAATGTAGAAGATTAGCTTTGGTTGATAAGTTTTTGATTTATAAATAAAAAAGCCCGCATTTCATAGAATGAAAGCGGGCTAACAGCCGTATGCTTCGGGGCAGAAACATCGGCCAGGGGACGTGTAGCATGTGCAGGGAAGCACATGCTTTCTTTAAAATAGTCTCGAATTCACAGATATCAAGTAATCTGCCAAAAAAAATTTCAGGGCTTGATCGCCAGAACATCCGTTTTCATGTGTTGCAGCACCCTTTCCGCCGTATTGCCCAGCAGACGGGCCTTGACGCCGCGGCGAGCCACCGTACCCATTACAACGATCTGGGCGCGCACGTTGGCCGCGTAGCTCGCGATCACCTTCTCGGTTGGGCCGTGTTTGCAGTGGAAAGCCTCCTCGGGCACATCGTGTGCGGCAGCCAGCTTGGTGATCTGCGGCTGCATTTTGTCTTTCTCCTCCTTGACGTAGGCGATTGGGTCGACGAGGTCGAGATCGGCCAACAGGGTAGGAATCTCGATGGCACTGATGATTTTCAGCTCGACACCCAGCGCTTCCGCCAGCGTCCGGGACACGCCGAGAATCTTGCTGTTCAGCGTCTGTTTTGATTTGACTGTGGTGCCCAGATCCAGGGCCACCAGCACTGGCTTGGTGCGATGCCAGCGCTTCTTTGCCACCAGCAATACCGGTATCGGGCACTTGCGCAACAACAGCCAGTCGATAGACGTGTGCACCAGCGAGCCGGTGCCGGAGCCGCTCTTGATCACACCGATGTACTTGCCAGAGTTACAACGCTTGATCACCCACTGGTCGATGTTTTTTTCCCAGACGGTTTTCAGGCGGACCTTCTGCCCCTTGCGCTGGTACTTGTCAATTTCTGCCTGGATGGAGTGCTCGCGTTCCGCCAGCAGGCGTTTACGCACCGCCGCTTCCTTCGCGACGTCCAGCTTCAGGGCGCGCAGGGGCGTATAGGCGAACGCCACCACGTCGACATCAATCCCAAATTTGGCTGCCAGTTCCAAACCGCGCGGCGTGGCACAGCAGGTTTCGGCCGCGTCGGCGATGACCAGAATCTTTTGCATACCGGTTTCCGATAAATGGATCAGCGAGCAGTATATAACCTCAGGGCGTACGCGCTAAGAAGGCAGATCAACACCCGCGAAAATGGATGCTCACGCCACGCTGTGGTGAGCGCGATAGTCCGCGGGGGCGAGACCCGTCCAATCCTTGAAGGCGCGCGAAAACGTACTGGGCTCGGAAAACCCAAGCAGGTAAGCGGTTTCCAGCACGGAGCGGTTGTAGTGACACAGGTGGTTATGCGCCAGTTCCAGCCGTACTTCGCGCAGCACCTGCGCAAAGCTGGTGCCCTCGCTCCGCAGGCGGCGCTGCAGCGTCCGGCTGCTCATGTGCAGATCCGCCGCCAGTTGTGCCTGCGAGGGGACCCCGTCTGGCAACAAATAGACGATTCGGTCCGCAACCCTGCGTGACACATCTTTATCCAGCAGCCCGTCCAGGTACTGCTGGGCCCGCGCATCGGTCACACGCGCCAGCAGCGGATCACCCGTCACGAGGTGCCGCTCGATGTCCTCCAGGCGCCAGGTAATCCGGTCGGCCTCGGCTTCGAAAGCAATGTCATCGCACAGCGCGTCACGCCAGGGGGCGGCATCCTGTGGGAGGTTTCTTTCCAGGATCACCGATATCGGCGCGAGACGTTCCCCGACGGTGTGCCGACACATCTGCACGATCATGCCCAGGCCGTAATCCAGCACCGCCCAGACAGGCTCGTCTGATGTCCGAGGGCCGTCCAGCCACGCATGCAGAACATCATCTTCCTCCTGCAGGGTTAACGTGAAGCCGGTGCTGACAAAGCGCGCAAAACGCGACATGCGACGCAGACCGTCGTGTACAGAATCGCTGGCCAGCCACGACAAACCCAGGGCCTGCAATACCTGGGGTTGCATATGATGGGCGGCAGCCAGGCCGAAGCCCTCATCCCCCGTCGCGACGACCGCAGCGCTCATCAGGCGATGAAACTTCTCCCGCGGAATACGTCGATCCGGGTCACCCAGCGTGGCCGTGTTGATTCCCATGTGCTCGAAAAAAGGGGTAGCAGCAATGCCCCGCTCTTCCAGCGCCCTGCCAATGGGAAGCAACAATGTGGGCAATAGCGATACCTGCCGTGGCGCAATTTTTTCCATGTGACTCTCAGGCGATGACGAACCGAAAATATAGCACCTCGCGCGGTGTAGCGGAGGCGCGTTGCTGCAGGGATTCGAACACTTCGGCAGGGAGCTGCTTGCAACGCAATGCGATAGGCTATACTGTATATTCATACAGTATTATAGATGATACGGAATTACCCCCGAAAGCATTGTGAGAAAAGCAGTGGAAGAGAGCGATAACCGCGTCAACCAGGCGCGCGTCCACAAGGGCCGCGGCGCTGCCGGCAATCCGGCCAACCGTTTTCACACCACACACACTGAGCGCGATGCCGCTGAACTGGCCCGCGAGGCGACGCCCGCCACCGAGTATCGCCCCGTCCACGCACGCACAATCATCGCCCGCAACAGCTCGCCGGATATCCCCTTCGAGCGCTCCATCAACCCATACCAGGGCTGTGAGCACGGCTGCATCTACTGCTACGCCCGACCCACCCACGCCTACCACGATCTGTCGCCGGGCCTGGACTTCGAAACGCGACTGATGTGCAAGGTCAACGCTGCGCAGTTGCTGCAGCGAGAGCTGGCGAAGACCGGCTACCAGTGTCGCCCCATCACGCTGGGCGCGAATACGGATCCGTATCAGCCGGCTGAAGCGAAACTGGGCATCACGCGCCAGCTGCTGGAAGAATTGCAGCGCAGCCAACACCCCTTTTCCATCATCACCAAGGGCTCGCTGATTACCCGCGATATCGCCCTGCTGGCGGAACAGGCGAACAAAGGGCTGTGCTCTGTGGCGATCAGTGTGACAACACTGAACGACGAGCTGAAACGAACCATGGAGCCGCGCACGGCTTCCGGTCGCGCGCGGCTGGCCGTGATCAGGGAGCTGAGCGCAGCAGGGATACCGGTGACGCTGATGTTCGCCCCGGTGATACCGGCGTTGAATGACGCTGAACTGGAGGCGGTGTTGCAACAGGGCAAAGACAACGGCGCGCGGCGTGCAGGCTATATCCTGCTGCGACTGCCACTGGAAGTCGGCGCCCTGTTCCAGCAATGGTTGCAGCAGCACTACCCAATGAAAGCCGCTCACGTTATGAGCCTGCTGCGTCAGTGTCGCAGAGGGGCCGAAAACGACAGCCGCTTCGGTAGCCGCATGCGCGGTGAAGGTACCTTTGCAGATCTGTTAGCGCAGCGCTTTGCGCTGCAGTGCAGGAAGCTGGGTCTGGCGACCGAGCGCCAGTCGGAATTGCGCACCGACCTGTTCAGACCACCGCTCGACGCCGGAGATGCGCGCCAGTTTGATCTGTTCGGACGCTAGCGCTGCGGGCCCTCCCCTGCAGCAAAGTGCAGCAAAGCCACCTGCAATGCTGCAGACTTCACCAGAGCAACTCGCAGGCGCCAACGCTCAAGCGACCGTGCGGGCAGCCCCGCTGGCCTACCAGGCGTGCACTGCCGGGTAGAGCATGCGCCACACCGTGCCGCCCTGCGGGTAAGGCCGCCATTGCTGCAGTGGTACGGCGAGCAGTTCTGCCACCAGAAACCAGATAGCGGGGTTAAACGTCATGCCGCAGTGGCTGCCGCGCACCTGAATACTCTGGGTCTGTGGGTGACCGTCACGCTGCCAGGCGGTCTGCCAGTTGACGATGCCGTCACCTTTGGAATAGATGGCCGTGGTGGGTACGGGCGGCGCGTCAGCCAATGTATCCTGGTCGATCGGCAGTTCATCGAGAGGATTCAGGGCAGTAAACAGGCGCGCCGGTATCGACGCCGTCAAACGGCCCTCGCCGAAGGGACTCCCCAGGGAAATCACCTGCCGCACCTTGTCCGGGTGAAGTCGCGCCACTTCGCGCGCGAAAATCCCCCCAAGACTGTGCCCTACCAGCGAAACTGGGGCCCCGTGACGCTCTACGATTTGCAACAGGCGTTCTTCCAGCGCCTCGAGCACCCCGTCGCGGGGGCCGAGATTCTGGCCCTGCCCCCAGCCGTAGACTTCATAGTTCAGCCGCGACAGGTGGCGCCTCATGGCGCCGCTGTAAGTATCGCTGGCGAGAAAACCCGGCAACAACATCACACCGTGGCCATCGCCCCGCGGTGAGAGCCGCGCCAGTGCTTTGCGCGACAGGCCCAGTGAGAACAACTCCACAGCCACGCGATGAATTTCTGTCAATGCCAGCAGCATGCTGGGCGGCGGTACATAGGGTTCTGGATGCGACATGAACAACGGGACCTCGCTATAGTCTCCAGATAATAGCGAACCCTAACTTTAGGTTAAAGGTGCCGTGCAGGATGATGTGGGCGCGCTAATCCAGCGCGATGATCAGACAGCGATTCACCACCGCGACATCACTCAAGCGCATTGTGCGATAGCTCTGACGACGGTGACCTGTTCGGGCCTCGCTGCCATCGCGGTATTGGCCCCTGCCAACTAACGTGTGAATGGGCGCACAGGCGCAAAGGGCCTCGACCTCAGCCAGAACGGCGGCACGGACGACCAATGCGTCGCTCGTGGGCAGTCGCGGAATCTCGCAGTGATGAACATCCACCGCGCAGAGATAAAACGCCCCTTCCCTGGCGCAATACTCAACGTCAGCGGAAAACTCGAGTACCCCGGTCAATGCCGGCCCGGCGATACCGCCTGAGCCGTTCGCCACTCTGGCGGCGGACGTAAGCGCCAGGTCCAGCCCGACAATCACCTCGTCGCTGCCTTCATTCAGACGCACCCTGGCGTTGTCCAGCGTAAGGCCGTGGTCGGCAACAGCGCTGCCCTGCCAGGGCAACTGCCGCTGCAGTTGCCGCTTCACATCGTCACCCTTCAGGCGCAGCAGGTACTCGTTACCGCTGGATTGAAAGTACTTTACCAGTGCACCCAGTGCACTGATGACTGACACTACGGCAAGGAGCTGTCTCATAGGCGGGCCACTGGTGCTGGCTTCACAGGCGCGAGAATTCCTTGTTCAGGTTATAGCGCCGGGAAGTGACATAGGACTCCATGTCTTCCACGCGACGCAGTGACGCGTCCAGCCGCTCGCGAGCGCGCTGCAGGCGAACGCTGGTGCTTTCGCCGTAGCGAAAAACTTTGCGCGGACGATGCTGGTGACGGATCTCGTCGTACTCGGTGTCAATGTCCACTTCCTCGTACTCGGCATCCTCAACCGCTTCGCCAGACGCTGCGTGCGCGGCCGATCTGGGCGCCAGCACAATCCACGCGCCCACGTACAGCCAGAACGCCAGCGTGCCGGTGAACAGAAACAGCACTATCCAGAGCAGCCGGGATACCCAGTGCTCAATTTCCCAGTAATCGGCGATGCCTGCTGCGACGCCGCCGATCTTGCCATCGCGGGTATTGCGATACAGGTTGAAACCCCAGCCGCGTCGACGCTGGTAGCTGAAATCCCTGAACAACGCGGAGATCCCGTGGCGGTGACGTCGGGAATGGCGACGACGTCTGCGCGAGCGGTGTTTGTGAGAGCGACGTGACATGGTTATTCCTCCTGCGGCTCTGCGCGCTTGACCTGGTCGCGCCAGCCAGGATGGTCGTCATCGAGGATGGCTTCGAGGGTGCCGATACGATCCGTGAGTTTATCCACGGTCTCCAGCATCAGTTCGATAGACTCGCGATCTTCCTCGTTGAGGCTGCGCGAGGAGCGATTGACGCTACGGTAGTGCATGGTGATCCAGATAGGCGCCACCACCGTCAGAAACAGGATGGTGGGCACAAACATAAACTTCCAGAATTCCATTCATTCCTTCCTCAGGTGGCCGCGCCGGGCAGCGCTTGTCCACCAGTATAGTGGGTGAGTGTCGGCAGGGGTTGGTCATCAGGCCGAGCTCAGGCGCTATCGTTGCCAGCCGCCGACTTACCCGCGTCATTCATTTCGGATTTCAGGCGCTGCAGCTCATCGTTGAGATTTTCGTCATCTTCCAGCGATTCGATCTGCGCGGCCAGGTCAGGGGGAACATCGCGGCCGACGTCCATTGCCTCCAGCTGACTCTCCAGGGTATCCATGCGGCGCTCAAAATGCTCGAAACGGTGGAACGCGTTGTCCAGCGCCTCGCGCTGCATTTGCCGCTTCACCTTGATGCGCGACTGCACGGTCTTGCCGCGCATCAGCAGGGCCTTCTGCTTGGCGCGTGCATCGTCCAGCTTGGACTGCAACTGGGCCACCTCGTCATTCAGCTGATTGATGTGCTCATCCGTGGTGGCCAGCTCCGCCTCAACCACCGCGATCTCTTCCTCGATGGCGCGCTTTTCCTGCAGCGCGGCGCGGGCCAGGTCCTCGCGATCCTTGGCAATTGCCAGGCGGGCCTTGCGCTCCCAGCTCTGGGCCTCCTCGCGCACCTGCTCCAGACGCCGCGTGGCGGCCTTGCGGTCGGCGATGACCCGCGCCGAGGAGCTGCGCACCTCCACCAGCGTGTCTTCCATCTCCTGGATGATGAGGCGCACCATCTTTTCAGGGTCTTCCGCCTGATCCAGCATCGCATTGATGTTGGAGTTGATGATGTCCGTCATGCGGGAAAATATGCCCATGGTACTTCTCCTGTTACTGAAAATTGTGCTGCTGAAAAGCTGCTGTGTTAACTGCGGTCCGTGTCTGCGACTAACCGCGTCGATTCCTGAAATCCGTTCGATGCTGCGCCAGCCAGTTCGCCAGTTCGATCATCACCGCCACCTGGACAAAGCTCCACAGGCCAACCACGTAGCCCGCGCCGAGGGCAATCACCATGCAGGCGATCAGTAGTGCGGTGTATACCAGCCTGCGCTGTTCCCATCCGATCATTGCCCGCCCTCCTTTCACTGCTTCAGCATCGCGTTAGTTCCTGCGTTGAGCCTTGCAAAGCGCCTTGCGGCCGCTTGCTCTACCGCTACTGACGCTTACCAATACAGGAAGCGTGCCAGAGACTGCATCCCGCTGATTTTCAACGATATTTTTGATCAAACCGGGCGAATAAGGACAACTTTTGCTCACATAATTGGTGTTTTGAACCTTTTATAGGCTTTATGTACCTTATTTAAATGGTATATTTGACCTATGAGACAACAGGAAAGCATGATCGGTAACTCCCAGGTCCTGGCCGACGCCCTCGAGCACGTGTCCAGCCTGGCGCCCATTAACCGCCCCGTCCTGATTGTTGGCGAGCGCGGCACCGGCAAGGAACTGGTTGCCCAGCGTATGCACTTTCTCTCCGGCCGCTGGGATGCGCCACTGGTCAAGGTGAACTGCGCCGCAATCGCCGACAGCCTGCTGGAATCCGAACTGTTTGGTCACGAGCCCGGCGCCTTTACCGGCGCCACCAAGACCCATCACGGGCGCTTTGAACGCGCCGACGGCGGCACCCTGTTCCTCGACGAGTTGGGCACCATGTCAATGCGCCTGCAGGAAAAACTGTTGCGACTGGTGGAGTACGGGGAGTTCGAGCGTCTGGGCGGGCAGGAAACCCTGCGCGTTGACGTGCGCGTTGTCGCCGCCACGCACGCAGACCTGCGCGACCTCGTGCGCGACGGGGAATTCCGGGCCGACCTGCTGGACAGGCTGAGCTTTGACGTTGTGCACTTGCCCGCTTTACGCCAGCGCGAGGGCGATGTGCGAGAACTGGCAGAGCACTTCGCCCTGAGTATGTGTGCCGAACTCGGTTGGGAAGTTTTTCCGGGCTTCACGCAACGCGCACTGGAAACGCTGGATACACACCCCTGGCCGGGCAACGTGCGTGAACTGAAAAACGCAGTAGAGCGCTCACTGTATCGCTGGGGCGATGCCTCGATGCCAGTAGACGAGATTATCGTCGATCCTTTTCTGCCCCCATTTGCTGATCAAATCATGCAGAATGCCGACGCCAATGTGGCCAGCGAAACGGAAGGTAAGAGTGCGGGCGCGCCGGTAACCGACTTTCACAGCCACATTGCAACGGTGGAAAAAGACCTGCTGCGGGACACGCTGGCATGCTACCGGCACAATCAGCGTCGTGCCGCAAAGGCGTTGGGACTCAGCTACGACCAGATGCGTGGACTGGTGCGCAAGCACGGCCTTTCCACGCGCCGCAGGCGCGCCACCGGCCCGTGATTAGTTGCTCGTTTTCTCGGTGCAGGCCTCTTGGAAAGCCGCCCAGCGCTCTTCAATTTCGTGCTTGATAAAGTCAGCTTCACTCATCTGCAACAGCGCACCATTGCTTTCATCGAGCACCACCACGTAGATCACATCTTCGCGACGCAGGTAAGTCTGCATGGCCTGCGCAGCGCAGCCACGCTCTACCGGGATCATGCGCTTGGAAATGACTTTGCCTGAAAACTCGCTGGCCAGGTCTTCCAGTTCGTCATCCTGGGTATGATCCAGCACCGAGAACCTGCCATCGGCATCGCGACGGTAGGCCAGGCCGCTATCGTTCAGCGCCTGCTCAAAATAGGCCACGACCAGCGGGTCTTCGCTGGGCAGGTACGCGGCGAATTCCCGCTCGTAGAAACCTTCCTTGAAAGGGCTGGAACAGGCGGCGAGCAAAAGCCCGAGCGAGATTGCCAGTAGTAAACGCACAGTCGTCATAGTCATACAGCCCCTTCAGATTCAGCGCACAGTATAAAAAATGCTGCCGCATCACGCACCCTGCTATCCCCGTCAGTCGGCGCAGTCTGTGACGCGGTCAACACTTGCCGGCCACGCTCGAGGCAACGGATGTCTGCTCAGCCTTTAAACGACGTAAAATCCGGGCCGCGGCGCAGCGAGTGACCGCCGTCCACATTAATGCATTGCCCGGTAATCCAGCGTGATTCGGGGCTGATGAGAAAGCGCGCCAGCTGGCCGATGTCTTCAGGGTACCCCACATCACCCATGGGCGTGTTGTTAATGTAGGATTCATACACCTCGCCGTCGCGCGGGATCATATCCATCATCTCCGTGGCAACAAAACCGGGACGAATGGCGTTAAAGCGTACCTTGTGCGGGCCATTTTCATCGGCGGCATTACGTATCATCGCCTCAATACCCGCCTTGCTCACCGGGTAGGCACCGAACCAGCGGTGGGTGACATGCCCGGCCAGTGACGACATGCCGATGAAGGAACCGCCGCCGGCCGCAATCATGTGCGGCAGTGTATGTTTGATACACAGCATGGTGCCCAGAACATTGAGGTTCATGACCCGCACAAACTCTTCGGTGTCCATGTCCTCGTAGCCGGCCAGCGAACCGCCGCCGCCAGCATTTGCCACGCAACCGTTAAGCTTGCCCGTTGGCTCCAGGGCGCGCTCCACGATCGATTTAACACCCTGCTCATCGGTGACGTCGCCGGTCACGGTTTGAACGCTGCCGCCAAACTGCGCGGCGGCGTTGATTTTCTCCGCAGCTGCCGCCAACACCTCTTCGCGGCGACCGCAAATGGTCACGGCCGCGCCGTCTGCCGCCAATGCCGCGGCACAACCGGCACCTATGCCCGTGCCGCCACCGGTCACCAGTACCGAGTACCCGGTGAGGTTACCCGCGGTTTTTACTGAATCACTCATGCAAAGAAACTCCGGAATAAACCGGGGCGGCCGCCAGCAATTGGCGATCGCGCCCGGACGTGTTCAAAATTGGAAGCTCAGCTTAACGGCTGATGTAACGCGGTGGAACGTCGGCCGGTTTAACTGCCCGCACTCTCACGCTTTACTCGCGACCAGCGAAAAGGCGCCCGTATTTGCGCCCACCAGGTCATCGGGAAATCGGGCAGGTCCGCGATACCGATATCGCGCGGCGGCTCGCGGTCCGCCGGCAGAAAACGCGTGCCGAACACCCAATCCCAAACGCTGATCGTTTGGCCAAAGTTGGTATTCGCTTCATCAATCGTGCGCGAGTGATGCCAGCGATGCAGTTCCGCCATGCTGAAGATCCAGTTGAGCGGACCCAGTTTGAGCTGCATATTACTGTGCTGAAAGAGGCCATGAATTGCAGTGACTACACCGAAGTACGCAAGCAGCTCCGCGTTGCAACCCAGGGCAACCAGCAACAGGTAGGTCGGCACGTAGGTCAGCAGAATGTCCACCGGGTGGAAGCGGCCGG
>JAUHYL010000104.1 GCA_030426545.1 Gammaproteobacteria bacterium
CTTCACGGCCAACCACCGCCATCGAAATCGGCACATCCTGCAGGTTCTGTTCAATGCGCTGCGCCGATACGAGAATCTCTTCGAGTTCTCGCGCGCCGACCGGGGGCGCTGACAAAGCCAGCAGCAGAGGCGAGGCTGCCAGCAGGTGGAGGAAAGGTGATGAAGATGCTTTCATGCGGAAAGAGCCATTGTTAGTTTGTTTTAGCCGCGGAGCCTGTAGTCTTTATAACAGCGCGTGTGAAGTCAACGACCAGGCTGTGCATTCGGAACGCATTTTTGTGGAATAGCGCTTTGGTATCTTTCTGTACAAACCTGCTTCGAGAGCAAACGATTATCCCGCTCTGAAACCGTATGACACGGCAGGCCATGATTTGATAACAATGCGGCCCGAGGCTGGTTCAGCTTGTCGCGATTTTGTCGCACCATCGCGACAGCGGCGCGGGTGCTGTTCGAAGATTCGGGCTTCACGTATAGTTGCGCGCCACGTGTGTGCTGAAAATGAGGGATTGTCCATGGCAGACTCAATACCGTTTCCCGAGTTAAGTTGTTATCTTCTCCCCGGTCATACCACCACGCCGGCCGATGCGATTGCAGAAGCGCAACAGGCTGAATCGCTGGGGTTGGGCAAAGTCTGGCTCTCCGAACGTTTTGACGTCAAGGATGCCGGGGTGATCTGTTCCGCCGCCCTGGCGGTTACCCGGAACCTGCGTGTTGCCACGGCTGCGACCAACTTGCACACCCGCCATCCCATGGTGCTGGCGACCATGTGCGCCAGTCTGCACTATCTGTCGGGCGGCCGGTTCGAGCTGGGTCTGGCGCGTGGTATCGGGATACGTAACCAACTGATGGGGCTCGATGGTGTTTCCAACAGTCACATGATCGAGGGTCTCGAGCTACTGCGTAGCCTCTGGCGCGGTGAAAAAGTGATGGGCCACGATGGCGCGATGGGCAATTTGCCCTATCTCAGCATGGGCGATTGGATGAACGCGACGATCCCGATTCACTTTGTCGGCTTTGGCCCGCGTAGTCTGCGCTTTGCCGGTGCGCACTTTGATGGTGTACACCTGCACACCTTTATCACCGATGCGGGCCTGCGCAAGGCGAAAGCGCTGGTCGAGGAGGGCGCTGTCCAGGCGGGCCGCGACCCCGGCGACGTGAAGATCTACTCGGTGCTGGCGACTGCACTAAATCCTGACCGGGAAGACTATCTGCGCAAATTTGTCGCGCGCATGGCGACCTACATGCAGGCGCCCGGCTATGCCGAACTGCTCATTGCACTGAACGACTGGGACCCCGCCGTACTTGAGGCGTTCCGCGCCAATGAGACGGTGGCCAGTATGCCGGGAGGCATCGACAGCGTTGCTTCCCTGGAACAGTTGGAAGAGATAAGCGCACTTATCCCCGAGGAATGGCTGCCCGCTGCATCGGGCTCTGCGCAGGAATGCGCGGCGGCGTGGCGCAATCAACTGGACAATGGCGCCGATGGCGTGGTGATTCATGGTTCCACGCCCTCCGAGTTTGCGCCCGTGTTAGAGGCCTATCGCGCATAGCGCTGGTAACAATAGCCTCAGCCCCAGCCTCAGGTGTTTCAGGCGCGCCGATACTGTCGCGGTGTTACACCCATAAAGCGTTTGAATGTACGCGTAAAAAATGGCGCATCGGCGTAGCCGCACTCTGCCGCGATGCGCGACACTGGCCACTGCGTGTTGCGCAGTAATCTCGCAGCGTGCGTCATGCGTTTCTCGTCGCGCCAACCCAGCACGCTGGAGCCGGTGTGTGCCTTGAACAGGTGAGCAAGCGTGGAACCTGACGTTGCCGCAGCGGCAGCGACGTCGGCGATGGTGAACGATTCGTTGTAATGTGACTCGATAAACTGCCGCGCTTTGTCGACCCGGGGATCAATTCGGCTACCGCCAGCTTCCGGCGCCAATTGCCTGCAGCGCAGGATCACTACTTCCAGCAATGCGTGATTGAGTTGCACCGCCATGGGTCCAGCATGGGTGAAATTTTCCAGCAGCAGTTCGAACGCCTGCCGGATACGCGGCTGTTCTTCCGCGGGTGTTTCCAGGTACCCCAGTTGTGGCCCGATCCGTGGCCAGTCAAGCCATTCGCGCCAGTGGGCGGGCGCCTGAAAAGTCACCCAGAAGTGGCTCCACATTGTGCTCGATCGGGCGCGCTCGTAGGACAACACTGCACCGGGTTCGAACAGCGCCAGATGCCCTGGTTGCATGGCCACCTGGCGCATGCCTGTGTTAACGAGGCCCGTGCCTTCAGCGCTGTACAGGAGCAGCCAGCCGGGAAACCCGTCGCGGTAGGCGGCATTGACGTCAAAGGGACTGCCTTTGATTCGTGGTGCGTAGCCAACCATGATCGGCTGGGAAAAGAGTGTCTCGGCGCCTAACCCATCGATGTAACGGTCGATGAACTCTCGCGCCCACGCCGGTGGCGCGTCCATGGGCGCACCCAGGTAGCGCCGGTTGTCCCGCGCCAGGCGCTGCAGCGCGCGGTTATTGGGGAGTTGCTGGACCACGACGTCGGCCAGCGGGCGGAAGGAAGCGGCATCGGCTGCGCCGTGCCCTCCATAAAAGTACGCCGCCACCGCTTCGTACTCTGTATCGGCAACGTCGCGCTGGGAAATCAGCTTCAGCAGAATGCCTGCAATTTCGCGAAGATCCTGCTTCATTGCACGATTATTCAATTTTATGCTCGAATTGTTCACTAAAAGCGAGATAGATAACAGAATAATGCATTAATTGTGAATGCAGAGCCAGGGAGCCCAACATGTTGATTCAAGGTGGCACGGTAGTAGATGGCACGGGAGCACCGGGATACACGGCAGATGTACGCTTGCTTGATGGTCTGATAGCGGAGGTGGCGCCGTCGCTGTCTCCCGCTCCCGGGGAAGAGGTTATCGAAGCAGGGGGCTGTATCGTTTGCCCCGGGTTCATTGAGTCACATACGCACTTCGATGCGGCGCTGTGGTGGGACGGCGGATTGGATCCATTGCCCGGCTACGGCGTTACGACAACGGTCATGGGCAACTGCGGCTTCTCGCTTGCGCCTGCCCATGATGATGAAGCAGTGCGCCGAGAGGTAGTGGGCATCTTCTCATTCTTTGAAGATATTCCGGCTGAGCCCTTTTTCAGTGAGTTGCCGTGGGACTGGCGCTCATGGCCCGAGTACCGTCAGTCCATGGACAGGACGCTGCAATCCAGCGTGAACTACACAGCGTTTGTCGGCCACATCGCCATCCGACTGGCAGTGATGGGGTTGGAGGCCTGGGACCGCGTCGCGACCGACGAGGAAATCGTACGAATGACGGCGCTGTTGGAAGAAGCGCTCGAGGCGGGAGCCATCGGGCTGTCGTCCAACCTGATGGATCATGACGGCTCTGATCGTGCAGTCCCCAGCCTGGTGGCAGACGACAGGGAGTGGCGTGCGCTTATGGAGGTATTGGCACGGCACAGGGGCAAGACGCTGCAGGTAATCGTGGATACGTTTCGCGCGCTGCAGGCGCCGCAGCAGGTAGAGCACCTGGCTGAAGTTGCAGGCGACCTGCCGCTGCGTATTCAGTGGGCCGGTCTGCCTACGCTGCAGTTCCAGAAAGACTTTGGGCTTACCGAGCCGCTCGCCCGTCTGCACGAACAGTTCAAGGCAGAAGGCCGGGACTACTGGACTGCGTATGCGCACGTGCCCATTACCGCGACTATCAGCCTCAAGCAATCGCTGATCTTTGCGCAGAGCAATGACTACGTTTGGCATGAACTGGTACAACTGGAATCCGAGGAAGACAAGCTGGCGTTGTTGCAGGATGAAAGCTGGCGTGAGCGCGCCCGTCACTCCTGGGACAACGAGGTGCACAGCTTTTCGCCCATGCGCTCCAATCCTCGCGGCTGTACGCTGGATAACTCGGCGAACGGTACCGGGCCCGTGAACATTACGCTGGGAGAGTTTCAGGATAAGGTCGGTGCCGCGCACCCGTCTGACGCGCTTGCAGACTGGTTTATTGCCAACGGACTGGACTCTACGGTCACTATTGCGCCCTTCGAGCGTGACCAGGAAGCACTGGAGGCGCTGCTGAAAGATCCCATGGCCGTCGGCAACGTTTCCGATGCGGGCGCGCACGGCCAGATGATGTGTGGTGCGGGAGAGAACATCAAGCTGTTCACGCAGTTCGTAAAGGAATCCGGCGTACTCAGCCTGGAAGAAGCGGTGCATATTCAGACGGGCCGGCTAGCGGCCCATTTCGAACTCGGTGACCGCGGTGTGATTGCCCCCGGCAAGCGCGCGGATGTAACGGTGTTCAACCTGGATGAGATTGATCATCATCCTAAAGAGAAAGTCTACGACGTGCCGACGGGTAAAGGCGATCACACATGGCGCTGGACCCGCGCGGCGGCGCCCGTTCGCTACACCTTCGTTAACGGCGAGGCTACCTTTGCCGGTGGTGCGGCCACAGCCGCGCGCCCGGGTAGTTTTGTGAGCACGACGTCGATAAACGACTGACGGCTTGTTGCTGCGCTTTCGCCTGGCGCGTCAGGGCTCGCCCGGGACTGCCGGCGGGGACGGAGGGAGTGAAGTGGATTCCTCCGTCCCCGACCAAACAAGCCCCCGAACCCCCGAAACTCGGATTCGGGGTTATCGAGCCGGTTGGACTATATTCCCGCGCCGGAACTTCCGACTTCGACTTTCTGCATGTCTACCGTCAGCACAGTGCCTGCACTGTTGTGTGTCACAGTACAGCTGAACTGTGTGGCCTTGTTGCCACCCAGGCTGATGCCGAAGGCGCCAACGCCGCTGAGTACGCCGCCCTTGGTATATTGATACGAACGAATAAAACGCCCCGCCTGTTTCCCCGTGGTGACTGGCTCGCCCTTCAGGATTGAATCCAGATCCGCTGCCTTGGTTTTGCCTTCCACGATTTTTCCACAGGCCTCGTAGTCGAATTTCTTGCCACTGTTCTGGCCTCCCAGGCTGATCGCTTGTGCGGAGGCACTTGCCAGCCCGATTGGCAGGCAAACAGCGATCATGAATGCGCCCATGCCTCGCCGACCTCGGTGACGCAGTATTGCGCTCGAAAGTCGTGCAGGTGAGCGTGAATGCGATTGAGTGGCCTTCGCTGACCTCTGAATTTTCATAGTTTTTATCCCCGAAAGTTGAGAGTTTTCTGCATTGTCCTGGCCGCACTCTGCGGATGCGGTGCACCAGATGTCGAAAGCCTATAAAACGCAAAATCGACACTCAATAGGGGTTTTTTGTTCGATGAATCGAATCAGGGGTAGCGCCTGTTCGAGGCTTCGAAAAAAGGGAAAAGCCCAGTAAAAATAATGAGTTGGGTTTTCAATATAGGCAGACGGCCATACGTGAATTTACAAAATAAAATATCTGGAAAGGTACTTTTGTGAACTGTGCACGGGGCAAAAAACCGATTCGAATCGTCGAACCAAGTCGGGTGCAGGACTCGATAGTGTAGTAACGATATGGCCCGGTAGAGTCGGGCGCATCAGGGGCCTTGAAGCAGCCTCAGGCGGGGCAGGTTACCGCCCCGGCTCAGTCGTCCTGCTGCTTTGGGGGCTTGTCCAGGTCAAGCCGTTTGAGAATGTCATACAGTGAGCTCAGTTTCACATCCATACTTTCGGCGACCTGGGGCAAGCTAGACCCTGCGCCGTCTTTGAACTGGGTAATCTTCCCGAGTTTGTACGCGACCATGCTGCGTTCGAGTCGGCGCATAGACTCCCGGTGCCCAACTTCCTCGGCGGCATACTGGCGAAATACGCGTGAGAATTCGCGCATTGTTTTGGCCTCCGCCGTGACCGCGCCGACTGGACGGATATCGAGGAAGCGATTGCGCTGTATGATCACCAGTACCACCACATAGAAAATGATGCCACGCGATGCCATAAGAAATGGCAGAGAGTAGTGCAGACCAACCAGACAGCTGACGTCGTAAACGGCTGCCGCCACCAGGGCATAGAGGTTCCTGATCTGTGCGTCATTCGACTTGGCCAGCTGGTAGGTGCGAAACAGTCCGAACACGATGCCCAGGGTGAACAGGTAGACGAGACCCTGGCCGAGAAACGCAAAGTCGGAAGGAGCGCTCAGCGTAATGATGCCCCTGGGCCCGGGCCGAATGCCCGCGACCATGGTGTCCGTCATGACTACGAAATAGCCCCCTACGCCAATCAGGGAGACCAGCGGCACGATTATCCACCAGCGCTTGTGAAAATCCTGGTTGAAGAGACTCAGCAGCAGGTAACCGCCAGCAACCAGGCCAACCACGTCCCAGAAATAGTAGAAGCGAATGACAGTGATACGCTCCAGCCCAATGGCCTCTGCCCAGGGCTCGGGCCCGAACAATAGAATCTGTACCACGGAATAAATCAGAAAAACGGCTATGAAGATAAGCAGTTCCGTCTTGATGCCCTGATGCCAGGTGGGAAACCGGACGAAGATACCTCGCGATACCCAAAGTTTGATCAGCAGGCCGGCGACGGTAATACCCAAGTAAAGATTCAAGCTAGAGACTCCTGGCGTCTATCCATGATGTAGTCGTCTTCTTCGCTAATTGAAAGTGGGGCTTTCGATCAGTCGAGCGCCGTATCTTACGCAATACAGTGATCAGCAACCAAGCGAAAACACTGCGATTTCGGATCAATTTTTTTAACCGTTGCGCTGGTCTTTTTGCGGCATGGAATTCGGTATTTCGAAAACGGGATTGCAAACAAAATCCGCCACTTTTTAGGCAAATTATGGCCGCCGTCATTCTGTGCGCCTGCCGGCTTCGGTTGTGAGTAAACAGTTCGTAAGGCTCTGAATAAAATGCAAAAAAGTATTTTTCGGTAAGTCGAAAAAGCGACTTATGTCGCTCGGTAGCGCCGAAAAAAAATAGCTCTTGACCGTGTTTTCCACCGCCACTACATTCGCTCGCCAGCGATGAATGCTGCAGAGAAGCGCCCAGGAATTTTCGTGCACACCCCAGGCCAGGAGAAAAAATAATGGCTATATCTGTGCCAGGCGAACGTCACGTGCCCGCATGGCGTGAATGTGAGCAATGCGGCGCTTTGAGGCATTGACGCATTTTATTGGCACTTAAAGACTGGAGCTGCACCATGAAAAATAAACACAGACCCCTTGCGCCGCACTGGCTTGGCTATACCCCCGGACGCTCGCTAGCCGCAGCCTTGATACTAGGGACGTTTCTGGCCCTGTTGACGGCCAGGGCCTGGGCGGCGCCGATCGATCACTTCTTCAAGCAGAGCCCGGTGTTCAAGTTTGATCGCGACACGTCGCTGGCGACGCTGGAGCGCAAGTACCCCGATCTCACCTACGACGCTGGCTCTGTGACCTATATCACCGAGCGCACGGGGAACGATCTTGTGCAAAGCGTTGCCTTTTCAGTCTATAAAGATAAGCTGACTAGCAGCCGTATCCTGTTGAAAAAGGACGCCAGCTCAGCCGCGGCGATAGCGGCAGCGGCCAGGCGACAGGATTATGCGCTGATCAGCGAGCGAGACATCAAGGTGGTGGGCAACCACTCCAATGGAAGTACGCTCGAGGCTTCGACATCGCGCCGGGAGACCCAGTGGAGCATCGTTGTGGGCCCAAGGGATGCGCAGGCTGAAGTGGCGTCTATCGCCGCACCCACCTCCGCAATGCCAACTGAGCCGCTCTCCGGATCTACCGATGCCGCGGCGCTTACCCGGCATCTCACCTGGTTTTTGAACAATGCGCCGTTGATGCAGTTTACGCAGAACACCCCCTTGCAACAGATCCGACAATACTACCCGGGCACCAAGCTGATGGAGGGTAAAGCGTCTGACTATGAGGCTCCCGATACCGCCAACGATTTCGTTGAGCGCGTGGAATTTCACACCGAGAATGATGGTAAGCGCTTAACCTGGATCGGTGTTTACTTCAAACCGGGGCTGAACCAGAGCGCGATGGCGAGCGCATTCTCCAGCGCCTTGCAAGCGCACTACGGGGATCTGCTTCGGGATACAGCCTCTGAGCACCTTGTGCGGCGCGCCGACTTTACCAACGCGTTTCACACACGTTGGTATTTCCGGCAGAAGCAGTGGGGCGCAGGTATTTATCCTCCGAAATAGACCGACGGATCCGAAGCGGTGTTCCAGCGTTGTGCTTGCGAACTAAAGGCTTGGCGCCGCGTTCAGTTGGGCGGATGCCTGACATCTCACATGAATTTGAGGCAAGCGGGGATGCAGGCAGCCATGACGATTCCGAAAGCGATCAAGTGCACGGGATTCACCGCAGGGTAAAATGAGGGATCGATCACGGCGAGTTCGGCCGCGAACTTCAGCATCGCGGTAGACGATGGCCGCGCGTACTACACGGCGCCTGCTAAGCTCGAAAAAAAGAGGTCTGTTCCTGTTCCAACGAACTGACTGCCGGGAATCTGCGTTACAGATTCGCGTACTGTTGAAATTGGTGGCAGGTAGGCAGGATCAAGAATAGCCCTCGAGTGTTGTGCGCGCATCGATTTTTCAGGCCGCAACCGCCAGAAGCGCTTATGGGGTAGAAGAGTTTGGGGACGGTGGCACAACTACGAGCCAGTATTTGATTCCACGTTACGCGCGAACAAGACCGACCAGGGCTAGGAAGCCGGTTCTTCCTGGTGGACTACCACCGCAAAGACCAGTAACCCGATCAGCAGCGCAATGCAAAACCACTGTGGGGCAGCGTAGCTTCCCGTCAGGTCAAGACCGAGGCTGAACAGCGCAGGACCAATCGCGCTGGCAAACACCATAATCGAGGTGCACAGCCCGGTAATCTCGCCCAGGTGCAGCGGACCGAAGTTGCGAATGAATGCGAGATTGGACGTGACCGACCATAGTCCCCCGCCGATACCGAACCCTGCTACCAGCAGCAGGTAGCCGAGGTTTTTCTCCAGGTAAAGCAGCCCCAGCCCGCCTGTTAGAAAGCTGGCTAACATGACAATCATGAACGGCTTCAGTGAGCGAGTATCCACCAGCCAGCCACACAGTAGATTGGTAACAGTCGATACGATGGCCACGGGCAGAAAGTAGGCAAATGCTTCGGTCTGGCTGCGCCCCGCCTCTGCGAAGATCGAAACGATGTGAAACGTAACGGCGGTGGCAAACAGGGAGTGCATGCTCAGGCTTAATGTGGCCAGCCAGAACACCGGTGTTCGTGTGGCCTGGCGAAGCGTGGCGCTGGCCTGGCTGACAGGCGATGGTGGCGGATTGTCATGACTGTGCCCGTCTATTAACACGCCGCAGGATTCCGGATTATCGCGGAGCAGCAACAGGGCGATAATGGCAAAGCCCAGGCAACAAAGCGCCAGTTCCCACAGGGCTTCCCGCCAGCCACCGTTGGTAATCATCCAGGCGAGAACAAGGGGTGCGATAGCGAATCCGAAGGAAACGAATGTACCCCGAGCGCTGCTCACCAACCCCCGCCGTTTTTCGAACCAGACCAGTAGAACGTTGCGTGATGCGGACGTCAGCACGCCCTGACCGAGAAAGCGGACGCCAAAGTAGCCCGCGGAAATCAACAGGAAACTGACGACGACGCCACCGCCGAAACGTGCTGCAAGTGAGTCCGCCACTGCGATATACAGCAGCATCAGTGCCAGCAGTGCGCTCGCCAGTGCAACCATCACGCGACCACCCAGTTGGTCGTACCAGCGGCCAGCGCGGGTCAGGAATAGCGACGAGCCCACCGTGCCGACGAGGTAGGCCAGGGATAACTGCGTGCGACTGAGACCCAGCGCTTCGATAAAGTGATCGGTAAATACAGCCATGCCCATGGTTTGCCCGGGTATGGAGAAAATGATCCCGGCGGTGCTAAACAGCCAGATGATCCAGCCGTAGTAAAACGGCAAGCGTCGAATGTCGAAAGGCCATTGCGGTGACACGATGGACCTGGCTTGAGTTTCCATAATTGCGAATGTCAGTCTGGAAGAATGCGCTGCAGGGCCATGGCTTGCAGTGACCCGGTCATCCGTCGAACAATAGGAAGTGGGTTACCTGTGGAAACCCGACCATATAGCGCTTATTGTATGCTGAATTGTCATTCATCGCGCCAGGGGAATATCTATGGCTCAGTGCCCATATACCAATCTGCTTGATCCTGATCTGTACGGGCAGGGCAACCACCTGCCGAAACTGCAGGAATTGCGTCACCAGGCAGACGCTCCCATCATAAAAATTGACGATCCGCTGCTGGGTATTCCCTATTGGGCGGTGCTGGAGCGCGAGCACGTCGACTATATTGCCAAGCATCCAGCCATTTTTTCCAGCGAGAAAAGACTGACCATTCCCATGGAGTATGACGATGAAACCATTGCCATGCAGACACAAATGCTGGTCAATATGGATCCTCCCAAACATGGCAAGTTCAGACGGATAGCGCGCAACGCCTTTACGCCGAAAGCGGTGGAAAGCTATCACCCGACATTCAAAAAGTACGCGAAGCAGATCGTCGATTCGGTCGCCGGTAAGGGGCATTGCGAATTCATTACGGAGGTCGCCGCCGAATTACCGCTGATGGCGATACTTGCACTGTGCGGTGTGCCGATAGAAGATCGTGACAAGTTCTTCACCTGGACCAACCAGATGATGTTCCAGGAAGATGAAGATATTGGAGGCGAGGATCCTGCCGCGCTCGCACAGGAAGCTGCCGCCAACATCTACCTGTACGCGGGTGAGCTTGCCAAGAAACACGCCGAGACTCCCCTGACGAATATTGTTGGGTCGCTACTGGACAGTGAGGTAGAGGATGAGAAGCTTACCGAAGAGGAGTTTCAGCTGTTTTTCCTGATGTTGATTGCGGCGGGTAACGAAAGCACTCGATCGGTCACCGCGCATGGCATGCGTCTATTGATGGAGAACCCGGATCAGTTGCAGATGCTGGTTGATGATCCCGGTTTGATACCGGATGCCTGCGAGGAGATGTTGCGATACAACCCTGCGTTTGTCGCAATGCGTCGCACAGTGATGGAGGACACTGAAGTGGCCGGCATCGAAATGAAGGAGGGCGATAAGGTACTGCTTCACTGGCACCTGATTAATCAGGATCCCAAGATTTTTGAAGATCCGATGCAGTTTGATATTACCCGCGCAAGGCGCATGCCGGAACTGGCCCGCGAGCACCGCGCTTTCGGCATTGGTACACATTTCTGTCTCGGCGCGCATCTGGCGCGAATGGAAATGCAGATCATGTTCGAGGAAATTATACCTCGCCTCAGGAACCCCCAGTTTGCCCAGCCCGTGAAGTACATGCGCGACTTCTTCGTCAATGGCATCAAGGAAATGGAAATAACGTTTGATCCCGAAGTGGCATAACTGTTTCGGCACCTAAATGAAAACACTGGTGGGTGTGTCGCCGGTCACTGGGTGCGCGCAGTTTCCTGTGCCTGGAGGGCGAATCCAGACGGGACTTCGGGTGGGCGTAGACCCGGACGCCAGAGGGGGAGTAAACTGATAGCCCGCACCGCTCAGGAAAACCGCCTTGCCGCTTCCTAAGCTCTATATCTTTCCGATCTCCCACTATTGTGAA
Organism: Gammaproteobacteria bacterium; assembly: GCA_030426545.1. Taxonomy (GTDB): domain Bacteria; phylum Pseudomonadota; class Gammaproteobacteria; order Pseudomonadales; family Halieaceae; genus Marimicrobium. The sequence goes on from JAUHYL010000104.1 coordinate 11,539, forward strand.
AAAGCCCGGTGGGCGCTGGATTATCTGCAGGTGGATTACGAACTGCACGCGGTAGCGCCGGGTATGCACGCTGATCTGACCGCCAGGCTGGGGGCAGCGGGCACCTCACTCCCCGTTCTCGTGACCGACGAGAGTGTTATCCAGGGCTCACACGAGATCATCGAGTGGGCGGAGGGCGTTTCCTCCGGTGAGCGAACCCTGCAACCTGCCGACCTGTCTGCGGCAGTCGAAATGGAAAGCCGATTAAACGAAGTGCTCGGCGTTCATGTGCGGCGCATGTACTACTCCGAGGCACTGGTTGACCGTCCCGAAACCGTATTGCCCATTTTTGCCGATGGCCTGCCTGCTGAGGAGGCGCAGTTTGTTCGGGACGCCTGGGAGATTATTGTCGGCGCCATGGTGGAGAAAATGGACCTTGGTCCTGAGCAGGGGCAGGAGTCCAGGCATATCGTCCTGGAACATCTCGACTGGCTGGATACATTGCTCAGCGACGGACGCCACTACCTCGTAGGGGATGCGTTCTCGCGCGTGGACCTGGGTGCCGCCGCTTTGCTTGCTCCCCTGGCGATGGCGCCGGAACATCCCACCTACGGTGGCCTGCAACTGCCCCCAAAACTGGCGCAGGATATTGACGACTGGCAGAAGCGACCTGTAACCCGTTATGTTGCCGAGATGTATCGCCTGCACCGAACAGTGTAATTGAACTGCAGGGAGGCCTGGCTGTGAGCCTTACTCGAACGACGCCGGGCGCCCGGCAAGCGCAACACTTTTGCCGATCATCAACGACGCAGCGATGATGGTTGAGCGACATCCGTTCTTTAGCAAACAGCCGGAGGTGAGCGATGAGTTCTTCAAGTGATCTGGTACTGGTGACCGGTGCCACCGGGTTTATCGCCCAGCACTGCGTAGTGCAGTTGCTGGACGCTGGCTACCGGGTGCGCGGCACGGCCCGTTCAGCCGAGCGCGCGGAAAAGTTGCGCACCAGTCTGCTGCCGCATGTCGCGGAGGGAGAATCCGCCCTGGAGCGATTGGAACTGGTTGCCGCAGATTTGACCTCGGACGCGGGTTGGGCCGAGGCGGTTGCAGGCTGCCGGTTCGTCCACCACGTTGCCAGCCCCCTGCCGCGTGTTCCCCCGCGCGATGAGAGCGAGGTGATAGTGCCCGCCAGGGATGGCGCACTGCGCGTACTTCGCGCTGCGGCTGAGGCGGGTGTTGAGCGCGTGGTGTTAACCTCCTCGGTGGCCGCCGTCGTGTATGGACACGACCGCAACCAGGTGTTTGACGAGAACACCTGGTCAGATATCACCACCCGGGCCATCGGCGCCTATGAAAAATCCAAAACCATCGCCGAGCGCGCCGCCTGGGACTTTGTTGCCACGCTGGACGGGGAGCGCCCGCTGGAATTGGTCAGTATCAATCCAGGTTTGGTGTTGGGGCCGATACTGGACGAGGA
>JAUHYL010000009.1 GCA_030426545.1 Gammaproteobacteria bacterium
GTGTGTCAGGTGCAGTGTGGTCCAACACGTACCCAGTCCACGCTCGCGCGCCGCGAGCATAAAACTCCACGTTGCCGGGATGATCGAACCAAACACCGCCGCCGACACCGCCAGCGGCGTTGGCGTTTCTGGCCTGACGGTACACGGTATCAACATCACCGGCACCCTGTGCAGGTTGTCTGCGAGGTAGCGCGCGGAATCCTGCACCCGCTGCTGAACGGCCGCCATGGCCGGATCGTCCTTGTGTTGTTCCGTGGGTTTGTTTGGCCCGACCACGTACTCGTCGAAGGCGTCGCGATACAGTTCCCCGATGCGGGTGATCTTGTCTGTGTCGGTCACCACCACAAAGTGCCAGCCCTGGGCGTTCGAACCGGAGGGGGCCTGCAGGGCGAGTTCCAGGCATTCCTGGACCAGCGGCAGCGCCACGGGCCTGTCAAAGTCCAGCCGTTTGCGCACTGCGCGCGTGGTGCTGAGAAGGTCGTCTGCACTCAGGTTCAGTCGTGCCATGGCGCTGTGCCTGCATTATGTGGCGGGGCTATCGAGTCTATTTCATCACCGAATCAAATAAAACAGTATCGCCTGATTGTTTTTGAATAACCCCTTTGCTAGCATGATTTCGCGCCGTTGGCGCTGTGGGTGAGAGCCGAATCGTTGCATCGGGTCAGGCCTATTCTTTCTTATCGCAGTGGCAGGGCAGACGGCAGGTGGATTTTTCCCTTAGTGAAGAACAGGTACTGTTGCGCGACAGCGTAGAGAAGTACGTCGCCGAGCACTGCGGCGTGGATCGCCACCGGCAACTGGTGAATACGGAGCTGGCATTTGACCCGGCTGCCTGGACGCAGTTCGCCGAACTGGGCTGGCTGGCAGTGCCCTTCGGGGAACAGCACGGCGGGTTCAATGGTGGCCCACTGGACATTATGGTCGTCGCCGAAGCGTTGGGCAGGGGGATGGTGCGCGAACCCTGGTTGCACACCGTGGTGACCTGCGGTGCATTGCTGCAACACGCAGGCAGCGAAGCGCAGCAGGGCCAGACGATTCCCGGCATCATCGACGGCAGCACGCAGTGGGCGTTTGCGTTTGCCGAGCGCGGCTCTGATTTCGATCTGCTGAATGTTGCGACACACGCTGTTGCCGACGGTGGCGCCTGGCACTTAAGCGGGAAGAAAATTGCAGTACTCAATGGGCACTGTGCCCATCGATTGATTGTGTCGGCTTCGACTGCGGCCGGGCCGGAGCTGTTTCTTGTCGATGCGCAGGCTGACGGTGTCAGTCGCGAGCCCTTCGTGGCTGTCGACGGCAGTAAGGGCGCACACATTACCTTCGAAGCGGCTGCCGCCGAACTCCTCGGTGAATCGGGGCAGGGGCAGGCCGTTATTGAACGCGCGATCAACCATGCAATCAACTACGCAATCATCGCGATAGGCGGTGAGGCGCTGGGCGCCATGCAGTCGCTGTTGCAGGCGACCGTGGAATACACAGGTACGCGCAACCAGTTTGGCCAGCCCATCAGCAAGTTCCAGGTGCTGCAGCATCGCATGGCGGATATGTACACCAAGGTCGAAGAAACCCGCTCACTGTTACTTAACGCTGCCATCCAGTTAGCGGAGGCCAGTGATGCGGCAACCGGAGCCTGCGCCGCGTTGAAAGTCAAAGTCGCCGATGCCGGCCGCTATGTCTCGCAGGAGGCTGTGCAGTTGCACGGCGGCATCGGCATGACGGACGAGCTCAGTGTGGGGCACCACTACAAGCGCCTGCTGCTACTCAGCAAGCTGTATGGCGACGAAACGTATCATCTCACCCGGTTTTCCGAGGCCACGGCTGGCGCCGCCTGATCGCGAGTAAACGGGTAACCTGCAAGACCAGCGCGGGCGATCGCTACTGCTGCCTGCGCGGCAGGGCTGCCATCGCCGAGCCCGTGACTACCATTAACGCCCCCAGGATTCCCAGCGCGTCCAGCGGCTCCGAGGCAATAGCCAGGCCAAACCACTCACTCAGAATCCACGTAAACAACAACGTGAGCAAGGGCGTCAGCGGCACGATGGCGCTGACCCTGGAGGCTTCCCAGTAGCTGAGGGCCAGGCCGAATGCACCGTAGGCGATGACCGTGTTGAGCCCACAGAACAGCAGTAACCCAAGCTGCACCCGGTCCAGCTGCAGAACCTGCGATGGTTCAGAAAACGGCAGCAGGAGCAGGCTGCCTCCCACACAGAGAAGCACCAGGATGTCTTTGGCGTGAAACGTCAGCAGTAATTTTTTCTGCGCGATGGCGTAGGCAGTCCACACGATGGCCGCCAGTAACATGAAGCCGACACCGGCAAGATAGCGTTCGTCCGTTTCCACGGTGTTGCTCAGGCGTTGGTGAAAAAACAGCACCAGGCCGACCGTGAACCCGGCAACGCCAAGCCATTGCAGGTAATGAAAGTCCTCGCGCAGCACCAGCACGCTGACCAGCAACAGCATGAGCGGCGCGAGTTGCACCAGTATCTGCGACGCGCCTGGATTGGTGTAATCCAGCCCCATGATATACAGCAGGTAGTTGCCCAGCAGCCCGAAGACCAGCAGGCTACTCCAGGGCAATGCACCGGCGCGGAACAGGTTACGCAGTTGGGTAAGTGAGCGGGGGCCAAGCCAGGCGAGGGCGATCACGGCAGAGACAGAGAAGCGGTACCAGGTGATGGTGATGGGATCCATATGCCCCAGCACGCCTTTCAGTGCCAGCGGCAGCAGACCCCACATGAGCGCGGTGACCAGTGCAAAGGTAAGCCCCAGTCGCCAGTTGGTGTTCAAGGCTTGCGCTCAGAGATAATGTGTCACGCGCCGTTGGAATGACGGCCGATGGCAGAACTTTCCCCTTCCTCGAAAATCTCCTCCAGCCTGTCCGCGAGATAGTTGATCAATCGTTTGACCCGTGCCTCGCGATTGGTCATCAGCTGGCTGGCGGCCAGGCCCTCCATGGAGAACTTGGTGACATCCATGGCCAGTAAAAAGCGGTCTTCCCGGTCTGTCCACTCGTTGAACAGTTCCTCGTTCGATTCGCGCACGTGTTGTTCAAACAACTGCTGCGAGTTTTCCAGGATGGAGCGCAACTCCGGGTCGGTGCGGCTTGCCACGCACAGTTCGTGGTACACGACGAACAGGTCACCTACCAGGTGATCCCAGTAGGCCTCGATGCCGGCGCGGCGGCGCGCTGCGCCTTTCAATCCGGCGGGAATCGCATTCACCCGCTCGGTGTAATCCTGTAGCAGTTTGTCGTGCAGGTATTCGACCGCCGCCTGTATCAGCTCGGTCTTGGAGGGAAAATGGTGCAGCATGGCGCCGCGGGAGACCCCGGCAAACTGCGCCACCTTGGCGGTGGTGACGTTGGTGTAGCCCAGGTTGATGAAGCAGTTGATCGCGGCGTCGAGGATGCGATCGCGGGTCATCGCGCTTTTCTGCGCCTGCCAGCTCACATCGTCTGTGGCCCGATCACTTTTAGCGCTTTTTTTGGCGGGTTTCGGCTTTTTATCGGACATACGCTGCGCGCGCCTCTAAGGCATCAATAAAAACAAACAGGACTGATTAAATCAGGCCAAGTGATATTATACCCGAGCCCGGCGCCGCTGTCCGCAATGCCGGTCGCAGATAGTGTGTCGCCAGGTTGCATCCGCATACCGGCCCCGGCCGGCGTCAGTCGTTGACACCGCCCATGCACAGGTACTTGATTTCGAGGTAGTCGTCGATGCCGTACTTTGACCCTTCGCGGCCGATGCCGGACTCCTTCACGCCACCAAAGGGGGCGACCTCGGTTGAAATGATGCCCTCGTTGACACCGACGATGCCGTAGTCCAGCCCCTCACTGACGCGCCAGACGCGCCCGATGTCGCGGGCATAGAAGTACGCCGAAAGCCCGAACGGGGTATCGTTGCCGATGCGGATGGCTTCTTCCTCGGTGGCGAACTTGAACAGTGGCGCGATGGGGCCGAAGATTTCCTCGTTGTAGACTTCCATGCTGTCATCCACGTCGACCAGCACCGTCGGTTTGAAGAAATTCACGCCGTCGGTTTTGTCGCTCGCGCCACCCGTCAAAACCTTCGCGCCTTTTGCGGTGGCCTCGTTCAGGATCGAAGACACCTTGTCGAACGCGTCGTCGTTGATCAGCGGGCCCACGGTCACACCCTCGTCGGCGCCGTTGCCGATCTTGAGTTCCTCAACCGCCTGCACCAGCTTTGCCGAGAAAGCGTCAAACACCCCTTCCTGTACGAGTATGCGGTTGGCGCAGACACAGGTCTGCCCTGCGTTGCGAAACTTCGACGCCATACACCCGGCCACGGCGGCATCCAGATCCGCGTCATCGAACACGATGAAGGGCGCGTTGCCGCCCAGTTCCATCGAGGTCTTCTTGACCGTGCCCGCGCACTGCTCCATGAGCACCTTGCCGATTTCGGTGGAGCCGGTAAACGTCAGTTTGCGCACGATGGGGTTGCCGGTCATTTCGCCGCCGATGGCGCGCGCGTTGTTCCCCGCCACCACGCTGAAGGCGCCCGCGGGCACGCCGGCACGTTCTGCCAGTTCCGCCAGGGCCAGTGCGCACAGCGGCGTCTCTGTCGCCGGCTTGAGAACAATGGTGCAGCCCGCAGCCAGGGCAGGGGCGACCTTGCGCGTGATCATCGCGATGGGAAAGTTCCACGGTGTAATGGCGGCGACAACACCGACCGGCTGCTTCAGGGTTACGATGCGCTGGTTGGGATTGTTGGCAGCGATGGTGTCACCGTAGACACGGCGCCCCTCTTCGGCGAACCACTCCACGAAGGCAGCGCCGTAGGCCACTTCGCCACGGGATTCTGCCAGCGGCTTGCCCTGTTCAGCGGTCATCAGCCGGGCCAGGTCTTCCTGGTTGTCCATGATGAGTTGGAACCAGCGCTTGAGTATCGCGGAGCGCTCCTTGGCCACAACTTTGCGCCAGCCTGCAAAGGCGCGGTCAGCCGCTTCGATGGCGCGGCGTGTTTCGTCAGCGCCGGCGCTGGGAATGGAGACGATCTCTTCCCGGGTTGCCGGGTTGAATACGGGGATCGTGGCGCCGTTGTCGGCATCCGACCACTGGCCGTCAATGTAAAGCTGATTGCGCAGCAGGGTGGGGTCGGAAAGTTTCAGCATTGTGTGTCTCCGGAGTTTCGTCGGATGGTTGTGGAAAGTAGCGGGGCGGTTGCCCGGTTCAACTGGAATCTTTTGGAAGCGGGCGCATTCTACTTGCCCGCGAGCCGCGCGACCACCGGGGCGAACGCTTCCACCATGTTGTTTTGGCCGTCATCCAGCACCGCAATGTAGGAAATGCCGTAAGTTTCCCGGCGGCGCTGCAGTTCGTCACAGATAAAGTCGACACTGCCAATCAGGCAGTGCGGATGGCTGAGAATGTCTTCGCCACTCATGCCCAGTGCATCGCCGATCGCCTGGGCCGTGGGTTCCGGGTGATCCGTGATGATGGTGTTGTAAGCACCGATTTCCAGTTCGATATCGTCGAAGCGGCCTGCGGCACCCGTTTTGATCCAGTCGATTTTTTTTGCCGTGGCGGCAGCCATGCCGGAATTCATCCCGTCCGGTCCCAGCATACCGGCGCGGTTGTTGAAGTTAAGGCTGACGATATCCGCCTCTGCACCGGCAAACTCGAGAATCTTCTTGCTGCCGCCGCCAATCATCAGCGGAGGGTGCGGTGTTTGTGCGGGGGCGGGCGTGCCGTGGAAGCCGCTCCAGCGAATAAAGTCGCCCTCGAGGTTAAGCGGCTCGCCAGACATAAACGCCTTGTAGGCATGCACAAACTCGGCAAAGCGCTCGAAGCGCTGCGGGAACTCGTCGAAGGGCAGGTTAACCGCTTCGTACTCGTTGCGAATCCACCCGGCACCCAGGCCAAACTCCAGCCGGCCCTCCGACAGGTAATCCATCGTCGCCGCTTCCTTGGCCAGCACAAAGGGCTGGCGATAGTCGTTGCAGAATACGCGGCAGCCCACCCGCAGGGTTTTGGTCTGCTCCAGTGCCATGGCCATCGCGGGTACCGCCGCCAGCAACTGCGGTGGGTGGAACGTGCTTTCCAGGGCGGGCCCTTCGCTGAGGAAGTGGTCCGCGAGAAAGAAGGTCGAATAGCCGAGATCTTCCGTTTTCTGAATCAGTGCGCGCCAGTTGGCGGGGGAGTCCGTATTAAAACACTGAATTGAGAAACGAAACGGTCTGGGGTTGCTCATAGTGCAGCCTCCTGAAAAATGTTTGTGCGACGTGTGCGCGCGGTTGTTGTAGCAAGGTGTGCCCGCTTGCGCTTACGAAGCCTTGCAGACGGCAACCGGAATGCAGCTCTGTCGCGGGATGCCGGAATACTTTTCCGCGTGCTTGCGATTGTCGATCAGGCGATTGGTGTTGCTGCCTATTTCGCGCACTTTTGCATTTGCTTTGGCCGCCGGATCGGGCGAGTCGCCCCAACAGTGCGCCATGGAGACAACGCCGGGACGTACATCGTCACTCGCGGCGGCCACGGCGGGAATAGCGCCACGCTCGGAGCGCACCTCGACGATATCTCCGTCGCTGATCCCCAGTTTTTTCAACTCGTCGGGGTGGATGAACGCCGGATTCGTCGTGCCCTTGGCCTTCAGCAGGCTGAGCTCCGGGCCGGTGGAATTGTAGGTATTTTTCATGCGCCGGCTGACCAGCAGCAACGGGTAGTCTTGATTGTCCGCTGCCTGCAGATCGTCCAGCGCGGCGGCCAGTTCGACGTCCAGGCCCGGCGGGAATAGCTCCAGACGCTGCGCGGTCTCCGGGTCGGCCGACTGCACCATCACGTCAGGCACATCGAATACAGTACCACCGTCTGCGGCACGCACAGCGTCCAGCGGCACACGCGAGCCTTTGGTGATGATATTGAGCACCTCGAACTTGGACGGCTTTTGCGACATGTCCAGTGCGCCGTTGTCCAGTTCAAGCGCCACGCCCATGCGTTGTGCGATCTCCCAGAAAAACTCCCACTCCTCTATCTTGTCGCCCTCGGCTTCCACGACCGTCGGTGTGTACTGGCTGTAGGGTTTGTCATGCCAGATGTCCGTCAGCAGGGTAACGTCCTCGCGCTCCAGGCAGAGCTTGGGCGCCAGTACGTAATCGGCGAGCCGGGAGGTGGGGGACATCTTCAGGTCGATGCATACCAGCAGTTCCAGCGATTGCAGCGCGCGCAGGGTCTTCTCCTGATCGGGGAAGGCCAGCAGCGGCTGACCGCCGACCACGATGAGTGCGCGTATCTGTCCGTCGCCGGGCGTGAGAATTTCGTCGCTCAACACTGCCGTGGGCATTTCGCCCTTGGGGCCGTAGGGCGATAGCACGGTAATCTCGCCAATGTCTTGTGAGATACGACTTTTCAACGCGCCTTCCAGCCATTGCGGCTGTGGCCCGGTCGCCTGCGCCCGGCGGGGTATGTTCGGTGTGAGCACGCCGGGATTGGGCATGCGTTCGCCCTCGCGGTAATAGCGGCCGCAAATGCTGTTAAGTGCCTGCACCAGGTGCTGCAGCAGGTTGGGGTGAGGCCCCATCTCGGGCCCGGTGCCCGTGGTGGCCGTGCCGCGCGGGCCGGCGCCAAACAGTCGCGCGGCCTGCTCGATTTCAGCCGCCTCAATACCGGCTGCCGCTGCGACGCTATCGGCGGTAAAGGGCGCAACGGCCGCCGCCAGTTCCTCAAAGTGCTCGGTATGCTGCGCGCAGAAATCGCGGTCGTAAAGTTCCTCGTTGATAATCACGTTGAGCATGGCGGCCACGAGGGCGGCGTCGTGGCCTGGTCGAACCTGCAGGTGCAGATCCGCGCGTTTCGCTACCTCGGTTTCCCGCGGGTCTACGCAGATCACTTTGACGCCGCGCTTTTTGCCTTCGCGCAACGCATTGTGCGGGCTGAAAGAGGGTATGCCGCCGGGAATGGAAAAGTGCGACACCAGCGTATTGCAGCCGATGATCAGCGCCACGTCGGCATCGTTCCACATGTGCGCGCCGCCGTTCCACCAGCCCATGCGAGCGGGACCGATGGCCACCTTGGCAGGCTGGTCGATGGTGACACTGCAGTAGTAGGAAGGTGAATCAATGGCACGGTGGAAAGCGCGGGTGACATCGTGTGCAGCAGAGTTCTGGTAAGAGTAAGTGCCGTTGTAGCTGGCGATACTGCGCGGTCCGTAGCGCTCCAGGATGGACGTTAGTTTGTCGGCAATTTCATCCAGCGCCTGGTCGGTGGCGATCGCCGTGTGGTCGCCATTCTCCTGGCGCTTTTGCGATTGCTGCAGGCGACTGGGATGATCGATCTGCTCGATAAGCTGGCGGCCCTTGATGCAGGTGTAGCCGCCGTAGACTTCGTTATCGGTGTCGGGCTGCAAATCGATCAGTTTGTTGTCGTCTACTGTCGCCACCATAGGGCAGTAGGCGTGGCAGAAGCGGCAGTAGGTTTTTATTTGCTCAGACATGTGGCATCCGTGTGGCGTGTTGGTTGATTGGCGCTGCGCTATCGTCTTGTTCTGGTGCACATGCTGGTCGCCTGCGACCCGTGACGCCCTTTTTAGCCGGTGAAGAAATCCGCCCGTGGGCGACCTTCTGGATCGTACACCGGTTCCTCGTGATCGATGCGGTATTTCGATACTTCCGTGTCGTACACACCGTACTTGCCCAGCCCGGCGAGCATGTTCTGATAGTAAGGTCCCGCCAGGTGTGCGGCCAGGTCTTCAACCGAGGCCCACTTCTCAAACACGTACAGCCGCGTGTCAGAGGTGGGGTCGGCGGACCAGACATAGTGCAGGCAGCCCTGCTGGGAGCGTGTTTCCTCCACCAGCTGCGCGGTTTCCGCCAGTGCTTTCTCTCGATCTCCCGCCGGGAGATGCACCGTGCCAGCAATCAATATTGTCATAGGTCTGATCCCCGAGAGCGCCGTGTGGTGCGTCGCAAGCGACGCAGAAGAAAAAAGGTAGCAGAAGGGTATGTCTAAAACAATCAGGGTTGACTGATTTTTTGGCAGCGACTATGTTGGGCCGCTGACTGCCACCGACCGGGCCACACCGCCATGAGCACATTGGAAAACCGACAGTACTACCTCGCCTCCCGTCCCGCGGGCGCACCGACACCGCAGGACGTTCCCTGCCGTGATGTCCCCGTGGCGGAACCGGCCGAGGGTGAGGTGGTACTGCGCAATCTCTACATCTCGCTGGATCCCGCCATTCGCGGCTGGATGGGGGATGACCCGAACTATATCGAGCCCATCGCCATCGGCGATCCGGTGCGCGCCACCATCATCGGGCGCGTGGAAAAAAGCGCCAGCGAAGACTTCAAACCGGGTGATGTGGCCATGGTCATGGGCGGGTGGGAGCGTTACAGCACCGTGCCCGCTGCCATGTGTACCGCGCTCGACGAAAGCGCCGGCGTGCCGCTCAGCTACTACCTCGGTGTGCTCGGCCCCACCGGGCTCACCGCCTATTTTGGTTTGCTGGAAGTGGGCAAGCCCCAGGCCGGTGAAACGGTTCTGGTCAGTGCGGCGGCGGGCGCGGTCGGTTCTATCGTCGGGCAGATTGCGAAGATGCAGGGCTGTCGCGTGGTGGGCATGGCCGGCAGCGAGGAGAAGTGTGCCTGGTTGCGCGACACGCTGGGGTTTGACGCCGCGATCAACTATCGCAGCTGTGGCGATGATGCTGCGGCTTTGGAAGGCGCGATCCGCGAGGCCTGTCCGGATGGCGTCGATGTGTATTTCGATAACGTCGGCGGGAACATCCTGGAAGCGGCGCTGGCCTGCCTCAACAAGTTTGCGCGGGTTGCGGTCTGCGGCTGGATATCGACCTACAATATGGCCGATGCGCCGGGACCCAGTGCGCGCAACCTGTGGCAGCTGGTTGCCAACAGCGTCACGATACAGGGGTTCGTGGTGATTGATTACATGGACCGCTTCCCCGAAGGCATTGCACAGCTGGCCGAGTGGGTGATGGCAGGCAAGCTGCAGTTTCGCGAAGAAGTGGTGGAAGGCCTGGACAATATCCTGCCCACCTTTCTCAAGCTGTTTGACGGCTCGAACAGCGGCAAGCTGGTGATCAGTATCCCGGAGTAGCCGTAAACACCGCTTTTATCGGGCGTTGGTGAAGCCGGGCTATCGGCCCGGCGCCAGTGCCTCCAGCAGATGTTCGTCTGCGCCCATTTCGCCATCCGGCCTGAAGGCCTGGATACACACGTGGTTGGCGCCGGCATCCCAGTGCGCCTGGATGCGTGCGCGAATATCGTCTTCTGAGCCCCAGGCAACAATCGCATCGACCAGCTTGTCGCTGCCGCCGTTGTCAAAATCGGCCTCGTCGAAATCCAGCTCCAGCAGGTTGTTGCGGTAATTGGGCAGGTCAATATAAGTGGCCATGTGCTGTCGTGCGATGGCGCGTGCTTTGTCCGCGTCCGATTCCAGCAGCACCATTTGCTCCGGGCAGAGCCATGCGTCGGCGCCCAGTGTCTCACGTGCTTTCGCGGTATGCTCCGGCGGTACGAAGTAGGGGTGCGCGCCGCGCACTTTCTCCGCTGCAAGTTTGAGCATGTTAGTGCGCAGCGCCGCGAGCACGACGGGCGCAGGCTCCGCTGCTTCGGCAGACATGAACAACGCGCTTTCCATGGCCTCCAGGTAGGCGCGCATGGTGCTGACGGGTTTGCCGTAGTTGTGGCCACGAATATCGGACACCAGCGGTGCGTGTGAAACGCCGATGCCCAACACAAAGCGCCCTGGCAACAGCTCTGACAGGGTTTTGTGAATCGCGTTCATCGACATCGGGTCGCGGGCATAGAGGTTCGCGATGCCGGTGGCGAAGACCAGTTTTTCCGTGTGCGCGCCCAGGTAGCCAATGGTGGAGAACGGATCCCGACCGACCGCCTCGGGCAGCCACAGTGCGCCGTAACCCCACTGTTCGAGGCGTTGGCAGAAGGCGACCGCCTCCTCGCCGGACAGGTTATCGATAAATCCCCAAACGCCCAGTTTGCCGAGTTCTGTTGCCACGCTGATGTCTCCGTTGTCAGTAGTTTTCAGTAGTCAGTCCGTGTTCCGATCGCACGCTCGCCGTCGCTGCGATCGAAAGGAGGTTGGCGCAGAATAGAGCAGCAGCGCCGCGTTCGCTATCGCTTTGTCGCTGCGCGCGTCATTGCGTAGCACGCATGGACGTGCAAAGCGGATACAATAAACACAATCTCGCGTGTTTACAGCCTCTTTGGAAACGGGAAGCCAGTTGCGACCACTGCAAAACAATCGACACTCCCTGGACATTCGCCGTCATCTGCGGCGTAACCTGGGTGCGTTTGACGTGTGTGAACAACCGTTGGGTGAACTGCGCGCGGCGGCCGTGACGCTGCCGGTGTTCAGGGCCGGACAGGAGCCTGCCCTGATTATTACGCGGCGTGCAGGCGAACTGCGCGCGCACAGCGGGCAGTGGGCATTGCCCGGCGGCAGAATCGATGCCGGAGAAACGCCGGAGCAGGCCGCGTTGCGCGAACTCGAGGAGGAAATCAATCTCTCCCTGGCGCCGCGTGCCGTGCTGGGCCGCCTGGATGACTACGTCACGCGTTCGGGCTATCGCATTACACCCCTGGTCGTCTGGTGCGGCCTGCACGAGCGCGAGTTACAGCCGAACCCGGCGGAGGTGGCTTCCATCCACTTTATCCGTTTCAGGGAGTTGCTGAACCCGGACGCGCCGGTGTTTGAGCGCATTCCCGAAAGCGAGCAGCCGGTGTTATCGATGCGCCTGGCGGCGGATCACATCTACGCGCCCACCGCTGCGCTGTTGTACCAGTTCCGCGAGGTGTTGCTGCGCGGTGAGCCCACGCGGGTCAGCCACTACGATCAGCCGCTGTTCGCCTGGCGTTAACACGGGCAGGGTGAGCGGTCTTATAGGGGGCGGCTCCGACCTCGAAAGCACTTGAAGAAGTGCTTGATCCAGTCTTGGAAAGACTGGCAAGTCATTGAAATAGAGCGACAAAATGGAGCTTACATCCCGGGGTGCAGGCTCACCGTGCCACCCTCCACCGGGAATTGGCCGCCGGTGCAGAAACCGGCTTCGTCCGAGGCCAGAAACAGGGCCAGCGCCGCGACTTCCTCCACGGTACCCATGCGTCCCATGGGTGACATGGCATTGAACGCCTGCTCCAGTTCCGGTGCGTCGTCCAGCGCGCTGCGCAGTATGTTGGTCAGCGTTGCGCCGGGGTGGATGGAATTCACACGTATGTTGAGCTTCTCGCGGGCACAGTGCACTGCGACTGACTTGGTGAGGCCGACCACGGCGGCTTTGGAGGTGGAGTAGGCGGCGTCGCCCGGCAGGGCAAGGTACGATGTGGACGAGGCGGTGTTGACGATCGCGCCGCCCATGTCACCCGGGTTGTCGCGCATCAACGCGATCGCGGTGCGGCAGCCGAGCATCATGCCGGTGACGTTGATATCCAGCAGTGCCTGCCAGGTCTCCAGCGTTGCGTCCTCGATGGACTGGTTGCTGACGATGCCTGCGTTGTTCATCAATGCATCGAGTTGGCCGTAGCCTGCGCGCACCTGTTGCGCCAGTGTTTGCCAGCTTTGCTCACTGGCGACGTCGTGCGACATAAACTGGCAGCCCAGTTCCGCGGCATGACGTTCACCGGCATCGCGGTTGGTGTCAGCGATGAGTACGCGCGCGCCTTCCTGGCAGAAGCGCTGCGCCATGCCCGCACCAATGCCGGAGGCACCGCCGGTAATGACGACGACTTTGTCCTGCATCCGCCCACTCATGTGTCGGGCTTTTCCCCGGTGAAGTTTGCCTCTACGCCAACGCCACAGGGATCCTTGCAGAAAATCTGCGTGGTGTGGGTGGATTCCATATAGAGCGTCCCGTGTTCAACACCGAGTTCATCCAGGCGGCGCAGATAGGCGCGGTGATCCTGCATGGCGTAGGCAACATGATCCAGAAAATAGGGGGTTTCGGCGTCGCCGTGATTGTCGCTTACCAGCAGGTGGACAATGGGCTTGCCATCGCCGTACAGCCAGTAACCGGCAATACCGAAGTCTGGCCGCGGGCCTTCCTCCAGTTGCAGCGCGGTGCAGTAGAAGTGTTTCACTTCTTCCATTAACGCCGCGGGGGCGGCGATGTTGATGTGGTCAATGTTCACGGCAGGCTCCCGGAGAAAGAGCATGGGAGTATAGCAACTGCGCGCGCCGCGGCGCGCTTGCGGAGATAGCGCGCGCTGTTGGCCAGCTCAGCCGGGGCGGGTAAACGCGCCGCTGAAATCCGGCGGGCCGTTGTAGATGAATTGGTAGGCGCGACGCTTGAACAGCCACTGTCCCTGCTGCCTGACGTAAGTATCGTTATAGCGGGAAAGGATGGCGCTCGCGTTCCCCTCGCCGTCGCGTGTGTACTCGTGCAGGTACCAGTGCCCGGCGGCGCTGTCGCCCTCGAACTCAAAGTGGCAGGAGTTGGGAAAGAGCAGGGCGTATTCGAAGGTGGCCATCATCTGCTGCCACATACCCAGGATGGCGTCGCGCCCTTCAACGGGTGTGCCCAGCAGGTCCCACACGCCGTCCTCCGCCCAGGTGGCGATCCAGGCCTGCTCATCGTAGCGGTTTACCGCGTCCACATAGCGTGCCATCAAGTCCCGCAGGGCCAGTTCATCTTCCACATTCGACATGGCGGATTCTCCCGTTAGCGTTGTTTGTGCTTATTGGTGATTCACTGTAAACGCCTCCCGGCAAAAAATAAACAGACGAGACTGTTTTTTAATTTTTCCAGCTGCTAACATCTTCAATCCACCCTGTAGCGGTGACAATACATCCCTGTGAATGCCGGAGTTTAACGATGGACCTGAGTGCCTTTCCCTACCTTCAGGGTAACTATGCGCCAGTCGATGAAGAGCGCGATTTGGACGACACTGAGCTGAAGGTGGAGGGCAAGATTCCCGAAAACCTGGTGGGTGCCTATATGCGCGATGGCGCCAATGTCGCTTACCAGCCGAATCATTATGTCTACCCGCTGGACGGTGATGGCATGGTGCACTCGGTGTACTTCGACAACGGCAAGGTGCAGTACAAGAACCGCTGGGTGCAGACCAGCCACCTGATGACCGAGCGCAAGTTCGGGCACACGATTTACGGCAGCGTGGGCAAACTGCTCGAGGTGCCCCAGGACGTCATCGACGCCGGCGGCGAACCCAACCCGATTCGTAATACGGCCAACACCAACGTGCTCTACCACGGCGAGAAACTGCTGGCGATGTGGGAGGGCGGCTTTCCGCACCTGTTGAACAATGACCTGTCCACGGTGGGTCTTTACGACTACGACGGCGCACTGCAGCCCGGCGATGCACTCACGGCGCACCCCAAGATCTGTCCCGTCAGCGGCGACCTGATCTCCTGCACGCAGCGCTGGGACAGCCCGAATTACTGGCTACAGGTGTTCGATCGCAACGGCAAGCACAAGCAGACCATCCCGGTCGAGTTTGAGCGCAAGGGCATCATTCACGATCTGCAGATCACCGACAACTTTGTCGTTATTTTCTATGCGCCGGCGTTTCACAGTCTGGAAAAGGCCATGAAGGGCGAAGATCCATTCCTGTGGGAAGAGGAGCTGGGTACCAAAATCATTGTTATTCCGCGCGATGGCAGTGGCGACAACAAGATTTTCGAAACCGAGTCTTTCTTCAGCTGGCACTATTGCAACGGCTTCGAGAAGGGCGGCAAGATTATTATCGATTACATCTGGATTAACTCGATTCCCTTTACCCAGGCACAGGGCACCGGCGTGGAGAAACAGCCGAGGCGCATGTATCGCATGACGCTGGATCCAAAAACCATGCAGGTCACCAACGAGCAGTTCTCCGATGTGTTTTGTGAGTTCTCCCGGGTGGACGAGCGCCGCATGGGCAAGGAGTACCGCTACGGCTTCGCCGCGTCCTCCAACCGCAGTTGGGGCGATGCGCACGGCTATAACTGTACCGGACGCTATGATTTCGAAACCGGTGAGACAAAGCTGTGGGAGTTTGGCGAGGAAGCCAACGCGGGGGAACCTGCCTTTGTGCCAAACCCGGACAGCGAGCGCGAGGAAGACGGCTGGGTGATGAACTTTGTCTTCAATCCCGGCGAAGGCGCATTTTTGTCTATCCTCAGCGCGGGGAATATCGACGACGGCCCGGTTGCCAAGGTCCATATACCCGGGCGTGTGCCGAATGGCTTCCACGGAAACTGGTGTCAGGATTTGACGCTTTGACAGTAAAGTGGCGTCAAGCCGAACTGGCTGTGCGCCTGGCTAACAACGCTTGGGATAGTGCGACATGAGCAATCAGGTACCGATAGCAGAGGGCTTGTTCACCTGGCCCGCAGACCAACCGGCATTGCTGGGCAGCCGTTGCCGCGACTGTGGGATAGCAAACTTCCCCGCGTCGACCTCCTGTATGGCCTGCTCCGGCGAGGACGTCGCGGTTGAAGAATTGCCCACGCGCGGTACCTTGTGGACATACACCGTACAGCGTTTTATGCCCAAGACACCCTATAACAGCGGTGAAAGCGCGGAATCCTTCCAGCCCTACGGCGTGGGCTACCTGGAACTGCCCGGAGGCGTACGCGTCGAGGGCAGGTTAACGGAAAACGACCCGGAAAAGCTGCGCATTGGTATGGAGATGGATGTGATCTTCGAGCCGTTCCGTGTCGAGGAAAACGGTGACGAGGTCATCAGCTTCTTCTTCAGGCCCGTCCAATAGCAGCACTGCGCTAACCACAGAATAATCGCACAGCGGGACCGCACAACAATCGTCAGTAGGTGCGGCCGCCGGCAACGAGAGATCAGCCCATGGATGTAGCAATTGTAGGAATCGGAATTCACCCCTTCGGCCGCACGCCCGCGCGCAGTGGATTGCAGCAGGGCGCCTATGCGGCGCGGCTGGCGCTGCAGGATGCCGGCGTGCAGTGGAAGGATATGCAGTTTGCCTTTGGCGGCAGCGCCAGTGCCGGCAGTGCCGATGCGCTGGTCAATGAGCTGGGCCTGACCGGCATTCCATTCATCAATGTCGCCAACGGTTGCGCCACCGGCGGCAGTTCCCTGATCTCCGCCTACAACGCAATCAAGTCCGGCGAGTACGATATCGGCCTGGTAGCGGGCTTCGACAAGCACGAACGCGGCGCTTTCAATGCTGATCCGAAGGCGCTGGGTATCGGCAATTGGTACGGTGAAGTGGGCATGATGATGACCACGCAGTTCTTTGCCATGAAGATTCAGAAGTACATGCATGATTACGGCATCAGCAATGACACGCTGGCGAAAGTGGCGGAGAAGTCGTTTATCAACGGTTCCAAAAACCCCAACGCCTGGCGCACCGAGCCGATCGGTGTGGAAGAGATCAAGCATTCCATGATGGTCAATGATCCGCTGACCAAGTTTATGTTCTGTTCCCCCTCCGAGGGCGGCGTGGCGCTGATCCTTTGCCGTGGCGACAAGGCCCGGCAGTTCACCGACTCACCGGTCTACCTCAAGGCAGCCACTTTGAAATCGCGCCGCTTCGGTTCCTTTGAAGTATTTGCGCCCAGCCAGGCGCTGGAGCAGGTGGATGGGCCTACGGTAGATGCGTCCCGCGCTGCCTTCGAAATGGCTGGAGCCGGGCCGGAAGATATGGACGTGATGCAGTTACAGGACACCGAAGTCGGCGCCGAGATCATGCACATGGCGGAAAACGGATTCTGTGAACACGGCGAACAGGAACAGCTGATCAACGCCGGTGCTACCCACATAGGCGGCAGCATGCCGGTAAACACAGACGGCGGCTGTATCGCCAACGGGGAGCCCATCGGCGCCTCCGGCCTGCGCCAGGTGTACGAAAACGTTGTACAACTGCGCGGCCACGGCGGCGAACGCCAGGTGCCCGGTGATCCCAGGCTGGCCTATACACACGTCTACGGCGCGCCGGGAATCAGCGCGGTGACCATTTTACAGAAGTGAGCCGGTGCGCTCCGGGCGCATCTGTATCAGTTGCTGCAGCAGGCCGTGATAACAGGACCAACAAGGGTATGAAGCAGGCATGAACCAGATTCTCAGACCGTTTTTGCTGGAGGGCCGGGTCGCCCTGGTAACCGGTGCTTCCAGTGGCTTCGGACGGCACTTCGCCCCGGTACTGGCCCACGCCGGTGCAAAGGTCGTGCTGGCCGCGCGGCGCACAGACCTGATCGAACAGGAGGCCCGGCGCATTCGCGATGACGGCGGCGAGGCACTGGCGGTCACCATGGATGTCACTGACAGCGCGAGCATCGCCGCCGCGCTGGATGAAATAGAGGCGCAGTTCGGCCTGGTCACCCTGGTGGTGAACAATGCCGGCATCACCATTCCCAAGATGCTGGTTGACCTCACCGATGACGACTGGACCGGTGTTGTCGACACCAACCTCAACGGCGTGGCCTACGTGACGCGCGAAGCGGCCAGGCGAATGATTGAGGCGGGTCGCGGCGGTAGCGTTGTCAATATCGCCTCCATACTTGCCCATCGCGTACAGAAGTCCCTGACCAATTATGCCGCTACCAAGGCAGCGGTGGTGCAGTTTACCAAGACCGCCGCGCTGGAACTTGCGCAATACGATATTCGTGTGAACGCGCTGTGTCCGGGGTACTTCCAGACGGAACTGAACGGCCAGTGGTTCAAGACCGATGAGGGACAGGCCCTGATACAGCGCATCCCGCAGCGTCGCACCGGTGAATTGCATGAACTGAACGGCCCTCTGCTGCTGTTGGCCTCGGATGCCGGCTCCCTGATGACGGGTGCATCCATCATCGTTGATGGCGGGCACGTGCTGTCGTCATTGTAGCTGGGGTGACGCCGCCTGGTGGTGTCCAGAGCATCAGTGGGCGCCGCCGAGGCAGCGTGAGAAAAGCGCGCTGCATTGACGCTGTCGATCGTTCGGGAATTTGCGGCACGGCCGCGTGAAATCAATAACACAGGAATTGCACCTATGGCCTCACTCACCGGCAAAACGGCTGTCATCCTCGGCGCCTCGGGTACACACAACTTCGGCGCGGCAATTGCAAAACGCTTCGCAGCGGAGGGGGCCAATGTCGTTGTCGCGGCGCGGCGCAAAGAGGCGCTGGATGCTCTTGCCGCTGAAATCGGTGGCCTCGCGGTAGCCTGTGACGTCACGCAGGAAGACACCATCGCTGCACTGTTTGCCGCTGCGCAGGAGGCTTACGGCAGCGTCGACATCGCCGTGTTTTCCGCGGGCATCTATGGCCCGGGCACCATTGCAGAACTGAGCGCTGAATCCATTCGACCCAGTCTCGAGGTCAGCTTTATCGGCGCAGTGCTGTTTATGAAACACGCAGCTGACGCCATGGGTGATGGCGGCTCCTTTATCACGGTGTCTTCGCTCACTGCCCGCTTGCCCGGGCCGGGCCTCGCCGCCTATGCGGGCGCCCGTGCCGGCACAGACTATGTCCTGAAGGTGGCAGCCTGGGAATACGAGGGGCGGAATTTACGCTTCAACTCCATTGCAGCAGGGCTGATTCAGACGGACATGACGGACATGTTGTTTGATATGGAGGGCATCGTTGACGCCCACCTGGAGCATACGCCCCTGAAACGCATGGGCACGCTGGAGGATATGGCAGAGGCGGCACTATTTCTCGCAGATGACAAGCGTTCCGGATTTATCAATGGCCAGGTGCTGGATCTGGCCGGCGGCCAGCAAATCGGCCGCTTGCCGCGCTTTTAATGGGTGCGGACCGCAGACAGTACACATCGGAGAAGACACATGAGTAAGGCGCAAATGGAAGGTTACGAGGATGTCACCCTTTACGGACTGACGGATGAGCGTGAGCAGGAGCTACTGCAGAAACAGGTGGAGTGTAATTTCATCTGGACCAACAAGGATGGCCACGGACTCGGCGTGATCATGAACTACGTGGCCCGCGATGGCCGCATCTGGCTGACGGCGACCAGTCAGCGTGCGCGCATCAAGGCGCTGCGCCGTGATCCGCGCGCCTCGGTGGTGATCTCCAGTATGGGCACCGATATGGGCGCGGGTAAACAGGTGACCTACAAGGGGCGTGTGGTACTGCACGACGACCAGGAAACCCGCGACTGGTTCTATCCCGCCATGGCGGAAATCATCAGCCCATACCCTGCGCCAACGGTCGAGGCAGCCATCCAGCACCTCGATACACCGCTGCGTGTGGTCATTGAGTTCATCCCTGAGAAAGCGATCAAGTTCGATGGCGACCGCATCTCCCAGGCCTCTTACGATGGCGAAGTGCCCGGGCATGAAAAGACCGCCTGAGGTGCCCTGAGCCATGCGCTGGCCCTTGCGAGCCCTCTGGGCGATCGCCGTGCTGTTGGTGCTGGCTGCGGTTTGGGTGTACCTCGCTACCAACGGCTTCTGGGGGCAGCGACAGCCCCGGGGTGACATTACCCCCGCAGCGCGCGACGCGGGCTTCGTCCGGGACAAGACCCAGCGGCAGTCCGGCGCGGACGCTTTACAGGGCGCAGACGTGCCCGAGAAGCGCATCCTGTTCGGCGACCTGCACGTTCACAGCACGTATTCTTTCGACGCCTATAACGCGAGCCTGCCCATGTATCGCGGCGACGGTTCCCACCCGCCGGGCGATGCCTGTGATTTTGCACGTTTTTGTTCGGGGCTGGATTTCTGGTCCATCAACGATCACGCAGAAGGGCTGACCGCGCGCCAGTGGCAACTAACGCGCGATATGGTGCGTCAGTGCAACGCCACCGCGGGCGACCCAACTCACCCGGATATGGTCACCTTCCTGGGTTGGGAATGGACGCAGATCGGCAACACACCAGAGGATCACTTTGGTCATAAAAACGTGGTGCTGCGCGACACAATCGACAGTGAAGTGCCGCGCCGGCCTATCGCGTCGCGCGAGCAACTGTTTCCCGGTGGCGAGGATCCTTACGGCGTTCTGATGCGCCTTTTTTTACTGGCCGGCGCCGGTGATGGCGCACAGCGCCAGCGCTACCACGACTTCATTCGCTTTCTCACTGATCGCGATACGCTTGAGCCCTGCGCGCGCAACGTCCCGGTGCGGGATTTACCGGACGATTGTCAGGAAGTGGCGACCACGCCCACGGCACTGTTCGAAAAAATGGATGATTGGGGTTTTCCCTACCTGACCATTCCGCACGGGAACACCTGGGGCTTCTATACACCGCCACTCAGCAGTTGGGACAAACAACTGGCCGCGCATTCGGATCCTGAGCGGCACGAACCGCTGATCGAGGTGTTCTCCGGCCACGGCAATATCGAACAGTACCGCGAGTGGCGTGCGGTGCGGCGCGGCAGTGACGGCAAGGCGTACTGCCCGCCACCGGGCGAAGACTATCTCCCGGAGTGCTGGCGCGCCGGTGAAATTATTCGACAGCGCTGTGAGCAGGCCGGCGCACCCGCGTCGGAGTGTGACAGCCGCGCGGCGGCAACCCGTGCCAACTTCATCCTGACCAAGGACAGCGGCCACTGGACGGTCCCCGGCGCCACACTGGAAGACTGGCTGGACGCCGGCCAGTGTCGGGATTGCTACATGCCCGCCTACAACCACCGGCCCACCAGTTCCGTGCAGTATGGCCTGGCGATTCGCCACTTCGACGAGGACAGCGACAGCAAAGCGCCAAGGCGTTTCCGCTGGGGGATACTGGGTTCATCCGATGTGCACACCGCGCGCCCCGGTACCGGTTACAAGGAATACAAGCGGCGCAATATGACCGACGCCATGCTGGGCCAACTGGGGCCACCTGCTTTTTTGATTGAGCAGGAACCGCTGCCCAACTTCGTCACGCTGGAGCAAGCCGGTTTCAGTGGCCCGAACTTTGCGCGCTTCTCATCCTTCTTTGGCACCGGTGGCCTGGTTGCTGTGCACGCCACAGGGCGTGATCGCGGCGCGATCTGGGATGCGCTGCAGCGTAAGGAAGTTTACGGCACCAGTGGTGATCGCATCCTGCTCTGGTTTGATCTTCTGCAGGATGACGTCGAAACGCGCACACCCATGGGCAGTAGCGTACTGCAACAGCGCGCGCCGCAGTTTGAAGTGACAGCGCTGGGCGCTTTTGAGCAGAAACCGGGTTGTCCGGCAGACAGCCTGCGCGCTCTGTCGCAGGACAGGCTGATGAGTCTTTGTGCGGGCGAGTGCTACCACCCCGGGGACAGGCGCCGGCGTATCGAACGGATCGAGGTGGTGCGTATTCGGCCGCAAGTCCACGCCGGGGAGGACGTTGGTGAATTGATAGAGGATCCGTGGCGGGTATTGCCCTGCCCGGAAGGCGAAGCGGCCTGTACGGTGCGTTTCACCGATGAGGCGTTCAGCGCGCAAGGCCGCGACACGGTTTACTACGTGCGTGCCCTGCAGGCACCCACCCCCACAATCAATGGCGCGCAATTGCGCTGCGAAGTGGGCGACGATGGCCAGTGCCTGGCAGTTAACCCCTGCCGGGCAACCGAGCCCACGGCGTTTGACGATGACTGCCTCAGCGACGCTGCGGAGCGCGCCTGGTCATCGCCTATCTTTGTCGATTTCGGTAGCGCCACCCGCTAACGCCGGTTTTCCTGTTTCGAATTCGCTCGCTTCCCATGTGCTGTCGCCCGTCGCCGGGCGGCTGGTATACACTGATAGCACTGTAATAGAAGAGGAACAGTCTCGCATGGCGATCGATTTCAGTTTCAGTGAAGAGGTGGAGCAGGCGCGGGCCAATATTCGCGCGTTCATGCGCGACACGGTCAAGGTTCGTTACCGCGAACTCAGCGAGGCGAACGATAGCACTGAGAAAGACTGGCGTGGATTGATCAAATCGCTGCGCGAGGAGGCCAAAGCGCGGGGTTTCTGGCTGCCTCACATGCCCGAGGAGGCCGGCGGTATGGGGCTGGGTGTTACAGCACTCGCTGCGGTGGCCGCCGAGGCGGCCAGGGTGCCCTACGGCCCCTACATTATGAATGCGCATGCGCCGGACGAGGGCAACATGCACACGCTGCATCACTTCGCCACAGAGTATCAGCGCGAGAAGTACCTGCAACCGCTGCTCGATGGCGAGGTGCGCTCCTGTTTTTCCATGACTGAACCGGAGGTGGCCGGTTCGGATCCTACCCTGATTCAAACCAGCGCGGTCGAGGATGGCGACGAGTGGGTGATCAACGGCCACAAGTGGTTCACTTCCGGCGCCCGCGGTGCCAGCTTTGCGATCGTGATAGCGCGCACGGATCCGGACGCTGACATTCCACAGGCGCGCAACTCTGCTTTCATCGTCGATTGCGATACGCCCGGTTTTGAACTGGTGCGCGATATAGAAACGATGGCCGGCAGTCACAATCATTGTGAAGTGCGCTACACCGACGTGCGTGTGCCGAAGGCCAACCTGCTGGGGGAGCGGGGCGGCGGCCACAAACTGGGCCAGGTGCGGCTGGGACCGGCGCGACTGGCACACTGCATGCGCTGGATAGGCGAGATCGAAATGGCGCTGGAGATGCTGATTGAGCGCGCGCAGAACCGCTTTGCCCATGGTTCACTGCTCAGCGAAAAGCAGAGCATCCAGTGGATGATGTCGGACAGCGCCATGGAACTCTATGCGGCAAAGCTCATGGTGCTGCATGCGGCTTACAAGATTGAACAGGGCATGGAGTTCAAGCAGGAGGTGTCCATGGCCAAGCACCACGTGGCGAATACGCTGTGGCGCGTGGTGGATCGCGCGGTGCAGGTGCACGGCGCGCTGGGCTATTCTACGGACTCGCCGTTGTCGGGTATGTTGCAGCAGGCGCGCTGGGCGCGCTTTGCGGACGGTGCCGACGAAGTACACCAGATGCGTATCGCGGAAATTCTGATGCGCACCTACAATGAAGACGGTTCTATCAATGGCGCGGTTGGCGGCCTGCCGCTCTAGAGAGTTCAGCCAATTGTGTAATGCTAAGGAGTCGATGAATGAACGAAAACAATCCCGCTTACCAGATGTCGCTTGTTTCGCGCGAGTGCCTGAAAACCAAAGACAAGGCGCGCTGGCTGGGCATGTGGGCCGAGGACGGCATTATCGAAGATCCTATCGGTCCCACGATGCTGGATCCGGATGGCAAGGGCCACGCCACGCCTGAGGCTCGCGAGGCCTTTTACGATCGCAACATCGCCAACGCTGATATCGAGTACATCATTCACGAGACATACACCTCGCACCTGGAGTGCGCGAACATTGTGACCCTGAATGTGCTGATGACGATTGATGGCAAGAAGTACAGTCAGCAGGTGAATGGGGTGTTTACCTATGCGTGTAATGAGGCGGGGAAGTTGACTGCGTTGCGTGGGTATTGGGAGTTTGATGAGGGTGCGGCTACTTTGAAGGAAGTGGATGTGGCTTGAGGGTGCTGGTTATTGGATTTGCGAGACGGTGGGGCATGGGCCCGACGCTGCCAGGGTTGCAGGGCTCGGAAGGCTAAGATACTCGCTCTGCAACCCTGGCAGCGTCAGGCCATTTTGTGTTTCGTGCCTGTTGTGGGGAATGCTGAGATAACGCGCTTGTAGTTTTGTATGGCTTGGCGCTGTTTGTTGCCTCCTATTACTGATTAGCTTTGCAGTGCTGCGGAGGTGGTGTCGCGCATTACGCCGCCGTCGAAGCTGATGGTCTTTTCCGGGACGACTTCGATGATGATGCGGGCGGGCGTGTCCAGGAAGGCTTCGAAGTCTTCCGGTGTGGGGGCGGGGCTGTTCGCGTGTCGCGCGAAGTCGGGATAGAACCAGTCTTTGGTTTCCTGATCCTTGTGCAGAATAGCGTGCCCCTTGAATGTGATCGACTGGCTGACGTCGTCGTCGACACCGGCGCTGGAGATCACGACTGCGCAGCGCGGATCACGGGCGAGCGCTTTCATTCTTGCGCGCTGCTCGGTGGCGGTGCACCAGATGCGCCCTTTGCGCCAGATGTAGCTCATGGTTACACCCATGCCGTGGCCGTCGCGGGTGGTCCAGATGAAAGTGAGCTCGTTCTGGGCGAGGAGAAGTTTCTCCTGGTTCTCGGGCGAGAGGCCGTACATTGTGACGTCATCGTAGTTTTCGACCTTGTCGCCAGAGTCTCCGGTGCTGTTGTTTCCCGCCATTTTTTACTCCCTTTGAGTGCATTGTGGGTTGTTTCAGCACGCGCTGTGCCTATAAAATAAACAGTACGTCCTGACTGTTTTATGCTAAAGTAGCACGCCGTCAGGCTAATGCAAGCACAGCTTCTTGCGCGTTGGCGACGCCGCGCACTCAGGGCTGCTGGACTCACGGAGAACGCTGGGAATGGCGAGAGTAGAAGGTAAGGTAGCGATCATCACGGGAGGTGCCTCGGGCCTGGGTCTGGCCAGCGCCCGGCGAATGGCCGAGGAAGGTGCCACGGTCATTCTCGCGGACATCAACACCGAGCAGGGTGAGCGCGCGGCTGCGGATGTGCCGGGTGCGGAATTCGCGCAGTTGGATGTGACGCGCGAAGCGGCCTGGATCGAATTGATTGATTCGGTGGTCGCCCGCCACGGACGCCTCGATGTTCTTGTTAACTGCGCTGGTATCGTCGAACTGGCGAGCATTGAAGACACCACCGAGGATATCTGGCGCAGGGTAAACGCGGTGGGTACCGACGGTACGTTCTTTGGTTGTAAACACGCGCTCAGGGTGATGAAGCAGGCCGGTCGCGGCTCCATCATCAATATGTGCTCGACCGCCAGCATTCAGGGCGGCCCGGGGATTTTTGCCTATGCCGCCTCCAAGAGTGCGATCCGCGGTATGACAAAGTCGGTAGCGGTGCACAGTGTGCAGAACGGTTTCGGCGTGCGCTGCAATTCGGTACACCCGGGGAATATGGAAACACCCATGCTGAGTGGTGTGCGCGAGATTGTACGCCAGGCGAGCCCCGAGGCCGCAAAAAGTATGGAAGAGATCTGGATTGGCGAGCCGCAAGATGTAGCCAACATGGTGCTGTTTCTCGCCTCCGACGAATCCGGCGCCGTCAACGGTGCGGCGCTGGTCGTCGACAACACCACCACGATTACCGAGGGCAGGGTGCCCGCCTGATGTGCGGTTCCGCCGGCAATAAAAATGACGGGAGATACTATGTCACGTGAAGCTATGTCAAAGGATGCTGGGTCGCAGGAGCGTCTTTCTGAAACGCAGCGCTTGCTCGTCCGCAACGCGCTGATCGACAGTTACAATGCCTACGCGCAGGGGTTGGACAGTAAAGACTGGGACCTTGTGCGCGGCTGTTTCGACGATGAGGTCTTTATTGATTACGGCGACATAAGCGCGCCCAGTGGTGCCCCCGATGTTCCGCGCAAGGCAGACGACTGGCTGAAGCACCTGCAGACGGTGATCAACAGCTTCGACATTACGCGACACACGATTACCAATCACCGCGTCAGTATCGGGCCGGACGAGATCAGCTGCCGCGCCTACCTCTCGGCGGATCACGTGCGTTTCCCGAACAAGGACATGCCTTACGCCAGCCCCGACGACGTGGTAACGGTAGTGGGCGAATACAACAACTACTACCGCGAAGTTGATGGCAAGTGGAAAATTTGTCGCTCGGAACTGGTGGTCAATTGGACCGCGGGCAATCTTGCCCTGTTCGCGCCCTAGGGGTTAGCGCTAAACGATCGTCGCATGTAAACGGCGGTCACGGCCCTGTCAGACAGGATCAGGTCACCAGTTCCCGGTAGGCGTGCCAGGTGGCGTGTGCAAGCAGGGGGAATATGAACACCATGCCCACCAGGCTGGTACTGAAGGCCACGAACAGGAGCAAGACGATCAGTGCTGCCCACAGCATCATGGCGGGCAGTTCACGCAGGGTGACCTTCACGCTGGTGCGCATGGCGGTACGGGCGTCTACATGGCGTTCGACGATCATCGGCACGGCCACTACCGTCAGTGCAAAGACGACCGCAGAGAGCACCAGTCCAATGGTGAGGTAGGCCATGATCTGCGCGCCGCTCAGCAGCAACAGGATATCGCCGCCTACCGCTGCTGCCACCGCTGGCGCCGGAGCGCCAATGACGCCCGAATAGATTGCAGTGGAAAGCGCTATCCAGATCAGCGCCAGCAGTGCCAATGCCTGCGCTAGCGTGAGCAGGCCCCCGCGGTTGCGCTGCATCGGGCGCAGGGAATCCTGGAAGTCAGCCTGTTCACCTGCTTCCTGCAGGCGTGAAAGTTCACAACAGCCGGCCGTCATGATCGGACCCACCAGCATAAAGCCGATGCACACCGCGGCGATGTAAAAGGGGTGCTGGTTGTAGGCCAGTATCAGCGCGCCCAGGACGCTGACCAGTAAGCCGTAGGCCAGGCTGGCGGCGCAGTGGTGCAATATGTCGTCCCAGCCAGAGCGCAGCCAGATGAACGGGCGCGTTAGCGGCACATGGCGTATGTGGAGTGTATCGGCGGTGTTGTTCAGGTTCGTCATCTATCTGCTCCTGCGGTGTTAGCCGCTTACAACTGCAGACCCTGATTGGGTGGTCGGGGCTGGGGACGCTCAACTACTGCAACGCGTCATTTGCCTGCGCCAGCGCCTCTCGGTCGCATCATCGGCCCCAAAGGTTTGACAACGGCAGGGCGTTAAGTTTCCCGTGTCGCAAACGCGTCCTGCAGGACCTCATGCGAGTCACTATAGCAAACACAGGAAAGTCTGCGTTGTGCGCGTGAGAGTTATTACATTTTCTGCAGACCCTGGCAATGCGTGTCGCTGCCATTGGCAGCGCGGTTGGGCTGTGCGAGTATGGTTTGATAATTCGAACAATGATGGGTGAAACAATGCCGCAAGCCACACGGTGGCTGGCCTGGAGCACATTGCTCCTGGCGGGGACAGCGCAGGCGCAGGGAATCGACCAGCAGGTTGAAACCTTTGTCAGGCCGCTGGCCAACGCACTGTCGGCACTGGTGTTCTTCAAAGTGGAGATGTTTGGGCAGCCCGTTCCACTCATTGTTCTCTGGCTGGCCGTGGCCGCTACCTTCTTCACCTTCTATCTGGGCTTCGTCAATATTCGCGGACTCGGGCTGGCGCTGCGCCATGTGCGCGGGGACTTTCACGATCCCGAGGCCGGTGGCGAAATCTCACACTTCCAGGCCGTGTCCACGGCGATTTCCGGTACGGTTGGCATCGGCAACATCGGTGGTGTGGCGGTGGCGATTGTTGTCGGCGGGCCGGGTGCGGCGTTCTGGTTGATCCTGGCGGGCTTCCTGTCCATGTCCACCAAACTTGTGGAGTGCACGCTGGGTGTGAAGTACCGGCGTTACAACGCGGATGGCAGCGTATCCGGCGGCCCCATGTACTACCTGGAGCACTACCTCTCCAGCCGCGGAATGCCGCGCTGTGGCAAGGCCCTGGGTGGCTTTTATGCGATAGCACTGGTCATTGGCTGCCTGGGAATCGGCAACATGTTCCAGTCCAACCAGGCCTACGTGCAGTTCGTCATTATCACCGGTGGTGAACAGAGTTTTTTCGACGACAAGGGCTGGCTGTTTGGTCTGATGATAGCCGCTGCGGTCGCGCTGGTGGTGATCGGTGGAATTCAATCCATCGCGCGAGTGGCCTCCAGACTGGTGCCGTTTATGGGGGTGCTCTACATCCTCTGCGCGCTGATAATCATTGGCATGAGCATTGAGCATTTGCCGGGCGCCCTGCGCCTGATAATTGACAATGCCTTCAGCCTGCAAAGTGCCACCGGCGGCATACTGGGCGCCATGATAGTGGGGTTTCAGCGTGCGCTGTTTTCCAACGAGGCAGGCATTGGTTCCGCGTCTATCGCCCATTCTGCTGTGCGCACCAATGAACCGGCATCGGAGGGGCTGGTTTCCCTGCTGGAGCCGTTCATCGATACAGTCGTCATCTGCACCCTGAGTTCCCTGGTGATTGTCACCACGGCCTACCCCAATGAATTGATGGAGCAGGGGCTGGAGGGTATTGCTCTGACCTCGGCCTCGTTCGCGCACCATTTCTCCTGGGCGCCGTACCCGCTGGCGGTGGCGGCCTTGCTGTTTGCCTTTTCCACCACGATCGCCTGGTCTTATTACGGGCTGAAGGGGTGGACGTACCTGTTTGGGGAGGGCGCGTTGATGAAAACACTGTTCAACACGATTTTCTGTGCGTTCGTGGCGCTGGGCTGCATGATCCAGTTAACGGCGGTGTTGGAGTTTTCCGACGCGATGGTCTTCCTGATCGCGGTACCCAATATTCTGGGCTTGTACTTCTACGCACCCGAGGTCAAGCGCGAGGTAGCCGACTACATGGCGCGCCTGCGCGCGGCAGAGCGATCCTGAGCGCGGCGTTGTCAGGGAGCTTTGCTCGCGGCGTGCAGCAGAACCGCACCTGCCTCGGAGTGGCTTAGCAGCCAGCCACTAACGAGAACATACTCATCCTGGTCCAGTTCGCGCGCGGTGCGTTCCGGTTCAGTCAGCAGGCGCTGAGCCTGCATTGCGGTGGCGCGATCGAAGCGTTGCGCCGGCGCAATACCTGCGGCCTCGCGGGCGGCTGCTTCCAGTGTTGCCGCCAGCTCCGGCTGCTGCTGGCGCAGTTGTATACCCAGCGTGGCCAGTTCGCGATACATGTCCTCATCCGTTACCACGTCGGCGGACGGAGTGTCCTTGCCGCCAGCGATGGCAGGCAGTGTGGCGAGGCCCAGCAACAGCCCCGATGACCGGGCCAGAAAAATACGTCGCGACAGCGGGTCGCTGCTCATCGGCGCTGCCGCGTGTTGGCAGGTTGCCGCGTTGGCCATACGCTGATCATGATGGGCGCCTGGCATATGCATTGGGCTCCTTACAGTTTGCCTGTCAGGGCCCAGTATACGTTAGCGAATGGGCCCGGTAACAGGTGTCGTGACGTGACGCTTCCCGCCCGGCAGACCGCGGAACATCCAGCCCAGGATTTGTGAACGCAGTCGCAAGAACCTGGCGGGATCAGCCCCGTTGGTAGCCGTGGCGCGCAGCGGGCGGTAGTCTCTGGCGTCTAACCAGACGGTTCCGGCCACAGGGCCGGCGACAGTCAGCCATGGTTGCTGTGCGGCAAATCTGCTATACAGGGAACCGTTGAATTATTCCGCCGGGAGAGCGCATGAAGTTAACACGACGCAAAATTACACAATTCGGCCTGTTGGGTCTGGGCGGCCTGGGTACACTGCCGGCCTTTGCTGTCGGCGCCCCCGCCGCACAACCATCGCTGAAAATCCTGGTGCTCGGCGGCACCGGTTTTCTCGGGCCGCACCTGGTGGCGCATGCGCTGTCACGCGGTCACAAGCTGACGCTGTTTAACCGCGGGAAAACCGGCGGCACACCCTTTCCCGAGGCGGAGTCACTCACTGGCAGTCGCGCTGGAAAGCTGGAAAACCTGAAAGGCAGAACCTGGGACGTGGTAATCGATACGTCTGGTTTTGCGCCGCCGCATGTGCGCAAAAGCACACAACTGCTCGCGCCGAACGTGGGCCACTACATCTACATGTCCTCTACCGCGGTTTACCCGAACTTTGCGCAGCCCGGCATGGATGAATCTGCACCGGTACTGGATCCCGATGACAAGGAGCTGGACGTTTTCCAGCGTTACGGTGCAAACAAGCGCAAGTGCGAGCAGATCGTGGCAAGTGCTTTCCCGGGTAAATCGACAGCTGTTCGTTCCGATACCATCGTGGGCCCCGGCGATCACAAGCACTTTCGGTACACCTATTGGGTGCGACGAGCGACACAGCCGGGCACGATTCTCGGGCCGGGAAACCCAGGCGATTTTGTACAGTTTATCGATGTACGAGATCTCGCCGAGTGGCTGGTGCACTGCGCGGAGAATGCGATCAGCGGTATCTACAACGCCACTATCTCGCCGGCCAGCTATACCATGCAGGGCCTGATTCAGGACTGTCAGAAAGTGGCTGGCACCAATGCGCCCATCGAATGGGTAGACAGCGATTTTCTGCTCGCCGCCGAAGCGCGCGGCATCCCGTTCTGGTCCGCCAATCGCGGGCAGTCACCGGGTGTTGGTCAATTGAGTAATGAGGCGGCCAAATTGCATGGTCTGAAGTTGCGTTCAAGGCTGACCACGGCGCAGGACACCCATGCCTGGTACCAGCAACTCCCCGCTGAAACCCAGGCCTTCCAGTCTGCCCTCAGTGTGGAGCGGGAACAGGAATTGCTCGCCGCCTGGAAGAAAAAGGCCATGCAGGCCGCCTGACACGGGGCCTGAAACGCTTCAGTAGGGCATATCACCATCTATAGTGATGCGGTGTAATTTGCGGTGCGCGGGAAAGTAATCGTTTATCGGTTTGTGCTGCGTACTGCGATTGTCCCAGATCGCAATCGAATGCGGCTGCCAGTGAAAGCGACAGGTGTACTCAGCGGTGGTGACGTGTGCAAACAGGTACGCGAGTACGGCATCACTCTCCCGGGCTGACAGCTCTTCGATGTGCGTGGTGAACAGCGAGTTCACATAGATGACTTTTTTGCCCGACTCGGGGTGTGTGCGAATCACCGGGTGACGCACCGGCGGGTTGGCGGCGACGGCCTCTGCCAGACGTTCGGCCCCGCCGGGTTCGGCCAGGCTTTCCTTGAACCCCCACGAGAAATCATGCACCGCGGTGAGACCGCCGAGAAACGCCTGCATCGGTGCTGACAATCCGTCGTAGGCAGCGGTCATGCTGGACCACAGGGTGTCGCCCCCTTTTGACGGAACAATGACGGAGCGCAGTACTGTGCCCATGGGCGGGTGCTGACGAAAGGTCATGTCCGCATGCCAGGCTTCAATTTTTGTCGGCTTGTCCGGGGTGCTTTCCAGGATGGTAATTTCGGGAAATCCCTCTACGGTGGCGTAGGCCGGGTGCATCTGCAGGGGGCCGAAAGTGAGCGCCAGCGCTTTCTGCCGGGCCGCGCTGATATCCTGGTCACGAAAAAAAATCACCTCGTGTTCCACCAGAAGTTCGCGCAGCGTGCTGGTCATCTCTGCATCCAGCTCGCGGCCGAGATCGAGACCCTCAATTTCAGCGCCCAGTGCGCCGCCCACCGGTTTAATTTGAAGCATGGTCAACCTCAGAATTTCAGGGCGGGCATTTTATCACCAGTCGTCCGCTGCGCCAGTATCCGTTGGTGACTCGGCCAACGGCAGTTCGGCTGTCAGCTCAAGGCCATTGCCCGTATTGCGCGCCGTCAGGGTGCCGCCGTGCTGTGCGGCAATTCGTTGTGCAATGGACAGCCCCAGGCCATAGCCGCCGGTTTCGCGGGTGCGCGCGCTGTCGACCCGGTAGAAGGCCTCGAACAACCGGCCCAGTTCCGCCTCGGGAACGCCAGGTCCACGATCCTCCACGCAGATCACAACGCGATTCTGCTGCTGGCGCAGCGTGACATCGACTACCGTATTGGGTGCGGTATGGGTGAGCGCGTTGCGCAGCAGATTCTCAAAACACTTGCGCAGCAGGTCGCCACTGCTGGCAACGATGGCCTGGCGCTGGTCGGTGTGCAGCCTGACGCTTTTACCTGCCGCATTACCCTCATAGCCGGCATCCGCACACAACTGGCGCAGCAAGGTGACCAGATCAATATGGCTATCGAGGTTTACCTGGCTGTCCGCCGAGCTGAGTAGCTGGGCGATGAGTTCTTCCAGTCGTTCGGCCTCCTGTTCCAGCCGCTTGAAATGCTGCTCGCGGTTGTCAGCGTCCTGCTCGGCGAGCGCCAACGCGATGCGCAGTCTTGCCAGTGGCGTGCGCAGTTCGTGGGAGACATCGCTAAGCAGGCGCTTTTGCGCCTGTATGCGCTGCTGCAGTTGCGCAGCCATACTGTTGAAGTCACGTGCCAGTTCATCTGTCTCGTCGCCGCCACGGTCGCGTACGGTCAGGCGGGTGTCGAGGTCGCCGTTGGCCAGGCTGCGCGAGGCCAGTTGAAGCTGTTTCAGGCGCGAGGTCATCAGGCGGGACAGCCCGTAGCACACCAGCCCGCTGACCAGTACCGCCAGTAGAATGCGCAACCATGGATTCTCACCCAGCACACCCAGCGCGCCGCGAGGTGGCCCGAAAACGAAGACTGCGTGCACCGGGCCCGCATCGCTGCGGTGTAGCCTGTGGGCGATCATTCTCCCTGTCGGCAGTACCTGCATCACTCGCCTGCGGGGGCCCTCCAGGCGGTCTGCCAGGTCAAGCACCTCCTGAGGCGTTGTCTGTCCGAGTAACTCTCTGCCGTTGGCGTCGATCAGGTAGATAGCAACGCCATGGCGTTTCCGGGCGTGCTCAACTTTCTCCTGCAGGCGCGCGAATTCAACGTTTTGCAGTTCATACAGGCTGCGCAGCAGAAAGCGCGGCGGCGGTCCGCGGGACGGGTCGTCGCGCTCGAACGCCGCCGGCGGTTGTTCGTCAAAGTAATTCGAGGCCAGCATCCAGCTTGCCAGAACGGCACAGCACGCCAGCCAGAAAGCGACAAATATCTTGAGAAACAGCTTTCCCGTCACGGCGGTATCACCCTGTTTTTGCCCCGGGCTCAGGCTTCATCGCTGACCACCCTGAACTGGTAACCCACGCCGCGTACGCTGGCGATCAGGTCTTCACCGCCAGCGCTTGCCAGCTTCTTGCGAATTTTGCTGATGTGAACGTCCACGCTGCGATCGTAGGCACTGAGAGACCGGCCCAGCGCCTGGCGACTCAGCACTTCCTTGGAAACCACCTCGCCGGCGTGGCTCAGCAGGGTCGACAGCACGTTGAACTCGGCACTGGTTAACCCCAGATCCTGCCCCCCATGCGTTGCGCTGCGACTGCCGGAATCGATGCTGGTGTGTCCTACGATGAGTTGGTGGCCGGTGCCGGCGGGGGCGGCATGCCCCGTGCGGCGCAGAATTGCCCGCAGTCTGGCGGACAGTTCACGTGGGTTGCAGGGCTTGGGCAGGTAGTCGTCTGCACCCAGTTCCAGGCCGAGAATGCGATCGGTATCTTCGCCGCGCGCGGTCAGCATCAACACCGGGACCGCGCTGAACTCCCGCAGCGCGCGCAGTACATCCAGCCCCTGGGTGCCCGGTAGCATGATGTCCAGCACGATGGCGTCGTAGCTATGGTTACGACAGTGCGCTATCGCTTCGCTGCCATCGTGGATCGCGTTGCTGTTGAAGCCTTCCAGTTGCAGGAATTCCTGCAGCAGCGTGCATAGCTCACGGTCGTCGTCGATGATGAGGATGCTGTCGTGCATGCGTTGACCCAGGTAGCTCCCACTGACCGATTGTTGAGAGGAGCCCTAGTGTGTACAAACGCTGCCGCGCTGTCATCCCGATTAACAGCACTGGAAGTTTCTTAACACTTCTTTACCCCACCAATGCTGAGGTTAACAGCTGGCTGGCCGTATGCTTGCAGCCATGACATGACGAAGCGTCAACCGCCGTATCCATGCGGCAGTGTAACCGGAGGAAGTAACCATGAAACACACCAGAAACCGCACAATGCTCGCTGTCGGCGCAGTCGCCGGCGCAACCCTGCTGTTTGCGCTCAGCGTTACGTCGGCGCCGCACTTTCAGGGCGGCCCCGGTGGGCCCCATCGTGGGGCGCACCTGCTGCAGTCCCTGGACCTGAGCGAGGAGCAACGCGCGAAAGTCGACGCGCAGATGAGCGCCTCACGCGACGCCACCCGGGCGGATAGAGAACGCATGCGCGAGCTGCGTGAACAGGCGCGCAATCTGCGTGAG
The DNA here is from genome assembly GCA_030426545.1 of Gammaproteobacteria bacterium. GTDB lineage: Bacteria > Pseudomonadota > Gammaproteobacteria > Pseudomonadales > Halieaceae > Marimicrobium. The sequence goes on from JAUHYL010000009.1 coordinate 33,609, forward strand.
GACTTTGACGCCGGCCGCGCGCAGCAGATTGCCGATGAGATGGGCCAGATTACTTCGCGGTTGGCCTACGCGAAAATTTCCGGCCGCGCCCAGGTGTACGCGTTGCTGGACGATGAGCAGCGCGAGGCACTGGCGGCAAAAGTAGAGCGACACAAAGCCTGGCGCAAAGGCTGGCGCGAAGGACATCGGTCCCAGGGGTTTTGATCAGAGCTCGCGCAATGCCAGCCCCAGGCGGTTGCGCAACTCGGCGGTGTCCTCGCGCGCGGTGGCCGGCGCAATGACTGCAGTGCTGGCCCTTTCCGGTTTTAGATAGGTTTCGCCGACACGGCGCAAATCTTCCAGCGTTACGTCAAGAATGGCCTGGCGAAAACGCTGACGCTGCTCATGGGAGCGTCCGAACAGCCGGTTGTGGAAGTGCTGTTTCGCTTCGCCGGCAGGCGAGCTGGGCTTATCGATGCTGCTGATAACACCCAGTATGGCCTCTTCCAGTGCACGGTCCTCATGTTGCGCGTCCAGCAGCCAGTCTACCGCCTGATCGAAATCCGCCAGCGTTTCCGCAAGGCGCGGGTCGCGGTAGGAGTAGAAACGAAATGCCGCAACGCTGGAGTCCTGTGATGCACCACCGCCGTAGGCGCCACCCTGTTCGCGAATGGCCCGGTGTAAAAAGCCGTTGCGGAGAAAGCCGCCCAGCACCGTGAGCGCCGCAGCGTCTGGATGCTCAATCGGCACGGTGGGGTAGGCGCGGGCGCAAAAGTTCACCTGGGAATTGGTCAGCCACAGCTCTGAGCGGGTCTCACGCAGCGGCGCCAGGGATAGCGTCGAGTGGGTGGTGCCGCCGGGCGTGCTGTCCCAGGCGCGCGTCACGCTGTCGATCAGCGGCTGCAGATGTTGCGCATCCGCAATACCCAGTACCTGGGGTGAGCAGGTGCCGATGTCGGTGTGTATCGCCTCGAACTGCGCGGCCAGCGCATCGCGTCCGGCCTTTGAATCGGTTTGTTTATTCAGCTCTCGCAGGAAAGCGATCCCGGCCAGGCCGGACTGTTCGTGGCTGAGGCGCGCTAACGGGCTCATTCCCGCACAGGCCGCCGCCATCGCCAGGCCATGCCCGTTCGATGTGACGGATTGCTCACGACGCGCCAGCATTTGTTGCAACAGCTCATGCATGCGCTCTGTCTCGTCAAAACGCGCGCCGTGCATCAGGTCATGGATGAGCTGGTTCTGTTCCTCGACTTTGTGGCCCAGTGCTTTCGACGAAACCGTGAAGTAGCCGCTGATCGCCTGCTCGTCGTCGACGGCGCCGCGCAAACTGGTAAAGGCGCCGATCGAGCCCACCGTCGCCGCCTGTCGTTCCTGTACCTGCAGGTAGGATTCTGTACCGATACCCAGTTCCGTCAGCATGCCTGTGTACAGTGGCAGGAAACGCAGCTGTTCTGCTTCCATCCCGGGGAGAGAGTGCACCAGTTGCTGGTAGACGATACCGTTGGTGCCGCGTTCGTAGGTGGTCACTGGCAGCGAACCCGCGCTGCTGACCGTACACTCCAGTTCCGGAAGATTTGCCGGCACATCGTCCAACTCAACACGCGGAAGGATGCTGTCGTCGTCCTCCTGTTGTTGACGCGCCTGCAGTTGTGCGGCCAGTTTAACGACGGCTTCGCGCTCACTGGCATCCATCGCGGACTTGATGTTCTCCAGGCGTGCCTTTTCCTTCGCTTCGCGCTCTGCGGACAGTTCGGTGTCCGGGCTCAGGACCAGGGTTACGCGGTGCGGGTTGTCCAGCAGGAGTTCACGCGCCAGGCGCTTGATGTACTGTGGATCGCCGATCTTTTCGCGCAATGCCGCAATCACCGGATCGAGGTCCAGCACGGCAATGGGATCGGCGTAGTGGGTTGCCGAGCCGAGGGCCTGGAGGATCAACTGCAGGCCGTAGGGATAGCTGTCGCCGGAAATTTCACGCTGGTGCAGTTCCAACTGGTGCAGCACGGCTTCCAGTTTGTCCTCGGCGATTCCGTCAGTGGCCACCTCTTCGATGACGGCGAGCACTGCCGTTTCCAGCGCCTGGGCGTGTTGCGGTTCGCTGCCCTCGATGCCGCAGCAGAACACCAGCTCTCGCATCGAATCTTCAAGGCCGCACAGCGGGGAGGGCGCCCGACCCAGGTCGGTGGTTTCCAGTAGCTGCTGCAGCGGTGAGGCGCTGTTGTCGGTGAGAACGCTGGACAGCAGTTGTGCTTCCAGGGCCTTCTCCAGGTCAAAACTCTCGCCGAGCATCCAGCCGATGACAATGTGCGTTTTACCCTCGGTATCGTCGTTTTCGTCGTATGCGTAGCGCTCTTCGATCTTCAGCGGCTTCTGCAGGCGCTGCTCCGGCTCCACTCGAATCTGGTATTGGGAACGCTGAAAGTCCTTGAGGGCGCGCTCTTCAAACACCGCCTGGTGCTCCGCGGCCTCGATGTTGCCGAAGGTCATGAATATCGCGTTACTCGGGTGGTAATGGCTTTGGTAGAACTCGCGCAACTGCTCGTAGCTAAGATCCGGGATGTGCTCCGGGTCGCCGCCGCTGTTGTAGTGGTAGGTAGACGTTGGAAACAGGTTGGCGCACAGCGTGTCCCACAGGACGCTGGTGATGGAACTCATGGCGCCTTTCATCTCGTTAAACACCACACCCTTGTACACCAGCTCGCTGTCAGGATTGTCCGGTTCGCTGAACTCTACCCGGTGGCCCTCCTGGGCAAAGTCCAGCGGGTCAAGGCGCGAAAAGAAGACCGCATCCAGGTAGACGTCCAGCAGGTTGCCGAAGTCCTTGCGGTTCTGGCTGGCGAAGGGGTAGGCGGTCCAGTCGGAGCTGGTAAAGGCATTCATGAACGTATTCAGGGAACGCCTGAGCATCATGAAGAACGGGTCGCGTACCGGGTAGCGGCTGCTGCCGCACAGCGCGGTATGCTCCAGGATGTGCGCTACGCCGGTGGAGTCCTGCGGTACCGTACGCAGTGCCACGAGAAATACGTTCTCGGTATTGTCACACGCCAGGTGATAGTGGGCTGCCCCTGTTTCCCGGTGCGCGTATTGCTCCACGCAAAGATTCAGGGACTCGATATCGCGCGCGTGAATCAACTCAAAAGCAGGGTGGGCGCTGTTGGCGCTTCGGGTCATAGTAAAGCTCTCTGGATGCTGTGTCTGACAACCTGCGTGCCTCACATTTCGAGCTGAACGCAGGTGTAAAGACCGAGTGTTTGAAACTGTCAGCGGCGCAGTTTAACGCGAAACGGCGCTGTGTGTGGATTCGTCTTCGGCTGGCGCGCTATCGTTTGCCGGGCGCAGTTCTATGCGGTACAGCCAGGGCCAGCGTTTCCCGGTTACCCAGACCTGCCCGGTGGCCGGGTCCCGGGCGATTCCGTTGAGCACATCTGTGTCCGGTTTCCGTTCCGGCAGCGGCAGCAGGCCGGTAAGATCAACGCTGGCGGTGGCAACGCCGCTTGTCGGGTCGATCAGTAGAATGCGATCTGTCTGCCACACGTTGGCCCAGATCTGCCCGTCTACCCATTCCAGTTCGTTCAGATTGCGAACACGCTGACCGTTGAGTGTGACGCGAATGGAGCGCAGGCTGCTACCGTTTGCCGGCGAGATGAAATGCAGTTGGTCGCTGCCGTCGCTGTAAATCAGTTCTCGGCCATTGTTGGTCAGGCCCCAGCCTTCGCCCGGCAGGCGCCAACGCGCTTCCGGCTGCAGGGTTTCCAGATCGTAGACCAACCCCAGGCGACGGCGCCAGGTCAGCTGGTAGATCTTGCCGTTGAGGATGGTCAGTCCCTCGGCGAACAATCGGCCATCCATGTGGCGGCGGCCTTTGAGTTTCCCGCTGGCGAAGTCGTAGCGCAGTAATTGCGACTGGTTGTAGCCGCCGGAACTGAGGAACAGGTCGCCGTTGTGTATTTCCAGTCCCTGGGTATACAGGGCCCGCGCCAGTGGTTTGCGTTCAACGACTGTAAACGTGTATTCCCGGGCGGTTTGTACGGCTGGCTTCGCCTGGCTGTAGGTGTCGGGCACGTTGCACAACAGCGCGAAAAGTACGGTGGCGTATAGCGCGCGCAGCATCAGACGCGCTTCCGGGCGAGATCGCGGACGATGAAACGACCGGGCGCGATGGCGCGGCACAGCCCGCGCTCAAGCGGCGCCGGCTGCGCGCAGATTGTGGCGGCGATCACTTCGGCGGCCAGCGGAGTGGAGGTGAGCCCGCGCGAACCATGCCCGGTGGAGACGTACAGGCGGGGATGATAGGGCCCCTTCTGCGCAATTGTGCGCTTTGCGTTGTCACGCAGCGCCGAGTAGCGTTCGATAAAGGCGTGGTAGTCAGGCACCTGGCCAACAATCGGTAGATAATCCGGTGTCGCGCAGCGGAAGCCCACGCGACCCGGTAGCGCTGTGCAGTCCAATGCTTCCAGTTCCTTGCGTAACGAAGGCAGCGCATCCGCAACCTTCCTGAGATTGTCGGCGTGGTCCGACGCGTTCAAACCATCGCGGGTATCATCCAGGTTGAAGCTCGCGCCCACGCAGTGCTCACCCTCTCGTGCCGGGGCAATATAGCCTTCGCCGCACACGGTAGCGCGCAGCTTAGCAGATTCGTTGCTTGCCCGGAGGTGGCTGGTTTGCCCGCGAATGCTGCGCAGTGGAAGCCAGTCCAGCTGTGTATGCTGCACACTGGATGCCCCGGTAGCCAGAACGGCACTGGATGCGCTCGCGACGGTTTCACCCCCGGCATCGACCGCGCACCATTGTTGGTCGCGGTGTTGTAGCGTCAGGCGCGATGTCTGCTGCCTGCACTCGATCAAGGGGTGGCTGAACAGTGCTGCGCAGATCGCCGCGGGTCTCAGCCAGCCAGACCCCGGGTACCAGATGCCGCCGCTGGAGGACGCCAAACCCAGTCGCTCTCTGGCTTCATTACTCGACAGGACCGAAGCCAGTGTTCGCAGGCCTTTCAGAGTCTGCTGCAGCCGCTGCAGTTCCTCGCCATCGTCCTGCAGTTGCAACTGGCCGCACAGTTCGCCATCCACTGTGGGTTGCAGCAGGCCCGACGCGAACATGGCCGCGTACCTGCGTGTGGCGTACAGGTAGCTGTGCAGCGCAAAGTCGGTCAGCGCAGAGTGCTTGTGCGACAAACGTGTGTAAAGAATGCCCTGGTCATTGCCCGACGCGGCGCCCGCAACGGCCTCGCTTTCCAGCAGCGTGACCGCAACCCCGCGCCGGGCGAGCGCGTGCGCCGTCCAGCACCCGGCGAGTCCGCCGCCGATGACCAGTACATTGCCAGCAGCGTCGCCCGAAGAACCGTCCGGCGCGAGACGAACGCGCGGTGCTTCCGTGTCAGGCAGGTCCCAGGGCGTATCCTCCGGCGGGATTGTGGGGATAGCCTGCTCGCGGATTTCAGCGCCGATCTGCGCGCGCAGTGACTCACGCTTGCGTCCGAACCCGGATACCTTGGTGACCTGGAAGCCCGCTGCTGTGAGAGCGCGGCGCACATCGCCTGCAGCGGTAAATGTGGACGCCGTCGCGTGTGGTCTGCTCAATGCGGCGGCGTAGCGGAACAGTTCCGTCTGCCAGAGCGCGGGGTTTTTTGCCGGTGCAAAACCGTCGAAGTACCAGGCGTCGATACACGCTGGCGCGCCCTGGGCAAGTTCGCGCAGCATGTCCCGGGCATCGCCCAGGTAGAGATCGAGCTGTACGGCGCCGTCGTCAAAGTGCAGGCGGTGCCAGCCGGGCAGGGGCGGCGGGTAGTGTTCGCAAAGTGCGCGCGCCAGGGGCGCCAGTGCGGTCCAGTGCTGGAGTGCTCTTTCCAGGTCTGCGTGTGCGAGCGGGTGGCGCTCGCAGGAAATGAAATGCAGGCGGGCGGGGGAGTGCGGCTGTTGCTGCCACTGGCGCCAGGTGAGCAGAAAGTTGAGACCTGTGCCGAAACCGGTTTCGGCGATACAGAAATCCCGTGCGTCATGGTTTACCCAGCGCGCGGGAAGTTGGTTGCCCTGTACGAAACAGTACTCGCTCTCCGCGAGCCCGTCGGCGCTGTCGTAATAGATATCGTCGTAGGCCCTGGAGGCAGGGGTGTCGCCGTCCCGCCAGTCGATGACAGCGGTGTCCAGGGCGCGCAGTGGTGTGTTCTCTCTCTTCACTGTTTGATTCGCATTAAATACATATAATACATAAACTTAATACTAATAGTTAAATTGTAATCTAGGGACAGTGGTGCCCGCTTCAGCGCTTTTCTGCGGGACAGCGCACCTATTCCCCGGCTGCGCATCGGGGTGAGTCTGCCGGCCTCTCCACTGCATTGCCGCCGTGACCGTGCGCGCTGTAGACTGGCGCTTTTCTCCGGGAGATGCACCGTGCCAGCCAGTTCCGCTTCGTTACCTCACAATCAGTTTCTGCTGGTCGCAGCCAATCTGCTGCATCGCGCGCTGCTTGAGCCCACGCGTGCGGAGGCCAAACAGCGTTTTCGCGGTCTGCAGGATGGCCGCAGCCTCGCCCTGCAGACAGTGCAGATGGAAGATGGCTCCCATGCGCGCTTTGGTGTCGCGCTGGATTGCACAGAATTCCGCGGCAGGCTGAACTTCGGCGCGTTCCGTGCCAGCGTGCAAACGCTGGTGGGCAACATCAGCGACGCGCTGAAAGAGGAGCGCGAGGTGAAAACCTTTACCGCGGATGACAATGGCGCAGCAATGATCTTCGGCATCACCGGTGTCACCCTGGAGGCGCAACAGCCTAATGTCATGGTGCTTGGCATTGAGCCCGACAGCGCCGGCGAGGCGACGGTGCTGAAACTGATGTATCTCGATCCGCAGCAGTTCCTGCCGCAGGAAAGCGCCTCGGCCTAGCAACGAAGAAATGTGCCGCCAGAGGGTTTTTCAACGCGCTGCTAGTCGACAAGCCTTACCCCGGGAAGCGGCGGCGTATCGAGTTCTACTTTCTCCGCCGGCGCCATTACCTCGGCGCTGCCGCTGGCAATGGTCTCTCCGTGCTGATTCTCGGCGCGACAATCCAGCGTGACAAAGCGGCGCTTATCTTTTTTCTCAGTGACTTCCAAGTGGACGGTCACGGTATCGCCCAGCTTTACCGGCCGTTTGAATCGTAGAGACTGACCCAGGTAGATGGTGCCCGGCCCGGGTAGCTTCATGGCCAGTGCGGCGGAGATGACGGCGCCCGTCAGCATGCCGTGCGCGATGCGTTCCCCGAACTGGGTTGTGGCGGCGAACGCTGCGTCCAGGTGCACGGGGTTAACATCACCGGAAACCGCGGCGAACAACTTCACGTCTGTCTCGGTGATGTGCTTGGAATAGGTGGCCGTTTGCCCTATCGTTAGCTCGTCGTAGGTGTAGTTGCTGATCTGCGGCGTACCGGTCTGTGCCATGTTGGTGATCCAGGTTTCGAATTCGGCAACGCATAATCCACGACCCTCTGTCCGTATGCAAGAACCCGGCGAGACCACGCAGGGCCACGCCCCTTTGCAGTTTCCTCTTCACTATCCTGAAGACCTGCCGATAGCGCAAAAACGCGCCGATATCGCAGACGCTATCGCACGCCACCAGGTCGTCATCGTCGCAGGCGAGACCGGTTCGGGCAAAACCACGCAGCTACCCAAAATTTGCCTGGAACTGGGGCGCGGTGACGCGGGAATGATCGGTCATACGCAGCCGCGGCGTCTTGCTGCCCGCACGGTTGCCACGCGCATTGCCGAGGAACTGGGTGTTGAGCCGGGTGAACTGGTGGGTTACCAGGTGCGCTTCACTGACAGGGTTTCTGAGAATACGCGCGTCAAGTTGATGACAGACGGCATTCTCCTCAACGAGATGCAGCGCGACCGCCTGCTGCGACGCTACGACACCCTGATCATCGACGAGGCGCACGAGCGCAGCCTGAACGTCGACTTTCTGCTCGGCTATCTGAAACGCATCCTGCCGCAGCGACCCGATCTGAAGCTGATTGTGACGTCGGCGACGATCGATGTGCAGAGCTTCTCGCGCTACTTCGATGGCGCGCCGGTGATCGAGGTGTCAGGACGTGGCTACCCGGTGGAGACGCATTACCTGCAGGATGTTGAGGAGGAGGCGCGCGCCCGGCAGGTGGCCAGCCTGGTGGAAGAGATCGAATCGGGCGTGCATGGTGAGCGCGGTGATGTGCTCGTTTTCCTCCCGGGGGAGCGGGAAATTCGCGAGCAGGCGCGTGTCATGAAGGCCCTGGAACGCGTTGAGGTGTTACCCCTGTACGCGCGACTCAGCCAGGCTGAACAGAACCGTGTCTTCACCACCGGCTCATCCCGGAGGGGTATCCGCGCGGTACTGGCCACCAATGTCGCGGAGACCTCGCTCACCGTACCCGGGATTCGCTATGTCATCGATCCGGGCACCGCGCGAATCAGTCGCTACAGCCACCGCTCGAAGCTGCAACGCCTGCCGATAGAGGCGATCTCCCAGGCCAGCGCCGATCAGCGCAGAGGCCGCTGCGGCCGGGTGGGTCCGGGTGTGTGTTTCCGTTTATATACGGAAGAGGATTTCAACTCCCGGCCCGAGTACACCGCGCCGGAAATCCAGCGCACCAATCTAGCGTCGGTGGTACTGCAAATGCTGACGCTGGGCCTGGGTGATGTACAGGCGTTCCCGTTTATCGACCCGCCAGACGGACGCCTGGTACGCGACGGTTTCAAGGTGCTGGAGGAACTCGGAGCGGTGACTGCCGAGGGTAAGCTGACCAAAACCGGCAGGCGGATGGCGCGACTGCCGGTGGATCCGCGCGTGGCGCGCATGGTGATCGAGGCGTCGCGACAGGGCTGCCTGGAGTCCGTGCTGGTGATCGCCAGTGCAATCAGTGTGCAGGACCCGCGCGAGCGGCCCGCCGAGAAACAGCAACAGGCCGACCAGCAACACGCGCGATTCAAACACGAACGCTCCGATTTCATGGCCTGGCTGGCGCTGTGGCGCCATTATGAAGAGCAGCGCCAGGCGTTGAGTCAAAATCAGCTGCGCAAGCTGTGCAAACGTGAGTACCTGTCCTACCTGCGTCTGCGTGAATGGCGCGATGTACACCGGCAACTGACGATAGCCTGTCGGCAGCAGAAGCTTGCAGTGCGCCAGGAACTGCCCGAGGAGGAGAGCTACGAGGGCGTGCATCGCTCGCTACTCGCCGGTCTGCTGTCGAATATCGCGCAGCAGCACGAAGGCCGTGAGTACCTGGGCAGCCGTAATCGCAAGTTATCCATTTTCCCCGGATCTTCCCAGGCACGGCGTTCGCCGCGCTGGTTGGTGGCAGCAGAAATCGTGGAGACCTCGCGCGTGTATGCCCGGCAGGTGGCGCAAATTGATCCGCGCTGGGCGCTCGATATCAACCCCGTCCTGCTGAAACGCCACTATTACGAGCCGCGTTGGCGCGCGCGCACCGGTCAGGCCGTTGCCTATGAGCGGGTAACGCTGTTTGGTCTCACCCTTGCCGACAAGCAGATTGTGCATTACGGCCCGATCAACGCCGCAGAGAGCCGCCAGTTGATGATTCGCGAGGGCCTGGTGGCAGGAAACTACAACCGGCACCCGAAGTTTCTCAAGCACAACCTCAGTCTCGTGCGGGACATCGAGGGATTGGAAGCGCGCACCCGGCGACGCGATCTGCTGGCGGGTGAACAGGTGCTGTTCGAGTTTTACGATCAGCGCTTGCCCCCCGATATGTGTACCTCGCGTGGACTCGAAAGCTGGCTGAGCAAGCATCCGCGCGATGAGGAAAGTTTGTACATGTCGCGTGATGTCCTGCTCGCAGCTAGTCCCGGCGGCGATGTGGACGCGCAGTTTCCCCCGTCGCTGGACTGGCAGGGCACGCGGTTCAAACTGAGCTACGCGTTTCAGCCGGGAAACGAGGGCGATGGCGTTTCGATCACCGTGCCGGTGGCCCTGCTTAATCGCGCGCCGCGTTTTCTGTTTGACTGGCTGGTGCCCGGGCTGCTGCGCGAAAAGTGTGTCGCGCTGGTGAAGGCGCTGCCCAAAGAGAAACGCAAGCGCCTGGTGCCTGCGCCTGATTATGTGGACCGCGCCCTGGCAGAGTTGCAGCCGTCAGACGACGATCTGCTGGAGGCGCTCGCCGGGAGACTTTCCCGGCTGGGCAATGTTGCACTGACGCGCGCAGACTGGGGCGATGTGCAACTGGACGACTACTACCGGATGAATATCAAAGTCGTCGATGCGCAGGGGAAATTACTGGCGCAGGGACGCGATCTGCACGCGCTGATTGAGCGCTTCCGCGCCGATACCCAGCAAAGCGTCAGTCGCGCAGCACCGGAGTCCCCTGCACGCGAGGGTCTCACGCGCTGGGATTTTGATGCGTTGCCCGAGCGTTTTACATTCCGACAGGCCGGGGTCGATATTGTCTCCTGGCCCGCGCTTGAAGACCGGGGTGAAAGTGTCGATATCGTCCTCTGCGATTACGCCTGGGAAGCCCGCCGCCGACATCGGCTGGGCGTGTTGCGACTACTGGGCATCGCCTGCCGCGAGCAGGTGCGCTACCTGCGCAAACAGGCGTTCAGCGACAATGCCGGCAAGTTGCTGCTGGCCAGCTGCGCCCTGCAGCGCGAGGCGATCATAGCGGACCTGGTCGATGCCGCGCTGTCGCAGAGTGCCGGGCTGGACGACGACTTGCCGCGTGAGCGAGCGGGTTTCGACGCCTGCCTCACGCGCTGTCGGGGGCAGGTGGTGGAACGCGCGGGAGAGCTTGAGACGCAACTCACCGAGGCACTGAACGCCCTGTCGGATGCGCGGCGCATGCTGTCTGCGCAGGATGCAGGTGGCTGGCCCGACAGCCGGGCGGATATCGAGGGCCAGTTGCACGATCTTTTGCAGGACGGCTTCATGCGGGATACACCTGCCCAGTGGCTGGAGCGCTATCCGCGCTACCTGCGTGCCGTGTCGCAACGCGTGGAGCGCCTTTCCGGCCAGTATCCCAAGGATCAGAAGTACACCGCGATGATGGCTGACCTGCTGGAACCGCTGCAGACGCAAATGCAGCAGCGGCCTGAACTGCTGGCGCGCTGCGCCGATGCGTGCACCTACCGGTGGATGCTGGAAGAATTCCGGATTTCCCTATTCGCACAAAACCTGGGCACCCTTATGCCGGTATCGCAGAAGCGATTGCAGGCGCAGTGGGCGCTGGTAGAGGCCTGGATCCAGAATAACCCTGCCTGAAGCAGTGCTTTGTGGTGGCATTTCACCCCGGGTGGCGCTTTTCCGGGCCAGGGGGCCTGGCCGGGGCAGGCCATTTTCTTGTGAAACTATTTGTTTGATGGTATGTCATAGCCTCCACGAGCTCGTATCGCGCTGGCACAGCTTTGCAGGAACGGCCATGCGGTAAAGCCCGGGTATTACTATCAAAATCTTACTCACGACAGGGAATCAATCATGGCAAATCTGAAGAAACCTCTTGCGGCCGCTCTGGGTGCCGCTTTTATGGCCAGCGCTGCGGTACCGATGGCCTCTGCGGAGGTGAATCCGTTCTCCGCACAGCCGCTCAGCAGCGGTTACGACCTGCCCAACTACGGTGCCCACAAGGAAGGCGGTTGTGGTGAAGGCAAATGTGGCGAAGGCAAATGCGGCGGCGACGACAAGGGCGACGGCGAAGGCAAATGCGGTGAAGGCAAATGCGGCGGCGACGAGAAAGGCGACGGCGAAGGCAAATGCGGTGAAGGCAAATGCGGCGGCGACGAGAAAGGCGACGGCGAAGGCAAATGTGGTGAAGGCAAGTGCGGCGGCGATGATAAAGCCGACGGCGAAGGCAAATGCGGCGAGGGTAAGTGCGGCGGATAGTCATGCCTGAGCATCACCGAGAGCTCCATGGAGCGGGGCTCGGACTGCGGCGGGCCCTTCTGGGCCCGCTGCTTTCCATGGATCAAAATTCTGTAGATTTTATGGAAGCGGCGCCGGAAAACTGGATCGGTGTTGGCGGCCGCTACCGCAAACAGTTCATGGCCCTGGCCGAGCGCTATACGCTCGCCTTCCACGGCCTGTCACTGGATATAGGCGGGCCTGACCCGCTGGACCTCGACCTCGTGCGCGCGGTGCGCGAGTTGATGAACGAAACCGACGCACCCCTCTACAGCGAGCACCTGACGTACTGCGCTGCTGACGGCCACCTGTACGATTTACTGCCTATCCCGTTCACCGAGGAGGCGGTGCAGCACGTGGCTGCGCGGGTGCGCCAGGTACAGGACATCATCGGCCAGCCCATCGCGCTGGAAAACGCGTCCTATTACGCACAGGCGCATACCGAACTGAGTGAAGCCGAGTTTATCGCTGCGGTGCTGGCGGAGAGCGGCTGTGACCTTTTGCTCGATGTAAACAACATCTACGTCAACAGTATCAACCACCGCTACGATCCGATCGAGTTCCTTGACTCGCTGCCGTTGGAGCGTACGCGTTACATCCACATCGCCGGCCACTATGACGAGGCGCCGGATTTGAAGGTGGATACGCATGGCGCCGCGGTCATCGACCCGGTGTGGCAAATCCTGCAGGAGGCCTACAAGCGCCTGGGCCCCATTCCCACATTGCTGGAGCGGGATTTCAATTTTCCGCCGCTGTCAGTGCTGCTGGAGGAGGTGGCAACCATCAGGGACCTGCAGAAGCCCTGGCAGAGCGACGCTGTCGAGGCGGTGGGCTGAGATGGCGACCACCTCGCAAGCCGAGCCATCGAGTCTGCGCGACGCGCAATTGGAGATGGCGCGCTATCTGCGCAGCCCGCAATCCGAGTCAGCCCCGGAGGGTATCGAGCCGCGTCGACTGCAAATCTATGAAGAGCTGGTCTACAACAATATCGAAAGCTTTCTCACCAGTGGTTTTCCCGTGCTGCACAGCCTGTACGAAGAGGACGACTGGCGCGCACTGGTTCGCAGCTTCATGCAGGATCATCGCTGTCATTCGCCTTACTTCCTGGAGATCAGCCAGGAGTTCCTGCAGTTCCTGCTGCAGGATCACCAGATGCGGCCCTGTGATCCACCGTTCCTGACCGAACTTGCCCACTACGAATGGGTAGAACTGGCACTGGACGTCTCTGAGGAGACCCTGCCGTCATCGCCTGCGGTGAGCAATCTGCTCGACGCCGTACCGCATTTGTCGCCACTGGCCTGGTCGCTGGGCTATCAGTATCCGGTCCACCGTATTGGCCGCGCATCCGGGTGGCCGTCACCGGCGCCGACCTATCTGGTGGTCTACCGGGATCCCGACGACAAGGTGCGCTTCATGGAAGTGAACGCCGGCAGTGCGCGCCTGCTGGAGCGGATCCGTGATAACGAGGCGCAGACCCTGCGCGAGATTCTGCACGGGCTTGCCGCAGAAATGGGCGCAGAGCCGACGGTGATCGAAACCTTTGGCCTTGAGCAGGTAGAGCAGTTTGTGGCTGCATCTGTGCTTTGGTTCTCAGACTGAGTTTCACAGCCATCGCCGCGTATTGAATGGAGTGTGGGCGACGCGTAACATGGCGCTTTCCCCATCCCCTGGGACAAACTGACCTGATGTCATACCCCCGGCTTCTGCCCCTGTTGCTGTTGACGCTCGCGCTGCCCTTTGCGGCCGTGGCGCAGGAGCTTGGTGAGGTCGAAAACGTTGATCCCTGGGAGCCGCTGAATCGTAAAATTTTTGCTTTCAATGAAGGCCTCGATGACTATCTTCTCAGCCCTATCGCGCGCGGTTACCGCTGGGTGGCGCCCGATCCGCTGGAGAATGGCGTCAGCAACGCCATCGATAATATCTGGGAATTCAATACCATCTTCAACTCCGCCCTGCAGGGCCGCCCGGCGGATGCGTTTGACTCCTTCGGTCGGCTGGTCATCAACTCCACGGTGGGGGTGCTGGGCTTTTTCGATGTCGCCTCGGCCATCGGAATTGAGCATAAGCCCGCTGACTTCGGTCAAACGCTGTACGAGTGGGGCGTTGGCACCGGCCCTTATCTGATGGTGCCTTTGGCCGGCCCGCGCACACTGCGCAGTGGGTTTGGCAGCCTCGTGGACAACTTCTACTCGATCCCCTCGCTACCCAAGGATCAGATATTCAACTGGACATTCGTGGGCATTGAGGCGATTGATATCCGCGCCGACCTGCTGCGGGCCGACGAACTGATCTCTGGCGATCGCTATATTTTCGTGCGCAATGCCTACCTGCAGCGGCGACAGACTTTTCTCAATGGTGGCGTTGTGATCGACGGATTCTCCGATTTCGAGGACGGCGAGGACTTCGAGGAATTCTAGGCGCAAAATGTCCCACATCCCCGCGCCACGGAATTGGCGCACAATCTTGTAAAATCCTGCCAAAAGCCTTCTCGCCTGTGTTGCCCAAACACCCCGATGGGCGTAGTGTTCTGTCAGTTGTTCTGTCAAAGTTTTCCGCCGATGGCCTCAAACGGTAACGTACTCATTGTCGACGATCAGCCGGCGCGGGCTGAGGATATGGCGGAGTTTCTGCGCGGCGGGGGCTTTGAGGCGCACGTCGTCACGGACGTCACCAATACCGAATACTCTATCGGACCCGGCAGTGAGCTGGACGTGATCCTGTGTGAGCTGGATCTGGAGGGCGTTTCCTGGGAGGACGCGCGCCGCACGCTGCGCGAGATGGATGTACAGGTACCGGTGATCATGTTCAGCGAGCTGGCCGATGTCGAGCATATGATGACTGCGCTGCGCCTCGGCGCCCATGATTTCTTCCCGCGGCCGGTTGAGGATCGCAATGCCCTGGTGCGCTCGATCGAGCGCTGCGTACGCCACCGCCAGTTGCGCCGTGAGCTGCAGGATTCCCGGCACCGTCTGGAGATCGCCAACGCTGAACTGCGTGGCACGGTGAAGATGCTGGAGCAGGATCAGCAGGCGGGCAGGCAGGTACAGTTGCGTATGCTGCCCGCAACACCGCTGGTGCTCAGCGACTACGTGTTCAGCCACACGGTCATTCCCTCACTGTATCTCAGCGGCGATTTCACCGATTACTTCACCGTGGGCGATCACTGCGTGACCTTTTTCATGGCGGACGTCTCCGGGCACGGCAGTTCATCCGCTTTTGCCACGGTCCTGCTGAAGAATCTCTTCGCCCGCAAGCGTTCCGCGCTGCTGCGCAAAGACGATCACAGCATCCTCAGCCCGATGGCGATGCTGCAACAGGCAAACCTCGAATTGATGAACCTCGCGGTCGGCAAGTTCGCCACCATGATTGTTGCCACGCTGGACATGCGGGCGAACACGCTTCGCTACAGCGTGGCCGGCCACCTTCCCCTGCCGGTGCTGGTAAGCGAGGAGGGCGCCCATTATTTACAGGGTGAGGGCTCCGCCGTCGGCATGGTCGAGGACGCCCGCTACGAAGAGCACAGCATTGATCTTCCGCCCAGCTTCATGCTGGCACTGTTTTCAGATGGCATTCTGGAAATACTGCCGCCAAAAAACCTGATCGAGAAAGAACAGTACTTTCTCGATGTATTCGAGCAGAGTGCCGATTCGCCGGATGAGCTGGTGACACGGCTTGGCCTCGACCATGTCGAGACGGCGCCGGACGATATTGCCGCGCTGTTCCTCAACAAGCGTGGCTAGTTCCCAGGAAGGTAAAATTCTCGCCGCCAGTCATGGTGGCTCTTACGTTATTCGCCTGGTGGGCGATGTAAGGCTCACCCTGTGCACCACCATCGATGAGTATTTCCAGGTGATGTACGAGGATCCGGAATTTACCAGTGTATGGGTAGACCTGTGTGAGGCCCAGGGCATCGACAGCACGACCCTCGGTCTGCTGGCGAAGCTGGCGCTCACCGTGGAGGAGAAGTTTGGCTTTCGGCCTACCATTTACGCCAGTGATCCCGGCATCGTCAGGCTGCTGAAAAGCATGGCCTTCCAGCGCCTGTTCGATCTGCGCGAGGAAGCCTGCGGTGTCCCCGGTGAGGTGACTGAGATTCCCGCTGTGGCAGGCAGCGAAGAGGCGGTGAAAGAAAAGGTCATCGAAGCCCATCGTGCGTTGATGGGTATCTCCGAGGAGAATCGTGAGCGCTTTACGGAGTTGATGACCGCGCTGGAGCACGGTTAGCCGCTGTTTCGTTCCGGTTAGCGTGCTTCGCTGGCTGTCAGCTTGCTGCGTATGTAGTCGCTGTGTGGAACATAGGTCAGCTCTGCTACCCGGCGGATCAGCGCTTCCTCGTATTTGTCCAGCCTGCCGTCTGTGTAGGCCACGCGCCACATGGCTTCAACCAATTGCAGCTTTTCTTCCGCGCTGCAGTGGTCGTTGATCACCCGGGTAAATTCATACAGCGAGGTAGATTCGTCGACGCGATCCTGTGCGTCGGCGACAAGGCCGGCAACTTCCGCCGGCGTTAATGCCAGGGACTTGCACAGCAACGTTTCCAGCTCAGCCTGCTCCTCGGCGCTCTGGGTAAAGTCTGCCCGCGCTGTTTCGATCAGCAACGCGGCCGCCGCCAGTCGCACGCGGTGTTCGCTGTCGCCCGGGTCGTCGGAGGAGGGGGATTCAAACAGTGCTTTCAGTGCGCCGATCACGATGCCAGTGTCTCCATGGTAGGTGTCCCGCTTACGCCATGCCCCTCGACCAGCCCCAATGCCTGCTCCAGTACCTCGGCGGTGGCTTCCTTGCGATACGCGTTTTCGCTCAGGTGACGGCGAAACTTGCGTGCCCCCGGAACGCCCTGGTACAGACCCAGAATGTGACGGGTGATGTGGTTGAGGTGGCAGCCCTGCGCCATCTGCTCGCGGATGTAGGGTAGTAGTTGCCGGACAACCTCGTTGCGGCTTGCAGGGCGAGTGACTTCGCTGCCGAACAACGTGGCGTCCACCTGCGCCAGCATCCAGGGGTTCTGGTAGGCCTCGCGACCCACCATGACACCGTCTACGTGGACGAGTTGCGTCGCGCAGTCATCCAGCGACTGCAAACCGCCGTTGATGACGATGGTGAGTTGGGGAAAGTCACGCTTCAACTGGTGTACCCAGGGGTAGTTGAGGGGCGGTATTTCTCGATTTTCTTTCGGCGACAGACCCTGCAGCCAGGCTTTGCGCGCATGCACGATGAAGACCTCGCAGCCGGCCTCTGCGACGGGCTCGACGAAGCCTGTCAGTGCATCGTAGCTCTCCATGTCGTCGATACCGATACGGTGCTTCACGGTCACCGGTATCTTGCAGGCCGCGCGCATGGCGGCAACGCATTCGGCCACCCGTTGCGGTTGCGCCATCAGGCAGGCGCCAAACAGGCCGGACTGCACGCGGTCAGAAGGGCAGCCGCAGTTGAGGTTTACCTCGTCGTAGCCCCATTCCTCGGCCATGGTCGCGCACTGCGCCAGTGCGACGGGATCACTGCCGCCCAGCTGTAGGGCGACCGGGTGTTCGCTGTCGTTGTGGTTGAGAAAGCGCGCGCGATCGCCGTGGATGAGTGCACCGGTGGTGACCATTTCGGTGTACAGCAGCGCATGGCGGGTTAACAGGCGCCAGAAAAACCGACAGTGCCGGTCGGACCAGTCCATCATGGGTGCTATTGCGAAGCGGCGATCGAGTGACACGGGTGGATGCGTTTGCCGGAAAGAATGGAGTCCACGGGTTGAAGCGATGTAGGGTACCCTCGCGGCAGGTGAATTGCACGCGGCATAGTGCTGCGCGCATTGTCGACAGGCCGTGTACTACTGCCCGGCGGCTGGCGCCTGCGTACGATAGCTCTTCAGCCAGCTCAGAAATCCCACGACGGACAAGACGGTATACACCGCAATCAGTGCCGCGTAGATATCCAGACTGCGATCCTGGTACAGCCAGATAGAGACCAGGTTGAGAAAAAACCAGTAGATCCAGCCCTCCAGCACTTTGTTGATTTCCATGTAGGTGGCGAGAAAACTGAACGCGGTGGTGAAGGCGTCGATCAGTGGGCGGCTGGCGTCACTGTAGTAGGTGGCGAGGTAGCCCAGCCCCAGTGCGCCCAGACAGGCCAGCGCCGCACCGCGCAGGTGAAACGTCAGGGGCCAGACGACGACAGGATTGTTGTCATCTTCACCCCTGCGCTGCCAGCGTACCCAGCCCCACACGCCCATCAGCGCGTAGAACAGGTACAGAACCGCCTCGGAGTAGAGGCGCGTCTGGATAAACAGGTACACGCTGAGCAGGCTGCCTGCAATACCGAACGGCCAGCACAGGATCTTTTCGCGTATCAGCAGCACCAGGAACAGCAGGCTGGCGCCGGTGGCCAGCAGTTCAACTGCCAGCATTGTCGATAGACCGCTCATATCCCTGCCTCGGAAACCGCTCGACTAAAAGCGATAGGTAAGGTCGACGCCGTAGGTGCGCGGTTCGCCCAACTGTGTGTAGGTCTGGTTGCTCCAGGCGCCGAAGTCATCGCGCGGATCAACGCCGAAGTACAGCCCGTGCACCGCGTAATCCTCGTCGCTGAGGTTGCGCCCCCAGAGCGTCACGTCAAAACTCCCCGACGACCAGTTCAGGCTGGCGTGCAGCAGGTCGTAGCTGCTCAGGCGGCCATTGTGGTAGTAGCCGAAGAACACATCGTCCTGGCCCTCGATTTCAAGGCGCGCCATGAGATTGTCGGTAAGTGCGATGCGCGTACCCAGGTTGTACTGGTATTCAGGGGATTTGGCCTGCTGCCGGTTCTCGCGGGTGACGAATGCGTTGGCATCCAGGTCGAACGCCTCGATGCTGTCTACCTCCGTGTGCAGAAAGCCGAAGTTCACAAACAGCTCGGCGCGTTCAGTGACTGCCAGTGTGGTTTGCAGTTCCAGCCCGTAGCTGCTGGCGTCTGAAGTGCCGTCGAGGTAGCCGATCCACAGCCCTGCGTCGCCGTCCCACATCCAGTTCTCGAGCTGGGCGTTTTGCCGATCCATGTAGAACAACGCGAAGTTCAGGTCCAGGCGTCCGTCCAGCTGCTGCGACCGCACGCCGACCTCGGCACTGTAGAGGGTTTCGTCATCGAAACTGAGGTTGTCGGCGATGAACCCCTGGAACACCGGCGACATGAAAGGTTGATTGGCGCTGGCCGTGGTATTCACACCGCCGGGACGGGCGCCGCGCGCGAACGTCAGGTAAACCAGGCTGTCGTCGCTCAGGGTGTGTTTCAGGCTGAGTTCCGCATTCCACAGGTCGGCGCTGTTGTCGGTATTGAAGCCGTTGCTGTCGCTGTAGTCGTCCTCGAAACGCTCGTAGCGCAGGCCTGCACTGATGGAGAGGTCGTCGCGTATGCCGTATTCGTACTCACCGTAAAGTGCGAAGCGCTCGGTTTCGTACCGGCTGTTAGTGCCAAAATCTCCGTACCACACGCTGGGAAAGCGGTAGTCCAGGTCTTCCTCACCCTGGTTGCCATACAGGCCCGCAACCCAGCGGCCCTGGCCCGGGTCCAGCGCGTCTGCGCCACCGAGCAGCCGCAGGTCCACCACCAGTCGTTCGCGTTCCCGGTCAAAAATTTCGCGCGAGGTGTCGTTGCCGCCGGAGCAGAGAAATTCTTCGCACAGTGCGTCACTGACCCAGTCGGCGTCGTAGCTCTGCAGCAGGTCGCCGTCGATATAGCTGACACTCGTTTCCAACAGAATGCCTTGCGACAGCTGCAGGTTGGCGCCAAGGGTTGCGGCCAGCGTTTCCTGCTGGTCTTCGCCGGGTTGATCAGTAAACGTGGTGCGGCTGTTATCCAGCGACCAGGTGTCGTAACCGTTGTCGGCGTCGAAGTAGAGCAGGTCGAGGTGGTACAGCGCATTGTCGGACGGGGTCCACTCCAGTCGTCCGCGGGCGGTGAATTCGTCGAAGTTGTTGCTGTCGTCATCGCCTGATACTGCGTTCTCGATGTAGCCATCGCTGCTGTACTGTTGCACCGCCAGCCGGCCACGCAGATTGTCACCCAGCGGGCCGCTCAGCACGGCGCCGGCGTGGTAGCTGTCGTAGTCGGCAATGCCGCCGCTGACTTCTCCCTCGAAGGTCTCGGTGGGTCGGTTGCTGCGCAGCTTGATCATGCCCGCGTGCGCGCTGGAGCCAAACCGGGTGCCCTGCGGGCCGCGCAGGACCTCGACCTGGGCGATGTCAAAGAGCATCCCGGCGTTGGCGCTGTCGCCCAGTTCCAGGCTGTCCAGCATGATGCCGACGGAGGGGTAGTACTTCGGGTCGTAGTACTGTTCCAGATCGCCCACGCCACGCATTTGTACAAACCGGCTGCGTGAGCTGCCTGACGCCCAGGTGACGTTGGGCGCAGTGCTGAGGATGTTTTCCAGGTGTTGCGCAGAGCGCTGCCGAATCAGTTCTTCAGACAGCACGCTCACGCTCGCGGCGGTCTTGTTCAGTGCAGTGGTGCGGTAGCTGGCAGTGACCAGCACTTCCTCCAGCCGGTGTTCACTGGCGGTGCTGACACTGGCGAGTGTTGCGCAGCCTGCCGCGCAGAGTCTTGCGGCCAGGGTGGGGTACTTGGGCATGGTTGAGTCTCCATCGATAAAGCCAGAGACCCGGTGTGCGACGTCGGGTGGGATGGTGCTTGCCTATTCCTACGCCGGTATTAACCGGATCAGGTTCAAGGGTTCGTCCGTAAAGACATCTCAGGCCGTGGCCACCCCTCAGGTTCGCGGAGATTATAAGTGTTCCCGAAGCGTTTGCACACTCTGACGAGTATGGTCTGGTGTGTTCTGTTGTTCGATATGGTGAGCCTTGCAAGCGCGGCAGCGCCAGTGCGCCCCTTGTAGAACGCCAAACAGCGCACATCCCTGTACAGGCTCGGGGGCCGCCGTCCTGGCGGCCCACGTCTACAAGGGGCGCACTGGCGCTGCCGCTTTCGTCCGGGTTGGTGCGCTGGAGTCGTCTTGATCTCGCGTTGTGTGCCTGCTTCACTACGCGCATGCACTTTATATTTGAAGTTCACCTCAAGCCCGGCTACCCCGCAGAGGACTATGCCCAGGCATGGCTTGAGGCCAGCACTCTTATTCAGCAGGCGCCGGGCGCACTGGGTACCCGCCTGCATCGCAAGATCGGCTGCGACAACGTGTTGCTGGCCATCGCCACCTGGGAAAGCAAGCAGGTTCGGGATGCCATGGAGGGCAATCCGAGCGCTGAGGTGGAGGCAATCATCGAATCGCAGGCACCTTTTGTCGATATCCGGTTGATTGGGGAGTACGAGTCGCCCGAGTGGGTGGTGCTGCCGGACGGTGTGGAGGCTCCGCCGGGCTGGAAGTAGTCGGCCCGTTGCGCGAGCGTTGATTGGGTTTGGCGGGGCGAGGCCGTATAATCGCCGCTCCCTGGCAATGATTGAAATTCCATGACCGTACGCACCCGCGTTGCACCGTCTCCAACGGGCGACCCCCACGTAGGCACCGCCTATATTGCACTGTTTAACCTGTGCTTTGCCCGCGCACATGGCGGGCAGTTCCTGTTGCGCATCGAAGACACCGACCAGGCGCGCAGCACGCCGGAGTCGGAACAGGCGATCCTGGATTCCCTGCGCTGGCTCGGGCTGGAGTGGGACGAGGGCCCCGATATCGGCGGCCCCAGCGGCCCCTACCGGCAGAGCGAGCGTATGGACCTGTATCAGCGTTACGCCGAGCAACTGGTGGAAGAGGGCAAGGCGTTTGTCTGCTACCGCACCGCGGCCGAACTCGATGCCTTGCGCCAGGCACGGCGCGAGGCGGGCAACAGCACCGCATTAAAACCTTCTGACCTCATTCTGAGCGACGCCGAGGTCGAGCGGCGGCGTACGGCGGGTGAGCCCTCGGTTATTCGCATGCGCGTGCCGGAGGAAGAGGGCAGTTGCGCGGTGGAGGATATGTTGCGTGGAATCATCGAACTGGACTGGAGCATGGTCGATGCCCAGATATTGCTCAAGTCCGATGGAATGCCCACCTATCACCTGGCCAACGTGGTAGACGATCACCTGATGGGAATCACCCACGTGCTGCGCGGTGAAGAGTGGATTAACTCCGCGCCCAAACACAAACTGCTGTACGAGTATTTTGGTTGGGAGATGCCCGCGTTGTGTCACCTGCCGTTGTTGCGCAATCCTGACAAGTCCAAGCTGAGCAAGCGCAAAAACCCCACCAGTATTCTCTACTACCAGCGTATGGGCTTCCTGCCCGAGGCGCTGCTCAATTACCTAGGTCGCATGGGCTGGTCCATGCCCGATGAGCGCGAGAAATTTTCGCTGGATGAAATGCTGGAGCACTTCGATGTACAGCGTGTGTCGCTGGGCGGCCCGATATTCGATGTCGAGAAGCTGAGCTGGTTGAACGGTACCTGGATACGCGAGGATCTCAGTGAAGAACAGCTGGCCGCGCGCATGATCGACTGGGCCTACAATCGCGAGATGCTGATGGCGGTATTGCCCCACGCGCAGAAGCGTATGGAAACCTTGAGCGACTTTGCGCCATTGGCTGGCTTCCTGGTCTCGGGCAGGTTGAATCTCAGCGCAGAGAGTTTTGAGGGCGTGAAGTCGTCGACTGAAGACACGGTGAGGTATCTGCAGTTTGCACTGTGGCACCTGGAAGCCCAGCGCCACTGGACGCGGGATGCGATCTGGGATGATCTCAAAGGCCTGGCCGATTCGCTGGAGATCAAGATCAAGGACTTCCTCGCACCGTTGTTTGTTGCGGTGGCAGGCACCAGTGCGTCGTTCTCGGTGGTGGATTCGATGGAACTGCTGGGCCCGGACATGAGCAGGGCGCGCCTGCGCGACGCGATTGAAGTACTGGGCGGCGTTTCGAAAAAGGCGCTGAAAAAGCTGGAAAAAGAGTACCGGACGCTGGAGCAGCAAGCCGCCGGTAAGGAGGGTTAGGCCGTGGCAGGGAATATCGCAACATCCATGATTTCAACCTTGCTGCGAGCCAGCAACGGTATACAGAGCAACCCAGCGGCAGAGAAACCTGCGCAAACGCTGCAGTTATTTGATATCGAAAACTGCCCGTACTGCCGACTGGTGCGCGAGGCGCTGACCGAGCTGGACCTGGATGCAGAAGTGTATCCGTGTCCCAAATCCGGAGAGCGATTCCGCCCCGAGGTGATTGAGCGCGGCGGCAAGGCGCAGTTCCCCTATCTGGTGGATCCGAACACCGGCGTGGAGATGTACGAGTCGCTGGACATCGTCACTTATCTGTTCGAGACCTATGGCCAGCGCGAACTGCCGCTGAAGTGGAAGGCGGGTCGCCTGCAGACCTTTGGCTCCATGCTGGCCAGCGGCGCGCGTATGCATACGCTGATGGAGGCGATTCCCAGCACGGAGCCGGATTACCTGCTGGAACTGTACAGTTTCGAATCCAGCCCCTATGCAAGGCCGGTGCGCGAACTGCTGTGCAATATGGAGCTACCCTACGTGCTGCGCAGTTGCGGTCGCACCGAGGTAGAGGAATGGTTGCTGCCGCCGATTCGGGCGAAGCTGAAGATTCAGCCGGAGTCCACGCTGGACAATCGCCAGTACCTGCAGCGCGA
The DNA here is from genome assembly GCA_030426545.1 of Gammaproteobacteria bacterium. Taxonomy (GTDB): domain Bacteria; phylum Pseudomonadota; class Gammaproteobacteria; order Pseudomonadales; family Halieaceae; genus Marimicrobium. The sequence goes on from JAUHYL010000009.1 coordinate 57,016, forward strand.
GGAGGGCAAGGTGTCTATTCCCTACCTCTACGACCCCAACACGGAGCAGGGCCTGTTCGAATCGGCCGATATCATGGCTTACCTGCGCAAGACCTACGCGGCATGAGCGCCGCGCCTGGCCGCGTGTTAACGCGGTCGCCTTAGTGCTGGTGCCCGCCGCTACCGTGGGCGTGCCCGTGTGAGAGTTCTTCCGTGGTGGCGGCGCGTACCTCGACAATCTCTACGTCAAAGCTCAGGGTCTTACCCGCCAGTGGGTGATTGGTGTCGATGTCGGCACTGTGACGTCCCGCCTTGATGACGCTGACGGCACGCGCACCCTCGCTGGTATTCAGCTGCACCACCTGGCCGGCGCGTAGTTTGCCCTTGAAAATAAGGTGTTTGATCGGAACGCGCTGTTGCCGTTGCGGGTCGCGTTCGCCGTAGGCTTTCTCCGGGGGCAGCGTGGCGGTGAAGACATCGCCGGCGGTTTTGCCTGCCATCGCCTCTTCCAGCCCCGGAATGACATTGTTCGCGCCGTGCAGGTAGGCGGTGGGGTCACCGCCGCGGGACGTTTCCAGTTCGTCCCCTGCCTCGTCACGCAGCGTGTAGTGAAATCTAACAACGGTATCCGGGCCTGCTTGCACGTGTATCTACTCCTTCAGTGGTCATGCTCATGGTAAATGCGGCGGCGCGAAAAGTCTTTGTTTCAGGGTTCAAGCCAATGCACCCGCGCATATTGCCGCAGACGCAGCGATGGGCGACTATCTGCGGCCTTCGATGACGTGGTGGTATAAGTGGTGCAGCGATGAATGGCGAGAATGAAGCGCAACCCGAGGGCGACGAACTGCGCGAACTGATTAATGAAGATGTGGTGACGCTGATCCGTCACCTGCGCTGCAGCCATGCGCCACAGGCCGCACTGGCAGAGGCCACCGAGCATATTCGCAAGGCTGTTGACGTACTCCAGCCCTGGCTGGAAGAGGGGCAGGGCTGGTCGACCTTATCCATCGCGGAGCGCAATGCCGGTTTGCCGTGGCAGGAAGAGGACATCACCAACGTGATGCCCTACAGCCCTGTCAGCGGCAAGCGTAACCCGGTGGCGACGCCGATGCGCATCTGGCGCGAAGGTGACAACGTGCGCGGCGAGGTAACGTTCACGCCCACGTATGCCGGGCCACCCGATTCGGTTCACGGTGGCATCATCGCGGCGGTGTTTGATGAAGTGCTGGCGATGGCGAACGTGGTGTCGGGCAATGCCGGTTTTACCGGGACACTGACCATTCGCTACCACAAGACCACGCCGCTCAATACACCCGTGGAGTTGTTCGGAGAGAACCTGCGCCAGGACGGGCGCAAGCAGGTCAGCCGCGGTGAGATGCGCGTGAACGGTGAACTGACCGCCAGCGCAGAGGGCCTGTTTATCAGCGCGGCGCCAAAAGCGGACTAGACACTGCTCAGGCCGGCGCTGGGCGCGCTCGCCCTCAGCGCAATCAATGCAAGGCCAGCGGTAAAAAACTCGTAAGCCATCGCGCCCCAGGTGTAGAAGCCCACCGGCCCGACACCCATGAGGGTGGAGTAAAGGCGGCCCAGGGCCAGACTGCCGATCACCACTACCAGCAACAGCAGTGCAGGGCGGTAGAGGTCCGCCCGTAACGCGCCGAGCGCGCAGAAGATACCAAAGCCGGTTTGCAGCCCGCCGTACATGGCGCCAATCTCGGCATATCCGTCGCCGTTGCCGATGGCCAGGCCCGCATAGCCTGCAGGCAGTGCCGGCGATAACAGGCAGGCGATGCCGTAGGACACAAACGCCAGGGTTGATAGCCAGAGGATAAATTTACCGAGCATGGGTGGCTCCTTGTTCGATGATCTGTGGAGGATTTTTGCGCTGGCTGGGAGCTTAGCATAGCGACCGGCGCCGACGCGGCATGCAGTTGACAGCCCTTGATGCTGTCACTAGAATGCCGTCCTCCTTGATGCACTTTATACGGTTTTTAAGTGCTTTCAGATCAAGGGGTTACAGAAGGTTTTTGGGGCTATAGCTCAGCTGGGAGAGCGCAACACTGGCAGTGTTGAGGTCAGCGGTTCGATCCCGCTTAGCTCCACCAAACAGAAACCCTCGTAACCTACTGGTTGCGGGGGTTTTTTCTTGTTTGGGCCTCAAATCTGGAGCCGCTCATCATATCGCCATAAGTTCAGTGTGCGAATTATGTGCGGAACGAGCCTCGTGTTTTTTCTTGCGCAATCCCTCCTGCCACCGCTTCTTGGCGCTGAGTAAGTTCTCATCGCCGGCCTCATCAGGTGAAAATTTGACTGGGACAGTGTTGAATTCATCTATGGTTTTACGGAGATGGTCCAATTTGAGGGTCCCCCAAGAATCTGAGTCATTCAGAGTGCGAATTTCGAGCTTGACTGACCAATGAGAGGAGGGTCTGGCAATGCGGAAGAAGCGCTACTCGGTAGAGCAGATCGTGGCCGCGGTACAGCAGCATGAGTCGGGCATGTCGGTGGCGGACATCTCGTGCAAACTGGGGATTGCGGAGCAAACGTTCTATCGCTGGAAGAAGGAATACGGCGGACTGGAGCCCAGCCAGGTCCGGGAGCTGAAGCAGCTGCGCGACGAGAACGCCCGTCTGAAGAAACTGGTGGCAGATCTGAGCCTGGACAAGGCCATGCTCCAGGATATCAACTCGCGAAAGTGGTGAGCGCATCGCAGCGACGCGAGGCGGCGCGCTATCTGCTATCGGCCTATCAGGTCAGCGAGCGTCGTGCTTGCATGGTGTGCAGGCTCAGCCGTGGCACATGGCACTATCAACCGCAGGACGACCAACAGACGGCGCTCAGGCAACGGATACGCGACCTCGCCTTAGCGCGGGTGCGCTATGGCTACAAGCGCATTGACGTACTGCTAAAGCGCGAGGGTATCCATGTCAACCACAAGCGGGTGTACCGGCTATACAGTCAGCAAGGCCTCCAGCTGAGGCCCAAACGGCCGAAGCGGCATGTCAGCGCTGCGCGACGCCAACCAAGGCCAGCGGTACAGGTGGAGAGGACGAATGAAGCCTGGAGTATGGACTTCGTGTCGGATCAGCTACAGGGCGGCCAAGGCTTCCGCGTATTAACCGTGGTCGATGTGCATACTCGAGAGTGTCTGGCTGCGGTACCTGGCTCACCGCTGCGTGGAGAGCATGTGGTTTCAGCTCTTGATGTCATACGAGCACGAGAGGGCGCGCCCGAGCGCATCTACTGTGACAATGGCAGCGAGTTCACGGGCCGACTGGTTGATCTATGGGCGCATCACCACAAGGTCGAGTTGGCGTTCTCGAGGCCGGGTAAACCGACGGGCAATGCATTTATTGAATCGTTTAACGGGACGTTCCGGGACGAGTGCTTGAACGTGCACTGGTTCTCGACATTGGGCGATGCTCGGTCCAAGATTACGCAGTGGGTCGGTGAGTATAACGGGAGTCGGCCTCACAGAGCTCTCGGAAACATATCGCCCCTGGAATTCAAGGCACAAAGTGCAAACTGAAGGCTGGAAATTCTCGCCCCTGGTGGCTCAGCTAAAGGGGCCCCTCAGTGGGTGCCTCAAAAGAATCGATCATCGCTCATTGAAGGAGCAAGGTATTAGTAGACAGCCCGAGAAGCACTTGGGCCCCGCAGCACACGCTATGATGCAGCGCGGAGAACTACCTAATCGGGCACTGCTCTTTATACTCAAGAAGCTTCGCGAGCAGCTCAAGCGGGTTCAAGCAGAAATTCACAGAGCAGTGTTGGAATTGAAGGTTGCGCAAAGAAGAAAAAATCTAGCAGTGCAACCAAAAGGGCAGCGCCTTGGAAAAAAGTACTGAGTCCATCGGAAAAGACAAAGTCGCAACAATTAGTCTATGTCATCAAGGATTTCGCTGAGGACTGACTGATAGAGCAAGACAGTTCCTGCAGCAATATCGAATTCCATGGAAAGAATGTCATTCTCTTCTAAACCGTTTTTTCTACAGAATGCCCCCATTCCCCACATGTTTCCTTGGTTTTCTTTTGAAGCAATAGTGCCAACTCTTTCTCCGCTGATTTCGTATGCCTCGAAGCTTTTTCCCCCCAAAAAGGCTCGAAAAGTTGCTGGTATACCTAGCACCATTGTGGCGGTGGACTCGGGGCATCTGATGCAGATTCTAATTTTTCCATCCTTCCAATCCGAAACAAGTACCGCTCTTCTCTTAAGTTTTTTAGCGAGGGCATCTTGATGTGCGCTGAGTGCTTCTGCGGCAATCTGCTTTCCGACTAGCTTGAAAGTGTCTTGGGCAATGTGCTGAATGATTGGAGAGTAGGATGTATACAGAACCAGCGAGTTCTTATTAATGCCCCTTTTAACGCATTCTTTTACAACATCGTTCCTTCTTAGTACTCCAGAAGGTGAATTTTGAAACACTTCTACTATTGTTCTTTCTACATCTCCCAGTTCCTCGCGATAGTCGAGTAGGCTTGATGTAAAGATCATCTCGTCGTTAACGGAATAATCGTCGATTTTAGAAAAAAACATCAGCATGGCGTTACGACTAGGTACTTTGATTTCCCAGTCTCCTGAGTAGACTGGATTAGATGAATTCCTCAATCTAGCGGCTTTAAGATAGCCTTCGCGTAGTTCGTCAACGGATATAGGGTTAGAAACGCTCAGTATTTTTCTCGCAATGTTAATTAGCCGGTTTCTTCCCGAGCCAGTCTCGCCAGTGTATATCCACCATCTCGATTCATCATCGAGTGCCTCCCAGCCTGGGACGGCGGATAGAAACTGTTGTGCGATGGGGATGAACTCAGATTCATCGATATCAAAGTGCCTGGCGGCAATGTGTATGTCAGCGATTCCATTTCGAGATAGCAGGCGACCGAAAATCGTGCGGATTCGCTGTACGTTAAAGTCTTCCCTGTTCAGTACTTTAGTTCCATCAGAAAGACGTTTGATTTCTACCTCGACGCCCTCGTAGTTACAAAGCTCAGAAAAGTGAATAATCCCTTCTGCACTAATATGTGAACGGGTGATGCCTTTAGCCTGAAGAAGATCGGAGTATTCTAAGACGTTCATTCCGATGTGGGCATTAAGAAGCGAAATCGCTTCGTTTAGCCCTGGCATAAAGGTTGGTTGAAAGCCAACTACAATGGAGTCAGTGATCTTCTTTTCAATTTGGCGAACCCTCTCACGGGTTACACCGATCATCTGACCTGCCTCTTCCAACGTGACGCGTTCCTCGCGCACTAGCCCAAATCTAGCGTATAGCGCCTTTAGATTCTCCTTCTTCCCGCGCTTTAGTTGGGCGCTCACAAAGTCTTTCAAGACTTCATCGAGAGGTAGCGCTTCAATATTCTTTACCGTGCGTTCCACTGACTCCAATATTCCGATAGCCGCATTGATGAGTGGGGCTGGATAATTTAGCGAGAAGTCCGATAGACCCTCCAAAAGGCTTTCAAATGTATCACCGCGCGAGAGGTGGATATTCCCTATGGGCCTGATTATTTCCGGAAATCGGGAGTCACCGCATACAATGCTAGCTACCCAGGGTTGCCAGCGTAGTTCAAAAACTAAGTTATCAAGCTTTTGTTGGAGTTGCTTAATGTCTGGTTCTGTTTGACTCGCTGGGACGATGGGTTTGTAACCCTCCATATAGGATAGGAACTCAATTACGGACTTCGCTCCCATATGTGGGATTGAAGTTAAGTCTCCGAAAGTTAGCTCACTTATAGTTACAGGTTCTGATTCGCTTCTTAGATACCTACCAAGACAATTCTTTGTTCGGATAGAGACGTCCATCTGCTCAACTAGTTCCTGGTCGAGCATATAGTTGCTGTGGGGGAGGCACTTTTTGGCTTTTAGATAGGGTTCTCTGACACGCCTCGTTAAGAGGGTTGTAAAAAAGTGGTGCAGCGCTTTTTCATCCCCCGCGGTAGCGACTTGAATGTCACTCGGAAGTTGCGCGACCGTAGAACCATAGCTAATTGAACAGATGTCGCAGGCCCAACTGGGCAATTTCTGCTCACTTAGCGCTGCCCTCAAAGATTCTGACAAGTGGAACCTCATAAACTATTTATATCTATTGACAATAATGATTCGTTGAGATTAACATGCTTGTCAAGTTAAATAAACAAGTAAATATATGAATAGAGTTGATATCGCATTGCTCGCAATGCTCCGTTTGGGGGGAGACGAGAAGGGGTTGGATATGGAGGACATAGCAGTCGAATGTCACAAGATCTCCCCCAAAACCTTTTCGTGGAGAAAGTACCCAGACCAGGTGAATATGATTTTGGTTGCGAACGCTATTCAGGACGCTAAACGAGGGCGCAACGGGTCATTGGTTAGTGGAGGCCAAAAGCAAGGTTGGCGACTTACGGTCGCTGGGCTGCAGGCCGCCCAACGTGTGAATGCGTCTGACGCAGGCGCTGGGAATCCGAACTCGGTCCCAGAGTTCCGCGGAGCAAAGGGCCAACGGGTAAAGCAGGAATATAGCCGGCTTAAGAACTCCGATGCATTTAGTCAATGGAAGTCTGGGCAAAATATATCCGAATCGGCAATGAATAGTTTGTTGAAAATTAATGCTTATACATCAGATGAGCTGCTAGAAATTAAGAAAACACGCCTGGCACGATGTAGGGGAATTACCGAAGAAATGGACTCTTTTTTGAACAAGGTGTTGGGGTAATCCAGTATGACTATCACAAACTCTATAGTGGTTTCGACACATGTCGGTCGTGATCTTCTTCAGTCCGCCAATATTTTTAAGACAGCTGATGTTGCTGTCTGGGAATACATCGTGAACAGCCTGCAATATGTTGATGCTGGCACGGCTCCACTCGTAGACGTAAGCATAGATAATCGTAGGAAAACCATCACCATTAGTGACAACGGCCAAGGGATGGACGAGATTCGCTTGAATCACTTCTTCACCATGCATGGAGAAAATATAGAGAGAAAGCAGGGTAGTGGTGGGCGAGGAAAATACGGTACTGGTAAGTCCGCTGCTTTTGGGATTGGTAGAAAAATCATCGTTGACACTGTACGAGATGGTATTCGTAATAGGGTCGAGCTTAGCAAGGACGATATTGAGTCTTCAGATGGCAGCGAAATACCAGTCAAGCGGACTGTGGCTGGTGAGCGTACTAATGACGATAACGGGACCTCGATAGTCATCGAAGGAATCTTCCTGCAAAAGATCGATGCACAAAAAATTATTAAAAAGGTTGAACGACACCTGCAGTCCTACCGCAGTATTAATCCTCAAGTGCTCATAGGTGACCATCTGTGCACCTATCGGGAACCGAAAGTTCAGGATGAATTTATCTTTTTTCCGGAGGGCGGCCTTGCCTCAGCCTTGGGCGAGGTTGAACTTGTTGTCCGAGTTGCGATGAGCCCACTTGAGGCAGATGAGCGCGGAATCGCCGTGCACTGTGGTCCTGGCAATTTGGTTGCTGTGGAAGATAGCGGAGTGTGTGGTAAAGAGATGGGAGAATACCTATTCGGTGAGATTAATGTTCCTCGCTTGGAGAGCGATGAATATGAGATGGACGCATTTGACGCCTCCCGAGATATGAAACTCAGGCCAGAGCATCCGGTAGCGGTGTGCCTCATTGCATTTATAGGAACAAAACTCGAAGAAGCCAGAAAGCTCCTAGTGAAGAAAAAAAGGGAGGCGAGTCAAGAACAGGCTAATCAAGAGTTAAAAAACCAGGCGGATAAAATTGCTGACTTGCTGAATGATGACTTTAAGGCCGTAAATGACAAACTTATGAAAATTCGCTCCACACGGCGAACTAGTGGCAGTATGCAGTCTGATTTTGGAGGTGAGTCAGGTAGCGATGAAGAGCCTGAGGGGTGGGTGAAGGGTATTGATGAACGCGGTGATTTACCGCAGTCAGATAGCGAGTCGAGTGAGGAGCCGCAAGATAATCCCCATGAGCCATCGGAAGAGCCTCCAATTGCTGGTGAGCAGAATGGAGGAGGGGAGGCATCTGTTGATCCAGTTTCTGCGGGTGGCGAATCCAGGAAGCGCAGGCCAAGAGGGGGGTTCTCAGTAGAATACGATCACATGGGCGAACAGGAAGACCGAGCTAAGTACATTGCAGACCGTGGACTGTTTATGATCAATTTGGATCACCCGGCTGTAAAAAGCGCCAACAAGACCTTGGGGGTGTCTGATATCGGTTTTATTCGGCTGAGTCATGAAATTGTGTTTTCAGAGTACGCTCTAGCTCTTGCCAACATGGCTGCAGTGGATGACCCTGACATTCCCGCCGATGATGTGATTTATGATGCCCGTGAAACCCTGAACCGAATCGCAGCAAAGAGTGCAATTTTATATCAATAGCTATATGACCTAGTCGCCTCTATCACCTGCAGTTGGCTTAGATAGCCCATTCTTTGGTGCAAAACGGTAAATGTATATGGGACTTAGTGAGAAACTTTTTTACGATAATTCTGACGGAGTGGAAACTCTCTCGAGTAGAATCAACTTGTCAGCCGATCAAATTGCTGATGCCAGGCAGAAGAAAGACTCCCTACTCGAGGCGATAAAACCGGAGCTTTCAAATGCTATGGACGCTAGGATAGGGCACTGGCTCCAAGGATCTTATAAGAACCACACACTAATTCGACCTGTCGTTAAGGGACAGGAATTCGATATTGATATCGGCATGTATCTCTTTTTGCATGCGGAAAATGAGGGTATTTCCGCGGAGTCTTCCAAAAGCCTGCACAGGGAGGTACTTGAGTGGTATTCCTCTAGACAGAACGAGTCACAAGTTGAACCGAGTAAGAATAGCTGTGAAAGGTTGAGTTACCCTAGCTCGTTCCATATTGACGTTCCACTCTACTACTTCGATGAGCACTCCCAAACTTGCCGGTTGGCTACAAATGAATCAGGCTGGGTAGATAGTGACCCCAAGGCCTTCCAAGACTGGTTTAATGACGCGGTAAAAACCTTTACGCCAATTGAATTGGCTAAGCTCAGACGAAACATTAAGTACCTAAAAGTATGGACAGCGCTTAAGGGACTGGATGATGGAATATCAGTGCCTTCAATTGCACTCACGGTTTTAGTCGTACAGTCGTTTAGAGACGCAGGTGCGGAAGATGACACGTTCCTTGAGACCGCTGCTGAAGTTGCGGATTACTTGATAATGCATGCTGAGTTGCCGAGTCCTGTCAACGGGGATGACCTACTGCGATTTAGCGATGAGGAACGGGAAGTTATCTGTCGACGAGCTTCTATGTTAAGAGACACATGCCAGCATGTATCAGCCTGTAAGGATAGCTTTGAGCAATACTTTCTTTGGAGTAGTGTTTTCGAGCATATATTTCCTCCTTATTCCGAGCAATACGACGAAATTTCGCAGAATACTAATTTGCCCGCTGTGACGCGACCTCCGAGATTACGAGTCAGACATGTTAATAAAGCGGGCAACATTGTCTCCAATGATATCTGTGATTCGATCAGAGCCTATCGAGATGAAGGATTATATTTTTCAATTGAGAATCAAGAGGACTATGGCCCTGGGGCGCAAGTGCATTGGACAGTGCGGAATCAGGAGAAAGAAGCAATGTGGGTAAACGACCTAGGACATACTTCTAGGAAGCCGAAGGAAGCTGAACAATACGAGACTTGTGCATATGCTGGTATACATTATATGGAGTGTTTGGTGATTGACGGTGCGAGATTAGCAGGAGTCTCTGTGGTCAGAGTCAACATTACTGGCTTCTCTAGGCCTGTTCGGAACCCCCCAAGGAAAAAGCAGTTTAAAGGAAGGAGATAATTCGTGTGGAGGGTGTTTCCAACGTTCGGGCTTATCAAAGCATTGCTGGGGCTATTCGCTGCATTCTTTCTAGCCGCCCTTACCTTCTTGTTGACCGACCAAAATAGCGGCTCACGACTCCAATGGAATACTTTTGGCGAAGCATTTTCATTGGCTGCACCGGTAACGATAATCTTTCTAATCGTCATCTACTTTCTGGGCAAGGTCTGGTGGAAGGCGTTTTGGCACCTGCCTTGGTTAGGAAAGAAGCTAAATGCATCTGTTTGTCCAAATTTGAACGGCAAGTGGATAGGTGAGGTGAGGTCGAGCTATCAGACGGACGGGAAGCCAGAAGTAAAGGTTGTCGATATGGAAATAAAGGCGGATATGTTTGGGTTTGAAATATCTTTAGAATCTCGCGATGGCTACCAAAACAGCAAAGTTGTGCAAAGTCAGTTGTACCGAGACCCGAAGACCAAGAGTTTTTATCTCGTCTACATATTTGAGGCAGTCGTACCTTTTCCGGAGGCTTCAGATGATCGGCTTTTTGACGGCGCGGCGAAACTGGAAGTCAAAATTACAGACAGTGAGGTAATGTTGAGTGGGACATATTGGACGAACAGAGCGTGGCAGCGAGAGGGTGCAACCGCGGGCTGGATAGAGCTGAAAAAAAGCCAGTCTTGATAGTGAATACTGATATTAATGTGTGCGAATTATGTGCGGAACAGGTGGCACTGTATGTCAGTTATTGGCGGTTACAGGCGAACTCAATGCACAGGAGTGGCGGGTAACCTATTGATTTAAAAGGTTTAAGTGTTGCTGGAGATGGGTGTTGCCACTCCTGGCAGTGTTGAGGTCAGCGGTTCGATCCCGCTTAGCTCCACCAATTAAACGAGTAAAAACAGGCGGTTACCGATTAATCCGGTGCCGCCTGTTTTGTTTGTGTGCTATTAAGTCCCTATTGAGTCGCCGCGACAGTGACCGTACCCCCAGATTCGAGCATGCCTGAATGTGGGAAATTGATCATATCAGGCAGCCTCACTGGCGAATACCGCGGGCGGTTTTTTGCCTAGCGAGCGATGGGGTCTGACATGGTTGTAGTGTTGTCTCCAGTCCTCGATGACGGAGCGAGCCTCGTCAAGACTGGCGAACCAGTGTTGATCTAAACAGTACTCGCGGAACTTGCCGTTGAAGCTCTCTACGAACGCGTTCTGTGTTGGCTTGCCTGGCTGAATGAAATGTAGCTTCACCCCGGTTCGCTTTGACCAAAAGAACATTGCCTTACTGGTCAGCTCGGGGCCGTTATCCAGAACAATACGCTTCGGTAACTGTCGGTACTCACCTAACTGTTCCAGTTCCCGTGTTAGCCGATGGCCGCCAATGGAGAAATCGACTACCTGGAGAATGCATTCTCGGCTGAAATCATCAACGACATTGAATACCCGGAAGCGTCGCCCGTTGGCCAACTGATCAGAGACAAAGTCTACCGACCATCGCTCATTGAGCCCGTCCGGCACCGGTAGTGGCACCCGGGGCCGATTCAGCTTCTTGCGTTTCTTGGTACGTACTTGCAGTGCTTCCTCGCAGTAGATGCGCTGCGTACGCTTGTAGTTGATGACGAGTCCTTCCGCCTTCAACATATCGTGAAGGGTCGGACAACCGTAACGGGGGTACTGCTCGGCCAGGGACTTCAGCTGCGCCCTCAGCCTCCCATCATCGCGCCCCTTGAGGCGACGCCATATCGCTGAGCGACTGAAGCCGACCAGGCGGCAGGCCCGTCGCTCGCTGACGTTGCGGCTCTTGAGATGCTCCACGACCCGTCGCCGCTGCCGGGCCGTTACCATTTTCCCTCAGCGATCTCCTTGAGCGCAGCTTTGTCCAGCTCCGCTTCAGCCAGGAGTCGCTTCAACTTGGCATTCTCTGCCTCCAGTTCTCGCAGACGCTTGGCTTCGTTCACCTCCATACCGCCGTATTTGGACTTCCAGCGATACAGTGTGTTTAGCGCGATGCCGTACTCGCGGCCCAGATCAACCATCGTACGGCCGGACTCATGCTGCTTGAGGATCGAAATAATCTGTTCTTCGGTGTAGCGCTTGCGCTTCATATCGGGATCTCCTTAACTCTAAAATAGATGGAAATCCCACATCCTGCATGGCTCGAATTACGGGGATACGGTCAACAGGTACTGCATAGAAAATCTCTATTCACTCCGGAGGTGGGAGGGGGCGGCGTCCACTTTGTGCCAATAGCGGACACTCACAGCGGAAGGCGACTGCCACGTTGCCGTCTTTGCACGACAACCCCGGCGAGCCCCAGGCCAAACAATGCAAGGGACACAGGCTCAGAGACAGTATACGTCCGAAAATTTTGATCAAAACTCGCTGGTTCCCAGTTCGATATTCCGAAATCAGTGTTAAAAAAGTAGCTGTCGCCTCCCGCGTAGCCAACAGGGCCGGTGCCCTCGAATATTTTTTGCCCCACCCAATTGGCATTGGGAGTCCCAAACAACTCTAGGGCCAGTACGTCACCAGCGTTTACAGCCAGAAACGCTTCGCCAAAGTCGAATGTGAATACACTACCAGCGTTCCTGACAATTGAAGATGTTGCCAGAACAACCGAGCCAGCGCTTCCACCGATCGGCATTCCATTGGCGGTAGCTAATATGCGTGCGAGGGTAAATTCGCCGGTCTGGGTATGTTGAACATCAACGCTGTCCAAGAAGCCGTCGCGACCAACCGTGAAGGTCTGGGATCTTCCGAATGTGGCCCCATCTGAGATTCTGGCCCACGCAGAGATGTCCGGTGTCCAGTGCTCCTGGTCCAGTATTAGACTGGCACTTGCCGATTGACTGAAGATCAGCACAACGAGCAGGAACAACAAGCGATGAGTGATGGTCACGTAACAGTCTCCATGAGCGGTGGGGTCAGTTTCCAACTTACCAGTGCTTCCTGTCTTCTCTAAAACTTGTGACGTTGCGTTCAGTCTAGTCTAGTCCACGAATATCTGAGCGTCCGCTTTGAGTCGAAAGCGGTCTCTCAAACCAAAGCCGTAGCGCCCACACCAGGCCAATGGACAAAAATTCAGTCAATTGATTTTGGTTAGGCATTCCGTGTAGCCTTTTGCTGACATGTGTTTTCTTTCGACTCAAAGCAGAGATTTGGAACGATGCGCTGATACCAACGCTTTCACCTCAAAAGGGGCGCGCTTGGTGCCAGTATTCTTTACATTTCCCGGGTAGAGGGTCGGCAGATTGCCTTCCAGGCCTTTAAGCTGTTGGTGTGGCGCGTTTCTTGCTTTGCCGATGTAAGAGGCCAGTTTGCAAAATGCGGATTAATTAAAATGACAAGGTTTATTGTTAGAGTTTTCACCGTGCTAATACTGGGCTGGGCAGGCAACACTGTTGCAGCTCCAATTACCGGTGCAGATATTCTCAAAGTCGATGGTACCGAGTGGGCACAAGTGGATATCTTTATCGGTCTCTCTTGGAGCGATTTGAACGCCGTTTGTCCCGGCGGCCTATGCCTGAGCGGTGGGGAGCTAAATGGCTATGACATGACAGGTTGGCGGTGGGCGGTAACGGACGATGTAAATGCGCTGTTCAACTATTATATAGGCAGTCGTCAAATGGGGCCGGGTCCGGATTCATACCAGATATTTCCGGGCGCATTTGCCGCAGAATTTTTCGGGCATGGGTGGAGAAAAACCGATAGCTTTTTCCCCGGCGACTCCCGCGAAACCTTTGGCCTGGTGTCTGACAACTCGTCCACTATTGCTTACATAGGCGAGTGGATCAATGTAACCGATATAGCCAACACGGACTACAACCTTGCCGGTTCCAGCGATGTTTACGGCGGCTGGTTTTATCGTGGCAATTCACCGCAGATACCCATCCCCGCAACCATCCCTCTGATAGGCGTTGCGCTCGCAATCCTGGGGTTTGGTCGAAGAAAAAGCAGCTAAGGGAACGTCCGCTCCTGGCACGAAGCCGTCACTCGTGAATTGTGCTAGATTCAGCTGAGAGTCCGCTTCCAACTCATAGCGGACCATCCCTATTTTTAACTTGAATCGCAGGGTGGAGTTGGCTGAGAACATAATCTACTACGGCATCTGCTTTTTCTTTGCAGTGCTTTGTATGGGCGCATCATAATGCAGATCGTGCTATCTGTATTGATGCCCCCACGCACCAGTAAGCTACAACACTGACTTTATTGCGGAACTTATCCGTTGAAGAAAGGCCTACATATCGCTGTATTCGTTTGCTTTCACCTCGACTTCGGGCTCTTTGTCAAAGCGGTAGCAAAATCTAGATACGACGAATGGAGTGATGGAGTTCCACGAGTCAGGTGAGCAAAACAGGCAGGTCCGGTCATCAGGGGACGGCCTGTTTTATTTTTGGCGCATTCAATTCCCAGTGAGTCCTACGGTCTCCAACTGCGAAGCGAACGTATACTGTTTGCTCGTGTGCGTGGTTTCAGGCTCTCTTATGCTTTTGCCAAACAAGTCCAACAAGTCCCAAGCCGACCAGCGCAAGCGTTGCCGGAGAGGGCACTGAGGCACCGCTGATTCGCAGAGGCCCGGCTACGCTTATTAGACTGCTATCGTTCTCGTCCAGATAGGAAACATCGCCAAGAAAAATAACGTTTTCCAGATTGATATAGCCGCCGCCAACTGCGAGGTCTCCATCCGCGTCCCTGAAAAATATCCAGGTTAACGTCGGTGCGGCCAACGCGATATCGGTATCGAACCAGAGGTCAGCGAGTGCACCTGTACCGGGGGATCCTGCGAGAATGTCAGCCGTCGAGAATGATTTCGTACCGAAGGAGAAATCAGATGCGACAATCCCCGATGCGGAGTAACCGTACCATGGGTGGTTTGTCATCCGGGTGCCTATCAAGTCCCCGCTAGCATAAAACTGCGTATTGGTATCGAGCGACGTGTCGTAGGTCATTGTGTAAGAAAACGGGATATTATCTCCCGATTCCCCAAAAATGACCACATCAGAAGGGTTCTGGTAAACACCGCTAAACGTCAGATCGATCAATGCTGCATTCACCGACACTGGCGTACCTGCCACAGCAACCAACCACAGAATTCGCCAAATTTTCATCGTCAGGGTTCCTTGCCTCGCCAGCACACATTCACTTTCACTCAACAGCAAACTTAAGCTTAGCGCAAGCGTATCGAAAGCGTGTGATTTATTCGTTCCACGCATTACCTGGTGATCTGGCCTGTAACCCCAATGATCTTGCCTGCCCCGCTAACGCTACCGCGATTTGCCGTCTGTGAATTAGCACGCATTTTTGGAGTGTAAAGCGTTTGCCGTCAGTTGAGTTGGCTGGGTGGAGTATGCGATGCTCAGGTGGCAATGTGTCTGCCAATGCAGGAGAGGCTGTGAATGCGGCCTCCACAAT
>JAUHYL010000010.1 GCA_030426545.1 Gammaproteobacteria bacterium
GATGGACGCCAGGCCGGTTTCGCACTGCACCAGAAGATCATAGGCTTTCATCTGTGCATAAGGCCCAGTATCGCCATAGCCGCTGATATCCAGTGTGATTAGCCGCGGGTAGCGTGTACGCAGTTCGACTGAATCGAAACCCGCGCGAGCGGCGGCACCGGGGGCCAGGTTCTGGATAAACACATCCGCGTGCGACAGTATGCGCTGCAACAATGCCGCGTCCTGATCGTTCTTGATATCAAGACAAAGGGATTCCTTGCCGCGATTCAACCAGGTGAAATAAGCGCTCTCGCCCTGCGCAACGCTGTCGTAGGAACGCGCGAAGTCGCCCTCGGCTCGCTCGATCTTGATCACCCGCGCACCTGCATCCGCCAGGCGCGAACTGCAGTAGGGGGCCGCCACCGCCTGCTCCAGCGCCACAACAACAACGCCCTCCAACGGCAATCCCATTAGAACGACCTCGGCATCTTCAGATCACGGGTGGCAATATGGGAGAGAATCAGGTTGGTGGACACCGGCGCCACCTGGTAGAGGCGTGTTTCGCGAAACTTGCGCTCGACGTCATACTCCGCCGCAAAGCCGTATCCGCCAAAGGTTTGAATACAGGTATCACCCGCGGCCCATGACGCTTCCGAGGCCAGCAGCTTGGCCATGTTTGCCTCGGAACCAACAGGCTGTCCCGCGTCATACAGCGCCGCGGCCTCGCGCACCATAAGTGCAGCAGCCTCCGTCTGGATGTGAGCGCGCGCAATCGGGAACTGTACGCCCTGATTTTCGCCAATGGGACGGTCAAAAACCCTGCGCTCGCAGGCATAGTTCGTTGCCTGTTCAACGAACCAGCGCGCATCGCCAATACACTCTGCGGCGATCAGGATTCGCTCGGCGTTCATCCCATCGAGAATACAGTGGAAGCCCTGCCCCTCTTCACCAATGAGATTTTCGGCCGGCACGCGCAGGCCATCGAAAAACAACTCCGTTGTGGCGTGGTTCATCATGGTTTCTATCGGCTGAATGCCAAGCCCGTTGTCCACCGCGTCACGCATATCCACGAGAAATACCGACATACCGTCCGTGTGCTTGTCGCCGCTACCGCGCTCGCTGGTGCGCGCCAGCAACAGCATGAGGTCAGAGTGCTCAGTACGCGAGATAAACACTTTCTTACCATCTATAACGTAGTGGTCGCCATCACGGACGGCGCGGGTACGGATGCGAGAAGTGTCGGTGCCACTGTCGGGCTCCGTAACGGCAAAGGCCTGCAGACGAAGCTCTCCGCTCGCGATAGCAGGCAGGTAGCGCTGTTTTTGTGCCTCACTGCCGTGACGCAACAGCGTACCCATTGTGTACATCTGCGCGTGGCAGGCGGCGCCGTTGCCTCCACTGGCGTGCACCTCCTCCAGAATCGCACAGGCGGCGCCCAGCGGCAGACCGCTACCGCCATAGGCTTCAGGAATCAGGACCGACAGGCATCCGGCCGCTGTCAGCGCATCTACAAATTCCACAGGATATACCCGCGCCGCGTCACATTGACGCCAGTAGTCCGCGGGAAACTCGGCACAGAGTTTCGCCACTGCCTCACGGATTTCCTTGAAAGTTACTTCGCTGGCCACGTGGTCAGGCCCTCCGCATTAATTCATCTGTGAGTGAGCCTGCCTGGGCAGCCAGGGGCTGCTACAAAAACCAGGAGCCGCCATCAACCATATGCGTCTGGCCTGTCACCAGGGAACTGGCGTCGGAAGCCAGGTAGACAATCGTGCCGGTGAGATCCGACGGTTCCAGGTTGCGCCGAATAAGCTGTCCCGATGCTATGACGCCCTTGGCTTTCTCAAACTTCTCGCCGAAGAACTCCTCGGTTCCCTCGGTCATTACCGCTGAGGGGGCCACCGCATTGACGCGTATGTTGTCACCGCCCAGTTCGCGCGCCATCGCGCGGGTCATGCCGATCACCGCCGCTTTGGAAGCTACATAGTCCAGGCCGTAGGGCAGACCGAACACCGCCGCCAGTGAGGAGATGTTGATGATCGAACCACCGCCCGCCGCACGCAGGTGCTCAGTCACGGCCTTGCTCGCCTGCCAGGTGCCCTTCACGTTGACCGTCATTGCCGCATCCCACTGGGCTTCATCGAGCTGTTCGAAGCGCGCACCTTTCAAACCGGCGTAGAGCGCGGCATTATTCACCAGTACATCGATACGCCCGAAGGCCTCGATTGCCGCGGCAGCCATCTGGTTGCAGCTGTCCATGCTGGTGACATCTACCGTCGCTGCCTGCGCGCGCCCGCCCGCACTCTGTATCGCGGTGACGGTTTCCTCACAGTCGTTCAGGTCACAGGCCAGCACCGCGGCGCCCTCTGCCGCCAGCGCCTCGGAGTAGGCCCGACCCAAACCACGCGCTGCTCCCGTGACGATTGCCACCCTTGATTCCAGTTGTCCCATTACTTGCTTCGCTCCCATTGCCAGCGGGCAACAGTACCAAACTTCCTTCCGATAGCACTAATGCGGGCATGCAAACTGTCCCAAAGGCGCGCGCGACGGCAACAATTCGCTTTATCTATCGCGCTTAAGTTAATGAAATCATTGTACTTGATGAACTCCATGACTATACTCATTTCGAAAGACAATAAAACAGCAAAAACAAAGGCAGAGCTTCAAGTGCAATTGCCACCTTCAATAACCCCTGCACGAACGCCACCCGCACGCCTGCTGCGCTTGCTTGCCCTGTGCTCCAACGCCCTCTGCGCGGCCCTGTTCACGGCTAACGCCAGCGCCGCGAGCTTTGACCTCTCAGTTGATCGCAGCCTGCTGGAGCGGGCAGCCGATCCGGACCACAGCGGGCCGGCCTCCTCCGGGCTGGATTTGTCACTGCAGAACGAGCTGTTTAACGTCGCCGTCGATTACGATTTCCAGGTCAACATGAGCGCAGCGGCGAATGCGACAGAAGACCAAACCCGCGCAACGCAGGAGGATACGGCGCAACGTGTTGCAGCATCGCTGAACAGCCGTGTGTTGAACAAACTGCTGCGCGGCAGCGCCAGGGTCAACGCCGACAGCATTGTGCATTCGACCACGGGCGCCTACAACTACCGCGTGACACCGGCGTACTCGCGCAAGCTGGCAAAACTGGCCACGCTGGACATGAAGTATCAATACCTGCTGGTCAGACCTTCCAGCGAAGCGGTGCCACAGGCACAGCACAGCTACTCACTCGGACTGAAGGGTTCCCTGGGCGGTGGCCGTCTGCGTTGGAGCGGCACCTACAGCAATGCAGAAGTCTACCTTGACCGGGTTGCGCACATACAAAGCAATGAATCGTTTCGATTTCGCTCCGACTACAAGTTACTGCCCGATATGCGACTGCATCTGAACAGCGCCATTACCGAGCGCACGACGATCGGCAAAAATAGCGACACCCAGTTTCTACAGACAGAGTATGGCGCGGGCTTGCAATGGAGGCCCTCCAGCCACTATGCAGTGGACTTGGCGGTTAGCCAGACGGGGCTCTCTCACACCGGTGAAGAAACGCTGCTACGCCGTGGCACGCTGTCCTGGTTTCCACGGCACGATATGAAACTGTCCCTTAACTACGGCGATACCTTGATCGAAGGTGCGCCTGGTGTACTGTTCAACACACGCCTGGAAATTGACTGATTCCAGGCGGCTTTCCAGGCTTGCGCTGAGCCCCAGGTCCCGGGGCACGGCGCTCACCCACACTCAGTTTTTCACCCCGAGCATATACTTCGCCACAGCAAGGCGCGTTTCCTCGTCGAGATAATTCTGTGGCGGCATCTCGGGATAGTCATCACGCTTCTTCGTTGGGCTGGCGATATAGGCTGCGAGTCCCTCCGGGTCATCCATGTACAGGGCCTGAATGATCTGCACGGGCGGCCCGATCATGCGGCCAGTGTAGGTATGGCAACCGGCACAAATACCCAGGTACGCAATCTTCCCCCTGTCCTCTCCCCTGATCTCGCGCGGCGCTACTGGCGGCAAAAGGTAGTTGGCGGTCTGGTAAGTATTGGTGAATTCACACTCGCCAAATTCTTCCAGGCCAACGGTGACATAGCGATGGCGGTTAATAATGCAGCTATCCTGGGAGGGCCCTACGCGCACAATGTCGGGGTTGCCGGTTTGCAACTTCGACAGCATCAGCGCGCGTACTTCGGGAATGGTTTCGTAGCCATTGTTATGCATGAGATTGTTGAGAATCTTGACCCGGTCAGAATTCGGCTCTGATTCCGGATCGATGGTCACGTTGGCCGCATGGCTGTGATCGGTAATCACAATGCCTGCGTTTTTGTTGTCGCGAATGATATTGCCTTCAATGACCACGTCGTCCGCCGCCATAACCAGGATACCGGTGCCGGCGGGTATACCTGCCACGGTGGAACCGGGGGCACCAAAATTCGGATGGTTGTTCGACTTGACAAAATTGTTGCGGATTATGACATCAAAGGTCGTCTTGATCGGCAACCCGGGCGTGATGAAAGCCAGGATGCCACCGGTATTGTTGTACACGTAGTTGGCTTCTACGATAGCGTGCCGGCTGTTTTCGATCTCGATACCCGCCACACTATCGAACACCTCGTTATAGGCGACGTGAACGTTGTCACTCATACCGACGTAGATCGCCGCGTCCTCGATACCAGACACAACATTGTGCTCAACCACACCGTTTTTACCCAGTTGGGGGAAGATGCCGTAAACGCCGGTGTCGATGATCAGGTTATTACGAATCTCCCAGTTATTGCCGGCCTGGCTCATAATGCCATTGCCCTTGTAGCGAGTGATGCGGAAGTTCTCGACCACAACGTTATTGCCGGAGTACAGAATCGCGTCGTTCAGTTTCCCCTCTCCGTCCAGCGTGGCACGCCTGCCGCCCTCGATTACACCGATCAGTCGAATGCCGTCTTTGTCGATGTACACGGTCTCATGGTAAGTCCCCGGCATCACCCGGATCGTCGTGCCGCGCTCGGCATTCTTTACCGCCTCCTGAATCGACTCGCCTTCTTTCACCACTACCACAACATCTGACATGGGCGGGCCGGCCACCGACTTGCTGTTGCCGTCCAGTGTGAGCGAGTTGGCCTCAGCACTGAAACCTTCCTCGTAGGTCGCGCCCGTTCCGCTGGCAGTAATAACAGGAGCCGGCGCATCCTGGCCCCGGCCAACGAACAGGCCCACTGCGATACCCAGTACAGCTACGACCAGTAGTTTTGCTGCGTTCATGTTGAATCTCCAGAATCAGATGTCTGTAGTACGACTTGTTCGTCGCTTTCGTTTGCCTTGCCAGCACCATGCGAAATCGGGGTCAATCCCGAGGGCACTCTCTCCGGTACAGCTGGCGCCAGGCTCTCGTCAGTCAAAGTGCCAAGAAAATCCACAAGCCTGTCCAGTTCGTAATCAGTCAAATCGGGCGAAGTGATATGCCAGTGCAGATGTAGATCCAGACCGTCCGGGATCGCGTGACCCCGCCCCTTGTTATAGAACTCTGCCGTGTCGCGCAGATTATCAAACAGTCCCGAATGCATATAGGGCGCAGTCAGTGCAACATTCCGCAGGGTAGGCACTTTAAACCCGCCCTTTAGTTTGGGCGCGCCGTAGGTCTTTTCCGCACCGATATCGAAGGGCAGGCCTTCCGGTTCCGGCGCGCCAATCACCGCTACCTGCTGATTGGTAAACAGGGGTGGCGTGTGACATTCGGCACAGCGAGCGACGAACGAACGAAAAATATTCAGCCCCTCGATCTCCTGCGCATTCAACGCATCGTGGTGGCCGTGGGCGTAGCGATCATAGCGGCTATTCAGCGAAATCAGCGACGTTTGAAACGCGGCCAAAGCGGTGTAAACCTGATCGAGGGTGATGGCGGTGTTGCCGGGCTGCGCAAACGCCTCACCGAACATCGCCTGGTATTGGGCGTTGTTATTCAGCGTGGAAAGCAGCTTCTGGGGAGAATTGCCCATTTCGTTTTCGGCATAGAGTGGCCCTGCAGCCTGCTCCTCCAGCGTGTTGGCACGCGAATCCCAGAAGAAACGCTTGAGAAACGTAACGTTCCAGAGTGTGGGCGCCGCACGGGCCGCCGCCCGCCCACCGATACCCACTGAGCGTGGCAGGCCGTCGGCAAACCCCTTGTCGGGGTGGTGGCAACTCGCACAGGAGGTAGAACCGTCACCGGACAGGGCCGGATCAAAGAACAGGTAGCGACCCAGGTCGATCTGTTGCGCCGTGAAACCGTCCCGGTGAGCGGGCAGTTCAGTCTGTGTGCCACCCAGACCGCCGCCCTGAACTGAGCTGTAGAACTCATAAAGTGTGCGTAACTTGCAGGTGCCCTGTGGGGTTTTTTCAAAGCTGGGCGGACATTGCTCGCGCAGCACGAATGAGCCGTGCTGATCGGCCGCCGAAAGCTGGTCGACCAGGAAAATTTGCGACATGAGCGCCAGAAAAAAGGAGACTGTGCGCATCGCAGTTATTTCGCGGCCTCCCCACCGGATACGCCGGCGGCACCCTGGGCATGGATGAAGGCGATGACATCCTCTACATCCTTTTCGGTCGGTAGTGCGGTCGACATCATCTTCATCTGCCGACCGGGTCGATCGTCGGGGTGCGAACCGCGAATACCCTGCTGAAAGTTCTCCAGTTGACGCTTGAGATAGGCCGCGTCAAGCATGACCAGCGCGGGCGCATTCAGGCCCGGATTACCTTCTGCCTTGCCGCCGTGGCAGGCCCCGCATTTTGACTGATAGTAGTTATTGCCGTTCATCAGGTCGGCCCCCTGTCCGGGCACCTGCGGCTGCACCGGTAAATCAGCCAGCCAGGTTGCCAGGCCAGCCACTTCCTGATCTGATAGCGAAGTTGCCATCGGCTTCATCTGCGCGCCCGGGATGTCCCTCGGGTCAGTGCCGCGAATCCCCGACTTAAAATAACGCAGCTGCCGCTCGAGATACGCACTTCCCTGCCCCGCCAGGGCCGGTGCGTTCAACGCTGGATTGCCCTGCGCGTCGGCGCCATGACAGGCAGCACATGGCTGGTAGGCGGCAGGCGCCGCTCCCTGCGCGCCCACCTCCACTGCCAGCAGCAGCACCAACGCTGGCACTGCAATAACTTTTTGCCACTTCATCTTTCGCTCTCCATGGTCGACCCTTTGCCGCAACCCTGAGACAACAGGTCGCGATTAAAACACAGCAAGTTAATTATGACTACCTTTCTTAATTTGCAGCATATCCGTTAGTATATAAGCGCGTAACCAGAAGGGATAACAAGCGCCAAAACATTCAACCGCAAGGAACCTGGACCATGACCTCACCACGCCAACAGAAAATGTTTGCGCCGCGCGCTTTGCAAGTCGGCGCCACCGCACTTGCAACCGTTCTCGGAGTTGCCGCCAGTACGGCGACAGCACAGGAGACAGGGACCGGAGGCAACCGCTACGACCTGGTGCTCGAAGAGGTTTTGGTCACCGCGCAAAAGCGTGAGCAGAGCAACATGACGGTACCCATCAGCGTCGATGCATTTACCGCGCAGGATATTATTAATACCGGCGCCACCGACATCGGTGAAATCGATGATTTTATGCCGGGAGTGGAAATTGATTCCGGCCAAACAACGCAAACGGGAATCAGGATCCGCGGTGTCAGGAGCCCCAATATTTCCAGTGGCCAGGACCCCTCAATCGCCACATTTTACAACAACGCCTACATGCCACGTGCTGTGACTACCATCCCACTGGTTGATCTGCAGCGAGTGGAAGTACTGAAGGGCCCGCAGGGTACCCTGTTCGGACGCAACGCAACGGTTGGCGTGATCAATATCATTCCAGAACGGCCAAACCACGATGAGTTTGAAGGGTATGTCTCAACCCGCATCGGGAACTATGACCTGCTGCGCCTGGAAGGCATGGTCAATGCGGCGATCAACGACGACGTGGCATTCCGGGCCAACCTGTTCCATCACCAGCGTGACGGCATTACCCAGAACCTCGGTATTGGGCCGGATTTACAGGATCAGGAATTTCTTTTCGGGCGCGCAGCCCTGTCCTGGAACCTGGGAGCTGATACCAACCTGCTGCTCAGCGGCGACTTCGAAGATCGTGACGGCGCTCCCTCCGCACACACCGGCGTAAGCAAGTACGCCGTGAGCACTGATCCATTCAGTGGCGAGACCAGCAACGACGTCATCGGCCGGGAGGAAACGCGCGAGATGTACGGCGTCTCCATTCAGGTTGAACACGCGTTCAATGACCGGCTCTCGGTATTTGGCATTACCAGCTACCGGGAGTGGGATACCACCAACCTGCAGGACGAGGACGGTACCAGCGCCCCCCGGCGCTACCTGGACAGCAATAACATCGAAGAATCTGACATCTGGTACAACGAGGTGCGTTTTAGCTTCGTCGATGATCGCTTCGATCTGGTATTCGGCGCCAATTACAGCCAGGAAGACGTCTATCAGCGCACAGATATCGGCCTGCTGGCCGACTCCTACATGCAGTTCATCAGCCTGGAGTTGCTGCCGGAAATCGGGCTGCCCTCGGACCCGGACGTGCACGCCTGGGATCCGGACATTCTCGGTAATGAACCCACCGCTTTCTGGCTGGATGCCTCGGCGTTGGCGGGTTCAATACTGGGCAACGATGGCATCGCAGTACTGCCACCCGAATTTGCCGGGACCTACTTCACGGAAACCATCGACAACACCGGCGACTTCGTGAACTGGGGCATCTTCGCGGATCTCAGTTACGATGTGACCGAGACGCTGACACTGATCGGCGGGCTGCGTTATAGCTACGACGAGAAGGACTATTCGTGGCAGACCTTTGAACAGGATTTGGACTGGCCTTTCGCACCGGCTAGAGTCGCCTACGATCCGGCAGAAGTAACCGACAATCCTGCCGAGTTCTTCAACAAATTCGAAGACAATGAGAACTGGAGCAAAGTGACGGGCCGCCTGATCGCCAATTGGCAGTTCCACGAAACCGCGATGACCTACCTTTCCGTTGCAACGGGTTACAAGTCCGGCGGCTTTGACGGCCAGGTATTTTCCGGCTTCACCGCCGGGCCGTTTGATCAGGAGGACATGACCAGCTACGAGTGGGGTGTTAAGGGAGACTTCTTCGACGACACGCTGCGTATAGAGGCCTCCCTGTTTTACCATGAACTGGACGGCAGACAGGGCAGTGAAAGTACGAAGGAAAGTCCGGAAGATCCCACAGCCCAGCCCACCATTGTCACCTCGGACGAAGAGACGACCGGCTTCGAGATTATCGCAACCTGGCAGCCGCTGAACGAGCTACAGCTGGCTGGCCTCACCACTACACGCGACACCGAACGTGTGCAGGAAATGTATTTCGATGCACAGGGCAATCCTCGCGGCGGTGAACCGGAAAACCTGAGCACACAGACCGACTACACCCTGCGACTCGACTGGACACCGAACATACCGGCAGGCTACCTGCTTGTTCACGTCGATTACGTATTCAACGAGGCGGATGACGACTCCAGTGCGACCATCTTTACGACAGGCCCCTGGTACTTCCAGGATCGCGAGGAACTCAGTGCGCGCATCGCCTGGTCAAACGAAGAAGACACCATAGAAGTGGCGCTCTGGGGCAAAAACCTGCTGGACAAGGAGCGTGCAAGCAACCCTGGCGGGTTCGTGGCAGACACTCTGGGTGCCTACAAGACCACGATCGAAGATCCGATGACGTACGGAGTGGACCTGCGCTACTCGTTCTAGCGGCAGCAACACCGCTTTCTCGTGCTAAGGGCCTGCAGAAGCAGGCCCTTTTTTTATAAAACAGTTTGTCTGCACGCGTACGGAGGAAACGCACAGGCGCCTGCGATCAAAACGCGGAACGGTCAGGAGCGGATCAAGCCGTGCTTCATATTGTCCGCAATCGACGTGGCAATCCGCTTGGCGCGCTCCGCCTGCGGTCCGGCAAAATACGTATCCACGGTATCCATGAAGAATGCCAGCCAGCGCGCGAAGTCGTCCGGGTGCAACGTGCGCTTGCTATTCAATTGTCGGTGAATATCCATGGTGTGGCGTTTATAAGCCCTTTCACCCAACAGGAGTTTGCACCAGTAATCCTTGATGTGCGGAAGATGCACTACAAGATCCACCTCGGCCACATCGATAAAAATAGGAGCGAGTTGCGCGTCGGCCAGCAGACGTTCATAGAAACGGTCCACAAACAGCTCAATGTGCTCGCGAGAATCCAGATCCGGTAACTCCGCTCGGGCCATTGCCACTACTTCCGGCTCTTCTTTCCTTTCTTGACGTGTGCCATCAGGCGGTGTTTGCGCTGTACCTGCCGCTGGGTCAACTTATTGCGTTTCTCTGCGTAGGGGTTCTCCGCAGTGCGAAACTCAATGCGCACAGGTGTTCCGGTAAGACTCAATTCGCGGCGATAGACCTTTTCAAGATAGCGTCGGTAGCTGGTGGGGACCTTGCCGGTCTGGTTGCCATGAATGACGATCAACGGTGGATTCTGGCCACCCGCGTGCGCGTAGCGCAGCTTGATTCGTCGCCCATTGCTCATCGGCGGCGGATGGTCAAAAACGGCTCCTTCCAGGATGCGCGTCAGTTCATTGGTATTCAATTTGCGCGTTGCAGACGCATGGCCGGCGAGTACAGATTTATACAGGTGGCCAACCCCGGTGCCATGCAAGGCGGAGATATAATGGGTGTCTGCGTAATCGGCAAAACGCAGCCGTCGATCCAGTTCACTTTTTATCCAGTCTCGCTGATCGGATTCAATCCCGTCCCATTTATTAATGGCAAGCACAAGCGCTCTGCCAGCATCTATGCAGTGGCCAAGCAGGTGCAGATCCTGATCTACAATGCCCTCGTGGGCATCCATGACAAGAATCACGACCTGTGCATCACCGATGGCCTTCAATGTCTTTACGATAGAAAACTTTTCCACCGCGAGTTTGACGTTCTTGCGGCGCCGCACACCCGCCGTATCGATCAAGGTGTACTTCCGCCCGTCGCGCTCAAAGTCTATGTAGATGCTGTCGCGCGTGGTGCCAGGCTCATCGTAAACCACAACTCGTTCTTCACCGAGCAGACGATTGACCAGAGTGGATTTGCCAACATTGGGGCGCCCGACGATCGCTACCCGAACACTCCCGTACCTGCCCTCCTCCGCATTTTCCTCTCCCTCCGTTACCGGGTCATGCGGAAACTCAGCGAGCACCGAGGCGATCATACTGCGTACGCCGCGACCGTGGCTGGCAGCAATCGCATGCAGGGATTGAACGCCAAGGGAATAGAAGTCTCCGACGGCGATTTCTTCGTTCAGACCATCAATCTTGTTCACGACCAGGTGAAACGCTTTGTTGCGCTGACGCAACTGTTGCACCAGCGCTTCGTCGGTTGCGCTGAGCCCCTCGCGCGCGTCGACCATGAAGAGGATTGCATCCGCCTCTTCGATGGCAGTTAGAGATTGCTCGGCCATTGGCGAATCAATGCCAGCCTCACCGCCGGACAGGCCGCCAGTATCGATGACAATAAATGCGCGATTGTCGATCCGCGCCTCGCCGTATTGCCTGTCGCGTGTCAGCCCCGGAAAGTCCGCCACCAGCGCATCGCGCGTACGCGTCAACTGATTAAACAGTGTCGATTTGCCAACATTGGGGCGCCCGACAAGGGCGATGACTGGCACCATAGATCACTCTTTAACGGTGACCTCGTAGGCGCCGAGTTTGCCGCTGTTGCCATAAACATAAAAGACGTTGCCTTCACTGAGCATATCCGCACGGACACCATCCCCGTCGACTTTCACCCGGCCGACAATCTCTCCGTCAACCTGCGAAACAATGTGGACGTAACCCTCAAAGTCGGCGACAGCCACATAGCTGCTCACAGGTGTCGGACGCGATAACTCACGGTAGGCGAGTTCGCCCTGACTCCAGCGCAAGCCGGCGCCAGTGCGCATATAAGCGTAGAGCGTGCCATCAGCATCAGCCACGTAGACGTTCCCAAAACCCTGCGAAACACCTGAAAATGAGGAGACATCCTGCTGCCAAAGCTTGCGACCAGCGGCGGCATCGATTGCCACCAGCCGTCCCTGGTAGCTGGCGGCATAGAGTTCATTACCGGCCAGTTCCATACTGCCGTCGATATCGACTATGCGTTCTATTTCTGAGCGCCCCTGCGGGATGGTCACGCGGATCTCCCAGCGCACCGCGCCGGTGCGCGCGTCAAAGGCAAGTACACGGCCGCTGGCGAATCCGGCATAGACCGTGTTGTCTGAGAGAATGGGCGTACTGGTGCCGCGAATCGTTAACACCGGTACATTACTGTCATGCGTCCACAGTATTTCACCTGTTTCGTAGTCCAGACCCTGAAGTTTGCCGTCGTACGACTGGGCCACCACCACCTGCCCATTGCCCTGCGGGGCCGCGAGGATTTCGCCCTTCAACTGGGTGGACCAGAGTATCTCACCGCTTGAGGCATCCAGTTTGAGCACGGAGCCCTCACTGCTACCCAGGAACAGGGCGTCATTGTAAACACCAACGCCGCCCGACAGGTCCCTGTCGAGGTCAGTCTTCCACAACGTCTTGCCATTATCGGTTTGCAGCGCCCTGACCTTTCCGTCCGAGGAAGCGATATAGAGCGTATAGCCTTGAATCACCGGCCGGATGCGATACAAGCCAGCGCCCTGCCCATCGCCGATGCCGACTGACCACAGCCGCTTTATTTTTACCTTCTC
This sequence comes from Gammaproteobacteria bacterium, assembly GCA_030426545.1. Taxonomy (GTDB): domain Bacteria; phylum Pseudomonadota; class Gammaproteobacteria; order Pseudomonadales; family Halieaceae; genus Marimicrobium. The sequence continues at coordinate 12,707 of JAUHYL010000010.1, forward strand.
CACGATTTCCGTGAGCTCCGCCGGCTGAGTCGGATCCTCATCGTCATCGGAAAACCAACCCGACACGGTGCTACAACCCGCCACAAACAGCGCGCAAGCCACGACCAGTAAGGGGCGTGTTACCAACATGTGCATGCTACTGCTCCTCACCGGAAAACACGGTCTCGTCTGCCGCAACATCCTGATTCGCTTCCGTCGGTATTGCGTCACCGGCGACAGGCTCGGCGGCAGGCAAAGCAGCGGAATTCTCCGGTGCAACCGTGGTTTCAGCGGGTAATGCCGTCGGTACCGGCGTCAGGCGCTGCAGTTTTGCCTGCAGTATGGCCATCTGCTGGCCGCTGAGGGAGGCCAGCGTCTGTGCTGTCATGTACGCCTGTCGCGCCTCATCTTCACGACCAGCCGCCAAGAGCACGTCACCCCGGGCGAGTGCGTAGGACGCCTCGTAGACATCGGCGGGGGCATCGGCGAGTATCGCCAGGGCCGGCTCCACCTCACCGCGCGCTGCCAGCACCCGCGCCAGTCGAAGTTGCGCCACACGCGCGGTGTCGGAATTCTTGTCCGCCCTGCCAAGCACCCAGCGCAACTGTGCCTCTGCCTCGTCGAGATTGTCTGCCTCCACCGCCAGCGCCGCAAGGTGCAGGGCAGCAAACTGCGCGTACGTCGTGTTGGCATACTGGGCTTTCAGTTGCTCCGCCAGCGGTAGGGACTGCTGGCGTTGCTTTTCCATGGGCTCGCTGGAAGTGCGCGCCTTGATCAGCGCCTGGTAGACATCCGAGGCCGCTTCAGCCTTGTTCGCCTGCCATCCCTGCCAACCCTGCCAACCAAAGGCGGCCGCCAGCGCTATCACCACCGCAGCAACAGTCGAGCGGCCGTTTTCCTCCCACCAGCGCTTCAGTGCCTCTACCTGTTCTTCTTCCGTCCGATATGATTCCACGTCGTTCTTCCTTCTAGAAAATACTCACACACCCAGCGCGGTTGTAAGAATCGAATCCAGTTCCGCCAGCGGCACTGACTGCTGACCCTGTGCGGTAGCGTTGCGCAGGGGCTTTACGCTGACCGACCCCGAGGCAACTTCATCCTCACCCCAGATCAATGCGAGCTCCGCGCCGCTCTTGTCTGCTTTTTTCATCTGGCTCTTGAAACTGCCACCGCCCGCGTGCAGAACCATCTGCACGCCGGGATACTTGTTGCGCAATTCTTCAAGCGCCAGCAGCGCTGCCTTGTAGGCCGCATCTCCGACGCTGATCGCATAAACTGCGGGCTGTTCATGTATTGCCGCCGAGGATTTCTCCGCCCACTGTTCCGCCAATAACAGCGCCAGGCGCTCCATGCCCATGGCAAACCCCACCGCCGGCGTGGCCTTGCCTCCCAATTGTTCCACGAGACCATCGTAACGCCCTCCGGCACAAATGGTTCCCTGAGCGCCCAGTTGATCAGTGACCCACTCGAAGACGGTTTTATTGTAGTAATCCAGACCGCGCACGAGACGCCGGTTCACCACATATTCCACACCGGCTGCGTCCAGCAGGTCACACAGTCGAGCGAAGTCATCAGCGGAGCCTTCGTCCAGGTAATCCTGCAGCGAGGGAGCGTCGTCCAGCAGCGCTTGGGTAGCCGTGTTCTTGCTATCCAGAATGCGCAGCGGGTTGCTGTGCAACCTTCGCTGGCTGTCCTCATCGAGATCGGTCTCACGCTGCAGCAGGTAGGACGTCAGCGCGGCCTTGTACGCTTTGCGTGCCTCAATGCTGCCAATCGAGTTGAGTTGCAACTGCACCTGCGGCTCCAGCCCCATGGCACGCCAGAGCCGGGCCGAGAGCAAAATCACTTCTGCATCGATATCCGGCGTGGCCACACCGAAGGCCTCCACACCAATCTGGTGAAACTGGCGCTGCCGCCCCTTCTGTGGCCGCTCGTGTCGAAACATGGGGCCCGCGTACCACAGGCGTCGGGGCGTGCTCAGCAGGCCGTGCTGAATGGCCGCGCGCACACAGCCTGCCGTACCCTCCGGGCGCAGCGTGAGACTGTCGCCATTGCGATCCTCGAAACTGTACATCTCCTTTTCGACGATGTCAGTGACTTCGCCGATGGAACGATTGAACAGCGCCGTCTTCTCCAGAATCGGCAGCCGAATTTCGCTATAGCCATAGGCCGTCAGCACCGACGAGACGGTCTGCTCAAGGAATCGCCAGTATGGCGTCTCCTCGGGCAGAATGTCGCTCATCCCGCGAATGGCTCTGATATCGTTCACTTACACTCCCTGCTGACCCGAACTTCGCGGCAACCACACGCTGCGGCGCACGCGACCTGTATGACCTTCAACCGGACGACTTGGTGATAACGTCCTTGTCCTGTTCTGCACGCTCATGCTCCAGTGCCGCCGCGCGCTCGCGAATCACCTGTTCGAGGTGATCGACAAAATCCTCGTTGCTGATTTTGTGGTCGGGTTCGCCGCTGATGTAGATCAGGTTGCTGGGACTGGCCCCGGTAAGCCCGACATCTGCCTCGCGCGCCTCGCCCGGGCCATTAACAATGCAGCCAATGACGGCTACATCCATGGCGGTGCGCACATCTTCCAGGCGCTGCTCAAGCGTGTTCATTGTTCCCACTACATCGAAGTTTTGCCGCGAGCAGCTGGGGCAGGCGATGAAGTTAATGCCATTGGTGCGCAAATGCAGGCTCTTCAAAATATCAAAGCCCACCTTCACCTCTTCCACCGGGTCAGCGGCCAGTGACACCCGAATAGTGTCGCCAATGCCGTCCATTAACAGCATTCCCAGCCCGACCGCAGACTTGACGGTGCCACCGCGCAAGCCGCCTGCTTCGGTAATACCCAGGTGCAGGGGTTGTTCAATTTCCTTTGCCAGCAGGCGATAAGCTTCAACCGCCATAAAAACTTCAGAAGCCTTCACGCTGACCTTGAAATCCTGATAATCGAATTTATCCAGGATATCGACGTGCCGCAGTGCCGATTCGACCAGCGCAGCGGCGGTGGGCTCGCCGTATTTGCGCTGCAAATCCTTACCCAGCGAACCGGCATTAACGCCGATGCGCAATGGAATACCCTTGTCCCTCGCGCTGTCGATGACTGCTCGCACCTTATCATCACGACCGATATTCCCGGGGTTGATACGCAGGCAGTCAACGCCGTATTCCGCGACCTTCAGGGCAATCTTGTGGTCGAAGTGAATGTCCGCCACCAGTGGTACGCTGACCTGTGCACGGATCTGTCGAAAGGCCTCCGCCGCGTCCATCGTTGGTACCGATACGCGTACGATGTCCGCACCCGCGTCGGCAATGGCCAGTATCTGATTCACCGTCGCCGCGACATCGCAGGTATCGGTATTGGTCATGCTCTGTACGCTGATGGGCGCATCTCCACCCACGGGCACATCGCCGACCATAATCTGCCGCGATACCCGACGCTGGATTGGTGATTCAGTTTTCATCTTTCACCCGCTACAGCCTGCGATAACTCGGTGCCCCGATGTTCGCCTCCCTGCAGTTCTACCTCGTGTGTCTGCGCTTCCTGCTGAAATGCCTTGATCGGTTCAACATGCTCGGAAGACGCTCCCTGCCACCACAGCAACGCGACGAACACCACCAAAACAGCCAGCCCCACTACGACACCCAGGCCAGTGCGTTGCAATTGCAATGGCCGTGTTTCAATACGCCGCGGTGTTGCGCCCCCATTCTGCAGAGGCAACTCATCGAACAACTGCAGCAGTCGCTCCTCATCGACGCTCAACAAACGCCCATAGGCACGGATATAGCCCTTGGCGAACGCCGGACTGCGCAGCGATTCGTAATCATCGCGCTCCAGAATGCCAACGTAGTCCGGCATGAGATTGAGGCGATCCGCCGCCTCACGCTCACTCATGCCCTGGGCCTCCCGGGCCTCCTTGAGCAGTCCACCGGGCGTGGCAAATGCATCAATCTGTTTTAGAGCGTCGTCATTCACCGCTCTTGATCCGCAAATAGGCCTGGTACTCGGGTGACTGCGGGAATCGATTGGCCAGGGCAAGCGCGTAACTGGCCTCGTCGTCAACATTACTATTGGCTCGTGCCAGTTGAATTCCCAGCAACAGGCCACGCGCTGACTGCTGGCGCACAACTCTGCGATAGGTGTCGTAATAGCTGGAGGCGGAGCCGATATCGTTCGCATCAAAGCGCAATTGCGCAGTCTCAAGCAGCGCAAAACGATTGGTGCGGTCCATGGACAACGCGCGGACGAACGCCTCTTCCGCGCCCTGGGGATCAAACAACTTCAGGCGGCACAGGCCGAGGTTAACAAAAGCCTGTGGCCTTGCAGCATACAGTGAGTCCTTCACCACACGCTCCAACTGCACTTCCGCTTCTGCATAGCGTTGCTGGCTGTAAAGGAAAGCGGCGTAATTATTGCGGCAGCGCGAACACCCCCGCTCTACGCTGATGGACTTCTTAAAGTGCTGTTCTGCGAGCTCGAATTCGCCGGTTTGCTGGTACAGAAGCCCGAAGGCTTCATGCACATCCGCATTGCCAGGGTCGATGTCGATGGCCAGTTCCAGGTTGCGCTTGGCGCTGTCCCAGTTGCCTTCGCCGATATATTGCCGCGCCAGGGTTACACGCTTCTCCAGCGCTTTCTCGGGCGAGGCCTTCTCGGTAAAGCCGCCCTCGGTGGTGGTAATACAACCGCTGAGCAGGCCGGCCCAGGCCAGCGTGAGACCGACAAAACACATTCTGATGCTGTTGTATTTTCCCACGCTGCCTACCCCACCTGGATAACGTTTGAGTCCACCCGGGACCGATGACGCTCACTGCGCCTGGTTCTGTCAACGACCTGGCCGACGAGCTGGCCGCAGGCGGCGTCGATATCATCTCCACGAGTGGATCTGACGGTAACAATATATCCCGCATCAACCAGTACTTGCCAGAAACGAGAGACACTATTACCGCTGGGCCGACGATAGTCTGACTGATCAAAGGTATTGAACGGAATGAGGTTGATTTTGCACGGCAGATCGCGCAACAACTCCGCCAGTTCACGCGCCAGGGGTACGCTGTCATTGACCCCTGCGATCAGCGTGTATTCAACGGTCACCACACGATTGCGATCAGACTGGGCTGCCATGTAATTGCGGCAGCTCTGCAGCAGCCGGGCTATGGGGTATCGCCGATTGATGGGAACAAGCTGATCGCGCAGTGCGTCGTTCGGGGCATGCAGCGACACGGCCAGAGACACCTCACTCACCTCGGCCAGTTTGTCCAGCGCGGGCACCACACCGGAGGTACTCAGCGTGACGCGGCGCTTGGAAATGCCGTAGGCGAGATCCTCCATCATAAGCTCCATCGCGGCGACCACATTGTCAAAATTGAGCAGGGGCTCGCCCATACCCATCATCACCACGTTGGTCACCACCCGGCCCTTGCCAGACTTGAAGGCATCGTAGGAATCTATGGCCAGCCAGACCTGGCCAATGATCTCTGCGGCGCTGAGATCGCGCTGAAATCCCTGCTTGCCGGTGGAACAGAAGCTGCAGTCAAGGCTGCACCCCACCTGCGAGGAAACGCACAAGGTGGCGCGCCCGGCGGTGGGTATCAACACGGTCTCCACGAGACCACCACCCTCTACACGAATCGCCCACTTGCGTGTACCATCCGCGGAGTCCTGCTGGCTCACAATTTCCGGTGGTCGCACCTCCGCTACCTGCGCAAGCTTTTCACGCAGTGCCTTGCCGAGGTTGGTCATCTGTTCGATATCGATCACGCCGGCGTGATGAATCCATTTCAGCACTTGTTCGGCGCGGAACTTTTTCTCTCCCAGGTCGAGAAAAAAACGCTCCATTTGCGGGCGACTGAGCCCAAGAAGGTTTACCCGCTGCGCCGGGGCGGTGGGCCGGGGATCATTGCCGGTGGCAGCGCTCATAGCAGGGGTCGCGGGCGTGGGCTCAACGCCCGCAGAGCTCACTTTCTGCGAAAAAGTAGGCAATCTCCCGCGCTGCAGATTGCGCGGAGTCCGAACCGTGCACCGCATTGGCATCGATTGACGAGGCGAAGTCGGCGCGGATGGTGCCGGCTTCCGCTTCCTGAGGGTTGGTGGCGCCCATCAGTTCACGGTTCCTGGCTATGGCATTCTCACCTTCAAGCACCTGCACAACCACCGGGCCGGAGGTCATGAACTCGATCAGCGCCGGGTAGAAGGGGCGTTCTGCGTGTTCCGCGTAAAAGCCACCGGCCACGGCATCGCTGAGGCGCAGCATTTTAGACGCTACGATCTGCAGCCCGTTGGACTCAAAGCGCGAGTAGATCTTACCGATAACGTTCTTCGCCACAGCATCGGGTTTGATGATGGACAGTGTGCGTTCAACAGCCATTGCAGGTCTCCAGAATGGGTGGATATTGAGAAGCGCGCAATTATACGGATTTTAGCTCGCCGTTTCACCCAGAAAACACGCTGGAGCGGTATTTCTTTTTCTTTTAAATCAGTAGGTTAGTTCGCGCTTGCCACAGCGCCGCAATGTCCCGCAACGCGCGCACAGGATACCCGGCCCGGGCTCAGTCCAGTTCTTCTATCCAGGCCGCCTGGATTGCCTCGAGGATCTTCTCGCCACAGCGCTCAGGGTCGTCGTCAAAGCCTTCCAGCGCCAGCACCCACTTGCGCAGATCCACGAAGTTCACCGTCAGCGGATCGACCTCCGAATGGGCCTCGCTCAACTCTATGGCAATATCATTCACGTCTGTCCAGCGCATTTCACCTTCCGCCATTGACTGGTGGCACTCTCACCCCAATCACTCAGTGTCGCTCCGACACCATGTTAATCGTGTAACGGGGGATTTCCACCACCAGATCCTCGTCAGCGACGATCGCCTGGCAGGAAAGCCGTGAATCCGGCTCCAGCCCCCACGCCTTGTCCAGGTAATCATCTTCCAACTCGTCCGCCTCTTCCAGCGAATCATAACCCTCACGCACAATCACATGGCAGGTGGTACAGGCACAGGACATCTCGCAGGCATGCTCAATTTCGATATCGTTGCGCAACAGGGCCTGACAAATACTCTCGCCGGGCTGCGCTTCAACCACCGCGCCCTCGGGGCAGAGATTTTCGTTCGGCAGTACCACTATCTGTGTCATTTTTGTGCCTCGTGTTCAAGGGACGACAGGGACACGCCGGCGAGCGCCTCCTTGATGCTTTTGTCCATGCGTCGCGTGGCGAATGTCTCGCTGAAGCGGCCCAGTTCCTCCGTGGCTGATTTGATTTTTGGGGCGTCACTGCCCTCCAGCAACGCGCGCAGCCCGGCCATGCGCTCTTCCAGCGCAGAGCGTTCATCCATATCCAGCAGGCTGTCGCCATCGGCAGCAAGCGCTGCTTCCAGACTTTCCAGCAACTGCCAGCCACCCAGCCTTTGTTCCGCCAGGTGTCGTGCTTCCTTATCGTCGCCTGCATTTTCAAACGAGGACTGCAGCATCGTCGAAATATCCTCATCGCTGAGACCGAAGGACGGCTTGACCGTCACACCGGCCTCGGCACCCGTGGTCTCCTCCCGCGCTGACACGTTCAGCAGGCCATCGGCATCTACCTGAAACGTAACGCGGATACGCGCGGCACCGGCGACCATGGGCGGAATGCCGCGCAATTCAAATCGCGCCAGCGAGCGGCAGTCGTCCACCATTTCGCGCTCGCCCTGCAAAACGTGAACAGCAAGCGCCGTCTGTCCGTCCTTATAGGTCGTGAAATCCTGCGCGCGGGCAACGGGAATGGTCGTGTTGCGGGGCACGATCTTCTCTACCATGCCGCCCATCGTCTCCAGCCCCAGGGACAGCGGAATAACATCCAGTAACAGCACATCTTCTTCACTGCGGTTGCCGACCAGAATATCCGCCTGTATCGCCGCACCCAGCGCGACCACTTTGTCGGGATCAATATCCACCAGTGGCTCGCGTTTAAAGAAGTCCGCCACCGCCTCACGCACCAGAGGCACACGGGTGGAGCCGCCCACCATGACAATACTGTCCACGCCATCCACCTCGGCATCACGCAGACAACGCCTGCAGGCGCGCAGGGTGCGTTTCACGTGGGCACGAATCAGTTCCTCGAAGCGGCCGCGTGTGATGCGCAGCGGAGCGCTACCAGAGCAGATACCGGAGAGATCGATACTCACTTCATCCTCGCGGGACAGCGTCTCTTTTACCCGGCGGGCAAGCATTCTCAGTTCCCGGTAATGCCCTGGACCCAGTCCGATCAACAGCGCGGAATCACGTATCCAGTCAGCGAGCAAGGTATCGAAGTCATCCCCACCCAGTTCGGTATCTCCGCCGGTGGCAAGTACTTCGAACACACCGCGCTGCAAACGCAGGATAGAGACATCGAAGGTGCCTCCCCCCAGGTCGTAAACGGCAATGACGCCCTCTTCCCGGCTGTCCAGCCCGTAGGCGACGGCAGCGGCTGTGGGTTCGTTCAACAGGCGCAGAACGTTGATTCCGGCGAGCTTCGCGGCATCCTTGGTCGCCTGTCGCTGGGCGTCATCAAAGTAAGCCGGCACGGTGACGACCGCACCTTCAACTTCACCCCCCAGTGTCGACTCGGCCCGCGCGCGCAACACGCCAAGGACCTCCGCAGAGGCCTGCACCGGGCTGACTAGACCGGCCGTGGTGACAAAACGCACCATGCCGCCATCACCCTCGTCCAACTGATAGTGGGCGCGCCGCGCCTCGGCGGACGCATCGTCACGACCACGACCCATAAAGCGCTTGAAGGAAACCAGTGTGTCTGCCGGCTGCATTGCCGCCAGGGCGAGCGCATCGTCTCCGACCACAATCTGATCCGGGTCGGTGTAGTTCACCGCAGAAGGCAACATGATTTGCCCCTGCGCATCGGGCAACGCCCTCGCCACACCGCCGCTGACAGTGGCCACCAGGGAATTCGTTGTACCGAGATCAATGCCGACTGCCCGCTTTACCTGGTGCGGCAGTGGCGACTGTCCGGGTTCTGCAATCTGCATCAATGCCATGGCTGGATGTTCCGTAGCGTATGCAACTTCCTGGGAAGCCTGTTAGTCGTCAATGAGATCAGCCTCAATCTGCTCCGCCTCGCGCAGCAATTTATCGAGGTACTGCATTTTGACACAGGCCTGTGCAGCGCTGTTGAATTCCCGCGCACCGTAGGCCTTGTCGAATTGCGCCTGCTCGGATGCCAGATCACCGTTAATTTCGTCCACCAGGTGCTGCAGGGCCTCATCGGGCTCAACCAGTGCGCCTATCGATTCCAGCTTTTCACGCAACTCCATCTGCACGATAAGGAAGCCGCCATCAATCGGCTGACGTGCCACCTCTTCCTGCGTCAAACCCACCAGCTCCAGCAGGTAAAGCGCGCGACTGAGGGGCCGACGCAGTGTCTCGTAGGCCTCGTTTACCCGCGCGGAGTACTGCAGTGCAAGTCGTTTTTCGTGCTCACGACCGCTGGCATGCCTGTCGGGGTGCAACTCACCCTGCAGTTGGCGGTAGCGCGCGCTCAACTCGTTGCGGTCGATGAAAAAGCCGACCGGCATGCGAAATAGCTCGAAATAGTTGCTGGTAAGACTGAGTGCGGGAGACATACCCTAAACGGTGAAGCTCTCCCCGCAGCCACATTCAGCGGATACGTTAGGGTTACGGAATTGCAGGCCTTCGTTCAAGCCCTCTCGCACGAAATCCAGCTCCGTGCCATCCAGGTACACCAGGCTCTTGGGGTCGATGAAAACCTTGACGCCATGCTCTTCAAAAACCTGGTCTTCCGCCTGCGGTTCATCCACAAACTCCAGCACATACGCCATACCGGAACAGCCCGATGTGGTAACGCCCAGTCGAATACCGAGGCCGCTACCGCGCGACGCCAGTTGGCCGCCGATATGCTGCGCGGCTGATTCTGTCAGGCGTACACTCATTCAGCCTCGCCCCGTTTTTCACGCAGATCGCGCACGGCCGCCTTGATAGCATCTTCAGCAAGTACCGAGCAGTGAATTTTCACCGGCGGCAGGGCCAGTTCTTCGGCAATCTCGGTGTTGCGGATTTTCTCCGCCTCGTCGAGATTCTTGCCCTTCACCCACTCGGTTAATAGCGAGCTGGAGGCGATCGCCGAACCGCAGCCATAGGTTTTGAACTTCGCGTCTTCGATGATACCGTCGTCGTTGACCTTGATCTGCAGGCGCATCACGTCGCCGCAGGCCGGCGCGCCAACCATCCCGGTGCCCACACTGTCGTCTTCCGCGTTGAGCTTGCCAACATTGCGCGGGTTCTCGTAGTGGTCCAATACTTTGTCACTGTATGCCATTGCCTGACTCCTGTTTAGACTTCAGCGGGTCGTTAAAACTCAGTGGGCCGCCCACTCGATACTGTCAAGGTCCACCCCGTCCTGGTACATATCCCACAGGGGTGACAATTCGCGAAGCTTTTCTACCGCCGCGCGCAGTTCCTGCACCGCTTTGTCGACATCCTCCTCGGTCGTAAATCGGCCGAAGCTGAAGCGCAGCGAGCTGTGCGCGAGCTCATCGTTCAAGCCCAGCGCACGCAGTACGTAAGAAGGTTCCAGGCTGGCCGATGTACAGGCGGAGCCCGAGGAAACCGCCAGGTCCTTCAGCGACATGATCAGTGACTCACCTTCGACGAACGCGATGCTGACGTTGATCGCCCCGGGGAGCCGGTGCTGCTCATCGCCGTTGATATGGACTTCTTCAATATCGCTGATGGCGTCCCAGAAGCGCTGTCGCAGACCCTGCAGTCGCAGCGCCTCGTCGGCCATGCCCTCTTTGGCGATGTGCGCGGCCTCGCCCATCCCGACTATCTGATGGGTAGCCAGCGTGCCGGAGCGCATCCCGCGTTCGTGACCTCCGCCGTGCATCTGCGCCTCCAGGCGCACACGCGGCTTGCGGCGCACATACAGCGCGCCAGCCCCCTTGGGGCCATACATCTTGTGCGCAGACATGGACAGTAAATCCACCTTCATGCGCTCCATATCGATTTCAATCTTGCCAGCGCTCTGCGCGGCGTCGACATGGAACAGGACACCGGCGTTGCGTGTGACTTCGCCTATGCCCTCAATGTCATTCAGTGTGCCAATCTCGTTGTTGGCATGCATGATACTCACCAGGATCGTGTCGTCACGCAGTGCGCCCGCCACAGCCTCCGGGCTGACAATGCCGTCTGAGCTTGGGTCAAGATAGGTCACCTCAAAGCCCTCGCGTTCGAGGTGCCGACAGGTATCAAGCACTGCCTTGTGCTCGATTTTGGACGTCACTATGTGCTTGCCCTTCTTCTGATAGAAGTGCGCCACACCCTTGATCGCCAGGTTGTCGGATTCAGTCGCGCCTGAGGTCCAGACTATTTCACGCGGATCAGCATTGATCAGGTCTGCCACCTGGCGCCGGGCGTTTTCCACCGCTTCCTCGGCCTTCCAGCCGTACAGGTGTGAACGCGAGGCCGGGTTACCGAAGTTGCCCTCCATCGTCAGGCATTCGATCATCTTTTCGGCAACGCGGGGATCAACCGGTGTCGTGGCCAGATAGTCAAAGTAAATAGGTTTGTTCATGCCGCTGAATAACTCCGCAAGTTCCGCTTAACTCATACTTCCGCCAGAGACAGGGGGCCGCCCTGCGGCTGGCTACGCGCATCCTGACGCGCCGAAATGCTCTGTACCTCACGTCGCGCAACCAACTGCGCGAGACTGATTCCGCTGAGAAAACTGTGTATCTGTTCGCTCAGGTCGCACCACAGGTGATGGGTCAGGCAGACTTCACCCTGCTGGCAATCGGCTGTGCCGCCACACCCGGTGGCGTCGACGGTTTCATTGACCGCGTCTATAATCTGCGCGACAAAAATTTCGTCGCCACCGCGACTCAACCGGTACCCACCACCCGGGCCACGCACGGAACTGACCAGGTCATTGCGGCGCAGTTTGGCGAACAACTGCTCCAGGTAAGACAGGGAAATATCCTGCCGGCTGGAAATATCGGCCAGGCTGACGGGCTTTTCTGTCCCGTGCAGCGCCAAGTCCAGCATGGCTGTCACCGCATAGCGGCCTTTGGTTGTCAGTCGCATCACACCCTCCTGCACTTTGCCTGCCAAGTATGCAATAACCTAGTATTTTAGTCAATTATTAAACCTACTAAATTACTAGGTTTTAGCGCCTGCCGGGCGAATTTTTCATCGCTGGAGGCGCCGGTACGCTGGCCACAGCTAGTCAGGGGTTTTGCGGGCGCGCGCCACCCACTTTTGGGCCTCGGTAAGAATGCCACGCAGAATATTCAGCTCCATCTCATCGAGACGTACCCGGCTGTAGAGACGGCGCAGGCGGGTCATCAGCTGTCGCGGCGCCGCCGGGTCCAGAAACTCCAGGTCCACCAGCGTTTCTTCAAGGTGCTGATAGAATCGCTCCATGTTGTCACGGGTGGCGAAGGGGCTGTCCCACTGCGCATCCTCCTGAACGGGTGTATCTGGCGCCGTACTCACCATGCGCAACTCATAGGCCACGATCTGCACCGCCATGGCAAGGTTTAGCGAACTGTACGTGTCAGAGGTCGGAATATTCAGGTGCAGGTTACAAATTTTCAGCTCATCGTTGGTCAATCCACGGTCTTCACGACCGAACAGGATCGCCACCTCCTCAGACGGCGGTAGCGCCGCAATGCGTTGTGCGCATTGTCGGGCATCCAGTAATGGCCAGGGTATGCGCCGTTCGCGCGCGCTGGTGCCAACGACAAACTGGCAGTCTCCCACCGCAGCTTCCAGCGAGTCGGTCACCACAGCAGTCTCCAGCAAATCCTGGGCGGACGCTGCACGCCAGTCCGCCTCTTCATGTGGAAAGCGTTTTGGCTGCACGAGGTAAAGACGACTGAGCCCCATGTTTTTCATGGCCCGCGCAGTGCCGCCGATGTTGCCCGGGTGGCTGGTATTCACCAGGACGATGCGGATGCGTTCAGGATGCATGACGGGGACGAACGTTGAGAGTCAGGACAGCAGCGGTTTTACCGTCTGCAGCACCGCCTTGAAACAGCGCGGTGTACCGCAGACGATATTGCCGGACTCCAGGTAATTGTCGGAGCCGTCGATATCTGCCACCAGTCCACCCGCCTCCTTGACCAACAACGCGCCTGCGGCAATATCCCACTTTGCCAGGCCAATCTCCCAGAATGCATCCAGCCGGCCCGCCGCCACGTAGGCGAGATCCAGCGAGGCAGCACCGGCGCGGCGAATGCCTGCGCACTGCGAGGCCAGCGTTTCGATCGTTTGCGCATAGGGTGCCAGTTTGTCATCGCAGTGGTCTTTGAAAGGGATGCCGGTGCCCAATAACGCGCCCTCAAGACTCGGGAGCTTGCTGACCCTGATGCGCCGTCCGTTCAACTGCGCACCGCGCCCGCGTGTCGCAATAAACTCCTCGCGGCGCACCGGATCGACAATCACGGCGTGCTCGAGTTTGCCCTTGTGCAGACAGGCTATCGAGATCGCGTAGTGGGGAATACCGCGAATGAAATTGGTGGTGCCATCAAGAGGATCTATGATCCAGCAGTACTCCGCATCCTCGCGGCCTGTCAGCCCCGTTTCCTCGCCAATAATGGCGTGATCAGGATAGGCTTTCTGCAGGTGGTAAATGATGTCCTCTTCGGCCTTGATGTCCACTTCGGTAACGAAGTCGTTCACGCCCTTGGCAACCACCTCGAAACGGTCGAGATCGTCCGATGCCCGCACAATATTGTCTCCCGCCTTGCGGGCGGCTCGAAGTGCGATCGTGGTCATCGGTTGCATGCGTGTATTCCGGGTAGGCGGTAATGTGCGGGCGCGGGATTATAGCAGCAACATGGCCGCCGATTTAAGAGTGAGAAATGCCCTGAAACGGAGGGTAATTGCCGTTGGCAGGCCTCTCAGGGTGTTGTCAGGGCGTCAATTCTTCCTGCTCAGCGCCTTCTTTCACCGGAATCATCAGGTCTTCCTTGCTGACGCCCATGGTGAGCAACACATTCGCCGCCACATAGATGGACGAGTAGGTACCAATGGCGACACCCACTATGAGCGCAATCGCAAAACCGCGAATAATCTCCCCGCCGAACATGGCCAGGGCACCCAGCACCAGCAGGGTCGTAAATGACGTTACCAACGTGCGGCCCAGCGTTTCCGTCAGGGAAATGTTGATGACTTCCAACGGCTCTGCGCGCCGCAACTTGCGAAAATTCTCACGGATACGGTCAGACACCACAATCGTGTCGTTCAGCGAGTAACCGATCACCGCCAGTAGTGCCGCGAGCACCGTCAGATCGAACTCCAGACCTGTCACCGAAAAGAAACCGAGGGTAATCAGCACGTCGTGCACCAGCGCCACCACGGCACCCACCGCAAACTTGAACTGAAATCGGAACGCGATGTAAAGCATGACCAGCGCCAGGGCAAGTAGCATCGCCAGCCCACCCTGCTCGCGCAGCTCATCGCCCACCTGGGGACCGACGAATTCGATGCGGCGCAATTCGACCGTCTCGCTATAGGACTCCTGCAGCAATACCAGCAGTTCAGCGCCCTGCTTGTCAGAGTAGCCCTTGGGAAGCCGTATCAGCACATCCTTGTCGCTGCCGAAACTGACGACAATAGCCCCTTCGTGGCCGGCGTCCTGCAGCGTCTGACGAATAGCATTCAAATCAGCGCTGTCGCTGTAGTGCACCTCTACCAGCGTACCGCCGGTAAAATCCAGACCCCAGTTCAGCTGGTTCACGGCCAGCCAGGCAACGGACAGGAGCACGAGCGCTATCGAGATCGCTGCGGCCAGCTTGCGCCGGCCCATGAAGTTGATGGTTTTCATGCCTCGGCCCCCTGCGGCGTCGCATTGCGGCCGCCTATCGACAGGCTTCTCACCCGACGGCCGCCATAGATTAGATTGACCAGCGCGCGGGTACCTACAATCGCGGTGAACATCGAGGTGACAATACCGACAGACAAGGTCACGGCAAAGCCCTTCACAGGCCCGGTACCGACGGCATAAAGGATCAGCGCGACAATCAGCGTCGTAATATTGGCATCAAGAATCGTGGCCACCGCACGCTCAAACCCGGCGTGAATCGCCATCTGCGGGGAGAGCCCATTGCGCAGTTCCTCCCGAATACGCGAAAAGATCAGCACGTTTGCATCCACCGCCATGCCCACAGTCAGCACGATACCTGCAATGCCGGGCAGGGTCAGTGTCGCGCCAAGGATTGACATCACCGCGATCAGCAACACGAGGTTACAACTCAGGGCAATAACCGCCGCGACGCCAAACACCCGGTAGTAAAGCACCATAAACAACGCGACAAGCGCCAAACCGATCTGCACCGACTTCACACCGAGACGAATATTCTCCGCACCCAACGAGGGCCCCACGGTGCGCTCCTCAACAAAGCTGATAGGCGCCGCCAGGGCACCTGCGCGCAGCATCAGCGCCAGTTCGGACGCCTCGCCGGGACTGTCCAGGCCGGTAATCTGGAAAGAGGCACCCAGGGCCGACTGAATCACCGGCGCCGTGAGTAGCTTCTTCTCGTCATAGGGCATTTTCACCGCCACTTCAACGCCGTCTTCACCGGTTTCATAACGAGTGCGGTACTTGCGCTCGATAAACAATACGCCCATACGGCGCTTGATATTGTTGCGCGTTGCCCGCGACATGGCCTGGCCACCCTCGCTGTCCAGGCTGATGTTGACGTTTGGCTGTCCGTTCTGGTCAAAGCTGGCCGCGGCATTATTGACCCGCTCGCCGGTAATAATGACATCGCGCTCCAGCCATTCACTGCTGCCGGCCCGATCAGGGCTGCGGTAATCAAAGCGTTGTCGCTCAGAGGGCAGTGCGTCACTGCGCGCCACCAGCCTGAACTCGAGATTGGCGACCTTGCCCAGGATGCGCTTCGCTTCTGCAGTGTCCTGAATCCCGGGAAGCTCGACCACGATGCGATTCTGGCCCTGGCGCTGCACCAGCGGTTCGGATACACCCAACTCATTCACTCGATTGCGCAACGTCGTGAGGTTCTGACTGACAGCGTAGTCGGCGATCTCGCTGCGCGTCTGCTCGGTCATACTGGCGTAGATGATCCAGTTATCGTCAGCATCGACGCGGTCAAGCATCAGCGCCGGGTAGGCTTCCGCGATCACGGCGCGCGCTGCTTCGCGCAGTTCCTCCGTCTTGAACTTGCCCTCTATCCGTCCCTTATTGTCAAACCCCACAAAGCCGCGAATACGCTCCTCGCGCAGCAGGCGCTTGACCTCGTTAAGCTGGGTTTCCAGACGGCGCTCCATCGCCGCATTCACATCCACTTCCAGTTTGAAGTGCACACCGCCGCTGAGATCCAGCCCCAGTTTCATCGGCTGGGCGCCATAATCGCTGAGCCAGTCAGGTGTGGTCGGCGCGAGGTTGAGCGCGATAATAAAGCCATCACCCAGGGCCTTGGATACCGCGGCCTGGGCTATAAGTTGCTTCTCGGCGTTACGCAATCGCACCAGGGCATTGCGCCCGCGGGGGTCGATCATCTCACCGAAGTGATCGATGCCTGCCTCCTCCAGCGCACGGGTGACGCGGCCCAGCGTTTGCTCATCGATAACCTGGGCGCTGCTGTCGCCGGTAATCTGCAGCGCTGGATCCGGCGCATACAGATTGGGAGCGGCGTAGAATGCGCCCAACGAGAGCACAAACAGCACGAGCAGGTATTTCCAAAGGGGGTACTTGTTCAGCATAAGCTTGCTCTGGTCGAGGCGACAGCGCGTTGCTGTCGTTGCGTTCTATGAGTTGGGTTGCGCTTCACTTGAGTTCCGCCAGGCCGCTGTTGCTTATTCGACCCGACAAAAAGGGCGCCATTATAAGGTAACGGTATGGGGTCACAAGGGGACTTATTCAAGCCAGCAGCGCGCATTGCGAAACAGGCGCAACCAGCCACCGTCCTCCCCCCAGTCGCCAGGCGCCCAGGAATGCTGCACGGTGCGATATACACGCTCGGGATGCGGCATCATGATCGTGGCCCGGCCATCAAGGCTGGTCAGCCCCGCAATGCCCGCAGGTGATCCATTGGGGTTGGCCGGATAACGCTCGGCCACGGCGAGGTCGTTCTCCAGGTATCGCAGGGCAACCGTACCCGTCGCTTCGCAGGCCGCAAGCGACGCATCGTCGTGAAATTCAGCTCTACCCTCCCCGTGCGCAACGGCAATGGGCAGGCTGGATTCCGCCATGCCCGCAAGCAGCATCGAGGGCGTATCCTCGATACGCACTAACGACAGTCGCGCCTCAAACTGTTCAGAACGGTTGCGCACAAAGCGCGGCCAGTGGTCGGCACCGGGGATTAGTGTTTTCAGGGCGGAGACCATCTGGCAGCCATTGCACACACCCAGCGTGAACGTGTCACTGCGCTCAAAGAAGGCGGCAAACCTGTCGCGCACGGCGTTGTTGTACAGAATCCCTTTGGCCCACCCCTCGCCCGCGCCCAGCACATCGCCGTAGGAAAAGCCCCCGCAAGCCACCAGGCCGCGTAGATCACTCAAATCCTGTTGGCCGGACAGAATGTCGCTCATATGCACATCCACCGGCGTAAATCCGGCGCGGTGAAAAGCCGCCGCCATTTCTACGTGCCCATTGACGCCCTGCTCGCGCAGGATCGCCACCCTGGGCCGTACACCCGTGGCAACGTAGGGGGCGCAGATGTCTTCCGCCGGGTCGAAGCTGAGCGCTGCGCTGAGCCCCGGATCATCCTGCGCGCTGCGCGCGTACTCCTCTTCGGCGCAGGCGGGATTGTCGCGCAGCGCCTGCAATTCGTAGCTGGTGCGAGACCACAGCTGCTGCAGCCGCGCGCGGCTGTCCTGCAACAACACAGCGCCCGAACTGGCCAGGCATACAGCGTCCCCGGCAACCGCAGTGCCGATTTCATACAGGCATTCGCCCAGCCCCAGGTCGTCGGCTCGCTGCCTGAACGCCTGCAGGTGCGCTGCGGGCAACTGAATCACTGCGCCCGCTTCCTCGTTAAACAGCGCGGACAGGTGCTCACCCGGCACATCGGCCAGTTCAATATCCAGGCCACAGCGTCCGGCAAACGCCATCTCCAGCAGCGTAGTGAACAACCCGCCGTCTGAACGGTCGTGGTAGGCCAGGATGTCGCCGCGCTGCAAGAACTCCTGTACCAGGATGAAAAACGCTTTCAGATCCTGCGCCGACTCCATATCGGGCACTGTGTCGCCAAGTTGTCCGCAAACCTGGGCCAACGCAGAGCCGCCGAGCCTGTTCCGCCCGCGACCGAGATCCAACAACAAAAGCCGCGCATCCGCCTGCAGTTGCAGTTGCGGTGTCAGCGCAAGGCGCACGTCGGTGACCGGACTGAAGGCAGAGACGATCAGCGACATCGGCGCAGTCACCGCTTTGTCCTCGCCGTCCTCCTGCCAGGTGGTGCGCATCGACATGGAGTCCTTGCCCACCGGTATCGTGATACCGAGCTGCGGACAGAACTCCATACCCACGGCTCTCACCGTGTCGAACAGGACCTCGTCCTCCGCGCCATGGCCAGCGGCACACATCCAGTTGGCGGACAGCTTGATGTCGCTGATGGCGTTGATGGCTGCCGCGCTGATGTTGGTAATCGCCTCGGCGACCGCCATGCGCCCGGAGGCCGGGCCATCCAGCAGCGCCAGCGGTGTGCGCTCACCCATCGACATTGCCTCACCGGCATAGCTGTCGTAGGACACTGTCGTCACAGCACAGTCAGCCACCGGCACCTGCCACGGGCCCACCATCTGATCCCGTGCGACCATGCCCGTCACCGTGCGATCGCCTATGGTAATGAGGAAGTTTTTACTCGCCACGCTGGGCAACTGCAGCACTCGCTCGACCGCTTCAGCAAGGGAGAGTGTCAACGCCAGTGCCGGCCGCGCGAAGTGCTGGCGCTCCACTTGCCGGTGCATGCGCGGCGGCTTGCCGAACAACACGGACATCGGCAAATCCACCGGCTCATTGCCGAATTCACGATCTGACAGTCGCAGGTGCAGCTCCTCGGTTGCTTCGCCGACCACCGCGTAGGGGCAGCGCTCACGCGCACAGATAGCCTCAAACTGAGCCAGGTTCTCCGGCTCAACCGCGAGAACGTAGCGCTCCTGCGATTCGTTGCACCAGATTTCCAGCGGCGACATGCCCGGCTCGTCGCTGGGCACTTCGCGCAATTCGAAGCTGCCGCCACGCCCGCCATCTTTCACCAGTTCCGGCAGGGCGTTGGACAGGCCGCCCGCGCCCACATCGTGTATGAACGCGATAGGGTTTGCCTCGCCCATCTGCCAGCAGCGGTCAATGACTTCCTGGCAGCGCCGTTCGATCTCCGGGTTCTGGCGCTGCACAGAGGCAAAATCCAGGTCCTCGGCACTCTGTCCGCTGGCCATGGACGAGGCAGCACCGCCACCCAGGCCAATAAGCATCGCCGGCCCACCGAGCACGATCAGTTTTGCGCCGGGATGGTATTCGCCCTTCTGTACATGCTCCTCGCGCACATTGCCGTAACCGCCAGCGATCATGATGGGCTTGTGGTAGCCGCGCACCTCGTTGCCGGCGCCTCCGGGCACGGACATCTCCAGGCTGCGGAAGTAGCCACACAGATTGGGACGTCCGTACTCATTGTTGAAGGCAGCGCCGCCTATCGGGCCCTCCAGCATGATATCCAGTGCGGACACAATGCGGCCAGGCTTGCCGTAGTCTGATTCCCACGGTTGCAGGTAGCCCGGAATTCTAAGGTTTGACACAGAAAACCCCGTTAGACCGACCTTCGGCTTGGAGCCCCTGCCAACGGCGCCCTCATCGCGGATTTCACCCCCGGAGCCTGTGCCCGCGCCTGGGAAGGGCGCGATTGCAGTGGGGTGATTGTGCGTTTCCACCTTCATCAGCAGGTGAATACTCTCTTCACTGAAGCCGTACTCTGCACTCTCGGGATCGGGGTAGAACCGCCCTGCCCTGTGCCCACGCACCACTGCGGCGTTATCTGAGTAAGCAGACAACACGTCCTGCCCACCGCATTCGTAGGTGTTGCGAATCATGCCGAACAGCGACAGTGGCTGAGGCTGGCCATCGATGGTCCAGTCGGCATTGAATATCTTGTGGCGGCAGTGTTCCGAGTTGGCCTGGGCAAACATCATCAGCTCGACATCGCTGGGGTTGCGTCCAAGCCCCGTGAAACTGTGCACGAGATAGTCGATTTCATCCGCCGCCAGCGCCAGACCCAGCGATTGGTTAGCCTCCACCAGTGCGTCACGCCCCCCACCGAGCAGATCAATCGTCCGCAAGGGTCGCGGTGCGGCCTGTGAGAACAGCACCTCGGCGTCCGCCTCGCTGGCGAGGACAGATTCCGTCATTCGATCGTGAATAACACCCAGCAGGCTCTGCCTCGCTTCTGCGGACAGATCCGCGGGGAGTGCGAAGTACCAGGCGACACCCCGCTCAAGGCGCTCCACTTCGGCCAGCCCACAGATATGGGCGATGTCAGTGGCCTTGCTCGACCAGGGGGAAATGGTGCCGGGGCGCGGGACAACCAGAAAGCAGGTGCTGCCGGACAATTCACCTCTGGCCAGCGGTGCTGCTTCGGGGCCGTAGGTGAGCAGACCCTCCAGAATAGACAGCTGTTCTGCACCGGGCTTGCCATCCAGACTGGCGTCAAATTGCGCAAAATGCAGAAACTCGGTGTGCAGAAGTTGAATGCCGGGATGAATATCTGACAACTTCTGCGCCAGCTTCGCCACGCGAAACGCGGACAAAGCGGGGCTACCACGCAGGGTCAACATGCTGTGCAAAACTCCGGGGGAGACTGTCGGAAAGGCGGCATTGTACTGTATTTGCCTGCGCTCCGTTAGCCGAAAATGCCCGTCCGCGGTGACGCACTTTCACCGCGAATTCACCCGTCAGGCGAGCTAAACTGCAGCCATGTCAAAAACCCTCTTTTACCTGCTGATGCTCGCCCTTGCACTGGGGACGCCGGGCTGCGCTCGCAAGGATGCGCTGGACGATATCGAGCACAGCGGCAAACTGCGTGTGGTAAGCCGCAACAGTCCCACCACGTACTATCTCGACAAAAACGGCCCCGCAGGTTTCGAGTATGAACTCGCGCAACGCCTGGCCAGGGAACTGAAGGTGGAGCTTAAAATCGAACCCGCTTTCAGCCTGCAGGAAATTTTCGATCGCCTCACGCGGCATGAGGCCCACATCGCCGCTGCAGGTCTTACACGTACCGAAAGCAGGGCCGCGCTGTATCCCCACACGCTGGCATACGACACGCTGGTTACACAGGTTGTCTACCGGGCAGGCAAATTTCGACCACGTCAGGTTGAAGAACTGCTGGGCATGCGCATCGTCACACTGGCCAACTCCAGCCATGCCCAGGTGCTCCAGGAATTGCAGCAGAGCGCCTTGCCAGAGCTTGAGTGGGAGGAGCTCAGCGAGGGCGATACGATGGAACTGCTGGAACGGGTGGACTCCGGTGAAGCCGAGCTGGCGCTCATCGACTCCAGCGAGTTCGAGGTGCAGCAGAGCCTGTACCCCCGGCTGAAAGTGGCCTTCGACCTGACAGAAGAGCAGGACATGGTCTGGTACCTGCCCCCCGGGCCGGAGTACAGCGGGCTGTTGGAGAGGATCAATACCTTCATCGCGCAACTCAAGGCGACTGGCGAACTCGCCCGCCTGCGAGAGCTGCACTTCGGCCACACTGAAGGCTTCTCCCGTATCAGCTCGCACACGTTCACCCGCAAGATGCGCAGCGCACTCCCGCGCTACGAGGCACTGATCAAGCGAGTGGCCAAGGAGTACCAACTGGACTGGCAACTGCTCGCCGCCATCGCCTACCAGGAGTCGCACTGGAATCCGCGCGCCCAGTCCCCCACCGGGGTGCGCGGAATGATGATGCTGACCCTGCCCACTGCCAGAGAGTTGGGGGTAGACAACCGCCTGGATGCGGAGCAGAGCCTGCGCGGTGGAGCGCGTTACTACAAAAATATGAAGCGTCGCCTGCCGCCCGATATCAAGGAGCCGGACAGAACATGGATGGCCCTGGCGGCTTACAACATCGGCATGGGTCACCTGGAAGACGCACGCATTCTCACCGAGCGCGATGGCAGCGATCCGCACCTTTGGAGTGAGGTGATGCAGCGTCTGCCGCTGCTGCAGAAAAGCGCGCACTACAAAACAACCCGCTATGGCTACGCCCGGGGGCGCGAGGCTGTCACCTACGTGCAGAACATCCGGCATTACTACAATATTCTGCAGTGGCAGGATATTTCACAGCAGCAGGCGCTACCGCCAGTCGAGGCAAGCGATCATTTACCGGCGCGACTCGGCGAGGTTTCGCTAAAGGCGTTATAGCAAGTGGCCTGCAGACGCAGGCATCACCAGCGCCGCTCACATTGACACCGGGGCATATCACGGCTATCCCTTAAACAGGAGTCAATTGCTGCGCGGTGATGATCATGGAGCGAATCAGAGGGATTGCAATTGGCCTGGTGCTGTCCTGGCTGTGTATGGGCGCACAGGCTGCCCCCATCACACTGGTGCCGACGGCGAGCGGCGAGTTGGTGGAGAAGCAACAGTGCGCGAGTCCGGGGTGCTTCTCGCTGGACTTTGAATACCGCAACCCCCTGCAGTCACTGAGTTACAGCTCAACACTGGTCCCGGGCGACGGGCGAGTCAACACCGGCCTGGGATACCTTGTTTTCGACCTGAGCGGCCTCACTGCGAGCACCGAGAGCGCGCATCTGCGACTTGATCTCAACTATTCCCAGGCAGTCGATCCAGCGCTAACTGTCGCGGCACTGCCGCCGTCCATTGTCGGCGCGTTGACGGGGATTGCGCCGGGCTCGACCACAGTTTCTTTCTTTGACATGACCCCTGGGGGGATTGCCGCATTCGCGGCGGCAGGGACGCTATACAATGCTATCGGCACCGGCGCCATGCTCGGTTCCCTGGGTACGTCGGGCCCCTTCAATGGCGTCATTGATATATCCCTGAACAGCGAAGCGCTCAGCCAGATCAACGCGACGGGCGGGCTCTGGGGAATCGGCCTGCGCTGGACGCCCACACCTGTTGGAACCATTTTTAATTCAAGCGATTTGATTGAATTCAACTCGGCGCCACAGTTGCTGCTGACGCAAACGGCAGAAGCGCCGCTTCCCGGCAGTCTGGCCCTGTTCGCACTGGCCGTACTACTGCAACTGCACAGGCTATCAGTACGCCAGCGCAACGCTGCGACCGCGGCCTGATCCCTGCCACAAAACGCTTGAAGACTCACCCCTGTGACCGCCGCCGTGTGCGTGAACACAGCAGACCCTGAAACGCCGCACTCAGCGTCGCGCCCGAAAAAACCCCTGCAGCAGATCAGCGCTTTGCGCTTCCAGCACACCACCGGTCCACTCCACCTTGTGATTAAACCAGTCTTGCTCCAGCAAGGTCGCATTGCTGGTAATGATGCCGGCTTTCGGCTCGTAAGCGCCAAATACCAGACGTTGGACGCGACTATGCACCAGGGCACCCGCACACATCGTGCACGGCTCCAGAGTGACGTAAAGCGTTACACCCGGGAGCCGGTAGTTTTGCGCCGCTCTCGCCGCATCGCGCAGGGCGACCATCTCGGCATGGGCGCTGGGGTCGCTGTGAGTAATGACCGTATTCCATCCCTCGCCCAGCAGCTCACCGTCCCTGACCACCAACGCGCCGACGGGCACTTCACCCAAGTCACCGGCCCTCCTGGCCAGCTCCAGCGCACGCTGCATCCACTGCTCGTCCGACGGTATCACGCTAACCCTTTGCTCCTGTTCACGGGCGAGATGAGCAGCACTGGCAGCCTCCGCCGGAGAAGCTCCCGGCTGGGGAATTTACTTTCCCACGGACGCCCGATAGAGTGACCCGCCGGCAGCATCAGGAGGTACTGACAATTACTATCGTTCAACATCATGCCCTGGCTCGTGTCCACAAACGCATGCCCCACCGTCTCCGCATGAGCGCCGGGCCGCGCAATCCGACGATTATACGGCTAGCAGCGTGCGCTTTCATCGGCTGCCTGCTCAGCGCCTGCACCGGCCTCGAAACCGAAAACACTGCCGGCGATCAAGAAGCGCTCATTTTGCGACTGGACCAGTGTCTGGAACAGCAGCGTGTCACCCATGAGAAACTGGACGCCCAGCAGGCGATGCAGCAGCATCAGTCAGAACAGGTTACCGAGTTAAAAGGCATGCTCGCCAACCTGCCGCGCGGCGCTACCGCCCCGCCCAGTGATCGCAAGCAATGCAAGGCTCGCGCCGGAAAGGAAGACAAACTCATAGTGGGCGCCAAGGAGCGTGTCTGGCTGCCAAACCTCGGGCTCACCCTGCCCGCCAGGGTCGACACCGGCGCAGAAACGGCCTCACTGGATGCGCGCAACATTACCCCTTTTGAGCGTAACGGCAAACGGTGGGTGCGCTTCGAGATCCTGCACCCTGATACAAAAGAGCACGTTGAGGTCGAGCGTAAACTTGAACGCACCGTCTCGATTGTCCAGTCTAATTCCCCCGAGCCGGAGCGCCGACCCGTCGTCAAGCTCCGCGTCACGCTGGGCCATGTTAATCAGACCGCTGAGTTTACACTGAGCAATCGCAGTCACCTTGACTACCAGATTCTGGTGGGAAGGAATATCCTGCAGGATGTGATGATCGTCGATGTGAGCAAGCGCAACATTGCTCCCGCCATTGTGCCTGACCCTGAGTCTTCAGACAGTTCCTGATGGATTACAAACTCAGCTTTCGTATTGTTCTGTTGCTGCTGGCACTCGCCGGCATCTCTATCGCTGTAGCGCGCTCAGTGCAGACGGGCATGCCGTTTCTCCCTGGCCTTGAACGTTCTGTCTGGCTGGTTGAGGCGCGCATCGATTTTGATGCGGAAGGTGGCCCGATTACTGCCAGCCTCAGCCTGCCCGACGCACAGATTCCCGGCTTTGAACTGGTCGAGGAGCAGGCCGCCTCTCCCGGCTACGGTTTCTCCATTATCGAAGAGGACGGCAACCGCCGCGCAGAATGGACACGGCGCAGCGCTTCCGGTGAACAGGCACTGTACTACAGCGCCCAGTTGGTCGAATCGGGTGCGCAGCAATCCCCGCAGGAACCCGCACCGGCGACACGCGACGCTCACCCGATCTACTGGGACGAGGCCGAGAAGCTCGCCGCAAGTGCGGTGCTGCGGCGCGCCCGCCAGACGTCCAGTTCGGCTGAGAGCTTTACCCGCGAATTGATCAAACTACTGGACGATACCGACGCCGACCAGAATGCCGCTCTGCTGCGGGCCGGGGAAAGCGACCGTGCCCGGTTGCTGATGAACCTGTTGGAACAGGAAGGCATCATCACACGCTCAGCGATGGGCCTCCGCTTGGAGGATGCGCGGCGGCGGCAGACGCTGACCCCCCTGGTTGAAATCTACACCGATGGCGAATGGCGCCTGTTTGACCCCCAGAGCGGCGCCATGGGTTTGCAACCTGATCTGCTGTTGTGGCACCGCGGCGGCGTTTCCGTACTCGATGTTACAGGCGGCAGCAGCTCACGACTGAGCTTCTCCATGATCCAGCAAACCGTTACCGCCACGCGCCTGGTGAGCAGCGTCAACAGCGACAGTATTTTCAACACGATTGGCATGCACGCACTGCCTATCGAAGAGCAAAGTATGTTCAAACTACTGCTGCTTCTGCCGCTGGGTGCAGCCGTTGTCGTTTTTATGCGGGTGCTGGTCGGGGTAAAAACCGCCGGCACGTTCATGCCGATATTGATCGCACTGGCCTTTCTGCAGACTTCACTGATTCCCGGCCTGATTAGCTTTGTGTCGGTCGTCATGATCGGCCTGGTTCTGCGCGGTTACCTGTCGCGACTGAACCTGCTGCTGGTCGCCAGGATTGCGACACTGATCGTACTCGTGATTTTTCTTATTTCAGCCCTCAGCATTATCGGCTACCAGATGGGCTATAGCACAGGCATGACGATCACCTTCTTCCCCATGATCATTATCGCCTGGACAATTGAGCGCATGTCCATACTGTGGGAGGAGGAAGGCGCGAAAGAGGTGTTAATCCAGGGCGGCGGCAGCATGCTGGTAGCGGTTCTGGCTTACCTGTTGATGCAGACTCCTATACTGAAACACCTCACGTTTAACTTCCCGGAATTGAACCTGGTGCTGCTCGCACTGATCCTGGCCATGGGGAATTACACTGGGTACCGGCTCACCGAACTGCGGCGATTCCGCGACATGGTGCAGGGCTGATGTTGTCCCAGTTGCGCACCATACGTCGCATGCACGCGCTGGGTGTCATGGGCATGAATTGCCGCAATGTCGATTACATCAGCCGCTACAATGAGCGCAAGCTCTACCCCCTCGTTGACGACAAGCTCAAGACCAAACTGCTGGCTGAGGAATACGGCGTTTCCACACCAACGCTGCGCTTTGTGGTAAGTGAGCAGCACGAGGTGGACAGTACCCAGGCCAAGCTGGAACAACTGGATAACTTTGTTCTCAAGCCGGCGCAGGGTTCAGGCGGCAAAGGCATACTGGTTGTCAGCGCCCGTGAAGGCAGCGAATTTATCAAGAACTCGGGAGTGCGCATCGAGTTTTCCGATCTGCGTAGGCACATGACCAACATCCTCGCGGGCCTCTACTCCCTTGGGGGAACATCCGACCGGGTGATCGTAGAAGACGTCATCGCCTTCGACGAAAGCTTTACCAACTTCTCCTTTGAGGGCGTGCCCGATATTCGCGTCATTGCGTTTCGCGGCTACCCGGTGATGGCGATGATGCGACTTGCCACGCACGCATCTGACGGCAAAGCCAATCTTCACCAGGGCGCAGTCGGTGTCGGCCTTGCAATCGACTCCGGCGCCTGTCTGAATGCCGTGCAGTACAATCGACCGATAACAGAGCACCCTGATACGGGCTATAACCTCAAGGAGATCAAGGTTCCGAACTGGCGTGAAATCTTGATGCTGGCAGCGCGCTGCCATGATATGACGGGGCTGGGTTATCTGGGCACCGATGTGGTGCTGGACAAGAACGCCGGCCCCCAACTCCTGGAGTTAAATGCCAGGCCGGGACTCGCCATACAGATCGCCAACGGCACCGGCCTGCTGCCGCGACTCAGGCATGTAGAAGGATTACCAGACAGTCGGCGCTGGTCTGCCTCACAGCGGGTAGACTACGTGATGCGTCAGTTCCGCCAGGCGGAGCAAGTGCCCGCCGAGTGACGGCGAACAGCCACAGCTTCCCACCAGCACAAGAAATAGAGAGACTTCCACTATGAACCTTCGACCCTATCTCAGCGGCACCCTGCTCCTGGCCGCAATGCTGCTGGCGCCGTTGCTTCAGGCGGCGCAGAAACCCAATATCCTCGTTATCTGGGGCGATGACATCGGCTACTGGAATATCAGCCGCTACAGTCTGGGCATGATGGGATATCCCACCCCGAACATTGATCGCATCGCCAACGAGGGCATGATCTTCACCGACTATTACGGTGAGCAAAGCTGTACTGCAGGTCGCTCCGCCTTTATCACCGGCCAGCTCCCCGTACGCACCGGCCTGACCAAGGTAGGTATTCCCGGCTCTGAAATCGGAATTCAGGAAGAGGATCCGACGCTGGCGGAGCTGCTCAAACCGCTGGGCTACACCAGCGGACAGTTCGGCAAAAACCACCTCGGTGATCGCGACGAGTTTCTGCCGACGAATCACGGCTTCGATGAATTCTTCGGCAACCTGTATCACCTGAACGCCGAGGAGGCACCTGAAGACCCGGACTATCCGAAAGATCCCGAGTTTCGAAAACGCTTCGGCCCACGCGGGGTGATTCACTCCTACGCCGACGGGCGGATCGAAGATAGTGGACCCCTGACGCGCAAACGCATGGAAACGGTGGACGAGGAGTTCCTCGCCGCCGCAGTCAAGTTCATTGACCAGGCGCACAGCGACGGCAAACCCTTTTTCGTGTGGTTTAACTCTACACGCATGCACTACTACACCCACGTCAAGGCGTCTCGCCTGGGGGCGTCAGGCCAGGGCTTCTACAACGACGGCATGCTGGAACACGATGACCACGTGGGAATGCTGCTAAATAAGCTGGACGAGCTGGGAATCACTGACAATACGATCGTGATCTACTCAACAGATAACGGCCCGCACTACAACCAGTGGCCCGACGCGGCAATTACACCTTTTCGCGGCGAGAAAAACACCAACTGGGAAGGCGGCTTTCGCGTGCCTGCCATGGTTCGCTGGCCCGGCAACATCAAAGCGGGACAGATCAGTAATGAACTGATGTCGCACCTGGACTGGGTGCCCACGTTGATGGCCGCTGTGGGAGAGCCCGACATCAGCAAACGGCTCAAGTCGGGCGATTCCATTAACGGCAAGAACTACAAGGTTTTCCTTGATGGCTACAACTTCCTGCCTTTCCTCACTGGCGAACAGCAGTCAGGACCACGCCAGGAGTTTTTCTATTTCAGCGACGACGGTCTACTGACAGCGGCACGGCTGGGAGACTGGAAACTGGTATTTGCAGAACAGCGTGCGCAGCGCTTTGACGTGTGGCGAGATCCGTTCGTCACCCTGCGCATACCGAAGGTCTTCCACCTGCGGCGCGATCCCTTTGAGCGCGCCGACACAGACTCAAACACGTACAACCGCTGGTGGGACTACAAAATCGCCGGCATCGCCGGGCAGGGTATGGTCAGCGTTACACGCCTGGTCGCCACCCTTCACCAGTTTCCACCCAGGCAGCGCCCGGGCACCTTCACCGTCGATCAGATCATGGAAGCTGTCTATAAAAAATAGTCGGGCATTGCCTTGCCGGGCATAAACCCGCATTGCAAAGGGCCGAGGAGCCAACGACATAAAGCGCGCGGACTGGGCCGCCTCGGCATCGCCAGGAACAGCTGGAAGCCTTCTGCCGTGATCTCCATCGCAAAAATCACGTGCCCGCGTCATTGTGCGCTACGCAGGTGCGCTATCATAGCGCGACCACTTATACAGTCCACACAGGCGTGACGGTGACAACCACCCCCACTATACCGAGTCGGTTTTACTCGCTGGATGCGCTCCGGGGGACCCTGACGTTTTTTATTATCCTGTTTCACTGGCAACACTTCTTCTACGACGGTGGTTCGGTTTCCGCAGAGTTCATACCCAGTGCGCAACCGCTGTTCGACTATCTCAAACCCCTGTACACGCAGGGGGTCTACGCGGTGGATTTCTTCTTTTCGCTGTCCGGATTTATCTTTTTCTGGCTGTACGGCGAGGCCATTGCCAGCGGCAGAGTCTCTGCGGCCAAGTACACTGCCTTACGTGTGTCCCGACTCTATCCACTGCACCTCGTTACACTGGCAATGGTGATCGTTGGCCAGTTTGTGGCGGCCGCACAAACCGGCGGCTACGTCGTGTACCAGGAAAACGACTGGTACCATCTGTTCCTGAATCTGCTATTTGTGAACGCGTGGGGTTTTGAATCCGGCTTTTCGTTCAACGGACCAAGTTGGACGGTCTCCATTGAAGTCATGATGTATATCGCGTTCTTTCTTGTCGCCTATTTGAAACTCGCTCGATCACTGATCGTCGCGCTCGCGATCGCCATTGCCGGGTTTCTGATCGAAAAACACGTCAACCACATGATCGGCATGGGTTTCCATTCGTTCTTTATCGGCGGGGTCGTGTACATCCTGTATACGCGATTGCTGGCTTACAATCTCAAAACCGTCTTGCTCGCGTTAACGCCGGTATGTCTGACGATATGGTCGATAGCGGTCATTGATATGTATACCGGCATCGCACCCGATTTCAAGGCAGTCGCTCCCCAGTACCTGCACGGCGCCATCACCACCATGGATTCCAGCCTGTACGCAACGGTAGTACTGATCCCGTTCACCATACTGTTTCTCGCCATCGCTGAAACCCTGCGCGGCCGGCTGGCCAGGCGCATGCACGTTCTGGGCGACATGAGCTATGCGCTGTATCTACTGCACTTTCCCTTGCAGCTGACAATGATCCTGGTAGCGGACGCACTGGGAATCGATCGCAGTGTTTTCTATTCGGTAGGTGCCCTGCTGCTGTTCTACCTGATCCTGTTCCCCATGTCCTATTGCAGTTATTACTACTTCGAACTGCCTGCACAGCGCTACCTGCGACGCAAACTGATCCCGCGCAAGGACTGATAAATTGGAGTTAGCGCTGTAAAGCGGACACTACTCGCCGTCAGTATTCCCGGAATCGGCAGGGGTAGACACAGCAGGCAGAGAAAACCCCATGGCAAGTGACAACCCGCCAAGCAGTGCCCCGCACAGGCCGGCGAGGCCGAAAGATATCCCCAGCATCAGCACGTTTTCGCTGGCCGCACCCAGTGGCACCAGGATGGCCAGAAAACCTGCCTCGCGTACACCCCACCCCGCCAGGGAGACAGGAATCATGGAGACCAGCAGGATAGCCCCGGTGACTGTGGCAGCGAGAACAAAGCCAATTTCAATCTGCAGCGCGAGTGCCAGCAGGTAAACGGCAAGACCCGGCAGCACCTGTGCGACAAAGGACGTGGCCATAGCCTGCCAGATTCGCCGCCACGACAGCGGCCTGTCGACGAAGATCATCGCCAGTGCGTGAATTCGCGCCACACGTTTAAATAACTGTGCCAGCCACGGCCACTGGCTGAGCACAACCAGCAGCAGACAGCCGCCTGTGACCGCAGCGCCCAGCAGAAAAAGTGATATCACCATGTAGCGCTCTACCGGCAGACCCCACAGTAGCGCACAGGCCAGCACAGTAAACGAAGCGGCACCGATTGCGCCGAACAGGCGGTCTCGCAGCACACTGACGACTGCATCACCCGTACCCACATTGAAGGCTCGCCAGCGCAACACGCGAACGGCATCGCCACCGATGAAAGAAGGCAGCGCCTGGTTGAAGAACAAGCCCTCCATGTAGGCTGCAAAGCTCTTCGCAAGGCCCGGCACCGGGTCAATGTTGACCGCCACCAGACGCCAGCGAAAGGTACACAACACTGCCTGCAGCACGTTCAGCGCAACGGCTGCCAGGAACGCGGCCACCAGCGAGGGAGCCAACAGCGCGCGCAAGCTTTCCAGGGGAACCTGGCGAAGTATCACATAATAGATCGCTACAACAACGGCTATCCTGGCCAGTAGCAGTAGCCACTTTTTGACGGCGTTGTTTCCCTCATCCATCGACTGGCGGGAAACACTCTCTTGATCATCAGGTAGGCGAGGCAACGCTATTCAGCTTTCTTGCGCGCGACAAACAGCTTTATGTCACCGAAGGAAATCGGCAGCATGATGCGATCCGGTATCAACCGGGCGAAAACAGCGAGCGGAGCGCGGAGAAAGGCCGGCAATATGTATAGCCCCTTGGAGTACACGTAATTGGCGCGCGCATAATGCACGTACGGGCCGGTATGGACCAGCGTAAACCCGGCGCGATCCAGCAGATCTTCCAGGGTGGCGCGGTCAAAATAGAACAGGTGCATATTGATCAACCAGGGCCATCGCGTCTTCAGCAGTTTGGGAAGCCAGGAATCAATATCCATGGTTGACAGGCAGAGCGTTCCACCCGCCGGCAAGTACTCACCACAGGACTCCAAAAAGGCTTTTGGATCCCTCACATGTTCCAGCACATCCCAGCTCACTACCAGGTCATACTGTGCCTGCAAGTGCTCGCGCTGATCCTCCAGAAAGCCCTGGTGAACCGTCACCTCAGATACAGACTTCGCGTATTCCGCCGCCCAGCGTGAAGGTTCAACTCCTTCAGCCTGCCAGTTGCGGCGCCCGGCCTCACGCAGAAATATTCCGCAGTAGGAACCCACTTCAAGCAGCTTGCCGGGCTGCGCCGGAATGAATGGACTGATCTGTTCGAAACAGCGGGAATAGGTACGCTCCCGCGCTGGAATGTTCTCGATATAGGTGGTGTCGACGACATCCTGGTAGTTTTCCTCAAGCGATGAGGCTACCAGGCTGGCAGGTACCTGTTCGAGATTACAGCCAAGACAAACGTAGACGGGCGGATAATCCGAGGAACCCACAGCCGTACATTTAAGCTCGGCGTCCGACACATCGGCTGCCTGCGGTGTTGTCTCAGCGCGCGAACCGAAGTGTTTCAGCGCAAGCGCGCGATCACTACAACTGGGACAGGCATCCTCCACAAAGAAGTCGGGCTGCAGGTCTGGTGACCGGTTCAGGCGGTGCAAGCTGAGCAACAGCAAATCGAACGCGCTCTTGAAGATCTGGGCGCGCGGTATCTTGGATGCGCCCCGCGTGCGATCGGAGAAGTGGATGGGCCACTCTTTCAGCTCAACACCACACTTGTGGAGGTAGTAGACCAGTTCTACGCCATAACTATAGCCTGAAGATTTGATGTGCCGCAGCGGCAGGCGCTTGAGGCTCTCGACGTCAAACACGCGGAAATAGGTAGTGAGTTCCTTGAGATCAATCCCCAGGGCCCTGCGCGCGACTACATTGCCCAGACGACTAACCAGGTTGCGGTAGCCGGTGTAATCACTGGTGCCGCCCTCGCAATAGCGGGATCCCGTTACGAACACGTTCTTGTCGTGCTGGGCCAGCATGTGTGGAATTTGTTCGGGCTCGTGCGAAAAATCAGCATCCATCGTCACGAGCACGTCGTACTCCTCACGTATGGCGTAAAAGATGGCGTATTTATGCGCACTGCCAATGCCCAGCTTGCGCGGGCGCCGCACACTGTAGATGTGCTCGTACTGCTGCCGCTTCTCTTCGATAACGTCCCAGGTGCCGTCGGGAGAGTTATCGTCAACCACCAGAATATGCGCCTCGGGCATAGCGCTGCGCAGGCGGTCGATGAGCAGACCGATGTTTTCACGCTCGTTGTAGCACGTGGTGAAAATCAGTGTTTTTGGATTAGCCATTCGCGGTGAGTCTTCATGCAGCAGGGCAGCCTGCTAAACAGTTAAAATGCCATAACGGGGCGCACAAAAACAAGCAGGCACCGACACTATCGAACGCTCTCGCTGAAAATTGCTGCGGCCTTGGTCACAGTTCAGGGTATTTTGCCCTATGGAGCCGGACAGGTGTGTCATGGCGTCAGCTGCGGGAGTGGATGTGTGAACCTGAACACATTTTCACCCAGGAAACCCCTGGGCCGGAAAGCGAGGCAAACCTGAGCCGACACCGGATGGTACGGGCGCTGAAGCCCAGGCAGCGCCAGATTCAACGGGACAACGTTTCACGACGACGGGTCGCAAAGCCAAAGAGCGCGATTAACGCGGCTGTTGCCAGGCTGACTGCAGCGCCGATGTAAACTGTAAGGGGGTAATAGTCGAATTCAACGCGCCGGCTGCCTGCACTCACCTCCACCGCCCGGAAAAGGTGATTGGCCGCCAGCAGGTCCGCCGGTTCGCCGTCCACCGTCACCCGCCAGTTGCTGTCAAAACTGTCTGTGAGGACAAGCACGCCACCTTCAGTTACCTCGGGTAACTCGATGACCACGCGCTCAGGCTGGTACTCAACGATGGTCGCGGCCGTTAGGGAACCGGACTCGGGGTAGGCCCCTACGACCGCGGCCTCATCCAGTACCACCTGAACCTGTGGATCAAAATGTCGCTGCGACAGGTAGGGAAGAATCTCCTGTTCTGGCAACGACCTAACGGCCGACGCCACAAAGCTTCTTGGAATAACAGTGGGAAGTTCAAACACCTGGTAGTGCTCATCCCGGTACACGCGCTTGAATTTTTTCAGGGTCTGGCCGGGATTCTCGTTGAGCCAGTTCTGACTCACCAGGATCCAGCGCGCACCGAACAATGACAACAGCTTCCGGTTGCGCGGTATGGACTTGTGATAGAACGGGTTGAGCCCCATGGCCTGGCCAAACTCAACAAACCTTGCCGTGTTGAGGGGCTCATAATCCTCAATAGAGTACAGACCTTCTCGCATCGCCCACTTTATGGGTAGATCGGGCATGAAGTTGAGATCAATTTGCAAAAGGGCCAGGGTCCGCTCCTGCTGCGTCTCCCGCCGCAGAAACGCCAACACAGCCTGCGCTTCAGTGTAGGGCTCCTGCAGGTGCATCTTGAACTGCGCAGGGTGTTGCACCATATGCTGTAAACCGTACCACGCCCGGGAAGGCTGGTACGCAGAGTAATCTTTGCCGAACGGCTTCCAGTGCCAGTTGGGATAGGTAATCTGGGCGCCCGCCGTGGTGTATCGCGCCAGGAACGCGATGGCGAACACCGCAAAACAGTACCCCCAGAATCCGTAGCCAGCCAGTCGCCAATCCCGGCGAGCGATAAAACGCTGGCAATGGTGCAGCCCCACACCGACCAGCACACTCACCGTAAGGTTGGACAATAGCAGGAACTTTTCCGGCCAACGAAACCAACTGCCCGTGGGTACATAGTAGAAATAGAATTTGAACAGCCAGGCCTCAGGACCGCGCGCCATGGTGACAAACAGCAGGGTTGCCAGAAAATAGAACGCGGCAAGGGGTCGATGCGCCGCCGAGAAGAGTAGTCCGGCCGCCACAAGGCACCAGAATAAGGCGTCCCTGTATGATTGTGTCATCGGAACAACAGGGTCGTTCAGCGTTTCGGCCACGGTTGGCGAGGGAATAATAGGGACGTTAACGTACGCCAGGTCCATGCCTTCCACCAGGTTGTGCGTTGATGAGTTGGACGACATCTCCAGGGTAGGCAGTAATTGCACGGCACACAGAAGGACCGCAAGTACTGCCATCACGGCAAACCGGGTAAACACAGTAACCACAAACCCAAACTCGCGTTTATCCAGGTAGCATTGCCCCAAACGAAACGGTATGTAGAGGCACAGGAAA
This sequence comes from Gammaproteobacteria bacterium, assembly GCA_030426545.1. Classification (GTDB taxonomy): domain Bacteria; phylum Pseudomonadota; class Gammaproteobacteria; order Pseudomonadales; family Halieaceae; genus Marimicrobium. Next base: position 47,512 of record JAUHYL010000010.1, read on the forward strand.
TAGCCGATATAGACTACCGTCTGAATATAGCCAGCGAACACCTGCAAAACCATCGTGGCCAGAAAAACCAAACTCCAGCGGTTGGCGACCGCGTCCTGCGCACGCGAGGAAGTCTGTAAGATTTTTTCCACTGCAGCCAGCAGGAAGCCCACGGTTGCCAGTGGATAGGCGCCTGCCTCAAATACGGTGAAGACAAGATAGAAATTACCTGTCATGAAAAACAGGCCGCCCAGGAATGAAGCCAGTGGCTGCAGCTTCAATACGCGCAGGTAAAAATAAAGCGAGAAACCACTGACAAAAAGATGCAGAAACTTGCTCACGACATGTGCCGTGTCCCCTGAAAAGACCATGGCCAGCCAGGTAGGCGGATAGAGGACCATGCCCTGCAACGCGGCGAAGAACGGCAGACCAGCGGACTGGTGAGGATTCCAGGAGGGCCAATCACCAGCGGCCAGGCGCTTCATGCCATAGGCAATCATGTCGGGGTGATAGTTGCGGTTATCGTAGTTGCCCCAGATATCAATGCGCAACCAGTGTTCCAGAACAGACCACACGAGATAGGCGGCGATCGCATAAAGCAACGCGGCGAGAATCAGCTCATTGCGCGAATATGCAACGGGAGGTTTACATTGTGTATCAGGCATTCAACCAGTGACTCTAGCGAATTTTCAGTTTGTTATGGTCAGTAGAATCACCCGGGCAGCTACAATTCACCCAGTGCGCCGCCCAATCACGATGTGGAACAGCGCCATCAGAATAGCAGTTCACTCCCCCCGAGTCACCGCTGTCAGAGAAATGCGGGTAATCCTGCACTCTCCCGCACCCTGCCCTCGCACAGCAAAGCTTATGAGAACCAGCCCGAGAATTTGGCATTCTCTTATTTCAGTCAACTGAAGAAAGCCTTAAGCTTGCTGCCTGAGCAATCATCCATACGTAGATCAACCGGGTGCAAACAGCCAAACAACCAGTTCACCACAATACCCTGGACGGACTCCGTGGCATCATGGCCATCGGCGTATTGTTGGCGCATGTAAAAATGGCGTGGTTTCCCGGTGCGCACATCTTCATGGATATTTTCTTTGTAATATCGGCTTTCCTGATCACGACCACCTTGAAAAAGGGCATCGAGAAAAGGCACGAGATACAGCTCAAAACCTTCTGGAGCCGCCGCTTGCTTCGCCTGTATCCCGCCCTGGTGACGGTGGTAGTAACTTACACGATCATTGCATTTTTCGTGCAGGACGCAATGGCGCCCATACTGAAAGATGGGCTACTCACGCTGCTCTACGTCTCCAACTTCACCAAGCTGGAGAACTACGATTGGCCGCATTTTTTCGGGCATACGTGGTCACTCTCCATTGAGGAACAGTTTTACCTGGTCTGGCCCGTGTTGCTGGTGCTACTGCTGCGCTTCGACGCGTTATGGCGCCTGCGTGTTCCCCTGTTAACTACTGCCATCGTCGCGAGCATCTGCTGGCGCCTGTATCTGGTGGGCTCGGATGCGCAGTGGGAACGGCTTTACTATGGCTCTGATACGCGAATCGACGCCTTTATCGTCGGCGGCCTGTTGGCATTTTTCCGCGATGACCTGTTGGCGCTTGCAGACAAAAGCAAGCTATTCCTTGGCTTCCTGCACATCGCCACCGTGTCACTGTTTCTCGCCGTGGCCCTGTGGGATCCAAAGATTCTGTACTACTTTATCTGGCAGCAACCCACGGTCTTGATTCTCACCTGCCTCACTATCGTGCTACTCACGCGGGACGCGGATTCAGTGGTCCGACGTCTGTTCAGCAATCCGATTCTCGCCTGGATGGGCGTGCGCTGCTATGGCATCTACCTTTGGCACTGGCCAATGATCTGGCTGTTGCTGGTCAATACCAAGATCAGAGAATTCGAACTGCTGGCTATCGTCTTCCCGGCGACGATGTTGCTGTCGTGGGCAATGTACAAATATATCGAAGAGCCCATTCTTAAACGCCGCCCCGCCATGAAGACACGCGAGCCATCGGTGGCACAGGATCCTGCTGCCCTCACATAAATCCCGGGCGAAACCACCCTCCTTTACCCGGCGCGCACGGGCGCGCTTTCCTTACCTGAAATGACCGCACAATACAGGCTATCTGAGCGCCTGCCGCTATCACTAACCACCCTCAAATGGCGGGAAAAATCGGCAATTGCCCGCAAATCCTGCGAAAAAGTGATGAAATGAAAGGGGGTTCCTTAAAGTGAGCGCAATATTGACCGCTATAAAGTGAAGTATTGCGGATAAACTGCGGCATGCGAATCCCTTATCATTACCGGGACAATAATAACTACCGACCCAGGCGGGGTGTTTTGCCGGACACTGCACGCAATGCCCATGAAGGCACTGAGTGGTCGGTGCGACGTGTTCACCACGACGGCGCAGGGATGGGGCCGTGTCGAGCCCATACCCGGAAGCGCAAGCGACCGGTTTGCGACGCGACAAGCCGGGACCTCGCTGACCTGGTACAGGGGAAGCAATGAATAAAGTGCCCAATAAAAAACAGGGCTTCGAACTGCAGAGCATGCTGATGCCACTGGCTGTCAGTACTGGCCTCGTCGTACTGGTAGTGAATGTGCTTCTGGGGCTGCAACTGCAAAGCGACCCAACTGTACACGCGCTGATCGAAAGCCTTATGCAACTGGCGCTTCTGTTTATCATGGGGCTGGCACTGCAGACTGCGCGCCGTGAACGCGACAGCTACATCTTGCTGATGTTTTTCGCTTTCACCGGTACTTTCCTCCTCGATCTCCGGCACCTGCTCTACAGCGTGGAACCCTACGCGCCTGTTTTTGGTATCACGCTGGTCAATCTCGAGACTAACCAGTACTCCTCCGCGCAAAGCTGGCTCGCGCCCAGGTTGTACTTTGCGGCTATGTTGCTGGCCTCTACGCTGCATCAGTTGCTAGAAGCCCGGCGGGGATATATCAGCATCAAGCGCGCGCTACCCGCACAAGTGCTGCTGGCCTTCACTCTCGGCGTGGGTGCCTACCTGACATCCAACTGGATTACCCGGCCTTTTCCGGGCGTGTCCTTTGTCAGCCCGTTACAACCCGGTGAGACATTAGCCGGCGTGCTCAGCCTGTTCGCCCTGGTAGGATACGTTTACCTGGGCCGTTGGAAAGAATCGGTATTCGAGGTATTTCTGGCTTGCGCGATCGTTATCAACGTCATCACCCACTGTTTCGTTATGCCCTTTTCCCAGCAGGATTACGACAGCTACTACGCGACTGCCCACTTCCTGAAGTTTGTCAGCTATATCGTTTTACTGGCAGGGCTTGTATCGCGCAGCCGGGAGAAGACCAGGGCACTGCTCGCTGAAGAGCGCAAGCGTTCGCAGTCGATACTCGAAATTGTCGCTGACGGGATATTCACGCTTGATAGCACGGGCACCATTACAAACATCAATCCAGGAGGCTGCGCCATCCTTGAAGAATCCGTGGAATCGCTTCAAGACCAGAACATCAGGCGCTGGGTTCCAGAACTTGAAGTTGAAGATAATTTCCTCACCCAGGGGCGCGAGTATTCCGTAGCGGGCAATGCAATGGAACTGGACGCCGTTCTCGCCAACGGCAGCCATAAGCCACTGGAAATCAGTTTCAACGTGGCTCACCACGATGATGATGAGAAAGTGTTCGTTGGCGTAATGCGTGATATCAGCGATCGCAAGCAGCGTGAGGTGGAACTGCAGAACCTGACCCTGAAACTGGAGACCGCGTTGGCGGCGGCGGGGCTTGGCAGTTGGGAATGGGACGCGAAAAATGGCGTAGCGACGTGGGACGAACAATCACAACTACTGCACGGCCTGCCCCAGGGGCGAGGGAAGTACGAGATTAGTCGGGAACAGGTAATGGCACTGGTACACCCGGAAGACCGCGTAGAGGTAGAGGGTCATTTCGACAACACTGATGAGGAGAAAAGATACCGTGACAGGGAGTACCGCATCCGGCGAAAAAGCGATGGAGTGGAACGCTGGATCAACACATCGGGCGCGATGCTCTTTGACAATAAGGGCAATCTGATCCGCGTAGTGGGCGTGATGAGCGATGTGACTGAACGCAAGGAAAACATCGCGCAACTCACGGCCGCAAGAGAGGAAGCGCGCGAAGCCAGCCGCGTCAAATCAGCCTTCCTGGCAAACATGAGCCACGAAATTCGCACACCGATGAATGGCGTTATCGGCATGCTGGATGTACTCCAACAGAGCAGTCTCAATTCTCGCCAGATGGAAATGACTCATCTTATCAAGGAGTCCTCCCTCTCACTGCTCAACATTATCGACGACATTCTGGACTTTTCGAAAATCGAAGCCGGAAAGCTCGCAATCGTGGCAGAACCCATGTCGCTGGAGTCTCTGGTGGAGGGGGTTGGCGGCTCACTGGACCTACTCGCGCGGGAAGCCGGCGTTGAACTCAGCCTGTTCTGCGACCCGACTCTGCCAGGCACAGTGTCGGGTGATGCGCACAGACTACGTCAGGTCCTTGTCAACCTGGTGAACAACGCAATCAAGTTCTCCGCCGGACAGGATTATCCCGGTCGTGTCGCGCTACGTGCGACGCTCACCGCAGTACAGGAAGACACCGCCTCGCTGGAGTTCACCGTCATCGATAACGGCATCGGTATGGACGCAGAGATACAGAGCGCGGTATTCGAAAGCTTTGTGCAGGCCGATGCTTCTACGCAACGGCGTTTTGGCGGAACAGGGCTGGGCCTGGCGATCACTCAAAGCCTGGTAACCATTATGGACGGCAGTCTGGAGGTAGAAAGCAAGCCCGGGGCGGGCAGCGTGTTCCGGGTAAAGCTGTCACTGCCCATCATCAAACAGAACAATGCAGTTCCCGCTGCAGATATACGGCTTGATAATCTGCCATGCCTCCTTATTGACGACCCTTCTGGTTGGACGGAAGACCTGGCCATTTATCTTTCCCTCGCCGGTGCGCGCGTACAGAGGGTTGCGCGTATCTCGCAACTGGCGGACTGGCCAGGCTGGGAAGCACACGGCAGCGCGTTGTGCATCATTGACCGCGGCGATCAGAGCTTTTCCGCGGGTGATCTTGAGCGGTTGCGATCGGGAGAGGCGCATATTGTCCACGTGCAGCGCGATCGTCGTCAGCGGATCGTACCCTTCGAAGCGGGCTCGCTCATAGACGGCAACGCATTGGGACGCACCGCTTTTTTGCGGCAGATTAAGCAAAGCGTTGATCCATCCGGCTCGGGCTATGAAGGCGATACGGACCAGGCCCTTCCCCTGCCCGAGACGACCCTGCCCAGCCGAGAGGAGGCCATTGCCAACAGGCAACTGATTCTTGTGGCGGAGGACAACAGCATCAACCAGACGGTTATTCGAGAGCAGCTCACAACGCTGGGCTACACAGCGGATATGGCCGACGACGGCGAAGAAGCCCTCGCGCGCTGGCGAGAAGGCACCTACTCACTGATTCTCACCGATTTGCAGATGCCCGTGCTCGACGGCTACGAACTGGCTGCACGGATTCGCGCAGAGGAAGGACCAGGTGAACGGCTGCCAATTATTGCGCTAAGCGCAAGCGCCATGCAGGGTGAAGCAGATCGTTGTTCTGCAGCCGGTATGGACGAATTTTTGTCCAAGCCAGCCCGACTGAAGGATCTGGAAGCAGCATTGAAGAAGTGGCTACCCACATCAAAACGCGAAGCCGAAAAGAGCGCAAACTCATCGACCATCGCCGCTGCCAACGATCCGCTGCCCATCAATCTGTTCGTTCTGCAAGACCTCGTGGGTGGCGGCAGCGCCATGATCCCCTCGCTGCTGGAGGACTACCGCGAGTCAATGACAGAAATTCGCGATAAACTTCTCGACGCGTGGAGCGAGGGCAGACTGGACGAGGTAAGCTCACTTGCTCACCAGCTCAAGTCCTCCTCTCGTACCATAGGCGCGGTGACGCTGGGAGAGCTCTGCGAGCAAGTGGAGGTGGCTGGAAAGGCCTACAATGCCAGTGCGCTGGGCGAGTTTATCCCGCGACTCGAAGCGGAAATTATCGCGGTAGAGAGTTTTATTACCCGTAACGCCCTGCCCGCCGCATAGACTCGAACGGCGTCAGACACGGCGACAAACTGTCGCTTAAGCCAGTCCGGAATCAGCTTACCTGTTCAGCACGCGCACGCGGGCAGGCTGCCCGGGGCGCGCAACGCCGCCCATCTGACGATCGGAAGGCGTAGGCATAACGTCCCACACAGGCTCCAAGCGGAAACGATCAAGCGCTCGCGTAACTACAATTTTTGCCATGTGCAGCGAGAATCGCTGCGCCGGACAGGCGTGACGACCGTGACCAAAGGTGCTGATATATTCCGGGCCGGGTGTAGCAATCCGATTTGCCCAGCGATTCCCGGCATAATTCTCCGGATCGAACCGTGCAAGATCCTCGCTTGATGTATTGGTCACTGAAAGCATCGTCGCAATATACAGGCCGGGGCGCACCTCGTAGCTACGCTCGCCATCTTCAAACTGCGTTGTACGCATGACCTTACGCAAAGTCAGTGACCGCTGTCCAAGCCGCACAGACTCCATCATCACCTGCTCGAGGTAAGTCAGCTCGTTCAACGCCTCTACCGAACAGGGAAATTTGCTACCGAATCGGTTGCGTACGTCCGCGATCTCCGCCTCAACTTTCGCCAGCACTTCCGGCTTCACTATCAACCAGACCAATACCCATGCGATGGCAGCATAAAGATTGGACAGGAAGCCCTGATTGGCGTTGATTATGTTGTTGAACAGCTTTTGCTCAAAGTGCTCCTCGCCGGCAAAATGTTCGGCAAGGAAATCCGATGCCGCGAAATTGCCGCCACCAGCGCCAGCTCGCTCTGCGAGGATATCCCGCAAAATCTGGTAAAGCGCGGCGGCGGCTTCCTTTTCCCGCGCCTTGCCACTCTTAATGGTATTGAGTGTTTCCGCCGGGTCTACAAACGCACTCTCCTGATCGAGCACATCAAAGTGCAACTTGAGCGCCTGCCAACGCCCATCGGCGGCCGCTTCCTGACCGATCCATAGACCAAAACCCACTCGCTGCTCCAGGGTGCGAATCGCATCAAACAATTCCAACTCGTTCCCAGTTTCCCAACGCGCCAACTCCAGCTCCAGCACATGATCGATCACTGACAGGAAATCAGGCATGTGCTTGTGCTGCAACAACCGATAGAACAGACGAACATCCACGTGATACAGAATTTCGATGGGCGTCTTGAAGCGAATAAGGTCGAACGTGGCAGCATGAAAGCTGGCATCGGCCTCTTCAAACGCGTACAGGCTCTTCAATCCCTGTGCCGAGAAAGTCATTAGCAGGTGATAGCCAAAGATATCGAGCAGAAAGGTATCGCCGTGCGTCTGGCGCAGATCCGTCAGGTATCCGGTCGGACTTTCGATAAAGCGCAATCCGCTGCCCACGTGCTCAAGTTCCTCAGTGTGCACCAAAGGAAGCGGCTCCATAAGCTGTTTAGCGAATCGAGTATCGGACATATAGAACTCCTGTTTACCCGTGTAGCTCCTGTTGCCGACAGAACCCATGCGAGACAACGCGACCCGGGGAGTGTATCGACATCTTCGACTCTGCAGAAGCCCAGGATGGACTTGAAGCAGCAGAATCGACGGGAAGCGCGGGTGCCCGACCGCGCAAGCGGGACTCAGCGTCCACTACTCAGTTCTGGAGGCTGCAAAAGCCGCACAATGCTGCACGAAACGGGCAAACAGACGTCGCTGCTCCAGTCGCTGAGGCAGGTATTCCGGATGCCACTGAACCCCGAGTCGCAACGCACCATCGGTCGACTCAATTGCCTGTACGATACCGTCCTGGTCAAACGCGGTAGCAATCATGCCCTCACCCAGGTCCTTCACCGCCTGATCGTGCAGACTGTTTACCGAGATTTCAGCCTGACCCATGTACCGCTGAAGCATTGACGAAGCGTCCACGGACACTGCCTTACCTGGCAGGATAGTTCGACGATGAGAAGTCAGCCGACGCAATCCCAGCAGACTTTCATGCAACGTGCCGCCAGCGTGTACGTTGAGTAGTTGACAGCCCCTGCAGATGCCCAAAACGGGAATTCCGCGCTCGTAGGCAGCGTCCAGCACCGCCAGTTCAAAGGCGTCCCGACCCCAGTCCTGCTCGACAGCGGCCGTCGACTCGCTCAGATAGATCGCGGGATTGATGTCATCGCCACCACCGATAATGAAGCCGTCAAACATGGCATCCAGTGGGTCCGGGAGATCGCCCGTGGCCGGTGTCAGATAGCGGCCTCGCGCTCCAGCCAGTGCCAGTTGCAATCGCGTTGCCCACCAGCCAACGCGGAACAACTTTTCCGGGCCGGTGACGCCTAGGCGAACGTATTGTCTGTCCATGCCTGAATGCGATCACGCCAGCGCGTATCCAGCGCTCTGGTCAAGCGCTGCAGATCTTCAGCGTACTCACTACTGAACATCGACAGGGCCTCAGCGTCTGCAGCCAGCGCTTCCAGACAAACCCAGAGGTTCCAGGGCTTGGCGACACTCCAGTCCGGCTCGTCCACGCAGCTGTTGGCGAGCCTGTAGTGAAACGCGGGGCGGGCTTTCACCAGGTTATCGTCAACCGCGCGCTTCACGGCTTCCGCATCCAGGTGTGAAAACATGGGCAGCATATCCAGCGCGCGGTTGCGGGTGGGATTGTACTCCAGGTAGTCCGAGATCAGCTGTCCCGTGTCCGGCCGATAGGCGTCATCCAAAACTAGCAGCTTGTAGTCTTTAGGAAAGTCATCAATGTAGGGGGTAACACGCCGTGACGGATCCACCCGCCCCTTCCAGAGAATCCATTCGTACAACAATACAAACGCGCGCATGAACGCCAGTATGGTCGCAGGCTGCAGATCTGGCGGCTCGACATTCAAATGTACGCCGAACGCGTACAGAATCGAACGCCTGGTGCCTTTACAGCCAGCATGCCGCAATGCTTCGACAATCGCATCCATCGGCTGCGAGAGTGATTCAACCGGCAAAGGCGGTGCGACGATTTCACAGGGCACCAGCAACGAGGACACAGCTTCCAGGGCGTCGAACGCAATCTCCCCAGATGCACCCACGTATTGTGCCAATTCGTCCTCGTAGCCAGCCATCTCTTTCAGCAGCGCATAGTCGAGCTCAATTCGGTAGTGCCCTCCCCCTGCCAGGAAAAGCTTGTACTCTGCGCGGCTCACGCGCTTCAGTTCGCCACCCAAGGTCTTGCGCATCAGATCGGCAAGCTTGCCAATGTCCTGCCCCTGAAACTCGATCTCCACTCCCACGCGACGCAGTTCGTTGTCGTCCCGTTCCAGCCGAACTGGCGTACGCCACTCTTGTTGCACTAGCTTGCTCCCGGGAAATTGGAATTTGGGCTTGAATACACAGCAGTTCGCCCGCGCACTCCCTGCTCAAGCACGTGCCCCACGTTGGTAAAGGGCCTCACCTGAAACGCGCTTCTATCAGTTTCAAGCCAGCCTGGTAGCGCGGAAACTGGGAAAGTACCAGCTTCAGACAAACCAGTAATGGCACCGCGACCAGGACACCGACAACTCCCCACAACCAGCCCCAGAGCATCAGCCAGAGCATGATCAGCAGCGGGTTCATGCGCATATGCAGCCCCAGCGCCTGCGGCGTGACCAACTGCGCCTCCAGTGCGTTAATTGTAAAGTATGTCACGGCGGGAACGAGCGAGGCCAAAGCCAGCCCATATTCTGCGATGCCGGCGACAGCGATGATCGTCACACCAATAATTGGCCCGACATAGGGTGCATAGTTTAGAAAAGCCACCATCATTCCCCATAGCAGCGGATCGGGGAAATCGAGCAACCATAGCGCCGCAGCCGTAGTCGCTCCCAGCAGCGCATTGATCACACTGACCGTCAGTATGTAACGCGAGAGTTGCCTCTGCGTGTCCATCGCTATCCGCGTTAGCTTCTCACTGCGTTCGGGGTCTGTTTGCGTCTCCACCAGAGTAGCGTACAGCGCAGGGCCGTAGATCAGGAAGAACAACACCAGGATGACGGTCGAGAGAAACTGCGCGACAAGCACTGGTGCGTCTGATAATACTCGCATGGCTACATCCATGCCGCCGCTCACCAGCCGGTTCATCAGCGGCGAGCTTGTTGATTCTTCCACTGCAGACGCGTCTGTCTCCGATTCGCTAACACTAAACCAGTCAAGAAAACGCCCGAAGCGCGTCGGTTCCGGCGCTGTCGCGACGACCGTTGTCGTCGAAGCCCCAGGATCGAGCGCCTCGGAAAGGGTCTCCAACTGCTCATTGACCCTGGCGGTTAGTTCTGGAGCGCGCTCAATCCAGCGCTGCGCGGGCTCGACGAGCTGCGCGCCCAAAACAGCAAAGGGAACTCCCAACGCAATCATCAGCATCGGCGCAGCAAGCGCCCTAGGCAAGCGCATGCGGCCGAGCCACAGCACCGGGGGGTTCAGCAGTAACGCTAACAACATGGCCGCCACTACCGGCACCAGCAGCGAAGCGGCCTGCTGAATAGCGTACAAAAGCGCTAGCCCAACCAGTACCCACAGCGCTGTGTCGAAGCGCCTTCTCACACTCGAGGGTGACAAAGCACTCGGATCGCCATCGTGTCCCTGCATAAAAGTTGCCTGCCTCTCGTGCGGCTAGTGGGCCTTGCCTAACTTTTTACGTCCGGAGATTCGTGCGCGCCAAGCGCGCGAGCGCCGAACACCAGGCGAGCCAAGCTTAGCCTACCGACCCAGCCACGCGCCAGTAACACCATTCGATATAGGCTTCGCGCCGGCACGCCACTCTGGGCAGCCCCTAGAACCCTTCCAGCACAAAAGCCCACCAGTAACCCACCACTTACCATCAATATGGGAGGCGTGTGAGCCAGGCTGGCAGACAACCGCTCCAAAGAACCCGCAAGCTTGCTGCTATCGCCATCAATACGCGCACTGAGTTCATGGACTTGTCGAATCTTTTGTCGGCGAATCATCGTCTTTCACCTCCTGCACAAGTCTTGCTATCTGTCCCCGCGTCTCCGGCATGCTGGCCATATGCGCCAGGTGTCGCATGCCCCGCAACGCCGCCCCCAATGCCAGGCATTGAACCGCCAGGAACGCACCCATTCCGGCCAACACTGAGCCAACAGCGGCTCCGAAACTCCAGCTGATGAGAACTGACAGGCCCATCCAGGCACAAATGAGTAGCAGGCCCATCGTAATGGCAAGCAGCAGCATGCGGACTAGCGAGCCTGCCGCCAGCTGCATTTCTGCTGTAGCCAACTGGACGAGGCGAGTCAGCAGCGCGGACCCTTGCCCAAGCGTAGACACGCTCAGCGAGAGCACATCTTCGTCGATTTCCTGGCGCACACCAGTGGCAGCCGCGGGATGCTCTGACTGGGAGGTGGACGTGTGCAAGGACACAGGCTTCACTTGCGCCCGAACAGGCTGGCAAGCAAAATGCCCACTGCAACGGCGATACCCAATGACTGCAGCGGCCGTTCGCGGACCGACGTCGCAAGCTCGCCGCCTGCCCGCTCCAGCTCACCCAGACCGCCTTCTGCCTTGCTCAGCAGGTTTTCAGCGGTATCGACGCCGGCTTCACGCGCCGCGAGCTGAAGGTGCTTTCGCGCCTGCTGCAATTGGGCGTACGCTTCGTTGAACGCCTCACGCGCCGCGTCCACTTGCTCGGCACTGCCCGGTGAACTCTGGGAACTGTCCTGGCCTGCTTTCGGGGCACTAACCTGCTCGCTGCTCATTGTTTCTCCTCCTGCCTTCGTTAATTCACGTCAACAACCCGAATCGCACCGTATGCATGTGGGTCGTGTGCCGGGCATCCACCCTGCACACTTCTGAGCAGCAAGTTGTGTGCCAGCACCCATGTCATTGTCACCGGAGGCAGCCACGGCGCCCGCCCACTGTCCTATTGCCACACTTTGGGCAGGGTGATCCGCGGGAAAAGTTCTTCCGTACTCGCTAATTCTGCAAACGATTTGTAAGAATTACATTCGCTCCAGGCCGATGTGGCAGGGTCTGAGGTGCTGGTTTTCGCCGAGAAACACGGCTTCTTCCATTAGCGGTGGCCATCGCGCACATGCAACATGTAAGGTTTGTCCAGTACCGGACTAACATGGTGGTAATCAAGGAATATTGACGGGCAGCAATGAAACCCACACACAAAATAGCTGCAGTAAGCGTGCTCGCGCTGATTGTTGCATTAATCGCAGCGGGCCTGGATTTGCCCGTGAAAAACAGCGTCGGCGAACTGGTCGCCCGCGGGAAATCCTACGGCAACTGGGCTACCCTGCCCTATCTCGCGCTTTACGTCACAGCGGCGGTGTCCGGCATGTCTCGTACACTGCTAAACATACTGGCCGGCGTAATATTTGCGCCTGCCATCGCGGTACTGGCTGTGCTTGTCGCTTCGACGGCGGCCTTTGCCACCACTTTCTGCATCGCCCGGTTCATCGCACGTGACTGGGTAGCAAAACACCTGGAGAAAATACCGACAGCCAGCACGTTCATGGCGGCTATCGACACTTACGGTTTTCGGCTACTTGTACTGATGCGAATGAACCCACTAATTCCGGGCTTCATCAACGGCTACGGTTTCGGCCTGACTAGCATCCGGCTCGGATCATACATGCTTGCCAGCATCCTTGGCTCCATGCCCCTTTCACTGCTACACATTTACCTCGGTTGGGCCGGTGGGGAGATGCTGCTGGCCGATGGACAGCTACCAGGCGACGTGCAACATACACTCTTGATCAGTGGATGCGTGTTGAGTTTTGCGCTGCTCGTGGTAATAAGCTGGTATGCGCAAAACACCCTGCAATCACCCCGTTACGCAGTCCAGCCCAGCGACAAGCGGGAGACGCCGCAATCCGATCCAGTGCCATAGCCAGGATGTCGTAGAGAGATGCCATTGAAACGTCCGTATATCTGGCTGCTGGCAAGCTGTTTGGGCTTGTGCGTACTTACCCTTGCCATTCTCTGGATGGGTGACAGTGAGGAAGCCGCTGACGCTCCCAGAGTGTTGATTTCGCTGGACAGGTCCTTGTGGAATCGTCTGCGCATGAACCGCTGGACGTACGTGCGCGCAGCTCGCGAAGCTGGCCTGCAACCATTGTTGGTTGATTACGATTACCAACCCGCTGAGGCAAAACGACTGATGCGCGATATCGACGCACTTATTCTAAGCGGTGGCGGTGATGTCGGAGCAAAACACTACGGTGGGGATCCTCTCATCAGCCGCGATGTTAACCCGGCCCGCGATGCCTTTGAGTTGTCCCTGCTGCGAATCGCGGAAGAAAAGGGCATCCCCGTTCTGGGCATCTGCCGCGGCGCACAACTGATCAATGTCTATTATGGCGGGACACTGGGCGACTTTCGCAAAGACGGCCCTAAATACAGCGTTCATCATAAGATCTGGGGTGGACATTCCGTGAGCCTTGCACCCGGCGCCAAACTCATCGACATCTATCGAAGTACAGAACTGGAATCCGTCGTCAGCTACCATGGTCAGTATGTGGAGCGTCCAGGACGCCACGTAGAGATTGTCGCCTTCGCACCCGACGGCACTCCCGAAGCGATCGAGGTTGGCGAGCAATGGGGTTTCGGTATGATCGGTGTGCAGTGGCATCCGGAGGTTTGGTCCAGAGGCGATCCGCAAAAAAGGCTGTTCCGGGCTCTGGCGACTGCTGCGCAGCGTTACCGTTCTGAGACAGCGGGCGAATAGTTATCACCTATCGAAAGGGAAAACGAAACCCGCACCAAACAGGTGCGACACGGTCTGACCATGGCTAGAATCTTCCACTTCGAAGAGGTAACGAACCGATGTCCCTGACTATCCCTAGCATCGACATTGGTGCAGGCTTGAATAAACCTGAGTGCCTGCACCAGTTGAGTGTCGCCTGCGAGCAATGGGGTATATTCGAATTGACCGGGCACGGCGTTAGCGAACGCCTGCGCAAGGAGTTGTTCGAAACGCTTGCCGCATTTTTCGTTCTGCCTCCGACCACCAAGCGCAAGCTGAGCCGAACCGCGGACAATTTCTGGGGCTACTATGATCGGGAACTGACCAAAAATCACGTGGACGCCAAAGAGATTTTTGACATGGGCGCAAACGCATCGGCGCTGGGTCAGGTTCCCTGGCCCGGGGATCTGCCAGCGTTCGAATCCGTCTTGAAACGCTGGGCCAGCGTTGTAGAAGTATTGGCGCGCGATCTTCTCAACGCGCTGTGCCTGACATTGGGCAAGCCCACCGACACCCTGGATGCCGCCTTCGGCCAGTCACATACCAGTTTTTTGCGCTTGAACCACTACCCACCGGAAACACAGCGCGCCCGCGCCGGGGAGCTGACAAACCACGATTTGGGCATACATCCCCACACCGACGCTGGCGGGCTTACCGTATTGGCGCATGACGGAGTCCCGGGACTGCAAGTAGCCCAAGCAGGTGCCTGGCACACCGTTGTCGCAGAACCCGACAGTCTGATCATCAACATCGGCGATATGCTGCAGGTCTGGTCCAATGATCGCTTCAAGGCACCGGAACACCGCGTGCTTGCAAGCAAGGATCGTCCCCGCTACAGCGCCGCGTACTTCTACAATCCCGCCTATGAGACCGTGTGCAGACCGCTGGAAGACGATACCGCACTGCACCGCTACCGCCCCGTGTCCTGGCGCGAATTCCGGGATCAGCGCGCTGCCGGCGATTACGCTGACGTTGGGGAAGAGGTGCAGATTAGCTGGTACCGGGTTAGAGGCGAATCCGGATAATTCGATGGCGCCGAGGTTGGCTGAAGCCCGCTCGAAGCAACAAGGGCCTGGACAAGATGTGCATCAGGCATACGCCCCACCTGCGGTCGCGCACTCCCTTGCGGGCCCGCACGGAACACTGATTCTATGCTTTACCTGATCTTGCTACTGCTACTGATGCTCGCCATATACGGCCCCCAGATCTGGGTACGCCACGCTATTCGCAAGCACGGAAAAACCATTGCAGCGCTGCCCGGCACCGGCGCAGAGCTCGCCCAGCACCTTGTAGAGCGCTTTGAACTGGACGGCGTCAGCATCGAGCGTGTGGGTCGCGACGAAAACTTCTATTCACCGGTGAACAAGGTGATTGGCCTGTCACCGGATGTGTATGACGGCAAATCGCTCTCCGCGGTGGCAATTGCCGCCCACGAAGTGGGTCACGCAATTCAGTACATTCGCGGTGAACCCATCAGCCGGCTGCGGGGCCGCTATGCTGGCCGCGCGCACCTGGTGCAGAATGTGGGCATCTTCATCATCGCGAGCGTACCGTTGATCGGCATCGTGGCGCGCAGCCCGGCGCTTATCGTTGCGCTTGTCGGTGTCGGCATTGTTGCCATGTTGGCCTCGGTAGTGTTTCACGCGCTAATACTGCCTGAGGAATTCGATGCCAGCTTTAATAAGGCACTGCCTATTCTTGCCGAGGGCTATATCACTGAAGACCAGCTTCCGGCGGCAAGGCAGGTATTGAAAGCAGCGGCACTGACCTACGTAGCGGGCGCATTATCTGACATCTTCAGCATTTGGCGCTGGATAGCGCTGCTTCGCTAGGCGTCGGCACCGAACACGCGGAAAAGCCACCTGGACTGCCTCTGGACTGCCTCTGGACTACGCCGCACAGGTTTACCATCGATCAAAACTGCTTGTGCTGTGATTGCGAGAGTGCGAAGAACTCCCGCGTAATACGAACGGCCCGGTCTTCATCAAATGCCCTGCATGTGTAGATGATCAGGGAAAGGAAACGTGAAGACTGCCAGGTATACAGCGCCACCCCCGACTCGATCAGCGGCAGAAACGCCTCGATACCCTGGTTTTCCAGACTGCCCTTGCCAGTGGAATCGTTGACTACTGGCTCCCCGGCGGCAGTCACTCCCAACCCGGTTGTCAGCGCGTCAAAATAGCCGAGGATGGTATCGACATCGACCTCGCGTTCGTAGATACCTTCGATCAGTAAACGCTGGCGATAAATATGCGGTGCCAGATTTTCCATACACTCCGTTCCCCCTGAGTTAACCGCTGATCAGCCTGTGTTCACACCTTCAAAAGGGTGTTCAACACGCACGCAAGCGCTATGGGTTGATCCAGCATCAGGTGATGTCTGGCATCGGGAATGGCGATCATGGGTATATGCGCTCCGCCGCATTCCACCACATAGGCTGCAGAATCCGCGTCGAACAGTTTACTCTCCTCGCCGTAGACAATAACAATATCGCCGGGCGCTTCTGCAATGCGCTTGGTCTGAGCCAACATACGTTCGTGCAAGTCCGCGCTCGGCGCAAATACGCTGGGATGAAACTTCCAGGACCAGCCGCCCTCAACTTCCTGTAAAGAATGAAACGCCATGTAGTCGAACAGGTATTCCTCATTCACCTTTTGCGGTGGCGACAATACGAAGCGACCCTTGGCGGTTTCGTAGTCGGGGTAAACGCGATTCGGTCGATTCGGTTCCTGGGAACCGGGCGGCCGATGCTTTTTCGCGTGTGCCAGGAGCCGCTCCGGACGCAAGGTCATCAAATCGCAGATTACCAGGCGCGAGAATTTTTCATGGCTGTGCTCCATCGCGAGCAGGCCAATGCTACCCCCGTAAGAATGAGCAATGATGGCCGGTTTATGGTCGCTCTCAAGCAATCCCGTCTGCCCTGCGACATCCATCAGTTCCTGAAGACGTACCTCGTCGGGGTAGCGCTCCCGCACACCCGAGTCACCCATACCTGAAAAGTCGTAGGCCACCACGTAATAGTCTTTCGCCAGCAATGGGGCGATAAAGGCAAAGCAGCGAGCATGAGCGAGAAAGCCGTGCAGCAGCAAAACACCGGGGTTAGCCGGGTCTCCCCAGCTGAAGTAATGAATCGGACAGCCCGCCGAATCCAGCCAGCCTTCCCGGCGGGGGACGGCCAACGCTGCTTCAAACCAGGGTGGAGTAGCACTTGAATCAGGTGGTATTTCGACAGAAAGATCGGGGGGTGAGGCAACAGCAATAGTCATCGAACGGGGGTCCATAGAAACAATTTTACAGTTTATCGCAAAAGACGCTCCAAAAGCTCTGCACAGGCGCTATTTCAAGCGATGCCCTCAATCCCGACATCAGACCGGGGAAGCGTAGATGTGTCTCTAAAGCGCGCCCGCTGTGACGGCCTGATAGAGCCAAGGCTGCATCTGCCCCAAATGCGGACGATCCTCCAAAGCGGCTACCTGCTCAGCTATCTCAACTTGCCCGACATCGCGGCAGCAGGAGACTCGCATAGTGAAGTAGCCCGGCTATACTGACGTTGTCGGATAAGAACCCTTCAGTGAAACAGGAGATAGCTATGAAAGTGCCAGGTATCCTTCCCTGGGTGGCGGCGACGGTGAGTGCAGTCTCATTATCAGTCTATGCGCAGGTTCCCCCGCCACCTGACGGCAAGCTATTGTCGCCGGAGTACACCGGCACCGCCTATTCGCCTTACGCCGGACGTGATTTTGCGACTTACGTGTATTGGGGAGATACGCACCTACATACCGACATTTCAATGGACGCTGGCGCCTTCGGCAACCGCCTCGGTCTGGATGAAGCCTACCGCTTCGCCCGCGGCGAGCAGGTAGACTCCAGCAGCGCAGGACCCGTGCGTCTATCACGACCGCTGGATTTCCTGGTGATTGCCGACCACTCTGACAACATGGGCTTCTTCCCCGACATGCTCGGCGGCGCCAAGCATATTCTCAATGATCCCACCGGTAAAAACTGGTACGAGCGCATTACCGCTGGGGACGGTGTCGCTGTTGCCATTGAACTTATCGGATTGTTCTCGCAAGGGAACTTCCCTGAAGCGCTGGTCTACACACCTGAATCAAAACCCTATAAGGACGCCTGGGCACGCACGGTAGAGGCAGCCGAGCGCCACAACGAACCCGGCCGGTTTTCAGCGTTTATCGGCTATGAGTGGACCTCGCTGGTGAAGGGCAACAACATGCACAGAGTGGTCGTCTATCGCGATGGTGGAGACATCGGCGGTCAAATGGTTCCCTATACAACCATGTCACCGTACGGCAGCACGACGCCAAGAGACCTTTGGAACTGGCTGGAGAAGTACGAGGCCAAGACCGGTGGCAATGTACTGGCCATCGCGCATAACGGCAATTTGTCCAACGGCATCATGTTCCCCCTCATAGAACAAAGCGACGGCAAAGCACTGGACAAGAGCTGGGCCGAAGCCCGGGCCACGTGGGAGCCGTTATATGAGATCACCCAGATCAAGGGCGATGGCGAGACACACCCATTCCTGTCACCCAACGATGAGTTTGCAGATTACGAAACCTGGGACATTGGCAACCTTGACGTCTCAGCAGCCAAAACCGACGACATGCTGGCTGGCGAGTACGCCCGTGAGGCGTTAAAGAATGGCTTTGCACTGGAAAAGCAACTGGGTACGAACCCCTACCAGTTCGGTTTGATCGGCTCTACCGACTCCCATACATCATTGGCTACCACACAGGAGGACAACTTCTTCGGCAAGCACAGCGGCGCAGAGCCAAGTCCGCATCGTATGACCCACCCGTTCATGCAAACGGATGCCGGCACCATTATGGGCTGGCAGACCGTTGCTTCCGGTCTTGCCGCAGTATGGGCGCAGGAAAATACCCGCGAAGCCATCTTCGACGCCATGGAGCGCAAGGAAACGTATGCCACTACGGGCACAAGAATGCGCGTACGCATGTTCGGAGGTTGGGACTTTACCGAGGACGACATGTATAGCCGGGAGCCGGCATTCGCAGGTTACAAACGCGGGGTCCCGATGGGTGCCGATTTGAGAGAGCGTGTTGGAAAGAAATCCCCCACGTTCATGGTCTTTGCACTTAAGGACCCAATCGGTGCAAATCTGGATCGCATCCAGATCGTCAAGGGTTGGTACGACGGTGAAAAACTGCACGAAAAAGTTTACAACGTGACGTGGTCAGGTGATCGCAAGCCCGGCAAGGATGGCAAATTGCCGCCTGTCGGCAATACAGTTGACGCAAAAACCGCCACATGGACCAATACGATAGGTGCATCAGAGTTGGGCACCGTGTGGGAAGATCCGGACTTCGATCCCAAACACGATGCGTTCTACTACGCCCGCGTCCTGGAGATTCCAACGCCGCGCTGGTCAACCTACGACGCCTTCCGCTTTGGTATCGACATTCCCGAAGGCGCACCCGTAGCCAGCCAGGAGCGAGCCTATACCTCGCCAATCTGGTACAAACCCTAGCCTGGCTAGACGCCCCGGCGATTACCGGGGCGTCTTAGAGCAAACGGGCTATGTTTGCAGTGAGGATCTCAACCTAAGCCTAAAAGCTATAGGACGTACGCAGGTACCAGGAACCACCTTCGTAGTTGGTAACGGTACGTCGAGGATAAGGCAGGCCAACACTTACGCGGTTAGCGTAGATGCCATCGTCCTTGATCTCGTCGGGGTATTCGTCGAGCACGTTAGAGCCACCCAGTGTGACATTCCAGTTCTCGTTGATATCCCAGCCCAGTTCCAGGTCGATGTAGTACAGATCGCCAATTTCCTTACTGCGGTCACCAGGCTCGCCGTTAATGGTGCCACGCTCGTCGTAATGCTCACCCCACCAATTGGTGCGGAACATAAACTGGAAGTTCTCCGCAAAAGTGGTGGTGGCGGTGAATACGAAACGATCTTCCGGGTAGTTGTTTTCGATGTCTTCTACCAGCGAATCGCTGACCGGGGGCACGCCGTTCACCAGGCGCTGATCGGTCACCTCGATCTCATTGTGGTTGTAGGCGAACGTGAACGTGGTGGAAACGCCATCCGTCCAATCCTGGAAGGACGTCAACACGAGATCAAGACCCTTGTGCTCGACATCGAGCGCGTTGGTGTAGAAGGAGATGGTGTTGCCCAAGGCTGTCTGGATATCACCGGTACGATAAATCCGGTCCTCAACCTCGACGAAATAACCATCCAGTGTCAGGCTTGTACTCTCACCGATGTTCCAGGTAAAGCCCAGCGAGTAGTTGACGGAACTCTCTTCGCTCAGTGGCGCACCACCGTTGGCCAGCGCCTGGGGCGATGTCGGAGGAACAAGACCCTCTTCTACCTGTTCTCCCGTGGCTCCATCAAATGTCGTGATGGTGGTACGCACGTTCGCCTGTCCGGGTGTCGGTGCATGGAAACCGGTGGAGACTGCGCCACGAATATTCAGGTCATCCGTAACGCTGTAGCGTGAGGCAATCTTGAAATTGGTAGTGTCGCCAAAATCAGAATAGTCCTCATAGCGCACGGCGTATTGCATGAGCCAGGCGTCCGTAACATCTTGTTCCAGATCCACATACACTGCCCAGTTGTCACGGCTGAAGTCACCGGAATCCTGCGGCGGAAATCCACGCAGCCCGCTGGCACCATCTCCGGTAAAGGAATCCGGTTCACCCGCGACGACGGTGTACGTTTCCTCGCGCCACTCGGCACCAAACGCCAGGTTGAGGTTATCGCTGAGTGCCTTGGAAAAATCAGCCCCGACGTTGATTTCCTCCTGCTCATAGCCACCCGGATTGAAGCCCATCTTGATGGGTTCGCCGTCGGCGCCAAGACCAAGGCTGGGGTTAGTGCTGTTATTGAGGAAATAATCCAGTTCGTTCATTCCCCAGCCGACGCTGAAATCGTAGCGCATATCGCCGCTGAAGTTGCCGCGGTAGCCGACCACGAGGCTGGCGTCTTCCTGATCGCCATCCAGATAGGGTGTATAACCTGTTTCGTTCAAAGGACCATCATAGCCAAACTCGTCGCGAAATTTGGTCAGCGTTGAGTGATCTGGATTGCGATAGAAGAACCGGTAGCGCCCTTCCGTCTCCGCATAGTTCCCGAACGCATAGATCTCTGAGTCTTCGTTCACCGCGAAAGCGGAGTTGATAAATATGCGCACCCCTTCCGTCTCCGGACGACCCCAGGACTGCGCAAAAGGTGCATCGTTGAATACCGCATCCGAGCCGACGCCCTGTGCGCCCGCGTCGATCAGCGCCTGTGCGTCCGGCCGCTGATCCCCACGTGAAAGACCGTCGTTCTCCCAGTACTCGCCGGTAATATTGATAAAGCCGTCGGCGCCTACCGCAAAGCCGCCATTACCGCCAACCTTGAAACTCGACTCATCGTCGAAGAACTCACCGTACTGCACCATGACAGTACCGCCCTCACTGGCGTCCTTCATACGAAAGTTCATCACCCCCGCGATGGCGTCCGAGCCATATTGCGAAGATGCACCATCACGCAGTACTTCCACGCTCTTGATGCCAATGCTTGGAATCATGCCGATATCCACGCCGTGGGCGCCATTACCCGCAGCGGGGGCAAAAAACTGTACCAGTGCGGAACGGTGGCGGCGCTTGCCATTCACCAGAATAAGGGTCTGATCCGGAGCCATGCCGCGCAGCGATGTGGGCCGGATGAAGGCACTACCATCACCTGTGGCAGGTGTTGCGGTATACGAGGGTATCAGCGCTTTCAGGCTATCGGTGATATCCACGGTGTTGCCCATGCTGTTCAATTCTTCGTTGCTCAGCACATCCACCGGAACGGGTGAATCCTGAACAGTTCTGGGTTTGAGGCTTCTGGTGCCGGTAACCACAACTTCTTCGAGCATGGGCTGGGCGGCGTGCAAAGCGGGCACTTGAGTCAGAGTGGCTACAGCCGCTGCGACGGCTAGATATAAAGGGCTGTTCTGGAATTTCATCGCTGGATTCTCCCGGGGCTATTATTGTAGGTCTAACAGGCCGCCCGCCGGAGTGGCAGGGCGTAAATCACAACCGCTTGCCTAGGCCAACACTAGCATGTTTAAACATTACTGCCTCGTGAGCGCCGGAAATTGTGAATAGTTCACAAGTCCGGATAGGGGATACAGGCCGCGCTGACACAGGCTTCTTCGCCCGACAGTCGGCATGACGGCTCCCGCCCGCCGCGATAACGGATTTCGCGCTAGGTATAGCTGACGACCTCAAACTCAATCCCGTCGCGATCCAGAAAGTAGAAACGCTGGCCCGGTTCGTAGTTCATATGATTAAAGGGTTCCAATCCCGCAGCGATGACCCTGGACTCAGCGGCACCCAGGTCATCAACCACGACCCCAACATGATTCAGCCCTCCTTTGTACTTACCCGTGCGCCCATTGCCGGGAGGTTCTCCGTCGAGGGTGTATACAGCGATGTAGTCGGTATCGGTACCGACATGCACTGTATTGCCGCCCATTTGGGAGGGCCCCTCCCAGCGTATATGCCATTCGAATAGTTCGCACAGTAGTTCTGCGGTTGCGCGGGGATCACAAACGGTGAGGTTAACGTGCTCCAGTTGTGCCATTTTTCGCTCCTTGTATCCAGTTGACGTACCCACTCTAATACCTCAACCTTACTTGAGGTCAAGTCCTGATGGGGTCAAACTTGCAGACAAACAAAGAACGCATTTCCATAGGCCGCGTGGCCGAGCGCACGGGCTTGTCCGTTTCAGCGATCCGGTTTTACGAGGAAGCCGGCCTGGTCACGCCGGTTCGCAACGCCGGAGGACAGCGTCGTTTCCTGCGTTCCGACATCAGGCGCCTGTCGTTTGTACTGATTTCGCAGCAGCTCGGCTTTTCGCTGGAAGAAATTCGTCAGCGGCTCGATGGCTTGCCCCGCGGACGCACCCCGACACAACGGGACTGGGCACGCATGAGCAAATCCTTCAGGGATGTCCTTGATGATCGTATTGCAATGCTCACACGCATGCGGAATCGACTGGACGGCTGCATAGGGTGCGGCTGTTTATCGTTGACAAACTGCGCGCTGTACAATCCCAACGACGAAGCAAGCCAGCAAGGCTCCGGGCCGCGTTACCTGGTCGGCGATATCATTGCAGGAGAAGATGGCGGCTAACGTCAGCAGAATGCGTCTCGAGGTATAGCCCGTTGCAAAAAAAAGGCCCCGCTGGTGTTGAAGACGCCCCGTGCCCTCGATTAGGTAAACGCCCTATTCCCACTCTATTGTAAACAAGACATTTTTATCTTTTATATTCAATGGCTTATTTTCCTGCTAATTGGTAATACCATGAAAAATACCATGCTCAGAAAAGGCTTAACAATATTTTGAAAAATTGCCTACTGAGCGCTGCCGCACAGCTCCATAGGCCGCTTTCCTGGCTTTGCTTCCAGATGTATGCTCTTCTGCTCCTGCAGCTAATGGATCACCGCAAACAGGTTACTCGCCTGGGGATTCCCTTTCGACCCGAGCATCCGTATGAGACTCATGCTCGATTATTATTATAGAAGCCCCCATGAATAAATCGCTCATCATTTTCGGCATCGTCAACATAACCTCGGACAGTTTCTCCGATGGAGGCCGGTATCTGGCGCCAGACGCAGCCATTGCGCAGGCGCGTAAGCTGATGGCCGAGGGGGCAGATGTGATCGACCTCGGTCCGGCATCCAGCAATCCCGACGCCGCGCCTGTTTCGTCCGACACAGAAATCGCGCGTATCGCGCCGGTGCTGGACGCGCTCAAGGCAGATGGCATTCCCGTCTCGCTCGACAGTTATCAACCCGCGACGCAAGCCTATGCCTTGTCGCGTGGTGTGGCCTATCTCAATG
Source organism: Gammaproteobacteria bacterium (assembly GCA_030426545.1). Lineage (GTDB taxonomy): Bacteria > Pseudomonadota > Gammaproteobacteria > Pseudomonadales > Halieaceae > Marimicrobium. Next base: position 71,127 of record JAUHYL010000010.1, read on the forward strand.
ATATTCGCGGTTTTCCAGACGCTGCGTTCTATCCGCAATTGGCGAAATCATCTGCCAAACTCGTCGTTATGCATTCGGTGCAAGACGGGCAGGCAGATCGGCGCGAGGCACCCGCTGGCGACATCATGGATCACATTGCGGCGTTCTTTGACGCGCGCATCGCGGCGCTGACGGGTGCCGGTATCAAACGCAACCGCCTTGTCCTTGATCCCGGCATGGGGTTTTTTCTGGGGGCTGCTCCCGAAACCTCGCTCTCGGTGCTGGCGCGGTTCGATGAATTGCGGCTGCGCTTCGATTTGCCGGTGCTTCTGTCTGTTTCGCGCAAATCCTTTCTGCGCGCGCTCACAGGCCGTGGTCCGGGGGATGTCGGGGCCGCGACACTCGCTGCAGAGCTTGCCGCCGCCGCAGGTGGAGCTGACTTCATCCGCACACACGAGCCGCGCCCCTTGCGCGACGGGCTGGCGGTATTGGCGGCGCTGAAAGAAACCGCAAGAATTCGTTAACTGCACATTCGGGATATTTCTCTATATTCGCGGTTCAGCAGGCATGTCCCCTTTGAGGGCGACCCGACGACAGGATAATCGACCTTATGGTGCGCAAATATTTCGGCACAGACGGTATTCGTGGCAAAGCCAACGAAGGCGCGATGACGGCGGAAACCGCCTTGCGCGTCGGCATGGCGGCTGGCCGTGTCTTTCGTCGCGGTGACCACCGCCATCGTGTCGTGATCGGCAAGGATACGCGCCTGTCGGGCTATATGCTTGAACCCGCGCTCACAGCCGGTTTCACCTCGATGGGCATGGACGTATTCCTTTTTGGCCCGCTGCCGACAACGTATAGGAAGAATAAACGCCCTTTTCACCCAAGTCCAACAGCTTTGGACCGCAGTTGACTCTTTCGACACCCCTGCGATGCAACCCAATCCGGCT
>JAUHYL010000011.1 GCA_030426545.1 Gammaproteobacteria bacterium
TCCGCCAGGAACGGCCGAGGTCAAAATATGAACAAAAATACCGGTGTCGCTAGTATGTTTATTCTAATTTTTTGGCCTAATCTGCGTCCCAGTTGGTGGAGACCATTGAGTTTCCACACGCTTTAACAGACCAAAGGAGATTCACACATGGCCGCACAAGCAAAGAAAGCTGCACCCAAGCGCAAGCCCGCTGCAAAGAGTAAGGCTGCACCGAAGCGCAAGCCGGCTGCCAAGCGCAAGCCCGCTGCAAAACGCACTACTGCGAAGAAATCCACCCCGGATTTCACTACTCGCGCCCAGGAGACTGGCCGCAATGTATTTCTCGCCGGCCTCGGTTTCTACGGCAAGGCGTTCGATGAAGCTCAATCGCGCTTCGAGAACGTGCAGTCTGAAGTAGAAGCTCGCCGCAAGAAGGCCGACAAGCTCTACAAGGAGCTGGTCAAGCGTGGCCAGAAGGTCGAGAAGGACGCCCAGAAGGCCATCGATGAGCTGGAGCTGGACAACCTGACAGACCGCAAAAAGCTGGAAGCGCAGCTGAAGAAGGCTAAAGCGCGTCTGGACGAGTTGCGCGATTCCGTTGGAATCAAGTCCGCCGCTTAAGCACCATCCCATCCAGGACCACTTGACCCCTGCCTGCAGGGGTTTTCCAGGGGCCGATTCCAGGCCCCTTTTTTTTGCCTTGAAAAAGGCACTTCATACTGTCTTGCACGACCCCGGGGCATTGGCTGCCGCAACCGGCTCCCGCCAGCCACATTTTCCGCAGAACAGGCCCAACAGGCGCCCGAATGGCCTGAAACCGCTGCCCTGCGTTATATGAAATTGTTACTCACCTTTTGTGCCATCAGGCGATAGAATGGCCGGGATATAAATCGCTTTTTCACCGCAGAGCAACGCAGCGCCAAGAACTGCACACCGCGCGGGTTTGAAGGAACGAATAACAACACAGATTGAGACGGACCGGGCAGTGCGCGTCAGTCTCGCCACACAGCCGGAATAGGTGAACCGCTGTAGGCGTGCCTCGCTCTGGCCGGAACCAGATCAAAGGGACCGGGCGTGCATTTCAAGGATAAATCCACCATTGTTTTCGCGGCGATTATCGCCCTTATCCTCACCCTGCTGCTTATGCTGCTGGTTGCGCAACGCGCATACGACCGAGAGCTGCAGTTTGTGGAACAATTCGCCTACGGCAAAACGGAAAACCGTGCGGGCCTGCAACTGGCAGCCTATGAAAAGGACAAGCGCTACCTACAGGTAGTGCTCGACGAATTCTTTGCCAGCCCTGTTATCACAGGGGCAGCATTCTACGCGGTGGATGGCACCAGAATTGCCGGCCGCGACAAAAAGAATCCTCTTTCGACCAACCTTCCCGGGCTGGAAGTAGTGCGCGGTGACGTTGCCGTCGCGGACGTCTCACTGACAAGCCTGCAGGACGGCTCCGCCTCCGGTGATACCGGTTTCTGGACTGCGCTTGCTGGTGGGGACGACCTGCACCTGACCGCGCCCATCGTGACGGCGTCAAACGCGTCCCGCAGAGACCTTGCGATAGAGGATTTTGTAGCAGCGGTGCGCACCGCTCCCAGCATGAAGAGCATGCGCGTGGTGGGCTATCTTCACGTGGGGATTGCGCGTGGCAATATTCTCAGCCAGTCGCTGACTGCCGCGGCCCCGCTGTTCGCTGCCTGTCTGGTGCTGATCTTACTCGGCTGTGCAGCCCTGTTCGTCATGACAAGACGCATCAGTGAGCCGCTACAGGAACTGCGCCGCATGGCCGACGACGTCGCCCGCGGCAATACCACGCGCGAACTCGCAGTGCCCAGAAACAGCGAATTCTGGGACCTCGCAGAGATTCTCAACACGATTGTAAAAAGCGCCCAGGATCGCCGCAATGAAGTGGAGGTCAACAAGAAGCTGCTGGACAAGCGGGTCGATGAAACTCAGTCAGAACTCACTGAAAAAGACGACCGACTGGACAAAGCCGCGCAGGAAATAGACGCAGCTAAAAGTAAGCTGCACGAAATGACCTACTATGACCGGCTGACGTCATTGCCCAATCGAACCCTGTTCCGGGAGCACTTGCAGCTGCTGCTGAAAAAACGCGAGCGCGAGGGCAAGCCGCTGGCTCTACTACTAGCGAACCTGGACAACTTTCGCCGCATTAACGATTCCTTTGGCTACGCTGCGGGTGATCTCGTACTCACCGAGGTGGGAAAGCGTCTGACCCAGTGCCTGCGCGAGAGTGATCTCGTAGGGCACGGCACGGATGCCAAAAAGGCCCAGCTGGGTGTTTCCCGTCTGGCGGGCGATGAATTCGCTATTGTACTCAGCAACCTCGACAACGCAGAGTCCGCCGGGCTCGTTGCGCAGCGCATTCTCGACGCCGTAGCGCAGCCCATCGAAGTCGAGGGGCAGGAAATCATCGTTTCCGCCAGCGTGGGTATCGCCATCGCACCAGAACACGCGGACGATCCAGAGGCCCTGACACGCGCCGCTGGCGTTGCCATGCACACCGTGGAGCAATCACCACAGGGTATATTCCAGTTCTACAACCTGGATCTGGAAAAAGCCGGGCTGGATGAGCTGCAGCTCGAAGCCGAGTTACGCAAGGCAATTTCCGAAGACGAACTGGAGCTGCATTACCAGCCCCAGGTGGACAGTGTGGATGGTTCGATTCTCTGCGCCGAAGCGCTGCTGCGCTGGGATCACCCCGAACACGGCATGATTCCACCCGGTCAGTTTATTCCCATCGCCAGAACAATTGGCCTGATGTCAGAACTGGGTAAGTGGACAACCCGGGAGGCCTGTCGACAGCTGAAGGAGCTGCGTGACAAGGGTCTGGAGCTGCCGCGAATCTCGATTAATGTCACTGCCGACGAACTGAGCAACAGTTTTGCCGAAAACCTGCAAACCGCCCTGGAAACCAACGGGCTGGAGCCAGGCTGCCTGGAGTTGGGACTGTCCGAGATCGTTGTCATGAGCGAAGACAGCGAAGGCTACCAGTGCCTGCAAACGCTGAGCGGTCTCGGTGTGCATCTGTCACTGGACAACTTTGGTATCAGCTCCATACCCCTCAGCCATCTCAACCTGTATCCGCTGAACGAGCTTAAAATCGACCGCAGGATCGTGTCGCGATGCGACCTGAATAAAGATAACGCTTCGCTGGTTAAAACGATTATCGCCATCGCCAACAGCCTCGATCTCCGCACCGTGGCCGAAGGCGTGGAAACCGCAGAAGAATTCAACCTCCTGATGGATTGCGGCGCGCGGGCGGTACAGGGCTTCCTGTTCAGCGAGCCCATTCCAATACACGAGCTACAACGCCAGTTAGAGATCCCCTGGTATTTCATGAGCCAGATACAAACCATCAAACTGGCCCAGCAGGGCCTCGCCTAGAGCGCCAAGGGGCGCCCTTCCTGCCTGAAAGCGCGCTTGCTGCGCTCCCCGCCTGCCTTTGCGGGCGGCCCGGCGCTGGATAACCAACGCTGTATCTTTCCCACTGTTCTGGTTTAATAGTCGGCCCACAGCGTTATCTCCTCACACACCCCCAACCCGGGAGGCGGCAGATATGAGCGACGAAAAGAGCAAGGTAACCGACAAGGCAAGCGAGATAGCAAAGAACATCTGGCTCGCGGGCGTTGGCGCCTACGGCAAGGCGGTAGAAGATGCCCAGGGCCGACTGGAAAAAGCGATGGAACCGCCCAAACTATTCAAGGACCTGGTAAAAGCCGGGAGCGCACTGGAAGAAGACGCCCGCGAGGCGCTGGAAACTACGGCGGCGGCCCGACAATCGGTGGAAGAGCGCATCAGTCGCGTACGCGACAACTTTCATATGCAGCGGCCGGCGAAAATCGAAGACCTCGCGGAGCTAAACAACAAGGTGGACAGATTGAGCCGCGAAGTAAAAGCGCTGACACAGGCATTGCGGGCGCAGGGCATTGAGGTGAAGTCTACACGCGCCAGCGGCACGGCAAAGAAAGCCAGCAGCGGCAAGAAGGCCAAAGCCGGCAAGAAGGCAACGGCCAGGCGTACGCCAGCAAAAAGGGCGCCTGCCAAAAAAGCCGCAGGCAAGAAAACCGCCACTAAAAAATCTGCTGCGAAGAAAAAGCCCGCCGCCCGCCGCAAATCTCCCGCCAGTAAACGCAAAGCCTGACTCTCGGCCCGCCAATGAAAACCCGGGACAGGATCCTGCACACCAGCCTGGCGTTGTTCAACGAAGAGGGCGAGGCGGAAACAACAACGATTGACATTGCCAACGAATTGGATATCAGTCCCGGTAACCTCTACTACCACTTCAAGGGCAAGGACCAAATTATTGCCGAGCTCTTCCGGCAATACGAGCAGGCCATCAGCGCCACACTCAGCGCGCCTATTGCGCAACCTCTGAGTGCTGATCGCGACAGTACCGAGGACAATTGGTATTACCTCTACGTGGTACTGGAGGAGATGTATCAGTACCGGTTCCTCTATCACAACCTCGACAACATCCTGCTACGCTATCCGGACATACGCCGCAGCTTCAAACGTATCATCCAGTTAAAGCGCGCGGCCATGTTCGCGATCTGTAAAACCCTGTTGGAGCAGGAAGTCATCGATGCCCGAGACGCACAGCTACTCGGGCTTGCAGATAACATGACGCTAACGCTGACTTTCTGGTTTAGCTACGATGCGCTGATAAACGAGGAGCGCGCACCGCAGATCACGATTCACCAGGGCGTACTGCAACTGCTGACCATGGTGGCACCCTACCTGGGCGACGGAGAGCTGCGCTTTTATCGTGACTGTGAGCTCATGTACGCGCACATGCTGGAAAGCGTCTCCTGATCGGTGATCGGTAACACCCTGTTCTTCAGTGTTACGCGGCCAAGCCTGTCCTGTTCACTGGCTGGAATTCTCTTTGTGCAGCAGAATGACATCCGCGCCTATGATCTGAAGCTCAGCCCCGGACATCGCCGCCCACCATTCCCAGGTAGCGGCACTGAAAAAGCAGACATGCGTTGGATCACGCTTGTAGTGCCAGTTGCTGAAAGCCTCCCTGTCACGAACCAGCTTGGTCATCACGCCCAACCAACCACCCGGCACCAGCATCGCCCAGAGGCGTTCCAGTTCGCGTCCCGGCGAAAACAGGTGCTCCACCACCTCAGTGGCACAGATAAAGTCGTAGCGGCGTTCGAACACCTCTGCGCGCGGCGCGTAGAACGGATCGTACAAATCGACTGAGTGTCCGCACTCGCCCAAAAGAGCCTCGAGCGCGGGGCCTGGCCCGCTGCCGAAGTCGAGGCCGCGTGCAGCCGGCGGCAGCCGCTCAAGCAGCGGTGTGGCAAGTCGCGACAGAAACCTGCGATAGCCAGCGTCGTCGGCAACATTCTCATGCTTGTCGTACTCTGCGCGCTCCGCCTGTGCGCTGAGATGATACTGCGGCGGCACGTAAACGAGTTGGCAGCGCGAACAACGCAAATAACGCCGCTGTATGTCCTCATGAAAAGTAGGGGAAGAAGTATGGCCGCACAGCGGGCAATGCGTTTGAACAGGCATCTGCTATTATTCTCCCCGCTTGCACAGCTTGTAAATGAACCCACTGAGGAAACCACGATGACTATACAGGTAGGCGACAAAGTCCCGACATGCACGCTCAAGACCATGGGCGCTGAAGGACCCGCCGATATCACTACCGATGAAATATTCTCCGGCAAGAAAGTACTGCTGTTCGCCGTACCGGGTGCGTTTACCCCCGGGTGCAGCCTGACCCACTTGCCCGGCTATGTGGTCAATGCCGACAAAATCAAGGCCGCTGGCGTCGACACGATTGCGTGCATGTCCGTCAACGATGCGTTCGTCATGGGTGCATGGGGCAAGGATCAGAATGCAGAGGAAATCCTGATGCTGGCCGATGGCAATGGCGAGTTTGCGAATGCACTGGGCCTGGCCTTCGACGGCAGCAGTTTTGGCATGGGCACACGCAGCCAGCGCTTCGCCATGATCGTGGACGACGGTGCAGTTAGCCACCTCAATGTAGAGGCTGGCCCGGGCGTAGACGTCAGCTCCGCCGAAACCATGATGGCGCTGATCTGACACGACTTGCCTGTCACCCTGCGGCCTTAGCTCAGCGTCAGGTAACACATGCCGCTGATGATGAAGGCGCCGACAAAGTTGAGGGCGAACCCCTCCCGTGCCATGCGCGCGGTGCTGACCAACCCGCTGCCGTACACCACGGAGTTGGGTGCGGTTGCGACGGGCAGCATAAACGCACAGCTCGCACTCATGGCCGCCGGCACCATCACCAGTTCCGGCGGCAAGCCCGCGACGAGGGCGGCCGCCGCAAGCACTGGCATAAGCAGCGTGGTGCTGGCGGTGTTTGAGGTCGTTTCGGTCATAAAGGTAACCGCCAGGCAAATGATGAGCATCAGCGCATAAAGTGGTAAACCAGCGGCTTGCGCCAGCGATCCGCCAATCAGGTCGCTAAGGCCCGAATTCACGAACCCCTTGGCCAGGCATATTCCCCCCGAAAACAGTAACAGCACACCCCAGGGAATCGTGCTGGCGCGCTCCCAGTTCAACAGGCGCCCGCCTTTACCATCGGGCACCAGGAACATCACCACCACCGCGAGCAACGCCACAGACGCATCGTTGGCCTGGGGCAACCCCAGCCAGGTTTTCCAGCCTCCGAAGGGTTCGCTACGGGTAATCCAGGCCAGCGCGGTAAGCAGAAAGATGACCATCACACGCCTTTCCTCGGTACGCCAGGCCCCCACCTCGGGTAGCGTTACGTGCAGTGCGCCACGCAAATTCCGCGTGAGCACCAGCGCCATGGCGGGCACCATGACAAAAACAACTGGCAGCGCCCAGGACATCCAGCGCGTAAAGCCGATGGCTTCGCCGGTGGTGTCTTCATAAACCTGCATGAAGATGAGGTTGGGCGGTGTACCAATTGGGGTCCCCATTCCACCGACACTGGCGGCGTAGGCAATGCCCAGCAGCAATGGCGCGGCAAGACGAGACTTCTCGTCCACGGCGTCGAGTACCGCCAGCGCCACCGGTAGTAACATCAGGGTAGTGGCAGTGTTGGAAATCCACATACTCAACACCGCAGCCGCGGCCATAAAGCCCATGACCAGACGACGACCGCTGCTGGCACCGAACAGGCCCACCATCCCCAGGGCGACACGCCGATGCGCACCCGTGTGCTCCATCGCCTTGGACAGGATGAAGCCGCCCAGCAGCAAGAGAATCAAGGGTGAGCCATAGGCCTGTCCCGTCTCCTGGGGCGTCAGCACCCCGGTCAACGGCAACACCGCCAATGGCAGCAGCGAGGTCACAGGTATAGGGACAGGCTCAAACACCCACCAGACTATGCAGAGCACAGCCACAAAACAGACCGTGGCCATATCGCTGCTGTAGCCGGCGGCCAGCAACAGCAGTGCGGCACAAATCGCAAGCACCGGCCCCAGAACAATCAACCATTCTTTTTTCACTATCCGGGTACACCTCCCCAGGAGCCACCCGGACAATCCGATGCGGCCGATATTTTTGCCTCATCCTGTCCCAGGCCGCCTGCCCTGTAAACCCCGCACTGGAGCGGGGATGCTCAAGTCAGTACACTGGCCTACAACGATGACGCTGCAGGCACTTCACATTGGAGGCTTTCGGCGCCCTGTAAACGACGCCGCGAGCGTTGCCCAAGAGTTTCGCTGACACGAAATGACTGACGCCACTAACAACCTGCTGGTAGACCGCTACGGACGGAGCATTGACTACGTGCGACTGTCGGTGACGGATCGCTGCGACTTTCGCTGCGTCTATTGCATGGCGGAAGACATGACCTTCGCACCCAAACCGAGTGTATTGACGCTGGAGGAGCTGGAAGAAGTCGCCGCTACCTTTGTCGGTCTCGGTGTTGGCAAGATTCGCATCTCCGGTGGTGAACCGCTGGTACGCAATAACATTCTTTCCCTGCTGGAGCGACTGGGCGACATGCCCACGCTGAACGAGCTGGCCTTAACCACCAACGGCTCCCAATTGTTGCGCCTTGCGAGCCCCATTCGCAGCGCCGGCGTGAACAGTATCAACATTAGCCTGGACAGCCTTAACCCGCGGAAATTCCGCGCGCTGACGCGACACGGCAACCTGGAACAGGTGATTGCGGGCATCGATAGCGCTGTTGCCCAGGGCTTTGACCGGCTGCGGATTAATGCGGTCATCCTCAAGGGCCGCAACGACGATGAGGTGCTCGACCTGGTGGGTTTCGCATACCAGCGTGGCATCGATATCGCGTTCATCGAAGAAATGCCGCTAGGCCTGATCGATGAGCATGACAGGGCGCTGAGCTTCTGTGCCAGCGAAGAACTCCAGTCGCTGGTGAGAAGCCACTACACCCTGGAAAGCCTGGGCGACCCGGGAGGCAGCGCCGGGCCGGCGCGCTACTTCCAACTGAGCGGTTCCTCGACACGGGTGGGTTTTATTTCACCCCATAGCCACAACTTCTGCCATCTGTGCAATCGCGTCCGGGTCACCGCCGAAGGGCGGATGCTGTTATGCCTGGGCAACGAGCACTCGGTGGATCTGCGCGCCGTCCTGCGCGCTCCTGATCGGTCCAGCGACCAACTCCGGCAGGCGATTGTTGACGCCATGGCGTTAAAGCCGGAGCGTCACTACTTCGACCTCGAGGCAGAACCAGACATCGTGCGGTTCATGAGCGTTACCGGCGGCTGAACAGGTGCAGTGCCCCGCCCCGCTGTATCGCGTACAATGCTGTGTTCGGTATGAGGCAAGCGCCTGACGAGGTAGCCGCGTGCAAGCACAGCATTTTCCACAACTGGCTTCGGTCGAAGAGATTGAGCGGGGTTTCGAGTCCCACGGCTATATCTGTAGTCGCAAAATCGCCACGGCGGTTTTTCTAGCCTTTCAACTGCGCAAGCCGGTGCTGGTGGAGGGACCGCCGGGCGTCGGCAAAACCGAGCTGGCAAAAACGACCGCCACCCTGCTGGATACACCGCTGATCCGACTGCAGTGTTACGAGGGCCTGGACGAGGCCAAAGCGCTGTACGAATGGAAATACGGCAAGCAGTTGTTGTACACCCAGGTACTCAAAGAAAAGCTCGGCGACCTGCTGCAGGGTGCGAAAGGCCTGGCAGAATCCGTGCAACGATTGCACGACTTCGGCGACATTTTCTACTCTGAGGATTTCCTGGAGCCTCGCCCGCTGCTGAAAGCCATGCAGCAGGAGCGCGGCGCGATCCTGCTCATCGACGAGGTCGATAAGTCGGACTACGAATTCGAATCGCTGCTGCTGGAAATTCTCTCCGACTACCAGATATCCATTCCCGAAATCGGCACGGTGAAGGCACGCACCTCGCCCATGGTGTTCCTGACCAGCAACAACACACGTGAAATCTCGGACGCGCTGAAGCGGCGCTGTCTCCACCTGTACATTCCATTCCCCACTGTAGAACTGGAAGAGCGCATCATTCGCAGCCGCGTACCTGATGTCGATGAACAATTGCGCCATCAGTTGGTCGAGTTCGTACACTCACTGCGCCAGATGGATCTGAAAAAGGTCCCCGCCATCTCCGAGACGATCGACTGGGCACGCAGCCTGTTATTGCTGCATGCCGGTGAGCTCGAGGAAGAGTTGGTGCGCAGCACACTGAATGTGCTACTGAAGTTTGAAGAAGATATTGAAACTGCAGACAGTGAACTGCGCACACTGGTGCGCGAGAGCACTGCGCAGGAAACCAACTGAACCTCAGCGCAACCCGCTACTGGTGAGCCGCTATGCAGTCAAATCTGGTTAACTTCATACAGGTACTGCGAACCCACGAAGTGCGGGTATCGCCCGCCGAAACGCTGGACGCGGTCGATGTGGCAGCGACGCTGGGTTACGCCGATCGCAGTCTGTTACGCGACGGACTCGCAATGACCCTGGCCAAAACGCCAGAAGAAGAAGCCATCTTCCTGCAGTGTTTCGACAACTACTTCAGCCAGGGACTGTCCGATTTCGCGGCGGACCAAAGCACTGAAGAACGCGCTGAAGCGGCCAGTGACTCCGGCGACGAAGAAACAGGTAACGGCGACGAAGCACAGGCAGAGGGAGGCGAGCCCGGCAGCAATGCTTCCGCTGAATTGGAAGCGCTGGAGAGCGCAGCCTCGGAAAGCCCCGCCCTCCAGACCCTGATGCAGTCTGATCTCATGCAGGACCTGATGGGGAACAACCGCAACGAACTGACGCTGAATATCAATCGGGCGGCGGAAAGCGTCGGGCTGCAGCAAATTCAGATGTTCACACAAAAGGGGCAGTTTACACGCCGCATCCTGGATCAATTGGGTGAAGAACACATCCGCAACGCCGTTATTGAACTGGAACAGGCAGAAAGTCCGGCCCTGCCGATCGTGCAGCGCTATCGCGACATTCTCCGCGAGCAGGTGCGCGACTACGTGGAGCGGGAATACCTCCTGCACGCCGAGGGGCGCAATCGTCAGTTCATGGACGACATCCTGAGCAAGACCCGGCTGAACAATATCGAACACGTCTACCTGCACAAAGTGCAGGAACTAATTCGAAAAATGGCCAGGAGGCTGGCCAGTCGGCATGCGCACAAGCGCCGGCGCCTGAAACGCGGCCAGTTGGACATGCCAAAAACGATGCGCAGGGGGATTCCCAACGACGGGGTGATGTTCAATACGTACTGGCGGCAGGTACGCAAGGAGAAGCCCCAGCTACTGGCCGTGTGCGACGTCAGTGGATCGGTTGCTGCATACGCCAAATTCCTGCTGCTGTTTCTGTACAGCCTGCAGGATGTGCTGCCCAAGGTTCGCAGCTTCGCGTTTTCCAGCCACCTTGGGGAGGTGAGCGATTATTTCGATGACTACCCGGTCGAGGAGGCGATTGAACTGGTCAACTGGAAATACGGCGGCGCCACTGACTACGGCAACAGCCTGCTGGATTTTGCCAGCCTGGCAATGGACGATATTAATAGCAATACCACGGTGATCATCCTGGGTGACGCGCGCAACAACAACGGCGAGGCGCGGCTGGATGTCCTCCAAAGCATCTATCAACGTTCCCGGCAGGTGATCTGGCTAAACCCCGAATCGCGCCGATCCTGGGGCACCGGCGACTCCGAAATGCTGCGCTACCAGACTGCCTGTCATTTTACCGCTGAATGCAATAATCTTAAGCAGCTTGAACGTATCGTTGACCAACTTATAAAGAGTACGCGCTAGTACTTCATGGCCTACCACTGTAAGGATTGCAGCTACCGCGGCAACAAGATTGGCGCGGGCGGTGAGTGCCCCGCCTGCGGCTCTTTTGACATTACCCGTGGCGGCGGTGCTAAACAGAACAATGTCACTCCTGCCAGATGGAGACTGGTTCTGGTGACAGCGCTCTGGGGTATTTTGATTGTGTTGATTATCAGGAAGCTAGTCAGCTGAAACTCACTGCGGAACATTTTCCGATCTCCTGTGCTCTGACAACCAGAGTGGAGGAGCAGTACGCCAACACCACGGGGCCGAAGGACGGTCACGTGCTGTCGTTGGAGGAACTGCTTGCGTACGTGAAGGCGCCCGGGGATATCGACCTGACCCCCTATGCTGATCTGCTGCACCAGTTGGAGGCCATGGGCGATCCGGGCATGCCCTCTCGTGAACACGCAATCGTGCTGCGCTGGGTCGGTGAGGCCCTGTACCATTACGAGCAGCGCTTTCCCCTGGAAGAACCCCTGGCCTCAACCATCAGGCGATTGAAGCCCCTGGCTGCGTGTATAGCGCTCACTGAACCGGATTTCATGCAGCCGGACGTACACCCGCTGCACCAGTTCCTCGATGCCATCCAGACAAGGTCTGTCGGCTGGCAGAGCTCGCTGGGCCGCACCGGCGCCAATCTGCAAAATCAGGTGGAGGGTGCCGTAGAGGAGGCTCTGAAATGGTTCGAGGACGATTCAACCAACATTGCCACCATTTGTTCCGAGTTCCTGGAAACGGCTGAGCGGGACAATGCCCGCGCCGGCAAGATGTGCCAGCGTGTCATCGATACCGAATCGGGCAAATCGCGCACCGCCGCCGCACGCACCGAGGCCACCCGGTTAATTAACGGTCTGCTCGAAAAGAGCCTGCTGCCGCGTGAGATCGGAGAGTTTATCAAGGGGCCCTGGTATGACAGCGCACAGCTGCTGTTACTCAAATTTGGCGCTGATTCCGAGCAGTGGCGCGAGATGAGTGGCACTACGCAGGAACTGCTGCAATCAGTGCAAAGCCTCGCGGACGCCGACGACGAACGTCGCCAGGAAGTCTCCGCCATCATTGCCAGGCTGCCCAAGGACATGCGGCGCTGGCTGCTTAGCCTGCATCACGATACGCCCGCAGTTAACGATGCAATGGCCTCACTGGAATCCGTGCATATGCGCATTATGCGCGGGCAGGCGCTGGAGTTGTTCCGGGTAGAGCCGATCAATGCCACCAAGCTGCGGAGCGTGCAGAGCCAGCCACTGGCGGACAGCCTGGATTTTCTGGAGCAATGGCACTGGTTCGCCATCGACACCTATAACGGCGGCACCATCCGCGCTCAATTGATTTACAAGAACAACAACGAACAACGCCTGGTATTTGCCAACCTGGCCGGTATCAAGGTGCTGGAATACAGCTTCGCAGATTTTGATCAGCTGATGTCGCGCAAGCGGGTCACCGCACTGCCCACCGGCGCCGCCTTCAGCCTCTGCATGGTGCTATCGGCAGGCGTGGACACCACCGACAAACTCGACGCGCTCTACACCGAAGTGGCCCGGCGCAGCGATCCGCAGGCAAAGCGTAGAGGCGCTGCCGCGAGGAGCTCCGCCGAGCAGGGCGGTGTGCAACAGCCAGACCTGACACCTGAAGAAGAGCGCGGCCTGCATTCACTTATCGAAAATCCTTCACCTACCGCAGCTGACAGCACAGGCACCGTTCGCGGGACGCCTGCCGCCGAAATGGGGGTGGAGGAGCTGTCCGGCATCGTGCCAGAAGAGACAGAAGCGGCGGCCGCCGATCGGGCGGACTCCACCGCCAGACCGGCTCCGGACAGCTCCGGCGGAGGTTATTTCGGCGGCGGCGATGAAACAGCGGACAGTGGTGGCGGTTATTTCGGCGGCACGGCTGCGAACGACGAGCAGCCAGCGGCGCCTGTAGTAGGAGAAGATGGCAAAATACGCCAGGCAGCCCTTCCCATGGGAACCTGGCTGAACTTCCGCGAAGACGGCGAACCGATTGACGGCGAGTTGCAGGCCTATGACCCGCAAACCGACATACACACCTTCCACAGCCACGGTGGCCGGGTCATCCGCGAGCTAACCACCGGCCAGTTGCACTCGCTGGTTTCAGAAGGGCTGGTAGAGGCCCTATGAACACTGCCACGCATGCAGCACGATACCGATATCCCCCGCACAAGCTGATCTGATGACTGACGCCGTTTCCAGGCTGCTGGCTATTGAGGATATCAAGCGCCTCAAGGCGCGCTATTTTCGCGCGCTGGACAGCCGACAATGGGATGAGTTCAGTGAATGCTTTACCAGCGATCTGGTGGCGGACTTCCGCGGGGCCCCGGGAACGCTGTCCGAAGGGCGCGACACCTTTATCGCATCACTACGAGACATCCTCGGCGACGCTCCCACCGTTCACCACGGCCACAGCCCGGAAATCGACATCTACGACGACAACAACGCGGGTGGAATCTGGGCAATGCATGACTGTGTTGAACTTCCCGGGCTGTCGTTGCTTGGCTGGGGACACTACCACGAGCAGTATCGTCGTGAGGCGGGACAGTGGAGGATCTCAAGTACACGGCTGACCAGGCTACGACTACTGATCAACGGGGAGGCCCAGCCCCTGCAGGGCGACTGAGCTGCCGCGGCCTTACCCGGCACAGCTAGTGACCGGGTCAGGTCTGCGGAAACAAGGGCTCTTTTTCATCGCGGCTGAGATTTTTTAGACCCGCCGGCACTTCTTCTTCGCGATCTTTCTCGGCAAATTTGATTTTCAGACGCAGGTTATTGGCTGAGTCCGCATTGCGCACCGCCTCCTCTTCTGAAATCAAACCCTCCTGGTAGAGCTCGAACAAAGCGGAGTCGAAGGTTTTCATCCCCACGTTCTCTGACTTCTCCATAACCTCCTTGATGCCGTCGAACTCGCCGCGCAGGATCAGTTCCTGCACTATCGGTGTGCCGAGCAATACTTCTACCGCGGCGCAACGCTTGCCATCTTCTGTGGGAATCAGGCGTTGCGAAACAATGCACTGGACATTCATGGAGAGATCCAGCAACAACTGCGAACGCCGCTCCTCGGGGAAGAAGTTGACGATGCGATCAAACGCCTGGTTGGCATTGTTGGCGTGCAGCGTGGAGATACACAGGTGCCCGGTTTCGGCAAACGAGATAGCGTGCTCCATGGTTTCGCGGTCGCGGATCTCGCCGATCAGAATGACATCGGGCGCCTGGCGCAGCGTATTTTTCAACGCGTTGTGCCAGTTGCGCGTATCCACGCCGACCTCGCGCTGATTAACGATGGACTTCTTATGGCTGTGTACAAATTCAACCGGATCCTCAATCGTAACGATATGGCCGCTGCTGTTGCTGTTGCGATGATCGATCAGCGCGGCCAGCGACGTCGACTTACCTGAGCCGGTAGCGCCTACGAACAGGACCATGCCACGCTTGCGCATAATGACGTCCGGTAGAATCGGCGGCAGGCCAAGATCCTGCCAATGGGGAATATCGGCGACGATGTTCCGCGCCACAATGCCCACTTCGTTGCGCTGCATGAAAATATTGATACGAAATCGGCCATACTCCGACACGGAAATGGCCAGGTTCATTTCCAGCTCCTGCTCAAACTCCGCGCGCTGGGTGCTGTCCATAATCTCGTACGCGATTTCCTGGATCTCACCCGGCTGCATGATGTCGGTGCCAACGGGCTTGAGAACTCCCTGGAACTTGGCACAGGGTGGCGCGCCCGTACTGAGATACAGATCGGACCCGTGTTGAGCAGACAATATCTTCAGCCACTCGGTAATTCTCATTGGCACATCCCCTTGTTTGCCAGAACCTACTTTAATCAGCTTGCCGCCGGCGGACAAGTGCTGGCCACCCAGAAGTGCCAATCGTATACTGGCGCCCCGCGAGACCGCCCGGCGCGCTATTCGAATCAACGCCTGGCGCACACAGCTGACAGCAGCCCTGAGCGGCGTACCTAACCGTCCCGAGGCGCCACGCGGAACCGATGTCCCGGGTAACGGGCGATGAAACAGCAACCAGGAGACCACTAATGGATAATGCGCGCCCTACGCCACTGGTGGAAGATATCGAGGGAACCCGCCGCAAACTGGCAGGCTGGCTGTCTGAGCACCGCGGCCAGGAAGTCAGTATTTCCGAGCTGAACATCCCCGAGGCTACCGGCATGTCCAATGTGACCCTGCTATTTGATATGAGCTGGCACGAGGGAGACGAGCAACGGCAGGAAGCCATCGTCGCCCGGCTGCAACCGGAGATTGAGCGGCCGGTTTTCCCGGCCTACGATCTCAGCCTCCAGTATGAGGTGATGGAAAGCATAGGGCGCCACAGCGACATACCCGTGCCGGAACTGCGCGGACTGGAGACAGACACCAGCTTGCTGGGTGTCCAGTTCTACTTCATGAAGCGTACCGAGGGGCGCATTCCCACAGACATGCCGCCCTACAACATGGACGGCTGGATGATGCATGAGACCAGCGTCGAGCAGCGCGAGCGGATGTGGAATGACGCGGTAGACGTGATGGCTCGCTTTCACCAACTTGACTACCGTGAACTGGGGTTCGAAAAACTGCACGAGCCCGGCAAAACGCCGCTGCAACAACAACTGGATTACTGGCAGAACTATCACGACTGGGCACTGGAGGGAGAAGCGCACGCGATTTGCCAACCGGCGCTGGACTGGTTGCACAACAACCAGCCTTCGGACGAGCCCACGGCGCTATGCTGGGGGGACTCCCGGCTCGGCAACATCATCTTCCGCGAATCCCTGGACGGCATTGCCGCGGTACTGGACTGGGAGATGGCGGTGCTGGGCAATCCGGTGCAGGATATCGCCTGGTTCAACTACCTCGATTCCACCTTTGCCGAAGGCCTGGGCGTGCCGCGCCTGGACGGGCTGCCGGACTACGACAGCACAGTGCAGCGCTGGGAGAAGGCCTCGGGATGTTCCGCCAGGGACTATGAGTACTACCGGATATTTGCCGGTATGCGTTACGGTCTGATACTGTCGCGCGTCATGCTTGCTACTGGCCGGGACACCGATGTGCGGGAGAACTTCGCGGTGCAGCTACTGCAGAAGCACCTGGACCGCATCTCCTGATCAGCGCGAGAGCAGGTCGCACTGCTCGCGCACTTTATCTGCCTTGCACGCGTACATTGCCCGGCGGCACTGAAATCAGCAACCGAAAAACGCGCTGCGATGGGAGCGTTTACCGCAGCCAGACCCAAGGAGTCAGCTTTGTCTTCGAACCAGCAAACCCACCTGAACGACAGGCTGCAGGCCCTGGCAGAGTCGGAGGCGCTGTCATCGCTGGGCCGCATTAACCGCGGCATTGAGAAGGAGAGCCTGCGGGTCAGCCCCACCGGCGGCCTGGCGCAAACACCGCACCCGCCTGCGTTGGGGTCTGCCCTCACCCACTCCTCCATTACCACGGACTATTCCGAGGCGTTGCTGGAGTTCATCACACCGGTGCGCAATGACATTGCGGCAAGCGTGAGGGATCTAGAGGATATCCACAGCTTCGTGTACCAGGCGCTGGACGACGAAATGCTGTGGTGTACCAGCATGCCCTGCATCGTGGCGGGCGACGAGAGCATTCCGGTTGCGCAATATGGCAGCAGTAATGTTGCACGCATGAAGACGGTTTACCGCCTGGGCCTCGGGCACCGCTACGGCCGGCTCATGCAGGCTATCGCCGGCGTGCACTACAACTGGTCCATGCCCACTGAATTCTGGGTGTGGGAGCATGCGCAAGGCAATGCCGGCGGTGAATTGCGCGATTACATTACGCAACGCTACCTCGGCCTGATACGCAACTTTCGCCGCCTGTCGTGGCTGCTGATTTACCTCTTCGGCGCTTCACCAGCGGTATGCTCCTCTTTCCTGAAAGGGCGCGACAATCACGGTTTGCAGCCTTTTGATGAACAGGGGCGCAGCCTTTACCTGCCTCACGGCACCGCGCTGCGCATGGGTGACCTGGGCTACAACAGCGATGCGCAGAAAAACCTCGATATCTGTTACAACTCGCTGCAAAACTACGTAGACACCCTGGTCTGCGCGATACTGCAATCACACCCGCAGTACTGCGACATTCCCGCTGGTGAAGACGGCAACTACCAGCAGCTCAATGACTCCCTGCTGCAGATTGAGAACGAGTTTTACAGCCCCATCCGCCCGAAGCGCGTTGCCCAGTCCGGCGAAACGGCACTCAGCGCACTGGTTCGCGGTGGCATCGAGTACATTGAAGTGCGCTGCGTGGACGTCAGCCCCTTCCACCCTGTGGGCATTGATCAGGAACAGATGCGCTTCCTGGATGCCTTCCTGCTGTACTGCCTCATGCAGGACAGTCCGCCCTGCGACGACAACGAGCAGGCAGAAATAGACGCCAATCTCAGCGCTGTCGTCAACCGGGGTCGCGATCCGGAACTACAGCTACAACGCGATGGACAACCTGTTGCCCTGGAAGAGTGGGCTGCAGAGCTCATCGAGCAGATTCGACCAGTGACCACACTGTTCGACAGCGCCCTGGGCAGCCACGACTACAATGCCTCGCTGGAAAGCCAGAGCGACAAGATCGCAGACTCTGAACAGACACCGTCGGCAAGGATTTTGCGCGAAATGCGTGAGCGCGACCTTCCTTTCTTCCGCCTTGCCATGTCCTACAGCGAGCAATGGGCCGAGTACTTCCGCGAACGCGAGCTCAGCGACGAAGTGCGGGCGGCCTTCAGCCGGGAAACACAGAATTCCCTTGCCGCGCAGGCGCGACTGGAAGCGGAAAGCTCCCCCACGTTCGAGGCCTACCTGGACGCGTACTTTAGCCAGTACCGGCAATTGCGCGGGTGAACTTCCTCGCCCACTTCCACCTGGCCTGGCCAGAGGAGGGGCTACTCGCCGGCGCGCTGGAAGGCGACTACTACAAGGGGCCGATCGGCACTGACCTGTCCCCGGAGATGCAGGCCGGCGTGCGCCTGCATCGCGCCATCGATGGTTTTACGGACGCACATCCGCGCTTGCTGGCACTGCGCCGGCAATTGCCGACAGAATTACGCCGCTACGCGGGTATCCTCTGCGACCTGAGCTTTGACCACTTCCTGTGCCAACACTGGGCGCGTTTCTCAGACACCGAGGCAGAGGATTTCAATGCGGCCGTGTACGCGACCCTGCAATCGCGCCGCCTCGAGTTGAGCGCGGGCGCGCAAAACATGCTCGCACGTCTAGTGGATCATGACATTCTCCGCCTCTATCAGGACTGGGACACGGTCGCCGCCAGTGCTGAAAGAATTGGCCAGCGCTTTCGGCGCGGCAACCCGTTTATCGGTATCGAGCGCCAACTGACACCGGCACGCAGCCAACTGGAGTCTGCCTTCCTCGACTTTTATCCGGAGCTCGCCGCATTCAGCCGCCAGCAGCGCGCTGTGCTGTGAACGAACAGGGCAAGCCGACGCATTGCACTCAGGACCAAAAATACCTACTGTAGCGACCAACTGAAAGCGAACTCATCCGGGCTGTCTATGATGTCCTCCCTCTCCTCCCTCGCCGCCTCCCTCACTTCGCGCCAGTTTTTCGGTCTACTGATACTGCTGGCCGTGACCAGCATGCTGTACGCGCACCTGTTCCTGGAGGCCATGCTCAATCTTGAAGCCTGTCCGATGTGCATGACCCAGCGAGTATTCGTGGTGTTGTGGGGGGCGCTCGCCCTGCTCGCAATGGCGCATAACCCGCGGGACTGGGGGCAACGCGTTTACGGCGTACTTTGCGGACTCTCTGCCTGGGTGGGTGCACTGGTTGCCGCGCGCCACGTTTGGTTGCAGAGCCTGCCAGAAGACCAGGTTCCCGCCTGTGGCCCACCGCTGGACTACCTGCTGGAGAATTTTCCGTTGCGTGAGGCCATCAACACCCTGCTCATGGGCGATGGCAACTGCGCCGATGTGGCATGGACTTTTCTCGGATTGAGTATTCCCGCACAAACCCTGCTTGTGTTCCTGGCAGTAATGCTGCTGTGCCTGTGGCAAAGTGTGCGCCGCCACCCCTGACGCGCTGCCCATCGCACGGTGTCGATGCTGTCGATAAATGAAGCCTGCCTTGCCCGGCTTCAGGGGCAACCTATATAGTACCCGCAGCACACGTAACGAACGGAGCAAGAGCATGCCGGCCAACACAGGCAACCCCATTGATGTTTTCTCCGCAGTTGAGGAATTGCTCAAAGGCTGGCTGAAAGAGCGCAGGGAACTACTGGGTAAGTACACGGAGCTTGCCGTTGCACTGCAGGATGACATCGAGGCCAAGGTTCTGGAAAAACGCCAGCAGGCACTCTGCCAACTGCTGGTCGATTACGTCTCCGCCGGACACTTCGAGGTGTACCACGAATTGATCAACGAAGCCGAAAGCTTTGATGACGGCAGTTGCATCATCGCTGAGAAACTCATGCCCGCGATAGGCGACACCACAGAGGTGATTCTGGCGTACGAGGAAAAGTACAGCGCGGCACCCACGCCGTCAGACAAAGTCAGGCGGGATCTCTCTTCCCTGGGGGAAATACTGGAATCGCGCTTTGCGCTGGAGGATCAACTGATCGCCGGGCTGCATGGCAGGCACCGGCGACAAGTAGAAGAATCTGGTCAACGCTGACCGGGACGATGCCCGGCCGACGCCAACCGAAAACCCGATGGGTTTTTAGCCTTCCTCAGCTTCGCCGCTTTCCTGGCTGGGGATAGACAGCAGTTCCACCTCAAAGATGAGCGCGGCGTTGGGCCCGATAAGCTGCCCTGCACCACCGGCACCGTAGGCCAGCTCCGAGGGAATGGCCAACTTGTACTTCGAACCCACACTCATCAGCTGCAACGCCTCGGTCCACCCGGGGATCACCTGGCCGACACCAAACGTCACCGGCTCACCGCGGCTGTAGGATGAATCAAACTCGCTGCCATCCACCAGTGTGCCGCGATAGTGCACTTCAACGGTGTCTTCAGCGCTGGGCTTGGCGCCTTCGCCTTGCTGCAGTACCTCATACTGCAAGCCGGACTCGGTTACCATAACGCCCTCACGCGCAGCGTTCTCTGCCAGGTAAGCAGCGCCCGCCGCCTTATTGGCTTCACCCAGCGCTTGCTGGGCCACTTGTTGCTCGGCCACCATTTTTTCCTGGTAGGCCTGCATCTCGGCCTGCATTTCTTCGGGTGTCAGGCGTGGCTCAACTCCCTTCAGCGCATCTTCCACGCCGGCCAGAAAGACTGTGTGATCCAGCGGCACGCTGTCGGCGGCAATTCGCTGGCCAAGGCTGTAGGCGATGCCATAGCTCAGGCGCTGTTCTGACGTCTCCAGGCTCACCTCAGACGACGGGGCGTCGCCCTCAGGGGTAGCCGATGGCTGTTGATTACAGGCCTGCAGTACAAAAACGCTCGCCACTGCCAGCGGCAACGCATACTTTTTCATAGTTTCTTCCATTTTGATCGGTTGAATTGAGTGTTAAATCTTGCGTTTAAAGCAGAGATATCTCGACGGGCGCCCATGTTACTACCCGCTCTGGCGCAGTGCCACCCCCGCTCAGACAGCGATCAGCCGCGCCAGGTTCCGCAGTAGCACCGGGACGTCCGGCTCTTCCGCCAGATCGGTCACCTGGCCTGTGAAGCCGTTTTCGCCCGCCTGCTGCTGAACAATCAACGCCAGGTTGGCCTCTGCGGTATCGCTGGCGCCCGGCAGCGCCGCGGACGCCTGGTGCGACCGATATATCAGCGCCTGCTGTTGTTGCTCCGCTTCGAGTTCCACGGCGCTGATGCGCGCACGGATCGCCTCTGCCTCGGCATAGCCACGCAATTCACGCCGCAGGCTTCGCAGGGGGCGCACCACGCGCTGCCGCCATTCGTCCACCTCCGCGTCGATGCGGGCCAGGTGTTCCGGCGTCAGCACCAGGCCCTGCGCCGCCAGCCATCCGCCGTACAGCAGTAGATTGACGTCGCAGCCGAAACGATCCTGGCATTGGAGGCACAATGGCGCCACCCCCTCCCGCTGGTATACCTCGAGGCTGTAGGTCCACAGCGGATTCTGGTCGTCATTATCGGTCACAATAGGGCAAACCATACACTCCGCCGCTGGCTGATACCACGCGCCAACGGTAGAATGCGCCGCCTCATGATTATCCTGCGCGACATCAGCCTGCGACGCGGCAGTAAGCTGCTACTGGACAAGGCCAACGTTACCGTCCAGCCGGGCCAACGCCTTGCGCTGATCGGTGCCAATGGCTGCGGAAAGAGCAGCCTGCTGGCGCTGCTGCTCGGAGAGCTACAGGCCGACAGAGGCGATATAGAGGGTCTGCTCCAGCTGCGCCTGTCGCACATGGCGCAGGAAGTCGTCGCCACGGCGACGCCGGCCTGCGAATTCGCCTGGCGCGGCGACGGGCAACTCGCAGCGCTAATGGACAAACTGCGACGCCTGGAGGCAGACAGCGATTACCAGGGCGCCGCGCAGGTGTACCAGGCGCTGGAGGAAATCGACGGCTACAACGCTGAGCGCCGCGCGATACGCCTGCTACAGGGACTGGGCTTCAGCGATGCACAATGCCAGAAACCCGCTGACGAGTTCTCAGGTGGCTGGCGCATTCGCCTCAATCTGGCCCGCGCCCTGATGTGCCCCTCTGACGTCCTGCTGTTGGATGAGCCTACCAACCACCTGGACCTCGATGCCACGCTGTGGCTGCAGGACTGGCTGCTCCACTACCCGGGCACGCTGCTGATGATCTCCCACGACCGCGACTTCATTGATGCCACCTGCACGCGCATCCTGCACATCGAGCAACAACAACTGAACACCTATAGCGGTAACTATTCCGAGTTCGAACGGCAGCGCGCTGAGCGCCTGGCCAACCAGCAGGCAAACTACGAGAAACAGCAGCGCCGCAAAGCAGAGATCGACGCCTTTGTACGTCGCTTTCGCTACAAGGCAACGAAGGCAAAGCAGGCCCAGAGCCGCCTGAAAGAACTGGAACGGATGCAGGATCTGGCCCCGGCGCACCTGGACTCGCCGTTCGATTTCAGTATCCCGGCGGCAGAGAAATCCAGTGACCCGCTGCTGAGCCTGTCACAGGCCTCGCTCGGTTACGCCACCGAAGATGGCGCGCAGCCCGTGTTGCACAAGGTGGATCTGCGCCTTCGACCCGGCAGCCGCATCGGCTTGCTGGGCAGAAACGGGGCGGGCAAGTCCACCTTGCTGAAAAGTATCATCGGGGAATTGCCCCTGCTGGCTGGCGAACGTGTCGAAGGCGCACACCTGGGCATCGGCTACTTCGACCAGCAGCAACTGGAGGCCCTGGATCTGGAAGCCAGCCCGGCCTTACACATTCAACGCCTCAGCCCTGACGCGCGCGAGCAAGACGTTCTCAATTTCCTGGGTGGCTTCAATTTCCGCGGCGATGCAGCGACGTCCAGGGTTGCTCCTCTATCCGGCGGCGAGAAGGCGCGCCTGGCACTCGCCATGGTGGTTTGGCAGCGGCCCAACCTGCTGGTGTTGGACGAGCCAACCAATCACCTGGATCTCGACATGCGTCATGCCATGGAAGTGGCGCTGCAATCCTACGAGGGCGCCCTGCTACTGGTCAGTCACGACCGGCACCTGTTGCGCAACACCGTGGATGAACTATTGCTGGTACACGACGGCACTGTCGAAGAATACCGGGAAGACCTGGCCACCTATGAACGCTGGCTTTTGTCGCGCCTGAAACAGGAACCAGCGTCTGCTGCAGCGAGCCCCGTTGCGGAGCCCTCCAGAAAGGCGCAGCGCCAGCAGGCTGCAGCGCGTCGCGATCAATTGCGGCCGCTGCAAAAACGGCTGGCTCAAACAGAAAAAAAACTCGCCCAGCTCGAACAGGAACTCAGCGCGATACAGGCCAGGCTCACAGACAGTGACCTGTACGACGGCGCTCGCAAGGACGAACTCGCCACGCTGCTGCTGCGCGAAGGGGAGCTGAAAACTGCAGCGGTGGAGCTGGAAGACAGCTGGCTGACTCTGCAGGATGAACTGGAAGCGTTGGACGAAGAGGTCTAGCAACGCCATGAACACCACGCGCGAACGAACGCTATCGCACGATCCGCGGAGGGCTACTATCCGTTCAGGCGTTAGTAATCAGGTGCAGCTTGGCCGCGCGAGGCAGGGCTTTTAACGCCGCCTCGCGCTGTTGCGCCGCCGCGCGATCCGCGGCAGGTTCCGACCAGGCCAGTACGACGGGACGACGGCCACGCGTGTAACGCGGGCCACCGGCCAGCTCGCCATTGTGCTGTCGCAAGCGGCGCGCGAGGTCAGTTGCAACACCGGTATAAAGGGTGCCGTCCGCGCAACGCAGGATATAGACCTGCCAGCTCATGAGTCGCGCCGTCAGCCGGGAAGTGGTATCGGCTAGGCCAGTGCCAGCACTTCCTTCACGCAGTCGTTGATGCCGGTGTACGCCTCGCTCACTTTCCCGGCGAGCATGTAAGCCGGCGTGGTGACGAGCTTGCGCTCCCTGTCGACTCGCGCTTCCTCCACCGGGCACTCAAGGTGCACAGCGCCCATGGATTGAATCGCTGCCGCGACGTCCGCATCGTTACCAACGGTGCACTCGGTGCCCTCGCCACAGATAGCCGCCGCCATGACAGGCGCGATGCAAACCAAACCTATGGGCTTGCCAGCCTGGTGAAACGCCTGAGCAAGTTGAAGAAAATCTGCCGACACTTCCATATCGGCACCGGCCACGGCGAAATTACACAAATTCTTGGCAGCGCCAAATCCGCCGGGGACCAGCAGTGCATCGTAGTCGTCCTGCCTGGCGTCGGTCAGCGGCAGCACATTGCCGCGGGCGATGCGCGCGGCCTCCACCAGTACGTTGCGTGTTTCGCCCTGGGCCGGCTCGCCGGTCAGGTGATTGATTACGTGCATCTGCTCCCTATCCGGGGCGAAGCACTGGTACTCGGCACCCTGCTGTTCCAGGCAAAGCAGCGACAGCACTGCCTCGTTGATTTCCGCGCCGTCGTAAACACCGCATCCGGCCAGTACTACTGCCACTTTTTTCATTTCAATTTACCTCTGTGCTGGTTTTCACGTGCTGGTTTTCCCGTGCTGGTTAGACCGCCGGCCGGAGCGTATTGCCAGCCACCAGCCGCCGCCACCTGTGTCCCCGCTGCGCAAATTACTCCCTGCGCCAGCGATGATAGCGTTCAACCCAGGCCAGCAGGCCCTCGGGCTTGCGCGCCTTGCGCCACTCACCGGCAGCGAACTTGTTCGCCTCGGACAGTGTAGGGTAGACGTGTATCGTACCAAGCAATTTGTTCAATCCAATACCGTGCTTCATCGCAAGCACAAACTCGGCCAGCAGTTCCGCTGCGTGATAGCCAACGATCGTGACACCCACGATGCGATCCTTGCCGCGTGCGGTCAGCACCTTGACGAAACCGCGCGCTTCACCGTCGGCTATCGCCCGGTCGAGATCACCAATATCGTAACGGGTGACTTCTACCTCGATCTCGCGCTCCGCCGCTTCCCTCTCGTTTAGCCCTACGCGCGCAACTTCCGGGTCGGTAAACGTTGCCCAGGGCACCACGGAGTAGTCCACCCGAAAGCGCCGCAGGTGCCCGAACAAACTGTTCACCGCGGCATACCAGGCCTGGTGACTGGCCACGTGGGTAAACAGGTAGGGTCCCGCGACATCGCCGCAGGCGAAGATGGTGGGTATGGAGGTAGCCAGGTGTTCATCCACGCGAACGGAGCCATTGTCAGTCAGGCCTATCCCCAGCTCACCCAGGCCCAGACCCTCCACGTTGGGGCTGCGCCCCACCGCGAGCAGAACACGATCAAACGTCAGCGTCTGCTCGCCTGAAGGCGTGCTGCAGATGCAACGCCCGCCGCCGTTCTCGCCGGCCTCAAAACGCTGTGGCTCACTGTGCAACAGTACCTGAACTTCACGCTTGGCAAAGGCATCCAACACCAGCGCACTGGCCTCTTCATCCTCGCGTGGCAACAGCCGCGACGCGCGCGTTACCAGCGTCACCTCACTGCCCAGTCCCGCGAAGGCCTGCGCCAGTTCGCAGCCAATGGGCCCTCCGCCCAACACCAGCAGACGCCGTGGTTGCTCGCGAAGTTCCCAGACGGTATCCGACGTCAGGTAATCGATAGTTTCCAGCCCGGGAACATCCGGTACCCGCGGCCTGCCGCCGCTGGCGATGACAATATTCTTCGCGCTGATACGTTCGCCGTTCACCTCCACTTCCCAGGGAGAAACCAGCCGGGCATCGCCGCTGACACAGTTCACCCCCAACCCGGTGAAACGCTCCACCGAGTCGTGCGGTTCAATCGTGCTGATCACGCCCTGCACGCGCTCCATCACCTTGCGGAAATTCACCTCCAGCTGCCCGCTAGCAAGCCCGAATTCCTCAGCGCGCTGCATATACTGCGCAACCCGCGCAGAACGAATGAGTGACTTACTGGGCACGCAACCGGTATTCAGGCAGTCACCCCCCATTTTGTGCCGCTCAATCAGCGTGACTTTTGCCTTGACCGTGGCCGCTATCAGCGCGGTGACCAGGCCAGCCGAGCCGGCGCCTATCACGATAAGATTGTTATCAAAGCTACGCGGGCGCTCAAACCCGCTCAGCGCGTGACGCGCCATCAGCCGCTGCAGCAACCAACGCGCCACAAACGGGAACAGCGCGAGCAGCGCAAAGGAAAGAATCAGCGGTGCACTGAGTATGCCTGACGGCGATTCCAGCTGACCCAGCTGCGTGCCGGC
Organism: Gammaproteobacteria bacterium; assembly: GCA_030426545.1. Classification (GTDB taxonomy): domain Bacteria; phylum Pseudomonadota; class Gammaproteobacteria; order Pseudomonadales; family Halieaceae; genus Marimicrobium. The sequence continues at coordinate 25,994 of JAUHYL010000011.1, forward strand.
GTTCACGTAGACCGCGGCCGCCGGCAGCATGCCGACTTGCGACACCCAGTAAAACGGCCAGGCGCGAATCGGCAGCAGACCCATCAACAGGTTGATCAGGAAAAACGGGAAGATGGGCACCAAACGCAGTGACAACAGATAGAACACGCCATCGCGCTCGAAGCCGTCGTTCACCGCCCTGAGCTGGCGGCCAAAGCGCGCCTGCACCCAATCGCGTAACAACACGCGGGACGCCAGGAAAGCCAGGGTGGCCCCGATGGAGCTGGCAAAGGACGCCAGCACCAGGGCGTACCAGAAACCAAACAGCGCGCCACCTGCGAGCGTCATGATAGCGGCACCCGGTAGCGAGAGCGCCGTCACCACCACATACACCACGAAATAAATAGCGCCGGCCTGGAGAGGGTTTTGCTCGTACCAGTGGCGCCACTCGTCAATTTTATCCCGCAGCACGTCGAACTGCAGGTACGCCGTGGCATCAAAGTAGATGGCCAGACCGAATGCCACTGCAATCAGCGCTAGAACAATCAGTTGTTTCCGGCTCAAAGTTGGACCCCGCTGGCGTGTATGCCTGTCGTATGGACGTAATATTGAACGGGCAGTGTACTCTCTGCGGCGCGGCGCTGTCGTGCCGTTATGCGGGCCAATCGACGACCGTCCAGCGGTTGCGGCTTGATCACGCGCTTGTCGCGACAGGTATAGCGATCAGCAATATGAGCATACCGAAATACTCTAGCGCGGCCCCCTGCAGACGCTTGTGCCCCCTTCGGCGAGTGGTATGATTAGCCCCCTCAAAACGGGCGGCCCAGTCGGTCGCGCAGCCAGTGGAGAACGCCATGTCAGAACAGATCGTACATGTCAGCGATGACACCTTCGATGCCGAAGTACTCAATTCCGAAATACCTGTGTTGGTCGATTTCTGGGCAGAGTGGTGCGGCCCCTGCAAAATGATCGCGCCGGTACTCGACGAGCTGGCCGCTGAATACGACGGCAAGCTGAAAGTCTGCAAGGTAGACGTGGACGCGAACCCCGACATTCCCCCCAAGTTTGGCATCCGTGGTATCCCCACGCTGATCGTCTTCAAGGGCGGCAACGCCGAGGCCACCAAGGTGGGTGCATTGTCGAAAACGCAGTTGACCGAGTTTGTGCAGGAAGTCATCTGACGACCGCCAGCGTACCGCTGCTAAATTCCGGGCCCTGTTTAATGGGCCCGGATACTCCCCGGCCCATCTGTAAAATTCGCTGATTCAGGTATAGACGATACTATCGGGGCATGCTACATTTTCCTCATTGCACAGCCCCGTGCAGAAAATCCGTGCACTGAACCCTTGTATTGAACCCTGTAGCGATAGCCTTGAGACAATAGCGTTGTAACTGATGGCACCAGTAAGCGCCTGAACTAACGCTCTTAAATACAGCTCGTAACCAGAATTCAAAACTACAGCCTGACAATAACAAGAGTCCTGCAACCCGTTTTTTAATCATCACTGCGTTGGCGTCGCCAGCCGGCTTTCACAGTTAACACTTTCCTTCCCTCTCGGAACACGCACACCTGTACCCTTATGAATCTTACTGATCTGAAGACCAAATCTACCCAGGAACTCATCGATATCGCGAAAGATATGGGCCTGGACAACATGGCCCGTTCGCGAAAGCAGGACATCATTTTTGCGGTGCTGAAAAGGCACGCGAAAAGCGGGGAGGACATTTACGGCGATGGTGTGCTCGAAATCCTGCAGGATGGATTTGGCTTTCTGCGCTCCTCCGACAGCTCTTATCTCGCCGGGCCGGATGACATCTATGTCTCGCCCAGCCAGATAAGGCGCTTCAACCTACGTACCGGCGACACCATTGCCGGTAAAATTCGCCCCCCCAAGGATTCCGAGCGCTATTTCGCATTGCTGAAGGTGGACGAGGTTAACTTCAGCAAACCTGAGCAATCCAAAAGCAAAATCCTGTTTGAAAACCTCACGCCGCTGTTCCCTGACGAACGCCTCACACTGGAGCAGGGCAACGGCAGCACCGAGGATCTCACAGGCCGCATCATCGACCTGGTCTCACCCATCGGTAAAGGCCAGCGTGGCCTGCTGGTGGCGCCGCCCAAGGCCGGTAAAACCATCATGATGCAGAATATCGCCCAGGCGATCATCACCAATAATCCCGAGTGCTACATCATCGTGCTGCTCATCGATGAGCGCCCGGAAGAGGTGACTGAGATGCAGCGCTCGGTCGGCATACGCGGCGCGGAAGTCGTTGCCTCTACCTTTGATGAACCACCGGCACGACATGTGCAGGTGGCCGACATGGTGATCGAAAAGGCCAAGCGACTTGTAGAGCACAAACGCGACGTTGTCATCCTGCTCGACTCCATCACCCGCCTTGCGCGCGCCTACAACACGGTAATCCCCAGTTCCGGCAAGGTCCTGACCGGTGGTGTGGACGCCCATGCCCTTGAACGCCCGAAACGTTTTTTTGGCGCTGCGCGTAATATCGAGGAAGGCGGCAGCTTGTCCATTATTGCGACCGCGCTGATTGATACCGGCTCGAAGATGGATGAAGTTATTTATGAAGAGTTCAAAGGTACCGGCAACCTCGAACTACACCTGGACCGCAAGGTCGCGGAAAAGCGTGTGTACCCGGCCATCAATATCCGCCGCTCAGGTACGCGCCGCGAGGAATTGCTGACCAAGGAAGATGAGCTGCAACGCATGTGGATTCTGCGCAAACTGCTGCACGGCATGGAAGACTTGCCGGCCATTGAATTCCTGACCGACAAGTTGAAGGAAACGAAGACCAACGAAGAGTTCTTCAAATCCATGAAGCGAAAGTGAGCGATTGACCTGACGACCAATCGCTATCCCTCGGCCCGGCACAAACCCAGGCCAACACTTATCTCACGTCAGCGGCGGAATTCGCAGCGACTGTCCCGGGTAAATCTTATCCGGATCCTTTAACATCGGCTGGTTCGCCTCAAATATCAGCGGGTACTTCCCCGCGTCACCGTAATGCGCCTTGGCAATTGCACCCAGCGTGTCGCCGGATTGCACCGTGTAAAACGTCGATGCCTGCGCCGCAGGTGCTGGCTCAGCCGGAGCCGCAGCGGCGGGTGTACTTGATTCAGCAGCAGGTGCGGGCGCTTCCGCGGCTGCTGGCGCCGGTGCCGGCGCTGGCTCATCCACCTCTATCTGGCAGTCCACACTGCCAATACCGTGCTGATTACCCGCGCATAGGACAATTTTCTCCATCGCCTCCTGGGTGGGCGCCCTGCCCTTCAGTGTGGCAATCTCGCCTTTGACATTCACCGCGATCTGCTCGCCGTCGATGGGTAATGCGGCGATCTTTTCCCGGATGGCCTTGGTGCGCAATTCGTCGAGCCTGTCCTGCGAGATCTCTACCGTTTTGGTCAGCTCATCTTCCGGCTTATCGCCTCCACCGGTCACAAAATCGAAAAACCCCATGTTCTCCTCCTTAAGATTGGTCAGGTAAGCGGAGCGCCCAGCGCGGACCGCCAACGCGCTACACTATAGCGAAGTTTCTCCCCGCCGGCAGTGCCCCATCTGCACCGGCCGTACTTGCGCGCTTATCGGGCTGCGCGTAAGGTCTTGCCAAGCAATCAGGGCAGACTATGTCGAAAAACAGCTACAGTGATCTACGCGCATTCATCGCCATGCTCGAGCAGCGGGGCGAACTGGTACGTATCCAGACCGAGGTCGATCCGCACCTTGAAATGACGGAAATCGCCGATCGCACCCTGCGCCGGGGCGGCCCCGCTCTGTTGTTTGAAAACCCGAAGGGCAGCTCTGTGCCGGTACTGGCCAACCTGTTCGGCACGGAGCACCGTGTGGCCCTGGGCATGGGCGCCGACTCCATCAGTTCGCTGCGAGAAATCGGTGAATTGCTCGCCTACCTGCGGCAACCCGATCCGCCAAAGGGCATGCGTGAATTGTGGGACAAGGCGCCCGTCCTGAAGCAGGTTCTGCACATGGGCCCGAAGGTGGTACGCCGGGCGCCCTGCCAGCAGAACATTGTGCAGGGTGAGGCGGTAGACCTCACCCAACTACCTATTCAAACCTGCTGGCCCGGGGACGCCGCCCCACTGATCACCTGGCCGCTGGTGGTTACGCGCGGGCCCAACAAGGAGCGACAGAATCTCGGCATCTACCGTATGCAGTTGCTGGGTAAAAACAAACTCATCATGCGCTGGTTATCCCACCGCGGTGGCGCGCTGGACTATCGCGAGTGGCTGCTCGCACACCCGGGCGAGCGCTATCCGGTGGCGGTTGCGCTGGGGGCCGACCCGGCCACCACGCTGGGTGCCGTTACCCCGGTGCCCGACACCCTCTCCGAGTACGCCTTCGCGGGCCTGTTGCGCGGCAGCAAAACGGAGGTGGCAGATTGTGTGACCGAACTGTGTCGCGCGCATTCCCTGCAGGTTCCCGCGAGTGCCGAATATGTGCTGGAAGGCTACCTGGAGCCGGGAGAAGTGGCAGACGAAGGCCCGTTTGGCGATCACACGGGGTACTACAACGAAGTGGAACAGTTCCCCGTGTTTACCGTGGATACCATCACCCACCGCGATTCCCCGATCTATCACAGCACCTACACTGGCAGGCCGCCGGACGAGCCGGCGGTGCTGGGGGTGGCACTGAACGAGGTATTCGTGCCGATACTGCAAAAGCAGTTCCCGGAAATTGTTGACTTCTACCTGCCCCCGGAGGGCTGCTCCTATCGCCTGGCGGTGGTGACGCTGCGCAAGGAATACCCCGGCCACGCCAAGCGTGTCATGCTGGGCGTGTGGTCTTTCCTGCGCCAGTTCATGTATACCAAATTTGTGATTGTCACCGACGACGATGTGAACGCACGCGACTGGAACGACGTCATCTGGGCAATGACCACACGCATGGATCCGCGGCGAGACTGCGTGTTTATCGATAACACACCCATTGATTACCTGGATTTCGCGTCACCGGTTTCCGGTCTCGGTTCCAAGGTCGGTTTCGACGCCACCAGCAAGTGGCCGGGAGAAACCACACGCGAGTGGGGCCGCCCTATCGCGATGGATGCAGCAGTGAAACAGCGTGTGGATGAACTCTGGGCAGAGCTGGGTATCGACAGCGTGTAGCGGCTTTAGTCACTCTCTGGCAGTGCAACGTTGCGCCACCCGGTCACGCTGGACGAACGCAGGGCAGGCATCCGGGCGCCCTAACTGTGCTCGCGCTCCAGCAACAACGTGCCTGAAACTACTTTGTCCGGCATGGGAAGCTCCGGCAGTTCGGCCACGCTGACCGCCAGACCCTCGCGGTAATAGGCCGCCGCCACCTTGGGTTCGCCCAGGCCCAGCAGCAGTCTTCCCAGTTCCGCGCAGACCTCCGGCGTAGGCTCTACCCGATAGCTGCTCTCAAAATAATCGCGCGCCTTGCCCCAGAGGTTCTCACGCAGGCACAGCCGCCCCAGACAGAGCAACAATTGCGCATCCTGCGGGTGATCTGGCAACCAGCGCTCCGCTCGCCGCAAGCGCGCAGTGGATTCAGGACCATCGAGCAGACCGAACTGGCGCACCAACTCCGGGTCCCACTGTTTTTTCAGCGCGCGAACAATCGACTTTTCCGCCGCAGCCTGTTCACCAAGAACAACCTGGGCCCGGATATACAGGCGCAGCGTTTCGAGATCCTGTTTAAGCGCCGGTGGCACCGTTTGCCAGGCCGCTTCCAGCTCTTCCGAATTACTGGCGATGCGCAGTCGCGCATGGTGGACACGCTGTTCCAACACGGCTGCTTCTGCTTCTGTTAGCTGCGTGTGTTTGCGCAGGTCGGGTAACAGGTCGAGCAGGCCGTCCCAATCCTCCAGCCCTTCGTAAACCTTCTGCAATAACAGCAATACGCGCGGATGCCTGGCCGCACCACCGCGCTCGTTCTGCAGCAGCGACAGTGCTTCGCGGTACTGGCCGGCCTGCACCCTGCCCTCGGCGCGAACAATGGCGACGGCAGTGGCGGCGTCTGGCTCGGCGTCTTCGGCGCGCTGCAGCAATTCCGCCACGCTGTCGCGATCACCGAGTTGATCGCTGGTGCGGGCCGCCAGCAAGTAATTGGCGAAAGGGGAGTCACTCTTTTCTGCACCGCGCAGAAGCTGGCGTCGGGCGCGCGTGAGGTTGCCCTCGGTGTAGCTGATCAGCCCGCGCGTGCTGGCGCGCTGCGCCTGGCTGCTGCGGCGATTGTCCAACCAGCTGAAGAAAGTGCGCTGCCCGCTGATCAGGCGATACACCAGACGCAGCAGGTAAAAGAACAACAGAAAGACGGCTGCCAATAACACCAGGCCCACCCAGAGGCTGGTTTCCAGCGTGTACTTTCCGTGAGAAATTAATACGTAGCCCGGATCGGTTTCTATCAGGGCGACTACACCCACGCCCAGCAATAGCGCTACCAGGGATACTGCGAACAGTGTGCGCATGACCTACTCCCCGCCCTCGGAGCCCTGCTCCGCCCGCAGCTTCATAGCCGCATCCAGGGCCAACAACGACCGCGCGACATCGGGTACCTCTACCGCGATCTGCGTGGACGCGAGTTGATCAATCTCGGCACTCATCGCGTCAGCACCGGACTCGTCGGAATCGCGGAACTGCGCCACCCATTGTGCGGCGCGCTGCAGGCTTTCCCTGTACAGCGTCTGGTTACCCGATAGCAGCGCCACCTGTGCCTGTTCCAGCAACATGCGCAGATTCTGTCGCACCAGCCCTTCCCACTGTGGATCCATCAACGCCTGCATGGGCACGTCGCGACGCCGGATAACAATGTATTCCGACAGTTTGTGCAACGCAGCCTGGTAGCCCTGCTCCAGGCGACCACGCCAGTCGTCTGCCGGAGCGGGCCTCATGGCCTCTTCGCGCTCTGGCAGTTCAAAAATCACCAGCCTGTCGGCCTGCTCAACCAGCGCGGCCAGCCGCAGGTAAATACCTTCTGTATCAATGGTCGGCACCGCGCGCACGGCGGCCATATCTGCGGCAACAGCACCGCGCACGTTATGCAGTCGCGCATCGCCTATCTCGCGCAGTACGCTGTCTGCACTGGACAACAGTGCCCGCGCGGCAACCGTATCGCCCGCCATAATCAATCGCTGATTGGCCAGGCGCAGCAAATACTCCACTTCCGCCAGCAACCAGTCATCGCGATCACTGGCGCTGAAGCGCGACAGTTCCTTGCGCTGTGTCGCCAGTTCGCCTTCAACAGCGGCCAGGGCATCAGCCAGGGCGCGACTCTCGTTTTGCACGCTGGATTGCAATGTTGCAAGGCCCGAGTTGATCTCGCGCTGCAGACCACTTTGCAGGTCTTCCAACTCGCCTCGGTCTCGAGCAAGGCCCGATGCCGCGCTGGCTTCAAGGCCCGCTACGCGCTGCACCAGGGCATCTTTCTCCTGTTGCAATTGTGGCAGCAACCAGGCCGCGCCACCGCCAAGTCCAAGCGCAACCAGCAGCGCCAGCCAGCCAATGGCAGAGGATGATTTTCGCGGCGCCGGCGGTGCCGGTTCAGACTGCACTTCTGCGGGCTCCGGCTGAGATTGCGCCTGTTCCGCCTCTGTGGCTTTTTCCATTCCTTGTGCTTCCTTATTCTCCTGCTGGCCGTCCTGCCGGTCCTCGGGTATGTCGCTCTGTTTGTCTTCCCGGTCGCTCACTTTTGTCGTTCTCCAATACTGCTGCCCCTGTCCAACCAGGGGCATGCACAAGAGCCTGTCTCAGGTGCGAGAGACAGCTGGCGGCACACACTCTTCCAGCGCACGTATCATTGCGTCGTCGGAGGCGTTTTTTGCAATGCAGATGTTACGAAACCCCATCTCCTGCGCCATCCGGGCAACCCGGTCAGAGGGGACTACCATGTACGTCGCACCTACGGTAGTGCTTTCCGCAGGCCTAAGCAACTGCGTGAAATTCTGCAGACCTTCGCCGCTGCTGATGAGCACTGCGGCGGGCTGCCAGCGCTGCAGTCTGGCGGCCAGTTCGCCCGCGGCCAACTGCGGGCACTCGCGACGATAGCAGGCCAGCTCGTCTACCTGCGCACCGCGCTCCGTGAACGCTTTCAACAGGGCGCCGCGACCGCCTTCACCTTTTACAATCAGGATACGATGTTTATCCAGCTGTTGCAGCGCAGGCAGGGCCAACAAGCCTTCGCTGGTCATTTCTTCACCCGGGACAAGAGCGCGGATACCCCGTGCAGACAACAACCGCGCGGTTGCATCGCCGATGGCGTACCAGTGCAGGCCGGTCGGCCACTGCGGCCAGCTGGATTGCAGGCAGTCCAGGCCAAAGCGCGCAGCGTTTGCGCTGATAAATACCACGTGGTGATACTGGTCGAGGTCGCGCACCAGGCAACGCTGCGCGGACGTCAGCTCCTGCGCCGCGTGAAGTTCCAGCATTGGCTGTGTATGGGTACTGTATCCGCGGGCTCGCAACAGGGTGCAAAGGCCGTCGCTGGCAGGCCCCGCGGGGCGCGTCACCAGAACATCGGGGGCACTGGAATTAGCGGCCATAGACCTCCGCCAGTATGTCGCCTGCACCCTGGGCCAGCAGGTCTTCTGCCACCTTGACACCCAGCGCTGCCGCATCCGACGCCGGCGCCCTGCCCTCGGCGCGCAGCATCAGTGACCCATCGGGCTTGCCCACCAGGCCGCGCAGCCAGAGTTCGTCGCTTTCCGCGCTGCCATCGCCCGAGGTAAATTCGGCAAAGCCGGCAATGGGTACCTGGCAACCCCCCTGCAGACGGGTGTTCATTGCACGCTCCGCCTGGACACGGTACGTGGTGGGCGCGTGATGCAAGGTGCGAAGTAGCGCCAGCGTATCGGTGTCGTTGTCGCGCAGCTCAATGCCGACGGCGCCCTGGCCACCGGCAGGCAGCGAATCGGTAAAGGCCAGGCGTTCGCGAATACGCTGGGCAAACCCCAGCCGAATAAGCCCGGCGCTGGCCAGGATCACCGCGTCGTATTCGCCATCGTCCAACTTGCGCAGCCGCGTGTTGACGTTACCGCGCAGAAAACGCACCTCCAGATCCGGACGACGCTCGCGCAACTGGCATTCGCGCCGCATGCTGGAGGTGCCCACCACGCCACCTGCCGGCAACTCTGCCAGACAGCTGAATCGATTGCTCACGAACGCATCCGAGGGGTCTTCGCGTTCACAGATAACCCCGAGGGCAAGCCCCTGCGGAAACTCCATCGGTACATCCTTCATGGAGTGCACGGCTATATCGGCGCGACCTTCCAGTAGCGCGGTTTCCAGTTCCTTGACGAACAGCCCCTTGCCCCCGACCTTGGCCAGCGGGACATCGAGTATCTTGTCGCCGCGTGAGGTCATGCCCAACAAATCCACCTGCAGGCCCGGATGGGCAGCCTGCAGCGCCGCGCGCACAGTTTCTGCCTGCCACAGGGCAAGCGCGCTTTCGCGCGTGGCGATGGTGAGAGTTTTTGACATGCGGACGGTCCTGTTTCGCAGGCGTAATGATACCAGCGCTACCGGACGACAGCGACAGCGAGAGAACCGGCCTGCGGCGCAGAGAGGTCGCCGCGAAACAAGCCGCGTCAAGCTGCCAACCCGTGAAACCGGCAGACCTAGCGTTGTTTCAAGCGATCCTTGGCCGCCTTGAGATGACGACGGCTCACCTGGGGACTGAGCGCCACGCCTTCCAGTTCCACCACCCAACCCTCAGCCGAACGGGACAGTCGCCTTACATGTTGCAACGAAACGAGGGCGTTGCGATGCACGCGCAAAAAGGTGGCCTCCAGCTCCGCTTCCAATTCCTTGAGGCTGTCGGGGATGACCAGGCTGTTTTCGGGACTGTAGGCAGTCACGTACTTGTCTTCGGCGATGAAGCAGCGAATGGAATCCAGCGACAGGGAGTCCACACCGCGATGGGACGGACTGGTAATGTGAGTGCGCGCCCCGGATTCCGGCCCGGCGCGCAGGCTGGCAAGTTGCACACGGTTTACGCGGCCGGCGTTCTCCAGCGCCCGCGCCAGTTCCGCCTCGCGCACCGGCTTGAGCAGGTACGCAACCACCTGGTGCTGCAGGGCTTCCAGGGCGTGATCATCATAAGCGGTGCAGAATATGACGGCAGGTGGATTGGGTAAATCGTCCAGTTGCGCCGCTACTTCAATACCATCCATGCCGGGCATGCGTATGTCGAGCAGCACCACGTCCGGGGATTCCTCGCTGACGGCCTGCAGAGCCTGCATGCCGTCCTCGGATTCCAGGCATCGAACATCCGGCGCCATGCGCGACAACAATCGGCGCAGGCGATCCCTTGCCAGCGCCTCGTCATCGACCACCAGCACCTTCACGCCGCGCCCTCCCGGGGATAACTGAGCTCTACGCGAAATACGCCCTCTCCTGGGACCAGGCGCAGCTTGCCCGCGCCACGATACAGCGCATCCAGCCGATCCCCGATATTGGTCAGTGCGATATTGTGCCCGGAAGAAGGGGCCGGCTGGGCGGGCACCGGGTTTTCAACGCTGGCGACAACCTCACTCCCGGTCAACTGCACCGACACGCGTACCGTTCCGCCTGCCGGCATGCGCGACACACCGTGATAGACGGCATTCTCAACCAGGGGCTGTAGCAGCAGACTGGGCATGGGATGCTGCCGTGCCTGCGCGTCGATCTGCCAGTCCACGGCGAGCCTGTCCCCCAGGCGCAACTTCTCGATGCCAAGGTAGAGCTCACACAAACGCAGCTCATCGGCAACCGTGGTGTTGCCGCGCTCATCGCGCAGGCTGTTGCGAAACAGTTCCGACAGATCTTCCACCGCGCGTTCCGCCGCCTCGGGGCGCGACATGATGAGACTGGCAATACTGTTGAGCGTATTAAAGAGAAAGTGTGGCCGAATACGATCGCGCAGTGAATTTAGTCGCGCCTGCAGTTCCAGTTGCTCCTGCAGCCTGAGCTGCTCCTGCAAATAAAAGTAGCGCAGCGCAATGCCAGCGACCACAACCGCCACCAGCACATTGCGCAGGATTTGCCAGCCCGAGGAGGACTGCTCAAGGTAGGGCGATGGCAGCATGACGAAGAAAAACGAACTGCCCAATGTCACCAGCGCCACGATCAGCAGGCAGGCCGCCACGGCCAGCTGCAGTTTCATGTGGCTCAGGGGTACGCGCAACCGGCACAGTATCGCCGCGCTGAGCAGCACGATCCACTGCACGGTTAACGAACCCGCGGCCAGCAGATTCCAGTCGAAACGCGGCAGGGAAGTTGCGGCCAGCACGTGAACTACCACGAGCAACTCGCCAAGCAGAATCATCAGGAAGACGGAACGCGGGGTACAAAGATCCGGCAGGAAGAACTCCAGAGGTTCTTCACCACTAGCCTTGCGCTGCCCCACAGCCCCCATAAATACGCCCCGCCCGGTCGATGCTGATATACTTGCACCCTTGCCAGGGTGGAGCAAGACCAAACAATTACACCGCCTCGCCGGGATGCGCACAATCCTGATGCGCTGCCCGGTGTACGCAGAAAACTGCGGTTCCAGACCTTCAACGCAACCGCAACAACCGGGACCAACAGGTATGAGCAAAGAGCAGGACACCAGCAAGCTGTGGGGCGGACGCTTCAGCGAAGCCACCGATGCCTTCGTGCAACGCTTTACCGCCTCGGTGAGCTTCGACAGACGCATGGCAACGGAAGACATCGCCGGCTCCCTGGCCCACGCCCAAATGCTGCACACGGTAGGCATACTCGATGCTGCGGAGCTTGCCGATATCGAGAAGGGCCTCGCGCAGATCCAGCAGGAAATTGACGACGACAGCTTCGCGTGGTCCATCGAGCTGGAAGATGTTCACATGAACATTGAATCCCGGTTGACCGCACTGATCGGCGCCACGGGCAAGAAGCTGCACACCGGCCGTTCACGCAACGACCAGGTAGCGACCGATATCCGCCTCTACCTGCGCAAATCCATCGACATCATTGCCGCAGAGCTCACCCGGCTGCAGCGCGGTGTCATCGAACTCGCGCAGGACAACAACGAGACCATCATGCCCGGTTTCACTCACCTGCAAACGGCGCAGCCGGTGGTATTCGGCCATCACCTGCTGGCCTGGAATGAAATGCTTGAGCGCGACTACGGCAGACTGATGGACTGTCGCGCGCGTATGAACCAGTCGCCACTCGGTGCGGCGGCGCTGGCCGGCACTACCTACCCGATTGATCGCGAGCAGACAGCGGCTGCGCTGGGCTTCGACAAACCGACGGAAAACTCCCTGGACTCGGTTTCTGATCGCGACTTTGCCATCGAGTTCTGCGCCTTTGCTGCACAGCTGATGACGCACCTGTCGCGCATCTCCGAAGAGTTGATCCTGTGGACATCGGCACAATTCAACTTCATCGTGCTGCCGGACCGCTTCTGCACCGGCTCTTCCATCATGCCGCAAAAGAAAAATCCCGATGTACCCGAACTGGTGCGCGGCAAGGTGGCGCGGGTGAATGGCCACCTCGTGGCGCTGCTGACACTGATGAAGAGCCAGCCGCTGGCCTACAACAAGGACAACCAGGAAGACAAGGAACCGCTGTTCGACACCATCGACACGGTGTTCGATTCGCTGCGTGCCTTTGCCGACATGATCCCGGCCATACAGCCCAATACCGCTGTCATGCGTGAGGCGGCACTGCGCGGTTTTTCCACCGCGACGGATCTGGCGGACTACCTGGTCGGTCGCGGCCTGGCCTTTCGCGACGCGCACGAAGTGGTGGGCAAGGCGGTCGCGCACGGCGTGGAGAGCGGCAAGGATCTTGCGGAAATGACGCTTGAAACGCTACAGGCGTTCTGCCCACAGATTGAAGCCGATGTGTTCGACGTGCTGACGCTGTCGGGTTCCGTGGCAGCGCGCAATCACCTCGGCGGCACCGCGCCACAGCAGGTCAGCGCGGCAGCCGGGCGCGCCGCTGCACGACTGGACGCGCGCTGACCGCCAGTCAGCGGGCAATGCTGCGGGCAAAAAAACGCGCCTAACCTTCCGCGCTGCTACGAAATCGCAGGCTTAACTGGAACGTTACATCCGGCGCACTCTCCACGTGAATATCCTCCACGAGGCTGGCGTCGATTTCCCAGTGCGGATTGATGCGCCAGCGCGCGCCGACGCTGAGCATCCAGGCGTCGTCCCCGGCACCGGTGAGGTCACTCTTGAAAGGCCCGGCGTGCGAATCCACCTGGGCAAGCAATGAAAAACGCTGCGCCAGGCGCCAGTCCATGCTGATGCCCCAGAACCAGATATCGCGCTCCTGATAATCCTCGATGAGATCCCCCTCACCCGCGCGCAAATAGCCCACCTGACCGTGCCAGGTCAGGGGTAACTCGGACAGCTGGTCGCCCGACATGCGCAAGGCGACAAACAGGTCGTCGGCGCCGCTGCCGGTAAAATCCTCAGCATCGCCCGTGGCAAACTTGTAGCCCAGCACACCGGTAATCGCCGCGCCGTCGATTTCGTAGAACTCGTTGTTGATGGTCAGCGAAATATCACCCACGCCGGAGGCATCCTCGCCCAGCGCAAAACCACCGTCCGGTGTCTCGTAGCGGTAATCCAGCAGATCCCGCGCCACATCCTCACGGCCGCCGTCAGACATGCCCCAGAAGTCGTGCCAGTCGTCGATAAACTCGTCGAGATCACCGCCGGAATGCTCCAGCCAGGGCACCTCGACCTGCAATTCCCAGTTCTCCCACAGGCCCACACGCAGATCCAGCGCTACACGCGCGGTTTCGCCATCGAGATTGAGGCGCTCCCGCGCGTTCCCGTCGTTGATGTAATGGCTGGCAAGGCTGCCGTGCAGCGCCAGTTCGACACTCCCCGGTTCGGTGGTTGCCGCGTCGCGCTGTGACGGCAGACCTATCAGGCCAGCCAGCGGGCTGAGGTTTTTCACGTAGAGCGGTTCGCTGGCGGTAGCAGAGAACGCCAGCGGCAGCAGGCACAGGGCGGCCAGAGAGGTTCGATTCATCAGCTCAGCTCCAGTCCAGTTCGACAGCGGCCTGCTCGCGCATCTGCTCGATGACGAAGGGGCGCAGCAGCTGTCCGTCACGGGTACCCCGCCAATCCCCGGCCACGGCATCGTATTCAAAATGGAAGCCACCGGAGCGCGCTGCCAGCCAGAGCTGCCGCGTGGCGGGCTGGCGGCTGAATACCATGCTGGTGTCGTTCTCGAACTCCACGGTCAACACGCCGCCGGAATCGTCACAATCGAGGTCTGCCGAGCTGTTGTCCAGCGATGCCTGCAGCGCCTCGAAGGTCTCGTCGACCAGCGTGTTGAACTCACTTTCCGTCATTTATCCTGTCTCCCGGCACACCAGACTGTGCACTATTGAATAATAAGGTCTGTTCGCACCGCTTACTAGCGAACGGTATAATTCGCGCCATCAATCAACGGGCCACCACCATGTTCAACGCCATCGCCAGTGTAGTGATCGTCTGCAGCGCCCTGCTTCTCGGCGCCTGTGGCCAGATGGGCCCATTGTATATGCCCGTTGAAGAGACGCCCGGCGGCCCGGCCGCTGACAGTGGCAAAGCACCCGACCCCGCCCCGGCGGTCGCTGAATAGGGCTCAACCCATGTCTTTTTTCAGCTACCGCGAGGGCGAACTTCACGCCGAAGACGTGCCGGTACGCGCCATATGTGACGCGCACGGCACACCCGCGTACATTTACTCCAGAGCGGCCCTGGAAAACGCCTACCTCGAATACGAGCGCGCACTGGAAGGCTGCGAGCACCTTGTATGCTACGCGGTGAAGGCGAACTCCAACCTCGCGGTGCTGGACGTACTGGCGCGGCTGGGGGCGGGCTTCGATATCGTCTCCGGCGGAGAGTTGGAGCGCGTACTGCAGGCAGGCGGTGATCCGGCCAAAATCGTATTCTCCGGCGTCAGCAAAACGGCGGCCGAGATGGCGCGCGCGCTGGAAGCGGGCATACACTGCTTCAACGTGGAGAGCGCGGCGGAACTGGAGGCGCTGAACAGCGTGGCGAATGCTGTCGGCCGACCAGCGCCGGTATCGGTGCGGGTTAATCCGGACGTTGATGCAAAGACCCACCCCTACATTTCCACCGGTCTGCGCGAGAACAAGTTCGGCGTTACCATGGAGGAGGCGCTGCGCGTGTATCAGCGCGCAGCTGAGCTGGAGCACGTCGAGATAATCGGCCTGGATTGCCATATCGGCTCTCAGCTCACCGACATCAGCCCCTACCTGGATACCCTGCAGCGCCTGCTGGAGCTGATCGATACCCTGGCGAAGGCGGGCATTACCATTCGCCACCTCGATCTCGGTGGCGGCCTGGGCGTGCGCTACCGCGATGAAGAACCGCCGTCCATCGCATCCTTCATTGCGGCCATTCGCGAACAACTGGGGCAGCGCGAGCTCACACTGATGTTTGAGCCTGGGCGCTCCATTGCGGCCAACGCCGGCATTCTCGCCACGCGCGTCGAATACCTGAAGCCGACGGCGGAGCACAACTTCGCGCTGGTTGATGCAGGCATGAACGACATGATTCGCCCGGCGCTGTACCAGGCCTGGCTGGATATTCAGCCGGTTAGCCAGGCAGGCAGCGGACAGCGCGCGCAATGGGATATCGTTGGCCCCGTGTGCGAGACCGGCGACTTCCTCGGCAAGGGGCGCGACCTCAGCCTGAACCAGGGCGACCTGCTGGCGATGTTCGGCGCCGGCGCCTACGGCTTTGTCATGAGCTCCAACTACAACACGCGCGGTCGCGCGGCAGAGCTGCTGGTGGACGGCGAGCAGGTTCACGTGGCGCGCGAGCGCGAATCCTTTACTGACATGATCCGCGGCGAGCAACGCCTGCCGGGAAGCTGACCGTGCTACTGCATTTCACCAAGATGCACGGCACCGGGAACGACTTTGTCGTCCTCGACCTGATCAGCCAACGCTACAAGCTGCACGAGCGTGATGTGCGCCGCCTGGCAGACCGCCATTTCGGCATCGGCTGTGACCAGGTGCTGGTAGTGGAAGCGCCGCGAGATCCAACCGTTGATTTTCGCTACCGTATCTTCAACGCCAACGGCGAAGAGGTGGAACAATGCGGCAATGGCGCGCGCTGTTTCGCACGCTTTGTACGCGAGAAGAAGCTGACCAACAAGAAGGTCATCAGCGTGGAAACCGGGGCGGGAGTACTGGAGCTGCGCGTAAAGAACCACAGTGATGTCGAAGTGAACATGGGCCTGCCTGAGTTCGAACCGGCGCGCATTCCACTGCAGGCGGATTCGCGGCAGCCGAGCTACTCGCTCACCGCGGGCGGCCAGGCGCTGGAGATTGGCGCGCTCGCCATGGGCAATCCACACGCGGTGCTGCGGGTAGACGACACGCAGGCGGCCCCCGTGGAGACGCTGGGGCCGCTGATAGAGGGTCACGAGGCGTTCCCCCGCCGCGTCAACGCCGGCTTCATGCAGGTACTGGACGAACACACGATTCGACTGCGCGTATTTGAGCGCGGGGTGGGTGAAACACTGGCCTGCGGCTCGGGCGCCTGCGCGGCAGTGGTCTACGGAATTACGCGTGGCTGGCTTGAGGAAACAGTGACAGTTGAGCTGCCGGGAGGTAAGCTCTCTATTAGCTGGGCCGGAGAAGGCCAGCCCGTCCTCATGACAGGACCCACAGAGATGGTGTTCGAGGGCAAAATAAAAATATAAACCCCACACAGGGGTAACACTACAACAGGGGAGGTAGTGACCATGTCAGCCAGCAATGAGCAGGCCGAGGCAGTGCAGTATGCCGACATCGAGCTGAACGATGAAAGGGTGCGCGAGTACCTGAAGGCCAACGACGATTTTCTTCAGCGCCACCCGGACATGCTCGACTACCTGCATATCTCGCACGCTTCAGGCAGCGCCGTCTCGCTCGTTGAGAAACAGGTCAGCGTGCTCCGCGAACGCAACGTCGATATGCGTCACCGGCTCAATTCACTTACAGCGCATGCACGCGAGAACGACAGGCTGTACGAACAAACCCGCAACCTGGTGCTGGAATTACTGGATGCCAAATCTGTTACCGAGATGTACCAAGCCTTCACCACCGGCATGGGTAACGACTTTGGCGTGGACCACGCCTGCATGATCCTGTTTTCCGACGAGCCCGCGTCAGGGTACCGCACGGAACCGGCAGAGAAGGCCCAGGCAGAAATCGGGTCGCTACTGCGCAGTCGCAAAGGTGTCAGCGGCACGCTGCGCGCGGATGAACTGAAATTCCTGTTCCCCGAGGGCGGTGAAGTTGGCTCTGCCGCGCTGATGACACTGTTCAATGGCGAACTGCTAGGTCTGATTGCGGTAGGCAGTTCCGACGCCAATCGCTACGGTAGCAACGTCGGCACGCTGTTTCTCTCACACATCGCCGAAGTGATCGTTCGCCTGCTGCCGCGGAACCCAGACCGTCCGGAGTAAGCAACTGTGGCTGCCGCCAATGCAAGTTCGCTGCAGCAGTCGATCGACGACTTCCTCGACTACCTGCGCAATGTGCGCAGGCTTTCCCCGCATACACTCAGTAACTATACCCGCGATCTGACGTCACTCTGCGCATACTGCGCTCAACTGCCTAAAAACGCCGCGCTGGAGATTGAAGAGGCGGATATACGGGGCTGGGTGTCGCAGATGCACCGCAAAGGCCTGGCTGGCAGCAGCATTCAACGCAGCCTGTCGGCCGCACGGTCTTTTTTCAATCATATCGGGCGACTGGGGGGGCACTCGCGCAATCCCGCCGTGAGCATTCAGGCACCGCGCAAACCACGACAACTACCCAAGACACTCGATACCGATCAGGTGGACCAATACCTGAAGTTCGATGACGACAGCACCTTCGCGCTGCGCGACCGGGCGATGGCGGAGCTGTTCTATTCCTCGGGACTGCGCCTGGCGGAGCTGGCTGCAACCAACCTCAACGACATAGACTTTCAATCGCAGCTACTGACCGTGACGGGCAAGGGCAATAAAACCCGCACGGTGCCGATAGGCGCCGTCGCGGTCAAAGCAATTCGCGACTGGTTGCGATCACGCGCGGAATTCGCCCCGGCAGATGAATCCGATGGCGAGCAGGCGCTGTTCCTCAGCAGTCGCGGCCGTCGTATCAGTACGCGCAATATTCAGGCACGGCTGAAAATCCAGGGTCGCCGCTCAGGCATGCACCAGGATATCCATCCGCACATGCTGCGCCACTCGTTCGCCAGCCATATGCTGGAATCCAGCGGCGATCTGCGCGCGGTGCAGGAAATGCTGGGGCATGCCAACATCTCCACCACGCAGATTTATACCCACCTGGACTTCCAGCACCTGGCGAAGGTCTACGACGCGGCGCACCCACGCGCCAAACGCCGCAGCGAGGACTGACAGCGTGATCAGGGTTGTCACTTTCGATCTTGATAACACGCTCTGGGATGTGGAGCCTGCTCTACTACGCGCCGAAGAGGCACAACAGAACTGGCTCCTGCAACACAGGCCCGGGACCGTGGAACACTTCGATCACGATTCCCTCTTTGAATTCAAGAAATCCGTGTGGAAGCGCCACCCGGAGCTGTCGCATCATGTCACCAATATGCGAATACAAACCCTGTTCGAGTTGCAGGTAGCGGCGGGTTACCCCGAAGACCAGGCGCGGGAGGGCGCGCGCATTGCCTTTGACGCGTTTCTGCAAGAGCGCCACAAGGTTGAGCTGTACGAGGAGGCGCTGGTTGTACTTGAGCAACTGGCAGATCGTTACACATTGGGGGCGCTGACCAATGGCAACGCAGATATCTACAAAACCGACGCCGCCGAGTACTTCGACTTCGCTTTCCTTGCAGAGGAAATCGGCGCCAGCAAACCGCATCCGGACATGTTCGAGGCAGCGATCGCCAAGGCCGGGGTCAATGCCAGTGAAATCGCCCACGTTGGGGACGACCCCGAGCATGATGTAAAGGGGGCGAAGAACGTTGGCATGCATACGGTCTGGATGAACAACAGAAGCAGGCCATGGCGCGGCGACAAAGCCGCAGATATCGAGATTCAGTCGCTGACAGAATTACCGGCGGCACTTGAATCAATCTGCCGGAAAAGTAGTACCTGAGTAACCAAACAGCAGCAGCAATGCAAACAGGAGACAAGCGCTATGAAGGGACTGGTAATCGCCGTGGTGCTGATCGTGATCGTACTTCTCTTGCTCAGACGCAGAGGTGGTGGGAGCGAATCAAAAAAACCGAAGCGACTCGCCGGGAAGGGAAAGAATTCGGCGCCCGGCAACCCGCGCGAGGCATACCCTCACCGCGCAACAGTGATCGTTTGCAAGAGCGACGCCTGTGACGCGGTAAAGGCAATAGCCGGCAAGCCATTTTTAGCCAGCGACAACGCCACACCGCTAATACCCCTGCCTGACTGCGACGTCCCCAACTGCCAGTGCAGCTATCAACACCGCGATGATCGCAGGGTGGTTGAAGAAGGTGACCGCCGGCTGCAATCCACGCTGCGCGACAGTGCCTATCTCGCCGATGGTAGCGACAACCGCCGAATACAGGAGACCGGTCGCCGTCACGACGACTGACAAAAACCGGGTGCGCCACAAAAAACGCCGGAGAAATCGCGGGGAAGCGGGAAACGGGTGTGTTTAGTCTACCCTGCTTCCCGCCCTGAACCGGCGTGTACCCGGGGTGCTAGCACTGCGGTTGCTAGCTACCCGGCCCTTTGCTGGTCAGGTTTTCCATCGCGTTTTTCAAACTGAATGAACCTGGTTTCTGGCGAGGGGGGAACTTCTCGAAAGATTGGATCCAGCGCCCCACATAGGCCTGCGCCGGGGCCAGCACAAACATGCGCTCCGCGCGCCAGCGACCGTAACCCATGCCCTCGTGGTCAGCCCGCTCAAACGGATCGGTGCGCAGATTGAACAGCTTGGGAAACCTCAGCGTTACAAACGGCTCCTGCCAGACATCAAAACCGTGGGCCCGCTGCTCCATGAATACCAGCTTCCAGTCGTTGTAGCGCAGCCCCGCAACATCTCCGTCATCCGTCCAGTAGATAAATTCCTTGCGCGGATTTTCCTGTGTTTCGCCACTGATCAGCGGGAGCATGTTGTAGCCGTCAAGGTGGACTTTGTAGCTACGGCCAATGGCGCGCACCTTGCCCTTTAGCAACTTCTCCTTGATGTCCGCTTCACCCACGGCGGCGAGTAGCGTGGGCAAAATGTCCTCGTGCGAACCGATAAAGTTGTGCACAGTGCCCGGCTCAATCACGCCCGGCCAGCGCAGTGCCATCGGCACGCGATAACCACCTTCCCAGTTGGTGTTCTTTTCACCCCGAAAGGGTGTCGTGCCACCGTCGGGCCAGGTCATGGCTTCGGCGCCGTTATCGGTGGAGTACATTACGATGGTGTTGTCGGCGATACCCAGCTCATCCAGTTTGTCCAGCAGCTGGCCGACATGGCCATCGTGTTCCACCATGCCATCGGGGTAGATACCCAGGCCCGTCACGCCCTGTGACTCCGGAGCCAGCCGGGTCCACACATGCATGCGGGTAGAATTCCACCAGACAAAAAACGGCTTGCCGTCCCGGTGCGCCTGTTCGATAAACTTGAGCGCACGACCGGTCACCTCGCTGTCAACCGACTCCATGCGCTTCATGTTCAGCGGACCGGTATCTTCAACCTTGCCATCCGCCATTGAGTGAATGACACCGCGCGGACCGAATTTTTTGCGGAACTCCGGATCTTTCGGATAGTCGACATTCTCCGGTTCGTCTTCGGCATTGAGGTGGTAGAGATTGCCAAAAAATTCATCGAACCCGTGATTCGTTGGTAGGTGCTCATCGCGATCACCGAGATGATTTTTACCAAACTGCCCGGTGACATAGCCGTGGTTTTTCAGCAGGCCCGCAATGGTTGGGTCCTTTTCACTCATGCCCTCTTTCGCACCCGGGAGCCCCACCTTGGTCAGGCCGGTACGGATAGGAGACTGGCCGGTGATAAACGCCGCGCGGCCGGCGGTACAACTCTGTTGGCCGTACCAATCGGTGAACATCGCACCCTCTTTCGCGACACGGTCAATATTGGGCGTCTTGTATCCCATCATGCCGTTGCTGTAGGCGCTGACATTGAACCAGCCAATGTCATCACCCCAGATAACCAGGATGTTAGGTTTTTCCGCCGCGACTGTTAACGGGGCAAAACTGAGGAGCATGGCAAAACTGACAGAAAGCCGTTTTGCGGTTGCGGTAAGGGTGTTCAACATATTTGAGTCTCCTGCGTCTGAATGCGCTGCCTGAAGGAGGTTAGTACAACCGGCGATGCATTGCCGGGGTTTTTTGGCGAGATCACCCACACCACGAGGCGCGTCACGAGAGAATTCGCTTACGAGCAAGCAGATTATGAGTTTGACGGTGGGCCGGGGAGCGGTCTGACAAGGCCATTGTCACTGTAGGTGAAGGTGACTACGGCTCAAAGCGGCGTGTTGACGGGTTGAGCGATGGCGGCGGCCACCCCGGTCAGGGGTGGCCTGAGGAATCCTTACTGATCAAGAATTTCCTTCTTTGCACGGTTGTACTCTTTCTCGGAAATAACGCCTTTATCGTAGGCTTCTTTCAGATCCATCAACTGCTGACCCTGGGTTTCGGTGTTCTGCACCGTCGTCTTGGTGCTGCTGCCGCAGCCGGTCAGGTTGATGGCCAGCGCAATAATGGCGGCACCGATCAATGTCTGCTTTATCATTCTTGGTTCTCCGTGGGGTTGTTGGTTGTTCTATGGACGGGGCCAGTAGAAGGCCCTGGATCTGGTTCTGAATCTTCCGCTAATTGGGACGCGGACTATTATGGGTGAAAAATTGTCGGGCTGAAAGAGGGGCGTACGGGGGTTGGCTTGGAGCGCCGGAGTGGGTTGGGGCTGGCCGGGACCTGACGGGGTACCGGTAACGAGGTTCGGAGGGCTAAGATACTCACCGCGTTACCGGTACCCCGTCAGGTCATTCGATGCCGCTTCCGGCTGGGGGACAGTGCTGACCTGGTGCTTTGGGGTGGCTGTTCGTCGATAGAAACTGATTTGATGTAGCAGCGGATTGTTCCTGACCATAAAAAAGGGGGCCTAAAGGCCCCCAAAAACGCATCGTTAAATGCGCCCGCAAGCGGGTTAGCGTCCGGAACCGCTGGCTCCGACAAACTCGGGGTAGGCTTCCATGCCACACTCGGACATGTCGACGCCTTCGTATTCTTCCTGCTCGCTGACACGGATGCCGATCACGGCTTTCAGAATCCCCCAGACAATCAGGCTGGTGACAAACACCCAACCGAAGATGGTGGCAGCGCCGATAAGCTGACCGCTGAATGAGGCAGCCTCACCGTTGGTGACCGGCACCAGCAGCAGACCCAGCAGGCCGACCACACCGTGCACAGAGATAGCACCGACGGGATCATCAATTTTCAGCTTGTCCATACCGACGATGGAGAACACCACCAGCACACCACCGAGACCACCAAACAGGGTTGCCTGCAACGCAGTGGGAGTGGAAGGTTCGGCAGTAATCGCAACCAGGCCAGCCAGTGCGCCGTTAAGCGCCATCGTGAGGTCAGCTTTGCCGAACAGGATGCGCGCTACAATCATCGCGGTAATCAATCCGCCTGCAGCAGCAGCGTTGGTATTCATGAACACGACGGCGACGGCGTTTGCGCTTTCCACGCTGGCCGTTGCCAGCACGGAACCACCGTTGAACCCGAACCAGCCCATCCACAGGATGAAGGTGCCAAGCGTAGCCAGCGGCAGGTTGGCGCCCGGAATCGGTTTCACAGAGCCATCGGCACCGTATTTGCCCTTACGTGCGCCCAGCAGGAGTACGCCAGCCAATGCGGCCGCGGCGCCTGCCATGTGCACAATGCCCGAGCCGGCAAAGTCAGAGAAGCCGAGGTCGCCCAGTGTGTACAGGCCAAACACGGGATTGCCGCCCCAGGTCCAGGAGCCTTCCATCGGGTAGATGAAGCCAGTCAGCACGACGGCAAAGGCCAGGAACGCCCAGAGCTTCATACGCTCAGCGACCGCGCCGGATACGATAGACATCGCAGTGGCGACAAAAACCACCTGGAAGAAGAAGTCCGCCGAGGGCGCATAGGTTGCGGCCTCCTCCGCTCCCGCCACACCGTCACCGGTAATGGTAGAAAGGAAGTAGTCGCCGCCGTACATGATCGCGTAACCACAGACCATGTACATCGTGCACGCCACCGCGTAGAGCGAAACGTTCTTCAGCAGGATTTCTGTCGTGTTCTTTGAGCGGACGAGACCGGCTTCCAGCATGGAAAATCCGGCGGCCATCCACATAACGAGCGCTCCGCACACCAGGAAATAAAAGGTGTCCAGCGCGTACTGTAGTTGAAAAATATTGTCTTCCATTGGTTTACTCTCTCCGCTTTAGCTAGCGTTCTTCACAAAAATTTGGGCAAGCCGATCCCCTGAGCCTTTTTCAAGGCCCTCAACCAAAAAGAAAAGTTTTAGTGAGTTAGGGGGGCGGTCTGGGCGTCAGATCGCATCCTCGCCGGTCTCTCCGGTACGAATCCTGATCACCTGCTCCATCGGGGAGACAAACACCTTCCCGTCGCCGATCTTGCCCGTGTTGGCCGCCTTGGTGATGGCTTCAATGGTCTGGTCGACCATGCCATCAGCAACAGCAACCTCGATCTTCACTTTGGGCAGGAAGTCGACTACGTATTCAGCTCCGCGATACAGCTCTGTGTGACCTTTCTGACGGCCAAAACCTTTTACTTCGGTGACGGTAATGCCCTGCACACCGATTTCCGACAGCGCTTCGCGCACGTCATCCAGCTTGAATGGTTTAACAATGGCCGTAACTAGTTTCATCTAAACAATCTCCTGAGTGAGAGCCGGCCAGGCGACTGGCCGGCTCGGGGTACAAGCTCGCTTACATGCTTTTGCTGATAGTGAACACCGCAGCGTCATCGGTCAGCTCGTCGTTGTAATCTTCCTCGTTCAGGTCAGTACCAACCCAGGCAACGGAGAAGTCGACACCGGCCCAGGCGTAAGTCACGGATACCGAGTAGTCGGTGTACGCGTCTTCGTCTGAAGCCAGGAAGCCACCGTCTTCCTCAAGCATGTTGTAACCAACGTGCAGGCCAATGGTCAGGTCTTCCAGCAGTGTGAAGCTGTAATCGCCGGAGATGTACCAAAACTCGTCAGTTTCAGCGTAGTAATCGTCTGAGTAGGCAAGGCCGATAGACAGATCACGCCAGGACACGCTGCCGTAGATTTCCTGGTAGTCGCCTTCCACTTCGCTGTCGTCGCCCGGGTAGTCGTAGTACATGTAGCCTACGTCGATACCGAAGTCGCTGTCGCCGATGTTACCGGCCCAGCCCGCGTAGTAGTCCAGCTCAAGCGTGCCGTAGGCGCCGCTGTCAAAATCAACGCTGGAGCCCCAGGTGCCGATGTAGAAGCCCGGCTCAAAGGCGACGTCGAAGCCACCCTGAACGGCTGGCTCTTCATCGGACTGCGAGATGCCACGGAAACGGTAGTCTGAGGTCAGCGCAACGTTGCCGCTGATCTCGATCTCCGCCTGCGCAGGCGCTGCGGTGAAACCCGCGGTCAGGGCAGTCGCAACTGCAACGGAAAGCAATTTCTTGTTCATAATGGATTTTCTCCTTGAGGTTTTTAAATGACAGGTTCCGTACTGCATCAACTCGGTACACACGCTTACATCTTGCACTAACCGGTTGTTGTCGCCCGTTTCTGTCCCCAGTGATAGCAGAACCTGTGCCAACCATTATATTCTTCTGATAAATTAATAACTTATGAAATATTGCAGCTAGCAGACCCCACCCGATGCACCGCTTTGGCCGCACCATTATGGTGCCTGGCACCAAATAGGGGCGCGATACTGCACTGTGACGGCGGCACTAAATCCACTAGACTGGCGCGAATTTCAGGCATTCAGACAGAGTAACGGCATGGCATTGAAACCCCCTCCTCCCCCTTGGGAAGTGCTGCAGCAGGTTGGAGAGTTCGTCGGCGGTAGCCGAACACGCAGCGAAGTGGACAAGAACGTGCGCTCACTGGCCCAGTCCGCCCTGTCACGGCTGGATGTGGTGAGCCGGGAAGAGTTTGACGCGCAAACGGAGATCCTGCGGCGCACTCGCGCCAAGGTCGTTGCCCTGGAGGCCGAACTAGAGGAACTGTCGAGGGCACTGACGGCCCTGTCCGAACCGAACAAAGAGTAAGCGAAACAGGCCGGTGATCAGCGTCGGGGACTTCCCCGAGAGAACAGTTTAAATATCGCCACTTCCCGTTTCTGCGCTGAAATGTCCCCCGCAGGCAGCCCTGATACCAGGACTAACCATTCTGCGAACAGTTAGCCTGGATCAGCAACCAACACGACCATCCCCTGACCGCGAGCGTTGCGTCTTGGCGGCGCAACATCAATTGAGCGCCACAACGTTCTTTACTGCAGCTGCCGCTCTGCCTTGCCGAACCCCGGATTCAATTGACTACCATAAACCCAAAATACGCAACATCCGGATACGTCGGAACTGGAGTGATGGAATAGACGCTCCAATTACCGGATACAGATGTAGGAAAGGCCGATATTGTTACCGACATAGAACTGAAAGGCGCAATGATCGGCTGAAGATTGCCTCCGTTAATGGTGAGGAAGGACAATTGCGTTGTTCCCGGCATATAGGGGTCGGCAACCACAGTCATATCCAACTGGCAGGGAAGCGGGCCATTGTTAGTCACATTCCAGACGCCATTCGTTACCAGGTTGACCGGAATATTGGTTGGGAACATTTGCGTCAGCGCACCTGATTCTGCCCAAAGTTGGCCACAGGGGAGGTTGCCCGGCACGACTTGCCAGTCAATGGCAACGGGAGCGCCCGATATCTCGAAGTCAGCGGTGTAGGTCTGAGGGCTGTTTACACCGAAGAGCGTCGGGACAGTGAAATCGACAAACAGCAAATCACCGGGCTGCAACAGCGTATTCCCCGTATGCGAATGGTTGACAGGCGATGGCGTATTTTGAATCTCAGTGACACTGGCATAGCAAGGAAGCGTGCCATTGTTCTGCGCCTTCACAGTCACCACCCCTCCGGCCTCTCCACTCTGCAATTGCAGCGGCGAGGGCAAGATTCCGTTGATGGTGACATCACCTGTCTGACACTTTTGCGGTCCGGGTTCGATATACAAAGTCGCTGCGGAAGGGGACGTCGACAGAAGACGTATTTTGGCGCCTTCGTACTCAAACGTCTCGCCCACCTGTAGCGGCGCGCCCGTCCTCATCGGCTGCATGGGGTGATTGTTAATCAATATGTTGGAACTACCCAGCCTGCGGCGCAGGAGTACGCCAGTCGCAACAGGATCGTTCGCAGAAAAATCATCGAATCGGTAAGGCTGGCGATACTCTATGTAGATTCTCGGCGTTAACGCGCCCAGCCCGGTCGGTACCACCAACTGTCTTTGCGCGTTGCTAGGAGAGTTGTACTCCATCGGTGTAATTTGGTACACACCGGGCGCATGAATCCCGGTGCTGAACTGCGCAGGGGTCAGGCCTGAGAGCTCGGCTCTGTGAGCCATCTGAAAGTAATAATTGTCACCGAAATGCCCGGCATTCCCCATAATGTCAAAGGTATCTCCGTAGCCAAGAAATTGGCAATCGTCGGACAGAGGGACCAAAACAGACTGATTCCCCTGACTCACCCAGCAAAACTGCCCCAGGGCATGCCCCAGGCCAAAATTGTGGCCTATCTCGTGCGCCAGTAGGCGGAAGGTGGCATTCCAATTTATGTGAGTGGCCTTAGAGCCCGCTAACCCTGCGATGCCTGACCACTTGCAGGCTTTGGTTTCCGGTGTAACAAATATAATCTGGTCGAAATCAGCTCTGTTGTATCCGTCGGCAGCGGCCAGTGTCTCGGCGGCATCTAACCAATCGTTGACGGCGCATACAGTGGAAGGATGGGGTATTGCGTATCCCGCACCGTTATTGTCGAACCTGTCCTCGGGCGCAAGGTAGAATCCGTATTTCCCCTTGAAAACAACTTTGTCGTGCGTGGAGTCCAGAAAGTAGTCTTTGATATTGTCGGGGCGATTAAAGAGCTGGTGCTCCATATGGTCGGCGTCGTACCAGGGCATATTGGGATTGTCACTGAACACTGCGTACAACACCCCTATGCGGTAGGGTCGGCTCGTTGGTGGTTCCGATTCCTCGGGTGCCTGCCCGCTCTTCTGTGTTTCAAGGCCATTCTCAGGCGGCGTGACCGATTGAATCTGGCTGGCCCTGATCGCAGTTCCTGTAATTTGGCCGACAATACGTACCTGGGCTTTTCCGCCCGCCATTAACGAATCAACTGCCTCTTCTGAGAAACCCTCAAGATCGTAGACTCTACCGCCAGTCACTTCGAAAACAGGAAGCTTTTCATAGGCCCCGGACTCGAAGTTGTCCGCATGCAATACATACAACGTGCCTTCGAATTCTGATTCTTCACCGATTACATCGATCTCTGAGCTAATTATTTTTCCAGCGCCTTTGTGCACCTCTGTCACGGGAGAACTATCGACACCGTGTTTCGCTGCATGCTCCTCCGACTGCTTCCCGCCTGCCCACCCGGCCACAGCATCCGAAGATAACGCTGCGCTAAAAATAAACAGAGAAGCCAAAAGTACAGCCACTGAATTTTCATTTCGAGTCATCACTTTCTCCCTTTATTATCTCGCTGAAAACGCACTTCCCGTACGCTTTGCGGCGGACTTTATCGAATGAAAAAAAACCACTCAACAACCAATTTTTTTTGGGATACCGAATGGATTGAAACGGGCAATTCGGCAACGCGAATTTTTTAGAAATGTACAAATATTCAATCACTTAGATATCATCATCGCTCAGAACTATTCGAGTTCATGGTTGAATTAATTTCCCACTTTTTTTCATTTTCCGGTATTCATTTGTAATCAAATCACAATTCGATTTGCCGAACTTTCACAGCGCACTCAGGCGCTTCGGCCTGGAAGATGATTCATCCAATCAATGATGCAGGGTTGGCAGAAGTACACCGTCATCAACTGGCGATTACTAAAGAAAGCCACTCGTAGCCAGGGATATTTTTGCCCTCACGTTTGATGCTGCACTGGATAGATTTCGAGAAATATTCTTTTCGATTAACCGGGCGCGCTTGGAATAATCAGGGAAGTAAAGAGAGCCAAAAAAAGTATTTGGAATTAAATTTGAATTTGAAATAGCGTTCTGAATTTTTGTGAACTAACCTGTTTTCTACAAAAAGGATCACATCACTTGTGAAAAGGTAATCTCAATAAAACAGGGAGTGTTAGAAAATTGAAAACAAAAAAACTATTTTTAAGGAATGTGTTCCTACACAAATTTCTACTGATATTTGCCGCAGCATTTAGTTTGTTGCTAACGGCTGTTGTTGCGCACGCCAGAGAAGAACCCATCAGAACTAGTCTACCCAACCTCTTCCCTAGTTGGCTGGGGAATGCTCATACTCCAACCTATCAGCCGGTTACTATACAAGTGCCCTACATACAAACCGCTTATGAGCGGACTTATGGACCCTATAGCTTAAAGTCACCCTCCCATGGCTCTACCGTTAGCTGCTCAAGCGATCTGGTCGGCAGCTTGCCCAAACATATTGCCTCGTCATCCTATGGCCTGTTTGGCGGCCCTAACTCCTTCACAGAAATTCCCTGCCAACCTTTTTTGAACATGACTTGCCCATCGCCTACTACCAATGAAAGAGTGGCGACAGCAACGGCCAATGCCTATATTGCTCTCAATGCGTTTTGGGATTTCTTTGCCGGATTAGGCTGGCGAGGTTTTGACAACAGCGGTTCGCCTATCGGCATTGAATTTGGAAGCCCTCAGATGCTGTGGGCAGGTAGCGGTTGGCATGATGCAAGTAAAACGACCATTTACTGCCCGGGCTCAGTGCTTCACATAGATCACCACACGCACGAGTTAGCTCATGGGGTGGTATCAGCCACAACTAACTTCCTATACAACTATTCGGGCTCGGGGGGTACAGTCGCCAGAATCCTGAATGAGGCCATTGCCGATTTTTTCGCAGAAATGATTCAGTTCCATGCTGATATTCCAGAAACCTCTTGGAACCCAAACTCTTCAGGAGACTATATAGTTACCACGAGTGAAACCAGCGTATCAGCATCAGGCAATTTTTTTGCGCCAACCAGAGGCTGCCACAGTGATCCTATGGCTAACGGCTCTGACGCTATCTATGTTAATGGCGGCCCCGTCAGGCATGCGATGTACTTACTCGCCGAAGGCACAGACCCTGTAAACCTGCCTCATAGCGAACCCTGCATAGGGCCCAACACCTTCCCGGGTATTGGTCGCGAAAAAACCGCCAAAATTTGGCTTGATGCACTGGCGCAGTGCGACTGGCGTGCTGACGGGAATACCATCGATTTTTGTGATGCAAGGCGTTGCACCCTTGAGGTTGCTTCGTGTCCAGATAGAAACAAGGTGGCCAATGCCTGGTATGCCGTCGAATTAACCGCAGGTGCCTGTGGCATTTCCAGCGAGCAATTGTGCCCCTTGACACCCACTGACGATACTCCGCTTGTGTTTTAGGCTAAATGCCCTTCTGTTAGCGGGTACTCGAAACCGAACGCACAGACCGGGATCTGAAGCGCACACGCGCGAGGTCATCGCCCAGGAGGCAGGCTGGAGGAATTGACGCGGGCACCAGGGCCCTGATGGAACCCGACGAAAAGTCAGCAAAACCGGCCAGTGGCTGGCACTGGGCGCTGTCCACGGGCAATATCACCCACGTAATTGTCCGGCGCGCTCGCGCCGCGAACCGCAGCAACACAATCCCACGAGCTCAGGGAAGAGCGATGGATTTGTCTGTCATTTTTTCGCGTGCGCTGTCCGGCATAGAGGCTCCGCTGGTGCGGGTAGAGACGCACCTCTCCAACGGCCTGCCCGCTTTCAATATCGTCGGCCTGCCGGAAACCGCTGTTCGCGAAAGCAAGGATCGCGTACGCAGTGCCATCATCAACTCGCACTTCGATTTCCCCGACAGGCGCATTACCGTCAACCTGGCGCCCGCCGATTTGCCCAAAGAAGGTGGTCGCTTTGACCTGCCCATTGCACTGGGTATTCTCAGCGCCTCTGGTCAGTTGCCGCAGGAGCGGCTGGCGGCACACGAGTTTCTCGGGGAGCTCGCCCTGGATGGCGGCATTCGCGCCGTCCCGGGGGTCATCGCCGCATCCACTGCGGCGGCGGCGGTAAAGCGCGCTCTGGTGACGGAAAGCGGCAGCGCCCGCGGCGCCGCCCTCGTGCCCGACAGCCAGGCCATTGGAGCAGCTGACCTGCTAACCCTTTGCGCGCACCTGAACGGCAACGAAACCATCACACCCGCGCAGCCGCAACCCGCCGGAGACATGGAAAGCTACCCCGACATGCGCGAGGTCGTCGGCCAGGCAGCCGCACGTCGGGCGCTTGAGATTGCCGCCGCCGGGTCGCATAGCCTGCTCTTTTTTGGCCCGCCGGGCACCGGCAAAACGCTGCTGGCCAGCCGCCTGCCCGGCATCCTGCCGCCACTGTCATCGGAAGAGGCGTTGGAGTGCCTTGCTATGGCAGATACTCAAACAGTAGTAAGTGCTCACACTTCACGCTGCCGTCGCCCCTTCCGCAACCCCCATCACAGCGCCAGCCCGGTGGCGCTGGCAGGCGGCGGCAGCCGGCCGCGCCCCGGCGAAATCTCCCTCGCCCATGGCGGCGTACTGTTCCTGGACGAACTACCCGAGTTCAGCCGGCAGTGTCTGGAGATGCTGCGCGAGCCGATGGAGAGCGGGGAGATCACCGTGTCTCGCGCCCGGCAAAAGGTGACCTACCCCGCGCGTTTTCAGCTGATTGCCGCGATGAACCCCTGCCCCTGCGGCTACCTGGGCGACACGCAAACCCGGTGCCGCTGCACGCCTGATCAGGTGCAGCGCTACCGCGGGCGGATCTCGGGGCCCTTTCTCGACAGGCTGGACATGCACGTGCCGGTGGACCGACTGCCGCCAGCACAGTTGCTTGCACCCGCGCGCAATGGCGAATCCTCCGCAACAATACAGGCGCGTGTGATCGCAAGCAGGCAGCGCCAGATGCAGCGACAGGGCTGTGCCAACGCCCTGCTCTCACCGCAAGCGCTGCGCGAGGTGGCCGCCCTCGCGCGCGCGGAAACAACCTTCATGGAAGCAGCGGCAACCCGCCTCCAGCTGTCCGGGCGCAGCGTCTACCGCACCCTGCGCGTTGCCCGCAGCATTGCCGATATCGCCGGGGCGGAGCGCGTGGAGGTGAGCCACTTGGGCGAGGCGCTGGCGTATCGCAATCCCGACCAGATGCCCACCACCGTCTAATCACCGCACTGACCACAAAATGAAGTTAGTGCTTACTATTGATAAATATCAAATAGATTAAAGGCTTAACGGTAATGAAGTCCTTACAGACCAGTCTATCCAAACAGCCGAACCTGCGCCCCCGGAAGGCAGGCACCACGTGCAGCGCTTTGTAAAAAGCGCGCTTTTCTCAACTTTTACAGTGCAAGCGCTTTTTTTCGACGTTTTAATATGCAGTTCACAATAATGAGTTTTTGCAGAAGGGGCATGCAGTGGTGGATTTCAGCGACAGACGTCAATATCCCAGGATCAATGTCGTCAGGGCAATCTTCATCCAGATGATTTCCAACGGCATAGCAGGCGAGGCCACGGGGCCGGTCTTGCGCTGCGAGACGGTGGATGTCTCGGTTAAAGGACTGCGCATCCTGGTACCGGCCGAGGTCAAGCCCGGCAGCCGTCTCGATATCGCCATACCCGAAGAGGGCTGGATCGAGAACATCGAACTCATCGGGGTAGCCCGGTGGCTGAAAAAAGCCGATGACCGCGATGGCTACTGGCTGGGACTGGAACTGGAAGAATCAGACGAAAGCAGCCTGGACAAATGGGCCGACGCCATCGACATGCTGCACGACCACAGCCGCTTCCAGGAATACTCAGCCTGACGCGGCACGCCTCTGCGGCCAGGCTACCGGCCGCTTTCTGATCCCCGGCGTCACCCAACCACCCACAAACACCCAACCACCGGGGCTATCAGACCCCAGCTCGTCTGCGCGCTGCACACCAGCATCACAGTAGCGTTTACTAGCCCCGCGCATCGTGGGAAACTCTACGCACTACTAGTCGTTAGTTTTCGTCGCGGTGACCCTTATGAGCCAATGCCCTTTCGCCAACCTGCTGGACCCGGACACCTACGCCGAGGGCATGCCCTACGGCAAGCTAAAAGAAATCCGTGATGCCGGCCCGGTCGTCAAGCTGGATGACCCCCTCACCGGAGTGCCCTACTGGGCGGTAACGCGCGTTGCCGAGATGGATTACGTTTCCAAGAATCCGAAGTTGTTTTCCTCCGCCGAGCGCAGCGCCTTCCCCATGGAATACGACCAGGACATGGTCGAAGGGATACACCGGCAGACCATCATCAACATGGATCCGCCGCTGCACCAGAAAGTGCGCCGCATCGTACGCAATGCCTTCACTCCCAAACATGTCGAATCCTACGCACCGCAGTTTCGCGAACACGCCCGGCGCATCGTGGACGCTGTCTCCAGCCGGGGGGAATGCGAATTCGTTGAGGAGGTGGCAGCGGAACTCCCCCTGATCGCCATCCTGGAGTTGCTCGGTGTGCCTCTGGAAGATCGCAAAAAGTTCTTCGACTGGACCAACACCATGATCTTCGCCGACGATCCGGACATGTCCACTTCCATGGAGGAGGGGCAACTGGCCTCGCTGGAAGTGATCCAGTACGCCGCCCGCCTCGCCGCCATGCACCGCGAGAGTCCGATGGACAACATCACCGGCGCATTGCTGGACGCCGAACTGGCAGGTGAGCCGATCAGCGAGGACATGTTTGGCTGGATGTTCATCCTCATCCTGGTTGGCGGCAACGAATCCACGCGTACGGTGATCGCGCAGGGCATGCGCCTATTGATGGAGCACCCGGAGCAGTTGCAGTACCTCGTAGAAAACCCTGACAGGATAGGCGATGCCTGCGAGGAAATTCTGCGCTACAACACGGCCTTCATCGCCATGCGCCGCACGGCGATGGAGGATTGCGAGCTGGGTGGCCAACAGATCAAGAAGGGCGACAAGGTACTGCTGCACTATCACGCGACGAATCATGACGAGAAGACCTTTGGCGAAGACGCCATGGCATTCGACGTCACCCGCGCCGAACGCATGCCCGACCTCTACAACCAGTTGCGCTCCTTCGGCATCGGACAGCATTTCTGCATAGGCTCACACCTGGCACGCCTGGAACTACGCATCATGTTCGAGGAGATCATACCGCGCCTGCGCAATCCAAGGTTCCAGGGCGAGCCCAGGTTTGTGCGCTCGTTCTTCGTGAATGCGATGAAGGAGATGAATATCACTTTCGATGCAGAAGTCGCGGGCGCGGATGCGGCCTGACGCTGCAACAACCTGCTGAGCACCCCGTTTCCGCTGCAGCGTCTATCCACCTTTCGAAGCTGAACACTCACCGATAAAAAAGGGGCCACAAAGGCCCCTGTTAGCTTGTCCGGATTATGCGCCAACTTACGCTGACTTACGCACACTCCGCAACGCTGCGATCGCTATGACCATCAGAAGTACTGAGCCGGGTACGGGAACTTCGATCTCACCGCGGAAGGCAAAGTCGATACCCAGATCATTTCGCTCGTCGCCACCCCACAGGAAGAACTCAAGATTCTCGCCGTCGAAAGACGATGTGTTGAAGATGCTGTTGTAGTTTTCGTTTTTGAAAACGAAGGTGCCAATCGCACTGATATTCGTGGAACTGGTGAGCGTGTAATCCATCTCGCCGTAGAAGAAGCCGTCCACAAGGTCGTTCAGGTCCAGATCCAGGCGGGTGATCACCAGATCGCCAACACCATTATTGCTGGTGAGGCTGAACGACTGCGGGCCGGCAATGGACACGTCAGTGCCCATCAATTGCACGTGCAGCGGCTGGTTGTCGTCGAACCAGAACCAGTCATCGCGATCACCGGATCCACCCGGTGTTGCACCCAGGTGCACAACTGTGAACATGCGGTTGTCATTCTCAACCGTGCCCGACACAGGCAGCGCCTGGGCGCTGCCTGCTGTCATCGCGAGCGCCAGAAGCAAGGGCGATGCGATACGTGATACCCAACTTGAAACCGAGATGTTCATGGAAAATCCTTTTTCAATCGTATGATTACGTCTCTTTTCAGCGGCCCGAACCAAACAGAACGGCGGGGCTACTGACCTTAACCAGTAACAATGCACGACCGGTGCCAACCCGGGCCGGCTCGACCCACAAAGGCTTGGGAGCGCACCATAGCGTGACTACGGTCACAGTTCGGTTGGAATCCATTGGGTGAAAATGTAAAAGGTCTGTAACCGCGGAAGCTCCCTGCCGGGAGCCCGGCAGGGACTGTAAATTTCGCTGACAGATTCCCGCGCACAAAAAAGCCGGCACTGCGGCCGGCTTCGATGCAGCGCCTGTGCAATCAGGCGAAGGTTTCGCCCCGTGCAGCCATGTCCTGCAGCAGTTGCGGCGGCGCAAAGACCTCGCCGTACTTATTCGCCAGCTCCTGGGCGCGCGCAACAAATGCCTCAACGCCGTACGCGTTCACGCACTGAAACACACCGCCGGTGTGCGGCGGAAAACCGATGCCCATGATGGAGCCGATGTTGCCATCGCCAACGCTGGTGAGAACGCCCTCCTCCATGATGCGAATGGCTTCCAGTACCTGCGGGAAGAGCAACCTGTCACGTACATCATCGAAGGGAATATCTATATAGCCATCGCTGGCAAACAGTGCTTTCAGGCCGGCCCAGGTCGCCACTTTCTTGCCCTTGTCGTCGTAGTCGTAAAAGCCAGCGCCCTTGGCCTGGCCGACGCGTTGCGCCTCTTCCACCATGATCCGGATCACTTCGGCTTCCGGGCCCGGCGCCCAGGTTTCACCGGCAGTTTCAGCATCAGCCTTGCGTTGCTGCATTCCGTGATAGGCCGTTTCCAGCGAAATGCTGTCCAGTGTTTCCAGAGGCCCCATTGGTGAGCCATTAAACCTCGCGCCATTTTCGATCAGCGCCGGGTTAACCCCTTCTGCCAGCATCATCTGGCCCTGTGTGATGGTCTGGCCGATCACGCGGGTGGTGAAGAATCCGGGCGAATCTTTCACCACGATAGGCTTCTTGCCCAGTTGCTGGGCGAGGTCGAAGGCTCGCGCCAGTGTCTCGGGCGAGGTTTGTTCCCCGGTGATGATTTCTACCAGCGGCATGCGTTCAGCCGGTGAGAAGAAGTGCATCCCGATGTAGTTTTCCGGCCGCACAGACGCCTGCGCAAGTTCGGTGATCGGCAATGCGGATGTGTTGCTGGCCAGGACCGCATTGTCAGCGAGCACCGCTTCTGTTTCCCTGGTCACTGCGGCTTTTACGTCACGATCTTCGAACACCGCCTCTATCACAAGATCGCAGTCTGCCAGGTCTTTAACTTCCGCTGTCGGATGAATGCGCGCCAGCAGCTCAACGGCTTTTGCCTCGTCGATGCTGCGGCTCTTTTCACAGGCGCTGGCGGCATAGGCTTTGCCCTTGTCTGCGTTTTCCTGAGTCAGGTCTTTCAGCACCACATCAATACCAAACTTGGCCGCATTGAACGCAATACCCGCGCCCATCACGCCCGCACCAAGAATGCCGAGTTTCTGCACGCGGGTTTTGTCGATGCCGTCCGGCCGCGAAGCACCTGCGTCCATGGCATTCATCTGCACGAAGAACGTGGTCATCATGTTGCGCGCGACCTGGTCCAGCAACAGGCGCTGGAAGTAGCGCGCCTCGATCAAATGCGCGGTGTCGTAATCCACGCGGGCGGTGTCGATGACGGCCGCCATAATCACCTGTTGCGCGGGCATGTTGCCCCAGGTTTGCACCATCACGTTGACCGGGCCAAAGTAGGTAAGGCCCTGGGTGGCCGGGTCGGAGGGCGCGCCGCCGGGAATGCTGTAGCCAGGGGCTTCCCAGGGTTGCACTGCCTCCGGATTGGCCTTGATCCAGGCCCGTGCCCGGGCTGCCATCTCTTCTTCAGAGGCGGCCAACTCGTGAATCAGGCCTTTCTCCAGCGCCTTTTCAGCATTCAGTTGCTTGCCCTGTGAAATCAGCCCGACGGCCTCCTGCATACCCAGCATGCGCACCATACGCACCACGCCGCCGGCGCCGGGCATCAGGCCGAGCATGGCCTCGGGCAATCCGATTTTCACTTTTGGGCTATCCAGGGCGATGCGGTGATGACAGGCCAGGGCAATTTCGTACCCACCGCCCAGCGCCGGGCCGTTGATGCCCACAACAATGGGAACACCAAGCGCTTCCAACCTGCGCAGGGGCGCCTTGGCCTCGAGAATGCCCTCGAGCATTTCGCGGCGCTCCTGGTCGGACGGGTTGAGGTCCATCTCCAGCATCATGGTGATGTCACCCCCGGCAAAGAACTGCCCGGGTTTGCCGGAGCGGATGTACACGCCGCTAATCTC
This sequence comes from Gammaproteobacteria bacterium, assembly GCA_030426545.1. GTDB lineage: Bacteria > Pseudomonadota > Gammaproteobacteria > Pseudomonadales > Halieaceae > Marimicrobium. The sequence goes on from JAUHYL010000011.1 coordinate 62,511, forward strand.
GCCTTGCATCGCCTCCAGTTCGTCCAGCGCGGCGGGCATCGCCTCGGCGTACTCATCGCCCATCACGTTGACGTCTTTTCCCGGCTGATCGAAGATCAGTTCCACGATGCCGTCGGCGTCTTTTTCCAGTCGAATGTAACTCATGTGCTCTACTCCGTTGCTACCGCGTGCCTGTCTCGCTTGGATGTGCTCGATACCAGGCGCGCTCGATACCACACGCCGTGGATATTAGACGCGCTCGATAATTGTGGCGATTCCGATACCGCCACCAGCGCACAGCGTCACCAACGCGGTGTTCAGGTCGCGGCGTTCCAGTTCATCCAGCACAGTGCCAAGAATCATTGCGCCGGTGGCGCCGATCGGGTGCCCCATCGCGATGGCCCCACCGTTCACGTTGATCTTGTCATCGGGGATGTCCAGCAACCGTTGATAGCGCAGCACCACGGAAGCAAAGGCCTCGTTCAGTTCGAACAGGTCGATGTCGTTTTTGCTCATGCCCGCCTGCTGCAGCGCTTTCTCCGAGGCGGGAGCGGGCCCGGCCAGCATGATGGTGGGCTCGGTGCCTGTTAACGCACAGGTGACGATGCGCGCGCGTGGCTTCAGACCCTGGTCATCGCCGGCCTGTTTATTGCCCAGCAAAACCAGCGAGGCGCCATCGACGACACCGGAAGAATTACCGGGGGTGTGGATGCACTCTACGTTCTCAACCTGCGGGTACTTGAACTTGAGGAAATCGCCGTGGCCGAAGTCATTGAACATGGTGAACGAGGGGTTCAGCCTGGCCAGCCCTTCCGGTGTTGTCGGGCGAATAAGCTCGTCGTGGTCCAGTACAGTGACGCCATTCAGGTCCTTCACCGGCACCAGTGACTTGCCGAAATAGCCTTCATCACGCGCGTGGGCAGCGCGTGCCTGCGATTGCGCGGCGTACCTGTCCACGTCTTCACGGCTGAAGCCATCCAGGGTGGCCATCAGGTCAGCCCCCAGGCCCTGGGAGATGCCGTAGCTCTTCATCGCCACCCAGGCGTCACCCGCCGCGGCGCCGGATGCACCAATACCCAGCCGTGACATGCTCTCTACCCCACCGGCAACGCCCATGCTTTCCATGCCGGAAAGAATCTTCATGGCCACGGTGTTAACCGCATCCAGTCCACCAGCGCAGTAGCGATGCAACTGTGCACCCACCGTCACGTCATCCCAGCTGGAATACACCAGCGCGGTCTTGGCGATGTTCTGGCCCTGTTCGTTTACCGGCTCGCCGGTGGCGCAGATGAAATCGTTGACCTGCGTGGTATCGAGGTTATGCCGGGATTTCATTTCTTCCAGCAGGTTAGTGACGAGATCAATGGGTTTCACCTCGTAGAGTCCGCCTCCGGGCTTGCCCTTGCCGCGCGGGGTGCGGATGGCGTCGTAGATAAACGCTTCGTTGCTCATGGGTTTCCTCATGGATGTTCAACGATCAACGCACCCGTGAGGTGCGAATCGGGGGCTGCAAACATACCCGAAAGATGTATCGGGACAAGGAGTTAGGGGGATTTTTGGGGGGATGTATGGTCAGTTGAACTAACTGGGATATTCAGTGAAGTGCCCTGATTTTCGCACCTGGAGGTGTTCCTGCGCTGGCAAATCCCAGGCGCGGGCCGCTGCGACCGGGGTTTCCGGGCCCCCGCTCATCGTTTACCCAAACTTCTGTCGCGGTGCTTGAGTCCTTGGCTCAAGCGCGTCAGAATCCTCCTCTCTTTTTTCAAAGCCCTCAACCATGACTGATCAGGAAATCATCAAAACGCTCAATTCGAACGCGCCCGCCTTTATCGGCCTGCTCGGTGGCAACATCGTCACCATCGACAGAAAGGCACGCACCTGCACCTTCGAGTTCAACGTCAGCACTGACTTTTGTCACTCGGTGGATGTGGTACAGGGTGGTTTTGTGACGGCCATGCTGGATGCGGCGATGAGTCACGCGGCCTTCGCCGAATCCGGGAAGAATTTACTCGGCGTTTCGACACTGGAAATCAAGACCAGTTTTCTGGAAGCGACACGCGCCGGAAGAGTGCGCGTTATCGGGAAGGTGATGAAGGCAACCTACAAGACGGCGTTCCTTGAGTCGCAGATGTTCAATGCTGACGGCGTGCTTACAGCCACCGGCAGTTCGGTTGCCAAGCTGGTAAGGCCTAAGACCTGAGGTGAGCCAACTCAATCCGCGACAACGAGAAGCCGTTCGCTATATCGACGGGCCCATGCTGGTACTCGCCGGTGCGGGCAGCGGCAAGACCAGTGTAATTACGCGCAAGATCGCTTACCTGGTCAATGACTGCAAGTTGCCCGCGGCTAGCGTCGCGGCGGTCACGTTTACCAACAAGGCCGCCCGCGAGATGCGCGAGCGGGTTGCCGCACTGGTGTCTGCCAACGCAGCAGAGCAGCTCACCATCAGCACCTTCCACCAACTTGGCCTGAAGATTATTCGCACCGAGCGCAAGACGCTGGGACTCAAGAACGGATTCTCCATTTTTGATGGCGAGGATACGCGCACGCTGATACGCGACCTGCTGATTCAGGAGCACGGTGCCGAGGGCGATCAGGCGGCGCTGATTCAGCAGCGAATCTCCCAGTGGAAGAACGACCGGGTAATACCGGAGCAGGCCGTCGCCGCGGCACAGAGCCCCGCTGATATGCTGTTTGCGCAGGCGTATCTGCGTTATCAGCGCGCGCTCACAGCCTACAACGCACTGGATTTCGACGACCTGATTCTCAGGCCCACGCTGCTGTTCGAACACTCGCCCGAACTACTGACGAAATGGCAGAACCGGGTGCAGCACCTGCTGGTGGACGAATACCAGGATACGAACTCCAGCCAGTACTTGCTGGTGCGCCAACTGGTGGGCGATCACGGGCGCTTTACGGTGGTGGGCGACGACGACCAGTCCATCTACGCCTGGCGCGGCGCGCGCCCGGAAAACCTGGCGCAGTTGCAGGACGACTATCCCGGTTTGAAGATCGTTAAACTGGAGCAAAACTACCGCTCTACCGCGCGCATTCTGAAAGCGGCAAACACCCTGATCGCCAACAACGCGCACCTGTTCGACAAACAGCTGTGGAGTGAACTGGGTTACGGCGATGCGCTGCGCGTTATCCGCTGTGCCGACGAACACGCCGAGGCGGACCAGGTGGTGGCGGAAATTGTCGATCACAAACTGCGCAAGGGCACGCGCTTTGGCGACTACGCGGTTTTATACCGCGGCAACCACCAGTCTCGTTTACTGGAGCTGGCATTGCAGCAGCAACAGGTTCCCTACCACCTCAGCGGAGGCACCTCTTTCTTCGCGCGCAATGAGGTGAAGGACGTCATGGCGTACCTGCGATTGCTGCTGAATGAAAACGACGACAATGCTTTTTTGCGCATCGCCAATGTACCGCGGCGCAAACTGGGAACCTCCACGCTGGAAGCGCTGGGCACGTTTGCCACTGCCCAGGGTTGCAGCCTTGCGCTGGCCTGCGCGCGCATCAGTGCGGCCGAGGTGCCCGAAGCGGGCCTGAAGCGGTTACGAGAGTTTCAACAATGGCTGAACACAACGCGGCGGCGCTGCGCAAGCGACAACGGTGTCTCCGGCATTCGCCAGTTGCTGCGCGATATCGACTACGAGGGCTGGCTGGTCCAGATCAGCTCCAGCGAGGAGGTGGCAGAACGCCGCATGTCCAACGTGCATTTCCTCGTGGACGGACTGCAGCGCGTAATGACAGAGGAAGGTGTGCCCCTTGAAGATGCCATTGCGCGCATGGTGCTGCGCGACCTGCTGGAACAGCAGGATGAAGAAGAGAAAGGCCCGGACAGCGTGCAACTGATGACACTACACGCCTCCAAGGGCCTGGAGTTTCCGCACGTTTACATCATCGGTATGGAAGAGAATCTGCTGCCGCATCGCGTCAGCATCGAGGAAGGCAATATTGAGGAGGAGCGCCGCCTGGCCTACGTAGGGATCACTCGCGCACAGCAAACACTGGCGATGACCATGGCGCTGAAGCGCAGCCAGTTCGGTGAGACCGTGCAGTGTGAGCCCAGCCGCTTCATCGATGAGTTGCCCGCGGATGATCTGCAGTTCCAGGGCGGTGATGAGAACACGCAGGAAGCCAACGAAAAACGCGGCGAGGAAACCCTCGCCGGGCTGAAAGAACTTTTTGCCTGAAGATTTTGTGGGCTAAAAGCGTAAAACCCGGCCCGCTGCATCACTGCAAGCTGCAGTTTCCGCGGTAACCGGGTAGCAGTGGATTACCGGATCAGCTTAACCGACGAACGCCTTGCTCGGTTCGGCAACACCTTCCGCTTCCGTACCGCGCAGATAAGCCAGCATGGTATCGGCGTCTGAAACCGCGAAGGGATCAGTCGGGCAGTTATCAGAATAGTCATCTTCGATGAACATCTGCTCGATCGTGCCGTCATTCACCAGCATTGAGTAGCGCCAGGAACGCATGCCGAAACCGACGTTGGACTTGTCAACCAGCATGCCCATCTTGCGCGTAAACTCGCCGCTTCCATCGGGCAGCAGGAATATCTTCTGGTTGCCGATGTGCTTGCCCCACTGGAACATCACGAAGGCATCGTTGACGGAAACGCAGACGATTTCATCCACGCCCTCGGCGCGAAACTCTTCGTACAGTTCTTCGTAGCGCGGCAGGTGGTTGGAAGAACAGGTCGGGGTGAAAGCACCTGGCAGGGAGAACACCACTACCTTTTTACCGCCGAAAATATCGGCCGTGCTGAGATCCTGCCAGCGGTAAGGATTGTCGCCCTCAACGGACTCATCCCTCACGCGGGTCTTGAAGACAACATCGGGCACTCGCCTTGTATACGTCATGGTCAGCTCCTATTGGTGATTGCCTGTATTGGCATGGGAACCAGTCTAGGCGGCGCCTTTTAATAGATAAAGTAGATTATCTATATTCAGTTAATATATTTTGTCTATGGAAGCCGCGGGGGCGAATCCTGCTGCCCCCTGGCTGTGTGCAGAAGGGCGGCCTAGTTAGCGCCGGGGGCGGCCATGGCCTCTTTCACTTTATCGACATCAACCGCTTCAGCAGCCTTCTTCGTATCAACCGCTTCTGCAGCTTTCTTGTAGTCCACCTCACCGCCCTGGGCGGCCTCTTTCAGCTTGTCGACATCCACCGAGTCCTTGGCTTTGTCGGTATCCACAGCCTCCATGAGCTTGCCTACGTCCTGTGCGATAGCCTGACCGCCGAAAACCATGGCGGAAACGAATGCTGCCACTGTGATCTGCTTCTTCATAACCAACTCCTTGATAGATAGATGGGCAGCACCGTCACCGGCTCCACCCGGGGGAACACCTACTTGCTGTTGTCGATCATGTAATCCACGGCGGCTTCGACTTCCTCGTCCGAGCAGTCCATGCAGCCGCCTTTGGCGATCATGCCGGTTCCGGCGAGGCCGTTGATACCGCTGTCGTAAAGCACATCCATACCCTTGGCGAGGCGATCTCCCCAGGCCGCGGCATCACCCAGCATCGGGGCGCCGGCGGCACCGGTGGTGTGGCAGGCCAGGCACGCTGCGTTATACACCTCCTCGCCGGAGCGCGGGCCCGCCGCAGCGGAAGCCGCAGAAGCGCCGCCACAGCTGCTGTCGCCCTGCAGGCAGACCTCTCCCACGGGCTTGATGCGCTCTTCAATAGCAGCGCGCTGGGCATCTGTGATATCGACGGCAAAAGCGCTGCAGGCTGCGAGCGCGGCTAAAATAGCGATAGCGGAACGGATCATGGACTTGTCTCTCTGGCGTTTCGAGGCGCGCATTATAGCCACTAACGCAGCGCGGTAAAACTGAGCGCTGGCGCGCTGTCGCACTACCGCCTACTATTTGGCGCAACTGCAAACACGTCCAAGCGCGAGAGAATGCCCTATGAAGCTGTACACCTACGACCCAGCCCCCAACCCGCAGCGCCTGGCAGCGTTCCTGAAGTACAAGGGCATAGCGCTGGACACTGTCCAGGTTGATTTGATGAACGCGGAACAACTGACCCCGGAGCACCTGAAAATCAACCCCGGCGGCACCGTGCCCGCCCTGGTGCTGGACGACGGCACCTGCCTGGGAGCGGTGATCGGAATCGTCACCTACCTGGAGGCGCTACACCCCGAAAAGCCCCTGCTGGGATCCACACCGCTCGAAAAAGCCCAGGTCATCAGCTGGTGTCACAACCTGTTCAGCGGTCTGATGATGGCCACTGCCAGTGTGCTGCGCAACAGCAGCAAGGGGTTCGTCAATCGCGCCCTGCCCGGCCCGCTGGACCTGCCGCAGATACCCGAGCTGGCGGAACGCGGCAAGGTGCAGATCGATTACCTGCTACCGGGAATCGACCGCCACCTGGCCGACAACACCTGGCTGGCGGGTGACAACTTCAGCTTCGCGGATATCGATCTGCACACCTGCATCGGCTTTCTAGGCTGGGTGAAAAAATCCGTGCCCGAAGACTGCCAACACCTGCAGGCCTGGTACGAGCGCGCCTCGAATCAACTTGCCTGACCGCTGGCTGACCTTCGCCTGACCAGGCACTGTAGAACATCTGGCCGCTTCGGGTGAACGGCAGCGCCGAATAATCTGCTATAAACGCTGCGTGTTTCTCTGCAACGGCCCGGGGTAGTTGACGAAATGGCGCGCCGGCTTAAAGGCAACAAACTGCGCGCCGCACTGGTTGCGGTGTGTTTGTTATGCGCCTGCACAGCAGATGACCCGGACCACCGTTTCTCCGAATACCAACAGCGCCTGTCCCGCACGCTGTCAGTGGCGGCGGAACCGCCGGCGCAAACCCCGCTTCCCCGGCCACCGCGCAGCGGCAGCGTGCGCCTGCCTGTCGCGTCGGACAAACTCGGCGCGCTCGATTTCCTCGCGCTCAGCGGGTGTGGGGTTCAAATCACGATCGGCAAACGCAACAGCAGTCTTGGACGCATGGCGCGCGATTCCCAGCGCCTGCTACTGGAGCTTGAATACCTGCGTCTGGCGCCCGACTGCGTGCAGGTAATGCGCGCCGAAGGGCGCGACGCACTCGCAACGCAGCTCCAGCGCGCCTGGCGGGAAAAGCAACAACAGCTTGCCGCACGAATCTTCAACGCCACGCTGGGCAGTGCAGAGTACCGTTCTTTCTGGCGCACCAGCCACGCCGGCGGGAAGTACCCGGCGGTGAACGAGAGCTATTCGGTAGATGCACTGCGCGGCATCAATCACCGGGTGCGCAACTGGCTGCAGGGTGATTACCGGGCCGATAACTGGCAGTTCGAAATTCACCTCAGCGAAGTGGCAGGTGGCCCGGGAGGTCTACTGCTGCAGGCGCTTGCCCGACAGGCCGCCTGGCTCCAGCAGGCGGACGCAATGCTGCAAACGCGCCTGGCGCGCGGGCCACTGTGCGGCCCTGCTATGCGCCATCGCGCCGCCGATGTTCTGCCCAACGTGGTGCGTCGGTATTTTGTAGAAGGCATTCAACCACAGGCTGCGTTGCTGGAACGGCGGCGCTATGAACTACTGGCGCCACTGCAGGAGTTGGAAACGATTCTGGACGCGGTATTGCCGCCGCAGTATCGGCAATGGATGGAACAACGCAATGCCTTGCTGGCCGAAGCAGCAACCGCACCGCGTACACACGTGGCAAGCGTGCAGCGCATACTGGCGCCGTGTTCGACACCCGGACAACCCGTGATACGCGCTGGAAACAGTGGTTTACCTACTGCGGATGGGTAACAGGCGCGGGATCATCGCCCCGCGCCGGACGCCCGTTGCGCACCACGCGAAAGACGTGACTTACTACAACCAGCGCGTCCGTTCAGCCGCGCTTTGACTGCCTGTCGACATACCACGCCACGATGCGATCAAGCAGGCCCGGGCTGCCGCCGGTAACGCCCTCCTCGGAGCTGGCTGCGAGGTTCAGTTCGCCACCACCTGCTCGGTACTGCTCCGAATACATCTCCAGCACTTTCTTTTTCACCATGCCGCGCAGCGGCACATGGGCGAGCATGCCGTAGGTGGCGGCCCCGCCCTGCTTGGCCAGTTCCGGGTCTGCCCTGACCACATCCACCGCCGCGCGCAGGTCCGCCAGGTAGTCATCGACCACGGCCAGGTGCTGCGCCGTGACCATCGCGTGCAGACCCGGCGGGTGCTGGTTGCGATTCACCTGCCAGCCGCGCGCGTCCATCTGGTCACCCACGGCATAGATATTCAACTCGGGGTCGGTGGAGCGGTAGGAAAACAGCGGGCCCTGCGGGGAGCCCATCACCTCCAGACCCTCAATCGCACTGACGCCCTCCTTCAGCCTGTTCACTGCCTCCAGCGTATCGGCTGCCAGTTTGCGATACCCGTCTTTGCCGAAGCTCTGGAGCGTGGCCCAGGCCGCCGAGTACCCGCCGCCCGGCCGCGTACCCAACAGCGCCGAGGAGGCGAAGATGCCACCCGGCCAGTTCTCGTAGACAAACATCTGGTAACGCAGGTAATCGAGGTTGCGGTAGGTAATGGTGGATGCACCCTTGGCGGCATAGCCGTACTTGTGCACGTCGGCAGAAATGGAAGTGACGCCCGGCACACGGTAATCCCAGGGCGGTATCGGTTCGCCGTTCATCGCCATAAACGGCAGGATGAAGCCACCCACACAGGCATCCACGTGCAGCGGGATAGATTTGGCTTGCGCGATTTCGCCGATTTCCTGCACCGGGTCAATGGTGCCGTGGGGATACTCGGGCGCACTGGCCAGTATCATCACCGTGTTGCGGTTGATCATGCGACGCAGTTTTTTTAGATCGGGCGTGAAGTCATCCTTCAACGGCACCAGCCGGATCTTCACATTGAAATATTCCGAAGCCTTGAACCAGGCGACGTGCGCAGTCTCCGGGATGATCATCTCCGGTTTGCGCACACGGCGCTTGTCGCGCGCCATGTCACGGTAGGTTTTCACTGCCATCAGGCAGCTTTCCGTGCCGCCGGACGTCACCACGCCACACACTTCCTCTGTGCCATGCAGGATGTCAGCGGTGGCGCTGATGATCTCGCTCTCCAGTTTTTTCAGGCTTTTGAACACACCCGGGTTGAGGCCGTTTTCGGAAGAAAACAGGTGATAGGCATCTTTCAAAAACGTCGAGTGCTGTTCATCCAGGTAGTACACCAGGCTCCACAGGCGCCATTCCTTGTAGCTGGGATCACGCGCCTTGAATGCTTCCAGGTCACGCAGAATATCCTCGCGAGCGGCGCCTGTTTCCGGCATGGGTTTGTGCATTGTGTTCTCCCGAATGTCTTTACAAACTGTGCAGATAGAGGCCCAGGCTGATACCGAGGTAACTGCCGAGCGCGTAGCCGATCACACCCGTGGTCATACCCGGCAGCATAGCAGCCGGATTGCCCAGCGCCCGCGCCATCATGGGCACAAAGGGCGGGCTGGTTACCGCCGCTACCGATGTCACCATAAACGTATCGCTAT
>JAUHYL010000012.1 GCA_030426545.1 Gammaproteobacteria bacterium
GAGGTGATCCGACCTCTGGAATCAGTTCACAAAAACAGAAAAGCCCAGCTAAATTAGCTGGGCTTCCTGATTTGGGCCACTGGAGTGTGTTTTTACACAGTCTCCGCAGCCTCCCCCCTTTGATACCGCCGTACGCTCAGAAGTTGCCGCTGATACGCAGGCCGTACTGCTCGCCCCCGGCAACCCCGGAGAACGCGATAGTCTCGGGTACGATCACGGCGGAGTTGTAAGCCACCTCGTCGGTGATATCCCTGCCCCACAGCGCTATACGCACGGTCTTGCCGTCCGACCACTCCCAGTCGTAGGCGATGGTGGCGTCCAGCACACCGCGGTCATCCACCAGGCCGCGGGGGTCATTGCGGACTTCAACCCAGTACTCGTCAGTGTAGCGATAACTGGCGTAGAAGCTGAGTTCACCCGGGCCCAACTGCAGGGTGTACAGGCCGTTGATACCCCCGGTCCACTCGGGAACGCGGCGCAGTTCGAGGTCGGAGTTGTCCGTCACCTGCCCGTCGCCATTCAGGTCGGCGTTAAAGCTCTGGTATTCCGCATCGAGGTAACCGAGGTTGACGTTGAACAACAGGTTCTCGGTGGCAACCCAGGTCAGCTCGGCCTCCACGCCCATCAGCTCCACGTCGGAGGCGTTGCGCACCACCGTGTTGGAACCGCCGAAGCCATCAGGCTCGATGATCTCTTCCTGCTTGTCGCTGTACTCGTTGTAGAACACGGCCGTGTTCAGGCGCAGCGTGTTGTCCAGGAAATCGCCCTTCATCCCCAGTTCCCAGTTGGCAACGTACTCCGGATCAAAGGGGCCAATGTTGTCGGGGCTCTGGTTGCGGCCATTGAAGCCGCCGGAGCGAAAGCCTTCCGAGTAGGTAAAGTAGGTCAGCACCTCGTCGCTCAGGCGATAGTCCAGACCGACTTTCGGGGTAAATTCCTCCCAACTCTCATTGCCGCTGGCGCTGCCGGTGGGTACCCAGATCGGCACACCGAAGATAAAGAAATCATCCTCGGTGCCGGCCATGTAACCGGGCAACCCGTTACCCGCTCCACCGCCAAAAAATATCGAGCCGGTGTAGTCTTTTTCCTCCTCGGTATAGCGGCCGCCGAGAATCAGCATCATGCGGTCGGTGATGTCCCAGTGGAACTCGCCGAACACGGCCCAGGCTTCGCGTTCGTGATCCGCCAGCGGATTCTGGAATAACGCAGCGTCCGGCCCGAGGGCGGCTGTAATGGAGGTTTTCTGATCAAGCTGGTATTCATCTTCAACCCAGAACAGGCCGGCGACAAAGTTCCAGTCTTCGCTCAGTGCATCGGACGATGCAAAGCGTATCTCGGCACTGGTCTGCTCGGATTCCTGCGCGCGCAGGGTGTGAAACGTATTCACCGGCGTGGCATCAAAATCCGTTGGCACCAGTTCATCGGTTTCCTGGTAGCCGATAATTGCTGAGATCACACCCGCGCCCACGTCGTAGTCCATATTGAGCGTGTAGGAATCCCACTCGAAATCGATATCGCGGCTATAGAAATCCTGCTGGAATTCCGTGATGTCCTTGCCGGGGTCATCACACAATCCCACGAGGCCACAGACCACCTCCGGTACCGGGTTAACCGGGTTATCGGTGTTCAGCGCGGCGCGGTTGGACAGTGGCACACCGTCGTTCTGATCCTGGTAGTTCACGTAAGTGAAAACCGCCTCGAAGTCTTCGCTGGGGCGGAAGGCCAGGGTTGCGTTGAATTCCTCGTTGTCGGGATTACCCACGTCCCGGTTCAGTACCGTGTTGGTGCGGTCGCTGCCATCCTGCTGGACAGCGTAGCCCAGCTTACCGGCGAACATGTCTCCCAGCGGAATATTCGCCACCAGCTTGGCATCCAGCAGGTCATCGGTGCCACCGGTCAGCTCGTACTTGAGGCCCCACTCGCCGGTGGGCTTGGTGCGATTGATGTTGATCACACCACCGGTGGTGTTGCGGCCAAACAACGTGCCCTGCGGGCCGCGCAGGACCTCCATACGGGCGAAATCGAAGGTGTTGCGCATGGAGCCGTTTACAAATGACAGGGGTACGCCATCAATTACCACGCCGACGGCCGGATCAAAGGAGCGTTCTACCTCCTGGGTGCCGACGCCGCGAATGTAGACGGAGGCGCCCGCCGGCGATACTGCCACGGCATCGATCACCAGGTTGGGTACCAGGCCCTCCAGCTCACGCACATCGCGCATGATCAGCGCATCCAGCTGATCGCCGGAGAACGCGGTGACCGCAATCGAGACGTCCTGCAGGGACTCCTCCATTTTACGGGCGGAGACAATCACTTCCTCCAGGGTGGCCTGCTGCCCAAACGCAACGGGCGCCACGGCCAGGCCGGTGGCGGCGATAGCGCTGGCAAGCGTGCCTGAAAGGAGTGTCCCGGGAGTTGCCGTGCGGGAGATTAACGTCTTGCGGGGTGCAAATGTGCGCATGGTGATGCTCCTGCCTTTCCGCTCGAGGCGGATTTATTTTAGGAATAGGCAGCGAGTCCGGTAATACAGCATGCAACCGGAATTACTGCCGGCAAAAAACAATCTGTACTGACGGTTTATTATTCACAGGCGGCGCAGTGCTTTGCAAGCCCGACCGCCTGGTAATTTTACCGCCGCATCATCAACCGTCCGTGCGCTGCCCGGCGTGCAGCAGTGTGGCCGCCTCCTGTGAGTGGAAAGCCGCGGGCTGACCACCCGTGGTGATCCCGGCATCAATCACCAGCGTATGCCCGGTGATCTGCGCGGCGTCATCGCTGAGCAGAAACAGGATGCCACTGGCAATGTCCTCGGGCATGCAGGCGCGCCCCAACGGGTTGTCCGCAGCGATCATCTCCGACACAGCGTCCAGGTTGCCGTCGCCCAGTGCACTGGTCATTGGCGTTACGGTACCGCCCGGCGCCACCGCGTTCACGCGAACACCCTGCCCCGCCAGCTCCGCCGCAGCAGATTTGGTCAGACCGACAACACCGTGCTTGGCCATAGTGTAGACGTGGGGACCGAGGCCGCCCATTACGCCGGCGGAACTGGCCAGCGAAACAATGGCGCCACTGCCCTGTTCCACCATTACGCGGGCAGCGTGCTTCATCCCGAGAAAAACGCCGCGGCAGAGTATGGCCATGGTGCGGTCATACGCCTCGGCACTGGTTTGCGTGATCGAGCCAATGGCGCCGACAATGCCGGCGTTGTTCACCATGCCATGGAGGCCACCGAAGGATTGCACTGCGAGATCGACAGCCGCGGCAATATCGCTCTCCTGCATCACATCCGTCCTGTGAAACAACACACTGTCGCCCAATTCGTCGCACAGCGCAGCGCCGCGCTCCTCCTGCAGGTCGGCAACAACGACGCGCGCACCCTCCCCTACCAGCGCCCTGGTGGTCGCTTCACCGATACCACTTGCACCACCGGTTACTACAATCATCTTGTCCTTGAATCTGCTCAATGTCATTTCTCCTGCCGTTGGTTAAGGCATGGATTATAGGGAGGTATTTGCGCGCGGGGGAAGTGTGCGCAGAAGATAACGTCCCGCATGGAAAACTGCTGCTATTTGTAGAGGCAGGTTGTATGCTTGGTTGCAACCACGGAAATGTCCAGGTAACGGATGAAACAACAAATCGCGCAGTGGTTGCTGCGCCGCATGGGCTGGCGCCTGGAAGGTGCCAAACCCGACCTAAGCCAGTATGTACTTATCGCCGCGCCGCATACCTCAAACTGGGATTTTCCGCTAATGCTGCTGTTCGCGGCGGCATTTGATATTCGCGTTACCTGGATGGCCAAGCACTCGCTGTTTCACCCACCCATGGGCTGGGTCATGCGGGCGCTGGGCGGGATGCCCATTATTCGGCATAAAAACCGCAACGTGGTGTCATCCATGGTTGATTCCTTCCGCACTACCGCACACCTGGTGCTGGTCGTACCCACCGAGGGCACCCGTGCCCGCGCGGAGTACTGGAAATCCGGTTTTTATCACATCGCACGGCAGGCCCGGGTGCCCATCGTGCCCTCCTTCCTGGATTTTGGCCTCAAGCGCGGGGGCTTCGGGCCACCGCTGCACCTGTCTGGCAACCTGCAGCGCGACATGCAATGCCTGCGCGACTTTTACCAGGATATGAAGGGCAAATTTCCGCACAACTTCGGGCCTATTCGCCTGAAGGAAGAAAGTGACCAGAGCACCCAGGAGCCTCCCGTCAGCAGCGAGTGACTGCTGTGTGCTTAGCTTGCCAGTGCCCGCATGCGATCCTTGTAACTCTTGGGCGTTTCGCCGGTCCAGCTCTTGAAGGAGCGCACGAATGAGCTGGGTTCCGTGAAGCCCAGAAACTCAGCAATATCTGCCACTTTGCCATCCTGATTGAGCAACTTGTCGATCGCGACCTCACAGCGAATTTCATCCTTCAACGCCTGGTAGCTGGTCTCCTCCCGCTGTAAGCGACGGCGCAGGCTGGATTCCGACATGTGCAGCGTCTGCGCTACCGCGGTGAAGGAAGGCAGGCCGTGCGGTAGATCGATCGTAATCAGCGATTTGATCGCAGCACTGGTGCTGTGATGGCCCTGGTCGACAGCAATCAGGTGGTAGACACTGCTTTCAAGAAATTCCAGCAGCGAATCGCGGGTATGGACCAACCGCCGTTCGAGTTGATCGCGACTGAACGTCAGCGTGTTTTCCTCGGCATCAAACGTTACCGGGCAATTGAAGACCGACGCCGTGCGATCGTAGTACGCCTGGTTGAGGAAAGGTGCCGCGATATGCACCTCCTCCAGTTCCATGGGCTGGCCGGTAAGCCAGCCACAAAAGGCGCACCACACGACCAACCCGGACGCGCGGGCCAGTGTCTCCTGGTAGCCGGAGCGATCCCAGTTCGGCGGTGCGAAGACCGAATGATCTTCCGGTGTGTTGATGCGGTAGCTCAGCTTCACCGTATCACCGCCGTCTTCGCCGCTTGCCTGGCCATCCAGGATGCGCATGTTGTAACCCACCATCGGGTACATCAGGGCATCGTAGCGCTCGGCGATGGCCAGTGCCTCACCCAGCGTGCGGGCGGAGATAATGCTGCGGCACATAAACTCGAATGCTTCCGTGCCCACACCAGCACCCCAGGGAATGGGGTGGCGGAAGCTCTGCATCTCAACGACGGCGGCCCGGTACAGGCGGGCGTACTGCCTGGCCGGGAGCAGTTCGTCCGGTGGCAGCGCCTCTATCCTCGCTACTGCGATACTGACCCGGCCGGCGATGGCGTCCACGTCCAGCCCGATCTGCCGGATGTAATCCAGCAGTCGCTTGAACTTATCCGCTTTTACCGTGATTTCGCTCATCGACTCCGACTTGCCACTTCTACCAGCGCCCGGGACGCCCCGTGCTGCGAAAAAGACTAACACGCTGGTCTGCACAGTCCAGTGATGCAGCCCACGCAAGACCTGGACTTGAATGGCGGTGCTACAATTATCCGCTTAAATACGCCGGGAGTTACAAGATGTCTGAGGAAGTATCGGCAAAGACCGAGATCAATATTCCACGCGCCGCCGCCTGGGAGAAACTGCGCGATATCTCACTGGCCCATCACTACGTCCCCGGACTGGTGAATACCGAGATCGTCAGCGAACAGCGCGAGGGTGTGGGTGCCAGCCGTTACGTTTACCGCACACCGCGCAGCTACATTCAGGAGACTGTAACGGAGTGGAATGACGGGGAAGGTTTTCTGATCCGCCTGCACAAAGGCGACCAACCCGCACCGCCATTCAAGTCTGCCTGGTTTCGTTACCAGCTGAAAGACGGAGCAACGCCGGACACCACCGTGTTCACCGCCAGCATGGGCTACGAGCTACCCTGGGGCGGTTTCGGCCGCTGGCTGGGTAAACGCATGTCCGGATTTGTGCAGAAGACTATCGCCGACGTGGCCACGAGTATGAAGCTCTACTATGAAACGGGCACTGCGACGACACCGCAGGCGCTGAAACACTACAAACAAACCGCACGCAGCGATTCGGCATAGCGCCTATGCCGCGGATACAGCGCCGCTTTGTCCGCAGTGAGATACACCCGGATGGCCTGAATTCGCCATTGCTTGTTCAATACGTAAACCCCGGTTTGCATCGCTGAAAACCCCACCCGCGGTAAACCCGGCGCAAAAAAAAATCCGGGCCAGGCCCGGATTCAAATTTGCGCCTAAGCGCCCGCTCAGAAATTGTACGTCGCGGTTATACCGATAGTTTGCGCAGGTGTCAGGCTGATCTCGTTGTAGCCGCCCACCAGCGGTGTCTTGGCCAGCACACCGTCCTCGTCAAAGGCGTTCTTGACGAACAATTGTGCGCTCCAGGTCTGGTTGCGCAGGCCTGCGTAGAGATCGACCACGGAGAAGCTGTTGGTATCCAGGCGCCCCGCGATATCGCCCGGTGCCTCGGTTTCACCCTTGTAGCTCCACAGGCCACTGACATAGAAGTCGCTGCCCAGCACGAGATCGTTCCAGGTGTATTCACTCTGCAACACGCCAGTCCATTCGGGCTGCGCACTGGCGACTTCACCGTCGGCGTCACAACTGTTGAAGCGGTTGTCCGGGCCGACTGGCGCCTGACTCGGATCCGTACAGGGGACTGTGCCATCAGTGAATTCGACGGTGGCGTAGGTTACACCGGCGTACAGCATCCACGCATCGGTCACCAGCATACGGAAGTCTGCTTCAAAGCCCTTCTGCACCGCTTCGTCTACGTTAACAAAGGGCGCATTGGTTGGGATTTCGACGGCACCGGTCACTGTATTGAACGCGGTGAGGCCAACAGCCTGGGTCTGGTAATCCTCATAGATGCTGTAGAAAACCGCGGCGGTGTAACGTGCACGGCCATCGAACAGATCGCCCTTGGCGCCGAATTCGATGCTGTCCACGGACTCACCTTCATAGAAATTCAGGTCTGGCTGAAAGACACCTGTCGTATCGAAGTTGGGCGCACCCGGACGGAAGCCGTGGTCATAGGTTCCATAGACTTTCACCGCATCGCTGAAGTAGTGTGAGAGTTTTACCGTACCGGTCCACTCGTCCCAGCCAAAATCACCTGCGCCTGAGTTACAGGGCGCGGGCATGCCGTCGATACAGGGGAACACATCCTCAAAAGGCGGAATCACCGGGTCAGTCACTTCGCCGCCGGGATTGATCGTGGAGCCAACATAGAAGTCACCCGTCAGTACCGTGCTGTCGGTCTGGTCGAATTCGTTGTAGCGCAGACCCACTACCAGTTCGGTATCTTCCGTGAGGGCAAAGGTGTTGTGGGTGAATATCGCCTTGGTCTCAGTTTCCAGCGGAATATCGATAATGACGTTGAACACGCCACCGTCGCTCTGCCGGTTGGCGAAGGTGTTAACCGCGGTCACCGACTCGGCTTCCTGGTAATAGGCACCCACCGTCCAGTCCCAGAAATCGAATGCGGAACCTGAAACACGCAGTTCGTGCTGCAGCGCACCCCAGTCATCACCGTACTTTGTTTCCTGCTCCAGCAATACCGACGGCAGATCGGTGCGGTCGGAATCCTGGGTAATTTCTAGATCAGAACTCAGGTTGCCGGTGAACCACTGAATATCCACATCGCCAATGCTCCAGTTAAGGTGCAAGGTGGTAAACAGCTCTTCACGCTTGATCACCTCGCTGGGCGCGTCTGCGACGGCTGCACGATCGCTCGCATCCACATTGAATGCGGCACTGGGATCATGCCCGGGTCTGCCCGGTGCAATGGTCTCAACCGCGCGATAGATGTCCGAATCCTCGGTCTCCATGTAGGCGACGCCCAACTTGGCGGAGAAGGTGTCGGTAGGTTCCCACAGCAGCTTGGCGCGCAGACCGTCCCGGTTGCGCTCTTCATCAAGCTTGTTGACGGGGTTTACATTTTCCAGGCCGGTTTCACGATCATCAGTCAGGCCCGCAAAGCGCACCGCGAGGTTGTCCATCAGCGGCACATTGACGCCGCCCTGCAGGTTGTAGCCCGCTGGGTCTGCCAGGTAGCTGCCCTGTACATACCCGTTGACGCCATCGAAATTCGGATCCTGGGACTTCAACACCAGTGCGCCCGTGGGTGAGGGCTGACCGTACAGCGTACCCTGCGGGCCGCGCAGGATTTGCACGCTGCCCATGTCGAACATGCTGGACAGCGCAAATGCGGCCTGAGACGCCATGAAGTAGTCATCCATGTACACACCAACCCGGGAAGGCGCGCTCTGCTGCTGGAACGTGCCCAGGCCACGCAGGCCAACACCCACAGCACTGTCGCCCTGGAAGCGAATCTCGAGGCCGGTCACCAGGCGATTCAGTTCATCCGCCTGGAAGAAGGACAAATCCTGGATTTCCTGGCCACTGACCAGCGACACTGCTACCGGCGCGTCAGTCAGGGTTTCCTCTTTCTTCTGGGCGGTCACGATCACCTCTTCCAGCATCTGGGCGCTGGATACGGCGGGGGCTAGTGTGATGGCAACTGCGAGTGCGAGCGGTGTGCGCTTCATATCGTTTCTCCAATTGAATTGCGGGCGTTACTTAGAGTTTTATCCGTGCAGAATCATAGGAAATTGGCGGGCACAGCTGAACCGCATAATCTGCCAGTTTCATTAGCCTTATCGGTCATAAAATCACGCCAGATAGCGCGGGGGAATATCGGGTTGCGCCGACGCGCCAAATGCCTCAGCGAAACGCGAATACAGCGATCAAAGCCGCCATGACAGCGGTATCACGGGAAGGCGGGGAATGGCCTGATCAGGGGCCTCCAGACGACCACTGGGCCTGCGGCGCTAACAGGGCAATCAGGCCGCCACGGCGTGGCGCAGCACGGCCCCGTAACCGCGAAACACCGGTACCTCACGCAGCGCCTGTTTGCTGCGCAGTGACTCCCGCAACGCTTTCAGACGATAACAGGGCACACTGGCCATGAAGTGGTGTTCCATGTGGTAGTTCACCCCGTTCGGCGCGAAGATCAGGCGCTGGTACCACGGCGCTTCCACCGTGCGGGTATTTTTGCGTGGATCAGGGTCGTACAGGTCGGGTACGGCGGCGTGCTCGGCCACCTGCCGCACCCGCACGATGAGCATGAAAACGGTCATGAAGGCGACCGCCCACAGCAGGTAGGTCCAGCCAATGCCGCAGGCCCAGAGAATGGTAAACAGCACGCACTGCACGAAGATCTGCTGCAGGAAGGGTTTGGCGCTGTCGCGCCTGGCATCGGTGACGATGCCGGAAGCGCCGCGGAAGATAAACGAAATCAGCTTGAAGCCCGTCTGTCCGCTGAGATCGCGCCAGACCTTGCGCCTGAAGCTCTCCTTGGACACCGGATAGCTCTGGTAGTTGGGCAGATCCGGGTCCTCGTGGCTACCGGCTTTGCGATGGTGCTCCAGGTGGCCGCGCGCGTAGGACGGCTGATCACTCATGACCGGCAGCGCACATAACCACTGGCCGATCACGTCGTTCAGCCGCTGACTCTTGAACAAGGTGCGGTGGCCGCAGTCGTGCATCAGCACCGACAGGCCCAACTGGCGACCCGCCAGCAATATGATCGCGGCCACGATCGTGACCGGGTTCGGGTAGGCACCGACCACTGCGAAGATTGCCGCGATAAAGGCCCAGTTGCCCAGCACCAGGCGCCAGGCATGCCAATCGCTCTTCGAAGTGAAGTAGGCCACTTCATCGCGGGACAGATAGTCACTGACTTTCATAATCACACCACTACGGCGCCCGCGTCGAAGGCGCGCACTATCACTGACAAGCCTAATTATAGGCCCAACAGCACCGCCTTGCGCATGCGCTAACGCGCCAGTGTTTTGCGATTGCGCGACACATTCTCTCCCGATAGCTGTGTCACCTCAGAAAGCGACACAAGTCGCACAGCAACCGCGCTGGGGCATGGCCTACCCCAGAAACGCCTGCCCGCCGTCCAGGGCGATGCTCTGGCCATTCACATACCCTGAACCATCACTGCACAACAGGGCCACGAAACGACCGATATCAGCCTCACACTCGCCCACGCGGCGCTGCGGAATACTTGCCACAAACTCGGCGGCCTCTTCCGGGTAGTTCTCCATCCACCAGGCGAGGCCGGGAGACTTCGCGTGGGGCAGTATCACGTTGGTACGAATACCCTCCGGGCCCCACTCACAGGCGGCCGCGCGCGTCAGGGAACGTATCGCTTCCTTGGTCGCGGCGTAGGCGCCGTAACCGGTCATATCCCAGCGCTTGGCCGCACTGCTGGCGAGATTAACAATACACCCGCCCTCGCCCAGGTGCGGCCGGCACAGCTTCATCAGGCGCAGGGTTGCCACCGGCCCCGATTCCAGGCCCGCCATGAAGCTCTCGTCGGTGACCTCATCCAGCGTCCCCAGCGGCACTTCCTGGGCGTTGTTAACCAGGATATCCACGGTACCGAAGTGGGCGACGACTGCGTCCACGCAGGCGCGCAATGAGTCGGCTGACTTCACGTCACACTGAACCGGGTGAGCGTCGCCGCCGCGCTCTGCGATCAGGTCGCAGGTTGCCTGCAGCTTTTCCAGCGTGCGGCCGGTCACGGCAATGCGTGCACCTTCCGCCGCCAGCGCCAGGGCGATCCCCTGCCCCACACCCTGTCCAGCACCGGTTACCAATGCTACTCGATCTGCCAACAACATAGATTTACCTCCTCAACCTGTTGCAATCACTGCCGTAAGTCACAGTATGTGCCATCCAGCGCTTGCTGCCTGTGACGTCAACCGCCAGTTGACTTGATGTTTGCGTCCAACTTGAAACGTCTCTGAATGCTGACAGTTTTTGCCCACCATCTTGGCGTTATCGGCACTGTCTCCGGGGCCATCAGGTAATACCATAGGCGATAAATCCAAAGCCGGGTTGGCCACCGCCACCTCGGCGCATCGCCACTGACTATCACAGCGGCCTCACGCGCAGACCAGGGAGTGAATCATGGGACTTCTCGACAACAAGGTGGGCATAGTGACCGGGGCAGGCCAGGGAATAGGCCGGGCCATTGCCATCGCCTGCGCACGCGAAGGCGCCGCGGTCGTCGTCTCGGACTTCAACGAAGAAACCGGTGAGGCAACGGCCGAGGCCATTCGCTCAGCGGGCGGAGAAGCCAGCTTTGTGTTCGGTGACGTCAGCAAGGAGGAGTCGGTCCAGGCCATGGTGGAACAAGCCATCAGCCGCCACGGGCGCCTGGATATCGCCTGCAACAGCGCCGCCCTGTCACGTGGCTCGGGCCCGATTCACGAGTACACCCGGGAGGTGTTCGACGAAACGCTGGCCATGTGCCTGACCAACACCTGGTTGTGCATGAAGTACGAAATACCGGCAATGCTGGCCAACGGCGGCGGCGCCATCGTCAACATCTCGTCGAACGCCTCGCTGCGCGGCCAGGCGTTCAACACGGCCTACGCCGCCGCCAAAAGTGGCGTCAATCTGCTGACCAAGAGCTCTGCTGCTGAATACGGCAGCCAGGGTATTCGCATCAACGCGGTGTCGCCGGGCGTCATTCGCACACCGGGCGTGGAAAAGTATTTTGAGGAGCAGCCGAAAATGGCCGAGGGACTGAAAAAAGCCGCCGCCATGAATCGCCTGGGAGAGCCCGAGGAAATTGCCGAGGCGGTGGTCTTCCTGTGCAGCGACAGGGCCTCGTTCGTCACCGGCCAGATACTGTCGGTGGACGGCGGCGGCGCGGTCAAGTAGAACGCCGTCGCACCCTCGATGACGCCCGGGTGTTCGATCCGGGCCGCTCTGCTCAGCCGGCGGCCTTGAGCACATCCGGCGCCAGATTTTCCAGCATTGCGCGCACGCCTTCGCGCCAGTCAACGCGGGTCTCGCCGATCAGCTCGTGCATGCGTGTGGTATCTATACACAGGCTGCCGAAGGCCCTGGGATTCTCCGCGAAGACCGGCTCCAGCCCGGTCAGCTCTGTGATGTAAGCACACCACTCTTCTATGCTGACTTTTTGCGAACCGCCGAAGTTCAGGGTCGTTACCTCGGCGGTTGCCGCGCCCAGCAGGTACGGTATTTTCTCAATGTAATCGCGCGCGTGCAGCGGGTTGTAGTAATTCGGCTTGTCCGGGTGCAGTTCAATGGGCACCCCGCCCTGCATCATCAGCATGTGGTAGTACATCCAGCCGCCGTTGTCGCCGTAGGGCACGCTGAGGCGCGCGATGGTGGTGGGCATACCCTGCTGGTGCGCGACAAATTTGCACACGGTTTCCGCGGCGATCTTGGAAATGCTGTAGGTTGGAAACATCACCCGGTGATTGTCCCCCAGCGGCGCATCCTCAGCTCGCGGTTCATGCCCGGCGTATTCGTACACCGCGGTCGAGGAAAAGTGCACAAACGCCCTGGCATTCTTGCAGCGCAGCATGAGGTTACCCACGCCCTCGGCGTTGGCGGCCAGGTCGTAATCAAAGTCGCCGCTTTTCACCACGGCGAAGTTGAGCACGTAGTCAATATCCTCCGGCACGGCGTCGAGGCTCGCCGCGTCCGCGAGATCAGCCGCGATCACCGTTGCACCCAGCGCCTCTATCCTGTCGCGGTCTTCCTGCTTGCGGAAACGCGCCAGGGCGTACACATCGGCGATGCGGGCGAAGTGCTCCACTACCGGCAGGGCCACCTGGCCCGTGGGGCCGGTTATCAGCAACTTACTGTTTTTCAGGTCAACGGGGGATACGGGCATGAGGGCCTCTCCGGTTCGGTCTGTGAATTGAATAGTGTTTCCAGTCGTCAGGTCGCAGCGCCATCGTGTGCAAATTTATGCAACGGCCAATCGAATTCAGTCCGTCGCCGCGGGGTAATCGCTGTAGCCCGCCGCGCCGGGGGAATACAGCGTGCCGGGATCGAAGTCTGCCAACGCCCTGCCGTGCTGCCAGCGCTGCACCAGGTCCGGGTTGGCGATAAAGGGTCGGCCAAAGGAAACCGCAGCGGCATCGCCGTCAGCCACTGCCGCCTGCCCTTCCTCAAAGGTAAAACTCTCATTCAGCACCAGCCGATCACTGCAATGGCGCTGGCCCAGTGCAATATTGTCGACCCGGCCTGAGGGAAAGCGAATAACGTGCAGATAAGCGGGGTTCATGCGGGCGACTTCCTGCAGCAGGTGGTCAAACGTCTCCTGCGGATTGTCGTCCTGTAGATCATTGAAGGGATTGTCCGGACAGATTCTAATGCCCACCCGCCCGGGGCCACTGACGCTGATCATTGCCTGCAGGACTTCCAGCGCGAAACGGCATCGGTTCTCGACACTGCCACCGTATTCATCCGTGCGGTGGTTGCTGCCCGTGGATAAAAACTGGGCGGGGAGGTAGCCGCTGGTGCAGTGCAATTCCACTGCATCAAAGCCGGCATCAAACGCGTTGGTCGTTGCGCTGCGATAGTCTTCGACGACGCCGGCGATCTCATCGCCGCGCAGCGCACGCGGCGCGTCCAGCGGCTGCATGCCGGCCTCGTCGGTGTAGATTTCACCCCGTGCGGCAATGTCAGAGGGCGCAATTGTCTCCGCCCCCTGCGGTTTATTGTAGTGGCTGGACACCCTGCCCACGTGCATGATCTGCGCGGCGATCATACCGCCCTCTCCGTGCACGGCATCGGTAACCGCGCGCCATGCAGACACCTGCTCATCGCTGTAGATGCCGGGCGTACGGCAATAACCGAGGCCGGCAGCACTCGGTGCAATCCCCTCCGACACGATCAACCCTGCCCCGGCCCGCTGCCGGTAGTAATCCACCATGACATCGGTGGGCACGGCGTTTTTGTCGGCGCGGCTGCGAGTCATGGGCGCCATGATCACGCGGTTTTTCAGTTCCAGCGCGCCAAGACGCAGGGGGGAAAACAAATCGCTCATACTCACCTCACGCGAATCTTTGGCTCGGGCGCACCGCGCCGCATGGTATTCAGAAAATCGTCCAGGGACGCCGGCGGCGCGACCTCGGGCTCGTCACTATCCGGCGGGGTAGCCCAGAACGCTTGCCAGCTTGGCCACAGCGCGTGATAGGCACCTTCGTAGGCCTCACGGTCCGGCCAACGCATCTTGTCGGGCCCAACGGGCGGCTTGTTCAGGTCTGTGGCATACCAGTAGCAGGGCAGTCGACGCCGAAACAGCCAGCGGCCCTCGATGCGTTCGTAGTTGTCCCAATAGATCATCTGCATGATGACCCACTCGGTATCGCCATTGTCGCAGGGCGTTTCGTGTTCGTTCTTGGAATAGACAACGCCGTGGGCATGGTCAGCATCGTCAAATTCGATGATGTGATTGCCGATGTGGTGCGACGTTCCCGTGAACTGTTGCCGCAGGGTATCGTCCAGCCAGCGCTTCAGGTGCGCGCGCCCTGTTTTTTCGCGGCTGACGCGGATATCCGGGGCAAACAGGTTGACGTGGGCGTCCAGGTCACGCATGTCCAGCGACAGGGAATACCGCGCGGCCAGCTGACGAATTTCATCCAGGGATTCCAGGCGATCCAGGCGTGCGAGAAGGTCGGTGTCTGTCATTGCGGACTCCTGTTTGCGTTAGGGCAACTGCAATTGCGACGCGCGGTTAATCACGCCGCACCGAGTATCATTGCGCCGGTCGGCACACCCACGCCGCTGCTGACCAATACGTGCTCCACAGATTTCGGCGGCTGGTTGACCGATTCTCCGCGCACCAGACGCACCGCCTCGGCGATGTTGTTCATGCCGTGGATGTAGCCCTCTGAGAGCAGGCCACCGTGTGTGTTGTTGGGCAGACGCCCGTCGATATCCAGCGCACCGTCGCGCACCAGCTCCTTGCCTTCTCCGGCACCACAGAAACCAAAACTCTCCAGTTGCATGATGATCTCGGAAGTAAACGCATCGTACAGGCAGGCGGCGTCGATAGCATCCGGACCGAGGCCCGACATCGCGTAGACACGCGAGGCCGCCAGCTCCATTTCCGGCAGCGTGTCCATCTGGTCGCGGTAGTAGCTGGTCATCTGTTCCTGTCCCCGGCTGCTCGCCTGGGTGACCGCACGAATAACTGCGGGCCTGGTGCGGAGATCCCGTGCGCGCTCACTGCTGGTGACCAGTATCGCGCAACCGCCATCGGTTTCCTGGCAGAAGTCGTACAGGCACAGCGGGTAGGCGATGGGATCGCGCGCCAGGTAAGTTTGCATATCCAGCGGCTTACCGTAGCCAGCCGCGCGCGGATTGTTCAACGCGTAGTTGCGTTGCGAGATTGCTACCCGGCCAAGATCTTCGCGGGTTACGCCGTAGCGGTGCATATACTTGTGCGCGATCATCGCGATCCATGAGCCCGGAATCAGCATGCCGTAGGTCATGTACCAGGACCAGTGCACCAGATCGGAGGTAACAATGTCTCCGGATACACCCTGCCCCATGCGCTTGCCGGAGCGGCCGTTCATCGCCCGGTAGCAAACCACGTTCTTCGCCTGGCCCGTGGCGACCGCCATGGCCGCCTGGGCGATGGTGCCCACGGCAGCGCCGCCGCCGTAGTTAATCTTGGAGAAAAACGTCAAGTCGCCGGCGCCTACTGCGCGTGCCACCTCGATTTCATCCGAGGAATCGAGCGTATAACTGACGAAGCCATCCAGTTCGGACGGGGCAATGCCGGCGTCTTCGCAGGCTGCCGTCACACATTGCGCCGCCAGGTTCAGTTCCGATACGCCGGACGCTTTACTGAACTCGGTGACCCCGATGCCGGCAATTGCGGCTTCGTCCTTCAACGAAACAGGCATTATCAGCGCCCCGCCAATCGAAAGACGGGTAGCTTGAAACCGTCCGGGTCTTGCTGAATCGACATCTGTACTGGCAGGTCAAAATCGACATCCGCCGGATCGCAGTCCACCAGTTGTGAAGTCAGGCGCGTACCCTCCTCCAGGTCGACGAGCACAATGATCAGCGGGTATTGATACCCCGGGAATTGCGGGTAAGTGAGCACCGTGTAGCTGCATATCGTGCCGCGGCCGCTGGCTTCGACGGCCTCCCACTCCAGCGATCGGCATTCACCGCACATCGGCCGCGGCGGGTGGCGCAATGTCTGGCAGGCGCTGCAGCGCTGTATGCCCAGCTTGCCCGCGTCGGCCATTTCCCACCACCACGCGTTGTCCGGGTTCAGCGGTGGCTTGATGCGCGATGCGTCAGCCAAAGCGTTCGCTTCCACCTACACTTCCAACGCGCGAAAGCCGAGCGAATCGTCCTCGGCCAGCAGACGGCCCAGTTGTTCCAGCTGCTGGCTGGCGTTGCCCAGCGAATAACTGATGTGCTTGGCCAGCAGAAAGAAGCGATGTATGGGGTATTCGATATCCGCACCCATGCCGCCGTGCAGATGCTGCGCGGTGGAAACGATACGGTGCGCCGCGTCACAGGCCCACCACTTCGCGGCGCGGGTTTCCGCGCGCGCATCCAGGTTTTCGCTCAGCCGCCACAATGCAAGCCAGTAAGTGGAGCGAATCGCTTCCACATCGATATAGCTGTCTGCCATGCGCATGGCCAGCGCCTGGAAAGATCCCAGCGGGATACCGAACTGCTTGCGCTCACTGACGTATTCCGCCGTGCGTCGCATCGCCGCTTCAGTAACGCCAACCTGCAGTGCACACTGGCCGACATTCGCGCGCTGCAACAACCATTCACTGATCTGTGCGCCCTGGCCCACAGTACCCAACACCTCGCCGGCGCCCACGGTGACGCCGTCCAGTTCGAGGTGAGCCGCGCGCTCGCCCGACAGACTGAACTCAACCGGTGTCACCGATACACCGGGTGATTGCGCGGCGACGATAAACCAGGTTTCGCCCGCACTGGTCTGTGCAGGCACCAGAATGTAATCCGCCACCGCACCGTCGGGCACAACCGCTTTACTGCCTTTGAGCACCCAGTCGTCGCCGGATTGCTCGGCATGCACCGCCGTTGCCACGGCCGCGTTCATCCCCACCTCGGCCAGCGCCGCGCTGAACTTCGCCTCGCCAGTGGCCAGCGCAGCCAGATAACGCTGCTGTTGATCGGCGCTACCAAACTCGGTCAGTGGCAGGCCGCCCAGCACCAGCGAAGCGAACAGCGGCACCGGCGCGACGCGCCTGCCCTGTTCTTCCAGCACCAGACAGAGCTCAATCAGGCCCAGGCCTGTGCCGCCGGCGCCTTCCGGTACGGCCACACCCAGCAGACCCTGTTCAGCCAGCGTCTGCCACAGGACCGCGTCGTAAGTCTCGTCGGTGCGCGAAAAGTCGAGCATGAACTCGTCTGTCGCGCGATCGCCAAAAATCTGCGCCGCAAGATCGCGAATGGCGTTCTGGTCGTCGTTGAAACTAAATTCCATTGTCTACTGCCTCGTTTGTCATCGCGGTTTCGGACGTCGCAAGCCTCTTGCAGCGCCGTTTTCTAAAGCGTTCTCACCATCGCGGTCAGGTTACGCGTGTACTTCAATTGTTTTTCATTCGGGTTTTGCAAAAACAGCGCGCGGTAATACATGGTGCTGAGCAGCTCGGCAAATTGTTCCACCGACAGTTTCGCGGCGCGCAGTGTCTTGCTTTCGTTCACAAAATATTCGCGCAGCAGGCCTTCGCCAATGCCGGCAAGCGAGTACACCACCATTAACGCCTGGTGCTTTTTAAACTTCACATCCGGAAACAGCCTTGGCATCAGGTCCACCAGCCACATAAGCTGGTTGCGATAGTTCTCGCGCAGCAACGCAGAAAACGCCTCGTCTTCATCGGCCAGTTGCAGCATGCAGCGCATCACTCCCGGCCGCTTTGCATAGCTGCGCACGATCACCAGGTTGTGAGCGTAGATGCGCGCATACCAGTCGCCCCTGGGTACGTCTTTCTCTATTTCCTCGGGATCGTTGCTGGCGCTGGCAAAATCCGACAAAACCTCAACAGTGAGCGACTTCAGGTCTTTGAAGTAGTGATAGAACAATCCCTGCGCCACGCCTGCCTCCTGCGTGACGTCGGCAATTCGCATGCGGTGATAGCCCTGACGCTCCAGCACGCGCAGCGCCGCCGCCTTCAGGCCTGCGCGTGCGCGCTCTCCCTTGGCGGTTTTGGCGCTGTCGGCGGAGGCGGTCGCCGCTACCCTGGCGGACTGCTCCTCGCTCACAGCCTTGGACGCTGTCGATCTGGACATGGCCACAAAATAGTTGAATTTGAATTCAAAATCAATATTATGGTGCCATCAATCGCCAGGAGTCACCCGATGTTTGTCGATTACACTGAACACCAGCGCGAATTGCGCCGTGAGTTTCGCGCGTACTTCACCAGCCTCATCAAGCCTGAGCATCGCGAAGAACTGCGCAACGCGGAAAGCGGCGGCCTCTACAAGGAACTTATTCGCCAACAGGGCAAAGACCAGATGCTGGCGGTGGGCTGGCCGGAACAGTACGGCGGTCGCGGCCTGACAGAGAGCGAGCAGCTAATCCGCTACGAAGAAGCACTGCTGGCGGGTGCGCCCACACCCTTCGTGACCCTGAATACCGTAGGCCCGGCCATCATGAGCAAGGGCACCGAGGAACAGAAGCAGCGCTTCTTGCCCGGGATCGCCGCAGGCGAACTGCACTTTGCGATCGGCTATACAGAGCCGGGGGCAGGCACAGACCTGGCATCGCTCACCACGTCAGCCGTCAAGAATGGCGATCACTACGTGGTCAACGGCAACAAGGTGTTTACCTCCGGTGCGGAAGGAGCTGACTACATTTTTCTCGCCGTGCGCACAGACCCCGACGTGAAAAAACACAAGGGCATTTCTATCCTGGTCGCCTCCACTGACGATCCGGGCTTTTCGCGTGGACCGATCCACACAGTGGGCGGTGTGCACACCAATGTCACCTACTACGACAATGTGAAGGTGCCGCTGGACATGATTGTTGGGCAGGAGAACGGCGGCTGGGGCCTGATCACCGAGCAGTTGAACCACGAGCGCGTGGGCCTGGCCGCCTGGGGCATCCAGGGCTGGAAACTGTTCCGCAGCGCCATGGACTGGGCGCGGGAAACCAAAGGCGCCGATGGCCGCAGAGTGATTGATGACCCTACGACGCAGCGCAATCTCGCCGAGTGCTACGCGCATCTCGAAGCGATGCGGGTGATGAATGCCCGTATGTCCTGGCAACTGGATCAGCACTCCATGGACCCCGTGTTCCCCTCCGCCATTAAGGTGTATTCAACTGAAATCATGCTGGAACTGTGCCGCCTGCTGATGGACGTGGTCGGCCCACACGCCCTGATCGCCGCGGGCAGCGAGGGCGCCGCCCTGCACGGCGATCTTGAGCACGAGTATCGCCGCGCCACCATCAACACCTTTGGCGGCGGTGTCGTGGAAGTGCTGCGCGGACTGGTGGCAACACACGGGCTGGGCATGCCCGTACACCGCTAGCAGTGCCTGCCTCGCCGCTACACACATTGTGCAACACGGCGCATTGATAATTACCGTTCGAGAAAGGACTACAACCCCATGAATGCTGACGAACAGAAAGCCTTCGAAGAAGAGATCTATGCCTTTGTTGGCAGGGAGGTTTGCCCCCCTACCCCGGCGCCTGACGATGTCAACATGGCAATGATTCGCCAGTGGGCCGAGGTATTGGGCGAGACCAACCCGGCCTACCTGGACCCAGCGTGGGCACAACAAAGTGCGCGCGGCAAAACGATCGCGCCGCCCGCAATGATGTACGTCTGGGGGCAGGAAGGGTTTGCCGCCACCAGGGGGCGCGCACCCAACGCCCAGGTAGACCTGGTGGAAACCTTCAACCGGTACGGCTACACCGGCGTGCTGGGCACTAACGTCAAGCAGGAATACGTCAAAGAGGTAGGCCCGGGCGACAATGTGTCCATGCAGATGGTGATCGACAATATTTCCGAGCGAAAAACCACCTCGCGCGGTACCGGGTATTTCTTCGAAACCCTGGCCACTTTTACTGACCAGGCTGGCGAAGTGGTCGGAACACAGCGCTTCAAGGTATTGAAGTTCATTCCACAGGAGCAGCCAGCGGCTGCCAGCAGCGATGATGGCGGACTGGAAGTGCCTACACGCATCGCCTCACCACGCGGCCAGGATAACGGCTGGTGGTGGGACGCCGTCGATGAAGGCAAGGTATTGATACAGCGTTGCAAGAGTTGTCAGACGCTGCGCCATCCGCCGCGACCGATGTGTGGCGAGTGCCAGTCTATGGAGTGGGACTCCATCGAATCATCCCTGGATGGCGAGGTGCTTTCCTACACCTGCCTGCGTCACCCGGCGATCCCGGGTTACCCGAAAGACCCCATCTGCGCCGTTATCAAACTGGGCGAAGGTACCAATATCGTCTCCAACCTGGTCGGCTGCGAGTACGAGGACGTGCAGATAGGCATGCGCGTCAAGGGCAAGATCGAACAGGTGGATGAGAAAACCCTACTGCCGCAGTTTTACCCGGCATAAGCGCACAGGAGTAGAAAGATGAGCGACTACAAGACACTGAGCTGCGCCGAGGTTTCCGTCGGTGACAAGCTGGGCGCGGTGGATGTGGATATCACCACTGGCCTGGTCGTCTGCGGCGCGCTGGCGACGCGTGATTTTGAACCGGTGCACCATAACAAGGCCGAAGCCCAGGCCATCGGTATGCCCGACGTGTTTATGAATATCCTGACCAGCCAGGGCCTGATGACCCGCTATGCCACGGACTGGTCCGGCCCGGAGGCCGTGGTGAAATCCATTGACCTGCAGCTGGGCGCGCCCAATGTGCCCGGCATGGTAATGACCATGACCGGCGAAGTGACGGCGATTGATGCCGACACCGGCGTGGTCGACGTCGCTGTAGCCGGCGAAAACAACATCTGGGGCATGCATATGCAGGGCACCGTTCAACTGGCACTGCCGAGGGAGGCTTAAACCGTGGTCGCAAATGTAAAGGACAAGGCGGTTATCGTCGGTGTACACAATACCAGGTTCACTAAGAACTCCGGCGTATCCGAACTCAATCTCGCCGCCCAGGCCGTGAAGGGCGCAATCGATGACGCGGGCCTGAAGCCCACCGACATCGACGGCTTTGCCACCTTCACCATGGATTCCAATGACGAGATCGAAGTGGCACGCGCCGTCGGCACCGGCGACATGACCTTCTGGGGCCGCTCCCACTACGGCGGCGGCGCCGCCACCGGCAGCCTGCACCAGGCGGTCATGGCCGTGTCCACGGGGATGGCTGAGTGCGTTGCGGTGTTCCGCGCATTGAATGGCCGCTCCGGCCACCGCTTCTCCGACGGCGTCTCGGGCGACATCATGACTGCCGACGCCATTCACTGGGGCTGGTACATGCCCTATGGCTTGCTGACCCCGGCCTCCTGGGTAGCCATGTTCACCCAGCGCTGGATGCACCTGACCGGTATCACCAAGGATGCGCTGTTTGAAGTTGCCCACGCCACCCGTGAGTACGCGGTCAATAATCCCAACGCCTTTTTCCACGGGCGACACTTCGATCGCGAAGAGTATGACAACGCGCGCACCATCGCCGACCCGCTACAGCTGTTTGACTGCTGCCAGGAAAGCGACGGCGCATCCTGCGTCATCGTCACCACCCCGGAGCGTGCGCGCGACCTGAAACAACCCGGTGTCGCGGTGCGCGGCGTGGCGCAGGCCGCCGCGGCTGACCAGGAGCAGATGACCTCCTTCTACCGGGAGGAGTTTGCCGGCATTCCGGAGATGGAGATCGCGGCAAAGAATTGCTACGAGATGTCCGGTCTCACCCCGGACGACATCGACGCGGCCGTGATCTACGATGCGTTTTCACCCATCGTGCTGTGGCAGCTGGAAGCATGGAATTTCTGCGGCTTCGGCGAGTCAGGCGACTTTGTGCTGGACGGCGCCATGCGCCCGGACGGCCGCCTGCCCACCAATACACACGGCGGACAACTCTCTGAGGCCTATATCCACGGTGTGAACGGTATCGTCGAGGCAGCAAGACTGGTGCGCGGCACCTCCCTCAACCAGCCGAACAAGCCGGTGAATCATGCGCTGGTCACATCTGGCGTGGGCATCCCCACCGGCGGTGCACTATTGGGTAAGCTCGACGGCTAGGGGCCGGCGGCAAGTGCCTACTCGGCAATGCGCGCGCTCAGCACTGCAGCGCGCAACCCCCTGCCCTCCTGCAAACGGGTGACGACGCTGGCCTGCTTACCCGCAGGCAGCGTACCGCGCACGCGGTAGCGTTTTGCTTCACTCAGCTGGCGCCCGTTAGGGTCAAAATACGCGGCGCCGACCTCGATATTCGTTACCGTGAGCGGAGACTCGTTGCGCACAACGATCACGATTCTTCCCTGTGCGTCCCGGGCCAGCGCGCTCTTCAGGTACTGTCCAGGTTTGTCTTCGAGTTGCAGTTGGGCCAGTGCCACCCTGGCTTCCTCGCCGTATGGCGATTGTGAACCTGCCGCTGACTGGTAGTAGCTCAACGCCGCGCTACGGTTCCCTTCCAGCAGCGCAAAATCACCCAGCAGTTTCTGCGCTATGGGGTTGGGCAACAGCTCATTGCTTCGCCGCAGGGATGCGACCGCCGGCTCCACCCTGCCCAGTTCCCGCAGGGCCAATCCCTTCTGCAGGTGAAAAGCAAAGTACTCCGGGTACCGCGCGATGGCCTTGTCGTAGTGGCGCGTTGCGCTCTGATACTTGTCCGTCACCAGCGCCAGGTCACCCTTCAGGCCATGAAACTTGGCCTCCCGCGGCTGCAGACGGATCGCCTTGTCGGCCAGGCGATCCGCTTCCTGGTACTGCTTTTTCGCCGCGGCCTTCAGGGCAGCGTCATGGGCATCATAGGCGGCCTGATCCTTGAGCAAGGGCGCCATGGCGCTGCGATAGCGCTGCCTGCCGTACTCCAGCTCACTGCCGCCAAGGCGGGAGGCGGTTTCGCGATTTCGCTCTACCCGCGCCTGCGATGGGGGATGCGAGGCAAACAGGCCGTCCAGCCAGTTGCTTTGCCTGCCCTCAGAAAGACTGACAAAGGTCTGCTGTAAATCTATCGCCGCCGCGGGGTTATAGCCCGCCTCGAACATGTACTGCATGCCGTAGAGATCGGCCTCCAATTCCGCATCGCGCCCGTACTTGGTGCTCACCAACTGCGCACCCAGCAGCGAACCGCCGGCGATCAGATCGCGGTAATCACTACCCGCCGCCGCCACCTGCGCCGCCAACAGGCCACCCTGCAGCAGCATCCCCCGCTCCTGCGCCTGGGCGCTGTGCCGCGCGGCGGAGTGCACGATCTCGTGCCCTAGCACCGCAGCGAGTTCCGCCTCGCTCTGCAACTTCACCAGCAAACCGCGATTAATGGCCATCTTGCCCCCGGGCATGGCCCAGGCATTGGGTACGGAACTGTTGAGCACCACGATTTCGAACGGCAGATCGCGGTGCGCGACGGCAGTCAGTCGCTGGTTGACCGACCGCACATAGGCAGTCACGTCAGGGTGTACCACATAGTCTCCGCCCTGCACCTGGCGGGTGGGGAAATACGCCTGCTCGCCCATGCGTATTTCCTGGGTGGTGGAAATGAACTGCAGCTCCGTTTCCCCGGTGACGGGATTGGTGCCACAGCCGCACAGCAGTGCCAGCATGCCCAAAAGCACAGCCGCCGGCGCAAGTCGTCTACTCAAATTCTGGTTCACTGGTGTGGACTCCATCCCTGGGACGCCCGGCAGGAATGCCCGACTTCAGTCGACAGTGTAAGGCCTGGATACGGTTGAGCAACACCTGCCGCACACCTGCAGGGGCAACTCGTCAGCGTCCATTCCAGTAGCGGCAGCGATCCGGCCGCCAGGCGGGGTGAATGCAAGGCTCACTGTCGTCGCAGCAGATAAGGTGCCTAACCGAACATGCGCAGGGCTGCTGCGTACTCCTCGCTGTTTTCATCGAACTCGTCGACCTCGACCTCGGTCTGCACACCGAGTCGCTGAAACGCCCGCACCTCGTTCAGACTGTGCACATTGAGGCGGGAGAGGTCCGTCAGGTGGCTTTGCAAACTGGCCACCTGCACCACGTCAATCAGATCAGGATCATTCGCCGCCTGCCGGTCAAACTCTCGGTAGTGCTCAACGACAGCAACGAGACTGGCAGGGAAGTCCCAGCTCTCCAGTACCGCCACTCCGATCTGCGCACTGACATCGGCGATCAACGCGTCCAGCGCGGCTTCATCTTCGATAAGCTCGGGATTCTCGTCGGCTTTCACCAGCAGCGGCAGGATACCGATGTTGTGGATCAGCCCCGCGAGCATGGCCTCGTCAACCGCCACTCCGGGTACGGACGCCGCCAGCAACTGGCTACGCGCCGACACGTCCACATTCAGTTCCCACATATTGCGCAGGTGCTGCTCGACACGCGGTGACGTCGCGGTGAACATCTGCTGCATCGCGAGGCTGGACACAAGGTTTCTGACGGCCCTGAAGCCCAGCCGCGAAACGGCTATGGGCACAGTCTCAATCGGCTCCCTTCCGCGATACAGCGGGCTGTTGGAGACCTTGATCAGTTGCGATGCCAGTGTTGCATCGGTCACGATCAATGTGGCCAGATCCTGCAACGAGGCATTGGGATCGCTGGTCAGATCGCTCACCCGGAGAGTCACCTCGGGCAGCATTGGCAATACCAGCTTGCCGCTTTGCAACTCGCCCAGAACCTGCCCGCTAAACTCCATTACCGCTTTCGCATCAGCATCCAGGTGAGACTGTTCACGCATTACTTCTACTCCGTTCATGTTTTCGCAATTTGCGCACGCAATGCGCGCGACAATCAGACAGTCAGACGGCTTCTTCCAGAGCCGCCCGTATGTCCATCAGGTAGTGCGGCGGCCTGGCTAGCCAGATAACCAGGTCCGCGGCCGCCATCGGCCTGGCCAGGAAGAAGCCCTGGATGGCATCGCATCCCATCTCGCGCAGCAGCGTGAGGCTGGCCTGGTTTTCGACACCCTCGGCAACAACTTTGAGCCCCATGGAGTGCGCCATTTCAATGGTGGAACGCACGATCAGTTGGTCGTCGTGGCTGGCGTCAAGCTCCTGCACAAGGCTCCTGTCTATCTTGAGTTCGTGCACGGGCAGCGACTTGAGCTGCGCGAGGGACGAATAGCCAGTGCCAAAATCGTCGATCGCCATCCTGATACCGGCTGCCTCAAACAAACTGAGGTTGGCCAGCGCCCGCTCCATATCCGTGACCATGGCAGTTTCAGTGATTTCCATTACCAGGGCGTGCGCGGGCAGACCGCTACGTGACAATCGATCTATTGCGGAGCCGACGAAATTCTCGTGCAACACATCTTCGCCTGACAAATTCACGCAGGTGGTTAAATCCATGCCGGCGGCGCGCCAACGCAGTTGCTGATCGATCACCAGGTCGAGCACCAGATCAGATATTCTGGAGATAAACCCCATCTGCTCTGCCAGGGGAATAAACTCTTCCGGACAAACCTCTCCCAACTCATCGTCCGTCCAGCGCAGTAGTGCCTCGACCTCTTCGACAGATTGCTGTTCCAGGCGGTACTTCGGCTGGTACAACAGTGTGAAGGCACGCTCCTCAACGGCGAGTTGCAAACGGCTGGCCATACGTATCTGGCGCAGATGGCTCTCGTCCTGGCCGATCCTGTAGATTTCATAAAGGCTGTTGCTGAAGCGCGCCCGCGCCAGGGCGATTTGCGCGCGGCCCAATACGTCATCAAAGTCATGCCCATGCTGCGGACAAAGCACGAATCCCAGGGTCAGCTCAACCTGCAGCGCCACGCCCTGCACTGCCACCGGATCGCTGAATTCCCGGTACAGCTTTTTGACTACCTGCTCTACCCCGGCGTGATCCAGGCCCTCGTAAAACAGCAGTATCTGGTTGTCTGCGACGCGGGCACAAAGGTCGCCGCGGCGCAGTTTTTCACACAGGCGATCGGCTACCGCCTTCAATGCCGAGTCGCTGAACGAGGAGCCGTATAGCTCTGCAAGTTTGGACAGGTTTTTCACCTGCAGAAGGCACAATGCAAATTCACTGCCGGAATGACCATCGCGCAGGTGGCTGTCAAACCTTGAACGGATGTAATCGCGGTTGGGCAGCTGGGTCACCATGTCGTGCAGGGCATGATGCCGAATGCGTAACTCGCGCTCCGCGATGGACTGGCGCATGGTATTCATTGCGCCGCCGAGCTTGCGTAGTTCCCGATCCACGCCGAGGCTCACCTCCTGCGTGTAATCACCGTCAGCGATTTTTTCCACCGCGTTGATCAGGCGCGCAACCGGCAGTGTTGCCCAGCGTGCGATTATCAGCGCGGCTATCATTGCCAACAGCATCGCCGCCAGGGCGGCGAGTACCATTTGTGATCGAATGGGCTGGTGCTGCGCCAACGCCGCGTCCAGCGATGTGGAAAGCACCACCTGCATCTGCGTATCACCGAGACCTTGCAGCGATACGGCTTCACTCACCCAGTTGTACGACTCAAGCCACTGCAACAGCTGGCTTGTTGCCGCGCTCATTTCAGCGCCGCGTCGCTCTCCTCGCAGCCAATCCACGTCAAGCGTTGAGGCAAAGTGCACATCGCTACCGTCGCCGTAAACCAGCGTAAGCTCGGCGCCCAGCGCACTGCGCAGGCGTTCAAAGAAGGCGTCGTCCAGCGCGGCACCCACGCCAATCCAGCCTTTGAAGTCCTGCACTGACAGGGGCACCAGGAGAAACTGGTAGGGACTACCATCGACGACGGCAGCGGTTCGCAGGCTTCCCGCGACAGGTGACGGCATGGCGTCTGCCGGTGAGAGCGACAACGATGTCGCTTCACGGGTACCCACCACTACCTCCAGGTTGTGATCCAGTAACAGCGCCACGTGCGCATCGCGCATTTCGCGGTACTCAAGCAACAGGCTGTCGAAGGCGTCTTGATCCGCGTGGGTAAGCGCGCGTCCGGATGCGACATCAGCTACCAGCACCTCAGCCCACAGCTGCAGCCGATCAAAATCGCTATCCAGTTGCGCCGCGAAGCCGCGCTGTATGAACGCCAGCTTCTCCGTTACCAGACGCTCTGATATTTCCGCGGTCGCGCGCGAGAGGGCGAGCATATTGCTGGCCAGCGTCACAAGCACCACGACGAGCACGCAAAGCAGCAGTTTCGAACGATAGCTAACAGGCATGTTCTGTATACCCGCAACGCCAGCTGACCTGGACGGTGACACAGCGTACGCCAGCGCGTTGCCGGGCACCCGGAAATGAGGCCAGGGCCAGGCACCCGCTGACGGGCACTGCGCAAATCGCTGGCGCTGCCGCGACTATTGTTATTGTTAAAGGCAAGCCTATCCCCCGAAGCATGTCCCCTCGGGGCATTCTGAAACACGAAAACAGGCGGTGTCCACGCCAACTGCGCGCAATGTGACGAAACTCTACGATCGCGCACTAAAGGATCATGACAGGCTGCCGCTAACCGCTATAGGGAGACTGCAAACCGGGGAGACGTTTGGGCACTTCAGCCCGGATCAGTAAATTAGACCGGTTGGCCAGCTCCTGGCATTCACACCTGCCAGCGAACTGCGGGTTTCAGCAAACCCGCACGGTGCGATACCGCGAGGGGCGCACGGCCTAACGGTAGGTCTGTGTATAGAAATTACCGTGAAAACCGAAGGGAATGTGTGTGGGCAGCGCTATCACAGCCAGCTCATGCTGCATGTCCCGGGCATCGACCAATACGATCTCACTCTTGCGGCGCTCGCGGTTATACACGATCGACACCAGGTAACCGTCGTCTTCCTCGGTGGCACCCACGCGGGGAATAAAGTTTATCTCGGATGTGAAGCGACCTTCGCCGTAATCATGCAGCCGCAGTTCGCCGCTGGCGTGGTCAATTTTCTGGCAGGCATTGAAGCCGTAGGGCGTACCGTTTTCCACGATGGTCGCCAGCCAGGTGAAGCGGTTGTCAGTGCCCGTGCGCGACAAATTCCAGGCGGGGAACTCGCCCGAGATAGCGCCGGCAACGGGCTCACTGCGCACACCGCCGTTTACCAGGTCGAGGTGGAAGCGAATAAACTGTGCGCCATCGGCGAGGAAGTCGGCGTCATCGCTACTTTCCTGGTACACGTCCGCTAGCGCCCCCATCACCTCCATATCAGAAACGCACAAAACGTCCACGCTCAACGTATCGCCGGCTTCACGGGCATTACCCAGGTGAAAACCGAAGAAACTGTCGAGTTCACAGGACGTGACGATATCGCCGCTTTGCAGGTCCAGGACGACGATTTTGGTCTTCTCGCTGGCGTCGAAATCAATGGATTCCATGATGCTGCTCAGGCCGAACAGGAAGCGGAAGGGCCGACGCATAAAGGCAGGACACAGCACGAACACCGCGTAGCGCTCGGTGATCGCAAAGTCGTGCAACATGGAATATTCACCCACATAGTGGGAGCGATTCAGCACCATGCGCCCCGTCGGGTCGATGGCGTAGAAATGGAGCTTGGGTTTGGGCACGCCAAAGACGCCGAAGTTGTAGAGATTACCGCTACGCGGATCAAGCCGCGCATGGGCACTGAAGGGCTGCCCCATTTTCAGCGCACCCTCAAAATTGTATTCGCCGACGGTTTCCAGGGTGGCCGGATCCAGTTCGTAGGGCTTGCCACCTTCCCACAGTGCGAGCAGCTTGCCGCCGTGCAGAACC
This sequence comes from Gammaproteobacteria bacterium, assembly GCA_030426545.1. Lineage (GTDB taxonomy): Bacteria > Pseudomonadota > Gammaproteobacteria > Pseudomonadales > Halieaceae > Marimicrobium. The sequence continues at coordinate 28,562 of JAUHYL010000012.1, forward strand.
ACGCTGGTGTTGGCGGCGTTGCCCGGCGTGCGAAACATATTGCGCAACATGCCGCCGGGTATCTGCGTGCCCACACCGCGATAAAGAATGCGCTGGGCCTCACTCTCACGAACATACTTTTCGGTGCGCACGTAGCGGTTGCGAAAATGCACCTTGCCGGCCGTAAACGTGACCGCGTTAATCACCCCGTCACCGTCAAACCAGTGACCGAATTGCTGGCCCCCGACCTCGTTGCGACCGACGCAGGTCTGAAACAGCGTACCGTGCAGGTCAGCGGGAATCTCGCCGCGGATGGCGGCGTCGTCTACCCAGTAATCGTCCTCACGTTCCAGCGGCGAGTAACCGTGCAGTTCACACCCCCGATGCACGCGGGGGCGTTGCGGCAGGAAATCCGGAAGGCCTTCCTTGTTCCCGGCGGCAGGTTGCCGGGCGTGAGTTCCGGACGGGGTGGTCGATGCCAGCGCTTCTGCCATGGTGACGCTTCCAGTGGGATACCGAACGCTTATTATTACCACTCGCCGCCGCTATGTACCAGTGTCCCGCGTCTGCGGGTTGTCAGTCGACCGCCTGCAACCAGATCGGCGATGACCAGGCGCGCTCACGCAGGGTGGCCGGCACTTGCGGCGGCGGTTCGCGCCCCAACCGGATGGCATCGTAAGTTGACCAGCGGCAGGTGGGATTCTGTAACACACGGGTGTAATAAAAGGCGCTCTGCTGGGGATCGTAGTGCGGGTCCCGCCAGACAACGCTGAGTTCAGTCGCGCCCTGGGAACCCGTCAGGCTGCAATCGGCGATGTTGACGCCAGCGTCGCCCTCAGGGCAACGCGCTGTCGTCGTATCCACCGGCACACCGCCGGCGCAGGCGATATCGCGCACCGCTTCATGGGTAACGCCTTGCTCATCGATCCAGCCCTTGACCATCTGGATACGCTGCAGCGGTGCGCTGAGCGGGTCGGCCGCTGCCCAGACAAAAAATGCGGGGCTACCCCGCCCCGCGTCCAGCGGTTTGAGGATGCCCCCCATGGGCACGCCGGCACCGGTAGCGAGCGCGATCGCGCCCGGATCATTGACGATCTCCTCATCGAAACCCCACCCGGCAAAAAACCGTAACCCGATACGCGGCCCAGAGGTGGCGTAGGTTTCCTTGCGCTGCATCGCCGAGAACAGCGCGTCGCGGGTATTTTCCTCGGCCCACACCGCAGCCAAACCGCCGGACGTGTGATGTTGCAGGTTGGACTCGTAGGGCTTGCGATCGGGCCACTCGCGCATGCGCCGCACGGCCGGTGAGGTCACCGTGCCGACTTTGCCCACGTAGTCCCACTCCTCGGCATCACCGGGATTGGCGTTGTGCGTATCCGTAGCGGCAATGAATCCGAAAGCGAGTGGATTAAAACCCTTGTCCCGCTCCAGTTGCAGGCCGATTTTCAGGCCCTGGCGCGCAAAGCTCGAGGTAAAGGCACAGCCGCCCAGCTCGCCAGCCTCACACGGCGGCAGCACCTGCCCGAAGGCACACTCCTCATCCGTGGCACCGACACCCAGCGCACACTCTGAGGCACCCTTCACCTGGTAGATCTCGGCAATGGGCTCACGCGCGTCACGCAAACGCCAACCAGCCTCGTCGTACGCCTTGCCATCCCAGGTGTAGGGGCTGTAGAACAGGCCCCAGCCCTTGTTCATATTGTGCGGTATGGTCAGGAAATCACAGTCACCGGTACAGGTAGTCTCCAATTCGCGCCACAGGTCAGTGGCATTGCCCACGTCCAGGGACGACACGGCGTGTGTCGGCAGATCGTCGCCATTAAAAATCACGTTGCGATGGTGTTTGCCCGACTGCGGCAGGGCGGGCGAGAATTCATAGCCGGCGAAAGTCGTAAGTACGCCGGGCTCATTGTACTGGTCGGCCAGAGCGCGGTAGCGCGCCCAGTCACTGTTGCTGTCGCGGTAGCAGCGATCCGGGTCGGACTCGTCGCGGCAGATGGGCCAACTTTGATAGTCCAGCCTGGGGCGCGACCGGTTTTGGTAGACACCCGGCTCGCCTCTCGCGAGGGCTTCAGTCTCCTGGTCGGCAAGCGCTCTGATTAGCAGGAATACCGTGAGGCTCGGTGTTTCCAGAAAGTAGCAATTGATCTTCTCGTTCCATGACAAACCCGCATCGGCACAGCGCGTCCGCAGACCGAAGCTCTCCGAGTGATCGGTGATGGCGAGGAAATCCAGCGGGCGCGACAACTGCATCAATTCGCCACCGTCACTGCGCAACGGCTCTCCCCTGGCGAACCGGTAGGCATCTTCCACACCCAGGGAGTTACCGAACAGCTTGGCGTCAAAGCTCTCCTGGGTGTGAATGTGTAGTTCACCCCAATAGACGTTCTTCAACGGATTGTAGGGGCGCTCCCGCAGTGGCTCCGTGGCCGGCACCGGGATACGCGAATCGTCCTGCAGGGCATAATCATCCAGTGCAGTTGTCGGCGATGCGGCGGCGGTAAGCTCGCGCACGGGAGCCAGCACAATAAACCAGAGCACCGCGACGCCTGCCACCAGGAGCAACGCGAATATCATCAGAACACGCTTGAACATGGGCTTACCTTTATCGTTGTTGTCAGCCCGAGGCTGTTTGGGAGGTCGGCGGCCCGCTCATTCCCCGACTCACTATTCCTCTACCATCGAATAGGGCGGGCTCAGGTCGCCCAGCCAGTCTTCCGCGACGACTTCAACTCTACGCATCGGCAGGGGGGCACCCGCGGGCAAACAATCACCGCTGGTCAAAAGCGTATACGCGTTAAAAGCACTCGCCTGCGCCACCAGTTGCACCACTGACCACACCTCTTCAAGTGAGGAAGTCACCATCCTGGCCACCCTGAGGTTCGTATCAAAGTACGGACCCAGCGTCGGCTCGATTGGGCCGATGGTACTCATGATGGTCCAGACGTCATCGGGATCACAACTTGCATCGCCATGGCGAATGTCGAGTTGCTCTCCGAGTGTTCCGACAGGCAGCAGCGAATCTGGCGTTACCCGGAACAGGAAGTGGTGCAGCGAGCCTGCCGGGTCAGTAAAGGGGCGCACAACGCGGGCTTCGTTCACGGCCGTGATATCGATTACCTCGCCGACAAAGTCGCCGTCTGCATCCCTGACGATGCGTTTCGGCCCGGCCGCTGTGCTGACCGGGGTAAATATGGGGCGCAGATAAAACTCGGCATCGGAATTAATCGCCGCCATCGCATCGGGAATTCCCGCATATTCTACGTTGGAGGTGGGACAGACCGGATTTTGTCGATCAGCGCAGACTGAATCGTGGGACCACTGCACGAACTTGTATCCCGACGCAGGAATCGCAATAAAAATGTCCTGGAAGTCTGCCGCGTTAACTTCGATGACACACGAGGCACTTTCGGCACAGTCTTCTTCGCCGCTACCCGAGGCCACACTGCCGCCTTCCGGCACGATGATAACGAGCTTGCAACCGGTCAGCACGACAACGAGAAAGACCAGGAAAGTAATACTTCGCATGAGCAACTGTCTCTGTGGTGAGGTATGAGTGTAGCACCGCACCGCGACTACCGCGTTTACAGGTAGATGATAATCAGCTCGTAGATCACCACCGGACGCTCATCCTGGCCCTCTATGTGTATGTGCTGCTCCTGGGTGACCATGGTGCCTTTGGGCGACTGGGTCACTTCCTTTACGCGGCTGCGCATGCGTATCGAGCTGCCGGCAGGTACCGGCCCGGTGAAGCGCAGTTTGTTGGAGCCATAATTGACGATCGCATTGTAGCCGGTGATCTCAAAAGTCGGCTTGCCGCGCAGACGTGGCATCATCACCAGTGTCATGAAGCCATGGGCGATGGTCGTGCCGAAGGGCCCCTCGTTCTTCGAGCGCTCCTCGTCAACGTGAATCCAGTTGTGGTCGCCGGTGAGGTCGGCGAACTGATTGATCAGTTCCTGGGTGATCTGAAACGGTTCACTCCACTGGCCAAACTCCTCCGAGACAAGCGCCTGCAGGCCTTCGATATCGTCATATGCGTATTGCTTCATAGGGGGTCCTCCGGGATGGGATCTGCGCCAGAACCTGCGCTGCGCGTCATGGTACACGCGGCCCGGTGGACCCACTACCGGAACCAATCCGCCGCTGGCTCAATCAGCTATACCATGGCTTGCTTCTCCCCCGGGGAAAACTGCCTAAGTCACTGAAAAACGGCAGAATAGCGCCCCTGTTTTGACGGGAAATGTCATTGCGGCAGCGCTGCCGTCTTGTACACTGTGGCGCCAGTCTTTACTGCCGGGCACGTTTTCCGTCGTTCGTTCACGACCATCTATCCGAGGACACACCATGCGCGAAGCCGTCATTGTAGAAGCCGTCAGAACACCTATTGCCCGCGGCAAGCCGGGCGTTGGCGACCTCACCGATTTTCACGCCACCGAACTGCTGGCGCTGTCCTATAAAGAGCTGATCAAGCGCAGCGGGCTGGAATACAGCGACGTGGATTACCTCGCCGCCGGCTGCGTGACACAGGCGGGCGAGCAGGCCGGCAATATCGCGCGCAATGCCTGGCTGACCATCGGTGAGGATTACACCACCGGCGGCACGACGCTGGACAACCAGTGCGGCTCAGCGCAGACCGCCAATCACGTTATCTCCGCCCTCGTGGGCGCCGGCTCTGTGAACATCGGCATCGCCGCCGGTGTGGAAGCGATGAGCCGCGTTGGCCTCGGTGCCAATGTCTACAACGGGCCGGGTTATTTCGTACCGGAGAACTGGCCCTGGGAATCCACACCGGATCAGTTTTCCAGCGCCCAGCGCATTGCCGACAATCGCGGTATCACGCGCGAGATGGCAGACGAGCTGGCGTTTCACTCCCAGGCGCGCGCCAAACAGGCCTGGGACGAAGGCCGCTTTGATCGCGAGGTATTCACCGTTGAAGCCCCGGTACTCGATGAACAGGGCAAGCCCACCGGCGAACTGCGCTCTGTGAGCCGCGACCAGGGCCTGCGCGATACCACCCGCGAGGGGCTCGCCGGTCTGAACCCGGTGCAGGAAGGACAAATCCACACACCGGGCAACTCCTCGCAGATTTCCGACGGCTCAGCTGCAGTGCTGTGGATGACGGCCGACGAGGCAAAAGCCCGTGGACTCAAGCCCCGCGCACGCATACTTGCGGACTGCGTGGTTGGCACCGACCCCTACTACCTGCTGGACGGGCCGGTCGACGCGACCGCCGCCCTGCTGAAAAAAACCGGCATGACGCTCGATGATATCGACCTGGTTGAGATCAACGAGGCGTTCGCGGCCGTGGTGCTATCCTGGGCCAGTGTCTACAACGCGGACATGGACAAGGTCAACGTCAACGGCGGCGCCATCGCGCTGGGTCACCCGGTGGGCTCTACCGGGGCGCGCCTGATCACCACGGCACTGCACGAACTGGAGCGCTCTGACAAAAGCACTGCACTGATCACCATGTGCTGCGGTTCTTCCGTGGGCACTGGCACCATCATTGAACGCATTTGATTTTTACGCCCCTTCGGGCGCACACCGTAACCAAGGAGATACTTCATGGGAGACCTGACCGGTAAAGTCGCCGTCATCACTGGCGCCGGTCGCGGCCTCGGTCGCGAAGAAGCCATGCAGCTTGCCCGCCAGGGCGCGCGCGTGGTGATCAATGACATCAACCTGCCCGACGCCGAGGAAGCCGCACAGGCTACCGTGGAAGAAATCAAGGCATTCGGCGGCGAGGCCATCGCCGTGTTTGGCGATTGTGCGGATTCCACCGATGCCGAGAACCTGATGAAAGCCACGCTGGATGCCTACGGCGATCTCAACATCATGGTGAACAACGCCGGCTTCTGCCGCGACAAGACCATTTTCGGCATGTCCGACGACGAATTTGATTCCGTGGTGCGCGTGCACCTGCGCGGGCATTTCGTGAATATGCGCAACGCAACCGCTTACTGGCGCGACAAGGCGAAGTCTGGCGAACAGGTGTATGGCCGCCTGATCAGCACCTCTTCGGAAGCCGCGATCTACGGTTCTGCAGGGCAGCCCAATTATGCCTCCGCCAAGGCGGGCATCATCGCCATGACCATGGGCGCGGCGCAGCTACTGGCCAAGTATGGCATCACTGCCAACGTGATCATGCCTCGCGCGCTGACCGACATGACCGCTGGCGGCCAGACCGCAGAGATGTTCGCGCCGCCGGAAGACGGCAGCTTCCACATGTTCGACCCGGCGAACGTTGCGCCACTGGTGGGCTACCTGGCATCCCCCGAAGCCGAAAAGATTTCCGGCGAGGTGATGGTGGTCTGGGGTAACGAGGTATCCATTCTGCAGCGGCCAAAAGCCCTGGATGCCATCGCCAACCCCAAGGGTGCACAGAAGTGGGAAGTGGACGACCTGCACAGTGCGCTGGCGTCGCACTACAACGACGACTACGTGTCTGTCTGGGGTGGCTACTCCGTTCCGCCCTACTGAGTCATCCGTCGCGGCACGGAAAATTTGCAAGCCTCAGCTACGGCAGCGCACCCGGAGACGCTATCAGCCGACGGCGATAGCGTTTTCCGTCGGGCACGACGCGTCATTCACTGCTTCCAGCGGTAGCGGCAGCGGCTGCTGCAACCTGAGGGCCAGCGCCATTTGCTCCGGGGCCAGCGGCTTACTGAAGTAGTAACCCTGGTACAAATCGCAACCGCCACCCTTCAGCAAGGCCAGTTGCGCCTGCGTCTCCACTCCCTCGGCGACGATGTTTTTCCCCAGGTTTGTTCCCAGGGCGAGGATCGACTCGATAATGGCCTGCGCGTCACGGTCCTCGCCCAACCTGTCAACAAAGCAACGGTCGATCTTCATCGTGTCGAATGACAGCCGGTGCAGGTGGCTGAGCGACGAGTAACCCGTGCCAAAGTCATCCAGCGCCAGGTGAACGCCCAGCGCATTCAATTCAGCCAGTACAGACTCCGATTTTGCATAATCCTCGACCAACAGGCTTTCGGTGATTTCCAGTTCCAGCGCAGCGGGCTCCATGCCCGCGCTTGCGACGGTACGCTGCACCGTTTCGATGATGTCCGAATACAGAATCTGGTGAGGCGAGAGATTCACCGCCACCTGCTGGATGCAAAGACCGTCATCACGCCATTGCGCAAACTGCCTGCAGGCTTCCTGCAGCGCGAATTCGCCCACCTGCGTGATCAGGCCGGTCTCTTCAGCGACAGGGATAAAAGCAGTCGGGCTGATCCAGCCACGCTCGGGGTGCTGCCAGCGCACCAGTGCTTCTGCGGAATGAATACAATGCGTGTCGGCGTCGACTTTGGGTTGGTAAACCAGACTCAACTGCTTCAGTGACAGGGCCTTCTTCAGTTCCTGACCGAGCGCGTAACGCTCGCTCATTTCGTCGTTCATGTTTGGCTCAAACAACTCATAGGCGCTACCGGGGTGCAGCTTCGCCCGGTACATCGCCAGGTCCGCATTCTTGAGCAGTTCCTCGGCTGAGGAACCGTCCTCCGGGTAGATGCTTATCCCCACGCTGACGTCGAGGTGAAACTCCTGGTTCAGTATATGGAAGGGCTCGCTCAGCGTATCGACCAGGCCAGCACAGACCCGCGTGAGATCCGACAGCTCCTCGAGTCCGGAAATGGCAATAACAAATTCATCGCCCGAAATCCTGGCGACAGTGTCCGAATCACGAACCAGCCTCCGCAGCCGCCTGGCGGTTTCCTTCAGCACTCTGTCACCGACATGATGGCCCAGGGTATCGTTGACGAACTTGAACCGATCAAGATCGGCATAGATCACACCGATCCGCTCACCGTCACGAGCTGCCTGGCGAATAGACTGTTCGAGGCGATCGATATAGAAAACGCGATTCGGCAGGCCGGTAATCTCATCGAAGTGTGCCTGAAAATGCAGTTTTTGCTGCCGATCCACCAGCGACATTGCCACCGTGAGTCGGCCGATCAGATCGCCCGTCTGTCCGACACGCCCCGCGTCGAACGCATCGATCTCCTGTTCGTCCAGACACAGCGCGCCGAACAGGACGCCTTCCGATGCCAACGGGTAGATTCGCAGCATTTCCAGTCGTGCAGGAAAGTAGGCGCGCAGACTCTGGAAACGCGCACAATCGACAACGTGAATGCGATCCTGCTCACTCTCAATCATCGCGTACAGCGCAGCATCCAGTACCACCTGTTGCGCGCTTGTGTGCTGCCCGGCCGCTGTATCCCAGGCGGACAGGTGCCCGTTGGCGCCGTCACCGTCCAGCACCAGCACACCCAGGTAATCCACTTCCAGGAGGTCCGGAATCTTCTGCACGATCATCTCGGCAACGTTTTTCGCATCTGGCTGGGACAGCAGGATGCCGTCTATATCCGACATGGTGGTCAGCAACCCAAACTGACTGCCCAGCTTTGCCGCCATGCTGTTGAAAGACTGCCCGAGTTCCTCCAGTTCATCACCTGAACTGAGATCAATGCGCACATTGAAGTCGCCCTCGCCGAGCAGGTTGGCACTGGCCTGCAACTCGGACAAAGGCTCCAGCCGTTTCCGCGTATTGCGCACCACCAGCAGGACGACGCTGAGGGCAACAAAAAGCATAAGGCCTGGAAACAGCCAGCGGAAAAGCCGTATGGGCTCAAATACGGTGGCGCCCTCCTCCAGGGCGACAATCGTCCACGGCCGACTGGCATACTTCGAGGGGATGAAAATTTCCCGGGTAAACGCATACACCGCTGTTCCGTCCTGTGCCGTCCAGTGCAGGCGGCCATGACCGTCGGTGGTGTCCGCGTCAAGAATGTCCGCGGCATAGCGCCGCGCCTCGGAGTTGCAATAGAGCGCGCTGCCGCCATCCAGAACGCAAAATCGCCTGTACAGTATCTGTTCGTGCTCATTACCGTACAGAAAGTCGGGCCTGAGCCGGGCGGCATACCCTGGTGATGGCTGTGCGTACCCTGCTTGCGGCAGGACGATAAGCCACAACGCGTCGGAGCCGGGGTCACGCACGAGTAGGGGCCTGTCATCGACTACTCGGGCTGCATCCGCCAACAGGGAATAGTCGCTGGCATCCACTTCGCCCGCAATCTGCGAAAAACCGCCATCGCCGGTAATCGCCACCACACCGCTGGTTGCTGCCAACAGTTTCTGCAGGGTGCGCGGGGAGGCCGGGACACCAGGGTCGCGTATCCCCTGCTGTTCGCCCAGAATACCTGCCACCTCATCCAGGCGTTCGATAATGAGGCTGCCCTGAAAGCGTGTTGCATCCAGCAACCTTACGTAGGCCTGCTCCTCCAGCGAGTGTTCAATCTGCTTGTAGGACAGCCAGGCCACCCCGGCCAGCGGCACCAGGATGGAGACCACGAACAGCGCCTGCACACGGTGCATCAGTACTTGACTACCACCCGGGCGTTTGCCCCCTGTCGCGGCCATCAGAAGTTTTTCGCTATGCCGATAAAACTGCCGTTACCAGCGCGGATGATGTCATCCCTGCTGTGCTTCGCAGTCAGCGGCGATACGCTGCGGCCGTCCTGCCCCATGCTGTACAGGTCGTAATCGGTGTTGATTGGCACGAGGTTTTTATCTTTGCGCAATTTCCCCTTGCCTGGACTCCCACCACCGCCGCCTTTTTTTCCGGATTTACCGGGGCTGCTTTTCGAGGCACTGGTGGGCCCTGCGGCAATCCTCAGGTACTCGTAAGGGTTGCCCCAGGGGTCGCGCATGTCCTGCAGGCCTATGTCTTCGAGTGATTCCGGATAGCTGCTTCTGTCAAAGAAGAAGTCGGTGATCTCCTCCTCCATTTTCCTGATGTCCGCCTCGGCCAGTAACACGTCGGCTTTGTTCAGATATTCCTGGTAGGTGGGCACAGCGATCGACACCGATACCACGCCAATCGCCAGCGTTATCATCAGCTCCAGCAGCGAAAAGCCGAGGCACGAATGCAGGGACGGGGGCTTTCGCGGAAAAAGCACGCCGGGAACCACTGATGCGGACAAGCTCCCGGTGGGACTTCCCTGTATGCCAGGCATCACTGGACCGCTCGCTGGAATGCGACCCGGAACGCCTGGTGGGTGACCCTGGTTCAAAGGTTGGCCTATACAATGTTTAGCTTCTACCCATTAATAGCGTCAGCCGAGCAAGGCCTCTTTAGCGATAACTAGAAATCCGCACCGAATAGTGTCTCAGCGGGCCGCCTGGACGGTCTTTTTTTGAACTGGGTCACACAAAAACCGCCCTTCGGGTACGGCTAACGCCAGATTTTGTTCACCGCTTTGGCCGTTCCGGTGGTTTTCTCGGAGACAAAAACCGCCTATTTTGATCGCTGTTCATACACTCAGAATCTCACTATGACGGCGTCAACCAGCGATTCCGACCACCTGGACCTCGACACACTGACCGGCACCCGCAAGGGCCCTTACCGCAGTTTCAACGCGGTCAGTGCTGTGCAGATCTGGCAGTGGTGTTCTGCCATGGGGGATCACAATCCGCTGTACCTCGACAAGGCTTACCAGGAGCAACACGGCATCGACCGCGCCATCGCACCACCGGCCATGATGCAGGCCTGGACCATGCGCGACGTCAACATGCGCTACGCTCCGGGCTCCTCCAGTGCGGCACCCTACGAAGTATTCGACGTGCTCGCAGCCAATGGTTTTCCCGGCAATGTTGCGGTCAGCTACGACATCCACTTCCACCACCTGTTGCAAGAGGGCGATCGCGCACATCACTACAACACCATTACCTCGATCAGCCCGCTCAAGAAGACGGCCCTGGGTGAGGGTTATTTCGTCGTCGAGCATGCCGAGTTTATGGATCAACACGATACGGTCTATGCGGAAGCCTATATCACCTATTTCCAGTACAGGCCGGCCGCCGACAGCAACGCTGCAGCAGCTGAACCGTCGCCAGCCCATAAGGTGACAACAGCGTCCGAGCAGCCCACGTTCAGCGACCGCCGCGCGGCCGATCTGACCGTCGGTGACGCGCTGCCGGAACTCGTAATACCCATCACGCACAAGCTGATTGTCGCCGGCGCAATCGCCGGGCAGGATTTCATTGACGTGCACCACAACGCCCCCGCCGCGCAGGCTGCCGCGATGCCAGACATCTTCATGAACATCCTGACAACCTGCGGTCTGTGCGGGCGCTACCTCACAGACTGGGCAGGGCCCGGCAGCCGCATCAAACGCCTGCAGCTAAAACTGCTGGCACCGAATACACCCGGCGATACCATGCTCCTGCAGGGACAGCTCAAGACCCTGGACGTGGGCGATGACTCGCCCACGGCGAGCGTTGAATTCGCCGGCCGCAATGGGCGCGGCTACCACGTCACGGGCAGCGCGGTCGTCGCGCTGGCAGGCTAAACCGACATCAAGACACAGGAGCAAGCGGGTATGAGCACACAACGTTACGCAGGCAAGGTTGCCATCGTCACCGGCGGCAGCATGGGTATTGGGCGCGCCACCGCGCTACAACTCGCCGCGGAGGGTGCGCATGTCATCGCCTGCGCCCGACGCCAGCCGCGCCTCGACGAACTCGCCAAAGAAATCGCCGACCTGGGCGGCAGTTTTCGCCCGGTAGCACTGGACGTGGCGGACCTCGACGCCTTTGCGAGGTTGATTGAAGAAACGGCTGAGGAACATGGCCGGCTTGACCTGCTGGTCAATAACGCCCCTTCAGTAATCGGCGGCATGATCCTGGACCAGACCATAGAACAGTGGCGCGCCAACTTCGGCGTCTGCGTGGAAAGCGTTTTTATCGGCGTGCAGTCCGCCCTGAAAGTGATGCAAAAGCAGGGCTCGGGGGCGATCATCAATATTTCCTCGGTCAGCAGTCTGCGCGCAGGCATGGCAGCCGGCGCCTACTCCGCGGCCAAGGCGGCAGTGAACCAGTTTACCCTGTGTGCGGCCATGGAAGCGGCGCCCTACAACGTGAGGGTCAACGTCGTGGCACCGGGCGCGGTGATGACCCCGGGGCTCGAGGCCTCGACCATGAAGAACAAGGCGATGCAGGATGCGATGGCCGGCGCCATACCCATGCAGCGTATCGGCACACCCGAGGAGATGTCCGAGGCCATCTGTTTCCTCGGCTCGGATGCCGCATCCTTTATCACCGGGGTGATCCTGCCCGTGGACGGGGGCAAAACGCCACAGATGCACATCCCCGATTTCGACCTCACCGCGCTGGATAACCAGAACCTGTAAAGGCGTTTTCCAGCCAGCCGGGGGCACGGATTCAGTTCGACCAAAACTGGCCAGCCCCTTGAATTTCCTGCAATAACTTCTATTATTTCAACAACAATAAACATTCGGGGAAAGGGATTTTTCGGGGCCTGCCAGGTATAGACCCAGGGATACGCTCGGGTATAAACCAGAAACACCACGGAGTGCCCAATGCCCGAGGATATTGAACGTCAGCCGTCGCTGAACCAACGCGTGAGCAGCTATCTGCGCGAAACCCATGGCGGTGAAAACCCCTTTGCCACCAAAGTGCAGGCCGCGGAAATCGATCGCCGCGAATTCGAACTGCAACGCGCCCTCAACGATCTGCGCGCCGCCCAGGCGAAAGTGGAGAAAATTCGAGGCGAGATTCGTAAATTGAAAGCCTAGCGCCCTGGCGTCGTGAGCCACCCGGCGCCAAATCCGGCGGAAACCACGCGACAGCAACCGCACTCCGGTTTTTTTGAGTACAGACCTACATAGTTCAGAATATTGAGCGACGTCAATAGGATCGTCGCTCCGCAACTGGCACACTGGCCACAGTCGCAAATAACCAAAGGCGCAGTGGTAGGACAACCGTCCGATGCTGTGAAGCAATCGCCATGGCACTGAACAATATCCTGGTCGTGATTGACCCTACCGTGGACATTCAACCGGCCTTCGAGCGCGGGCTCGATTCCGCACGCGACACCGGTGCGAAGCTGCATCTCTACGCCTGCATGAACCCGGAAGACGACAATCTGCAGCAGGGCATGTCGGCGCTGCAGGATTTGCTGGAAGGGCTTGAGCAGCGCGCCGTGACCGACGGTATCGAGGTCAGCACGGAAATTGAGCAGCACGGTGACTGGGCTGCCCGGGCGGTTGCCGCCGCGGCCCGACTGGGTGCCTCCATGGTGTTCAAGAACTCAACCGATCACGCCCTCGTCGACAGGGAGAAGCGACGTACTTCAGACTGGACGCTGCTGCGTACCTCGCCGTGCCCGGTTCTCATGGTCAAGAACTTTCATGACTGGGGTGGGCGCAAGGTGCTGGCCGCTATCAATCCGGCCTCACCGGAAGCGGCGCACATTAAACTCGACAACCAGATTGTGAGCTTCACGCGGCAACTGGCCGCCAGCTATGGTTCTGATGCGCACTTCGTTATCGCCTTCCAGGATCTGAATAATCCGCCGGACACCGCGGCGATTGCACAGAAGTGCGGGGTTAGTGCGGAGCACGTGCACACCCGGAAAGGCAAGCCGGCAGAGGTTATTCGTGATATTGCCAGGGAGATCGACGCCGATTTAATCGTGGTCGGCACCGTGGCAAGAGACGGCATCAAGGGCCGCGTGATCGGCAATACCTGTGAAAAACTGCTGGATCAGACGCACTCCGACGTGCTGGTGCTGAACTGAGCCTCCGTCCCCACCAACCCGCATACACCCAGTCCCGGTTCGTGGGCCGGCCCACGCTCAAAGATCGACCACGTTAGAGCGCACCAGCAGGCCACCGTCCACCACCAGATCGTGGCCCGTCACAAACGAGGCGCGCTCGGAACACAGGTACGCCACTGCGTCGGCGATTTCCTCCGGTGCTGCCAGTCGGCCCATAGCGTGGGCATTCAGCACCTTCTCGCGCATATCCTCCGGCAGCGTATCCAGGTAGAACTGCATACCACCGGATTCGATTCCCGCAGGACACACCGTGTTTACCCTCACACCACGCCGGGCATATTCCACCGCCGCCGACTTGCCCAGCGTGATGACGCCACCCTTGGCAGCGGCATACGCCGCCTGCAGCGCCTCGCCGCGCATGCCCGACACCGATGCCACATTGATAATGGCACCGCCACCGCTGGCCTCTATCGCCGGTAATTGATATTTCATACTCAGCCACACGCCGCGCAGTGTGACCGACATGCAGCGATCCCATTCTTCTTCGCTGATGGAGGCCAGCGGTTTCGTCTCGATGCCAAGCGCCGCGTTATTGCATGCCATGTGCAGCGCGCCAAATTCCTCGCGGGCCGTGTTCACCGCCTTCTGTACGTCGGCGGTAACGCTCATATCGGCCTGCACGTAGACGGCGTGGCCGCCCTGGCCACGAATCAACTCTACTGTCTCCTGGCCGCCCTCCTCCCTGATATCGGCGACCACCACCTGCGCGCCGGCGCGATCAAACGCACGGGCGATGGCACGCCCGGTGCCGGCGCCACCGCCCATGACCAGCGCTACTCTATTTGCCATGTCTCACCCTCCTGCTAAAGGCCACCGCCAACAACCCCCGGCTCAGAACACACGGAAGCGTTTGCGCACATGCCGCTGGCGCAGGGCGATCTGCGCGCGGCGCTGCTCGGGCGTCACCGAAGACGTGTCCGCGGGCAGTTCCGAACGGATGGCATCAAATGCCACCTTGCGCGCGGAGATTTCGGGCCAGTCGCCTTTCTCCGGCTTCTGGCTGTAAGCCCAGCGGGCCGTGAGAAAACCCTCGGCATGGCCCGTGGTATCCAGCCAGTTGGGCACGCCCGGATCGCGGTGTGCCAGCACGGTGCGATACACCCCGTCCGCATCCGCGACCATCTGGTGGCCGTTGAGACTGCCGATACTGTTGGCGTACTCGATGGATTCACCCCACAAATTGCCGATCTGGAAGCCGACATACTGCGGTGGCAGCTTCACCCGATTCTCGATGATCAGCGCTTCCTCCGGGCCCAGTTCAAACACGCCACCGGCGTACAGGTTGGTGCTCTGCCCTCCCCCGGTCGCGCCGGAGGCGGCGTTCACCGTGTTAAACCCGTTCCGGGGAAAAGCAACGCCGGGAATACTGCCTTCGCGTTCACCGTACGTGCCCATGAGGATTGTCCAGAAGGCATTCCAGTAGTGCATCTGGTTGCGCACCAATTCACCGCACTGGCGTAACTGCGCGGCTGCGCCGGCGCTGTCATAGGGCGGTGCGGCAGTGCCTTCGGCGCCCAACTGCTCAATTTCGAGGTGAATCGCCTCTTCGTGCTCCCAGTCACAGAACAACTGCCGGCCGCTGATGGTGTTCGCGTAGCGCTGTGGCGGACTGTCGGGATTGAAGGGGTGCGGTTTGTCCGCCACCTTGAGCGTGGCGATATAGTTGCCGCTGTAATCGGCGGGCTTCTCGGGCGCGAGCAGGATTACGAACTGACCATCCGCGTCCACCTGCAGCGCAGAAGAATCCAGCCTGCCGGTCTGCGTTTTCACGCCCGGCGTCAGCTCCGCCAGGGTGCCCGAATCACCGGCCATCACGCCCTCCATGGCTTCGAAGATCAGGTAGAACGGGGCTTTAGGGCCGGCCTCAATCGCCGCCTCACCACGCCAGTGACGGTGATCGCCTACGCGACCGCGAATCCTGTAGCTTGCGCGCCCGTCTATAGGCGCATAGAAGTAGATGGCATCGGCATTGTCGATGGTGCTGCGATTGATAATGGACAGCGCATTGCGAAAGTGTGGCCGCACCGGGTCCTCGTGAAAGGCGCGCTCAATGCCGTAATGCATGAAGCCCATCAGGTAGCGATACCCTTCCGCCAGGTTGCGCTCACTGGCGGGCGGCGGCATCAGCTCAGGGTTATCGATGGCATCGCGCGCGCTCTCCATGGCACGGATAAGATCGTCCCAGGCCGCGCGCAGTTCACGCCGGGTTTGTTCAACGTCGTTGCTCATGGTGTTGCTCCTCAGGCCGTAGCATCCAGGTCAGCGGGCAGGAAGGCATCGCCAAGGTCAC
Organism: Gammaproteobacteria bacterium; assembly: GCA_030426545.1. Classification (GTDB taxonomy): domain Bacteria; phylum Pseudomonadota; class Gammaproteobacteria; order Pseudomonadales; family Halieaceae; genus Marimicrobium. The sequence continues at coordinate 44,473 of JAUHYL010000012.1, forward strand.
TGTGACCATCCAGGCTCATGACACGCCTGCCCCGGGCATGCAGGAGCTGGCGACTGTAACAAACCTGTCCCACACAGCGATCACTGCACAACAGCAGCGCCGCCTCGGCCATGACCTCCACCGGCTCCGCCATATCGGGGCTGCGCCTGGCGATATCACGCACGTAGTCCGCCCCTGAAGTCAGTACAATATTCTCGGGCGCAAGCGTATTCACATACACCCCGTCCGCAGCCACCTCGTGTCCCAGCCCCTGCGTGTAGCGATCCAGCGCCGCCTTGGTGGCACCGTAGGCGGTGATGACGTGTGCGGCGATCTGCGAATCCCGGTACGGCACCACGGGCTGCTTCGCGCTGAAACTGCTGATGTTCAGTATCCAGCCGCAGCCACGTTCGCGCATGCCCGGCAGTGCCTGCTGTGCGAGGTCCACCGGGGCATTGAGATTCACCTCGTACATCCTGTTGCGTTGCTCGCGCGTGACTTCGCTGGGCAGGCGCATGCTGGAAGCGGCGGCGTTGTTGACGATGATGTCGAGGGGGCCGAAATGCGCTTCGGCACGGGCGACGAGATCGGCGCGCGCGGAATCATCACTGAGGTCACACACCTCTGCCGCCGCACGACCACCTGCCGTCTGGATCGCCGCCACAGCACCCTCCAGCGTGCCGTGCAGATCACCATGCGCACCCAGCCGGGAAGCACACAACACCGTGTTAGCGCCCTCCGCGGCGAAGCGCTTCGCTATGGCCAGCCCGATGCCGCGACTGGCACCGGTAATCAGTGCGTTCTTACCCTGTAGTAGCGCCACTAGACACTCTCCTCGATGGCATTTGCCAGTTCACCGCCACGCGGCCACGCGTGCCGTATAAAAAAGTCACCCAGTTCGTCTTCGATACGTTCCGCCGTCACCTCAAACTCGTCGAGGCTATAGCGAAAGCGCGTCGTGTGCCCGCGTTCCCTCTGCTCCTGCTGTACCAGCCAGTTATCGAACGTCTCAGACAGGGGAAGCTGCAGGGCCGCATAGATTTCGTGTACGGTCTGCCGGGGCTCGCTGATCAGCGCGCGGTAGTCCACTACCACCTGCGGAGTTTGCGGATTCTTCGCCAGCACATTGTCCGGGTGCGTAAAGCTCTCAAAGGACACGTCGGTGAGCATGGCGAGGGAACCGGCGTACGCGCTGCGTTCCCAGCCCTTGCCCTTCCACGTCACCTCCACCAGCTTCAGCACGCTGGGAATGCACTCCAGCGGGTTGCGCATCATGACAACGATGCGCGCATCGGGAAAAGTATCAATCAGCGACTGCACCCAACCACTCATCAGCGGGTTTTTTGACAGGTGTGTCCTGTCGCCGCCATTGAAAGCAAGCTGGCGCTTCACGCACTCACGGTAGTGGTGCATCCAGCGACGGCGTTTACGCGCTGGCAGCTGATCGACATGGAAGATGTCGAGCACATCCATCATGGGAATATCCAGCGCCCACTGCTGGGTAACGAATGCTGCACGCATGACAAACTGGTCTTCCTCGGAATTCCACAGACTCATATTGTGCATATGCCGGTACGGGCCAAAGGTCTTGTCATCCCAGGCAACCAGTTTCTTATTGATTGCACTGCCCAACAGACGGCGATCCAGCCAGCCCAGGCCACGCAACACCTTCTTTTGTAGCAGTGATGGAAAAAACATTTCCCAGTAAAGGAAGTAACTGAAGGTATCGCCGTCCGCTGCCAGCAGCCGATGACAGAGGGTGGTACCGGAGCGCGCGTGTCCGACGATAAAGACCGGTCGTTCTACCTTCTGCCGCCACAGCGAGGGAAACAGCAGGTAGTCGAGCAGGAAGCAGCTCGCGTTGAAGGCATATTCCAACGGCACCACGAGGAGTAAACGCAACAGGGTGGCGCGTCGCCCTTTCCAGCCTTTGAGTGACCAGACGTGGCGCAGCACACGCCAGTAGTTTTGCAGATCAAAGTACATGCCGTACCGCTAACCCCGCAGCGTTATGCCGTTACCGGCTTCATCAGCAAGTCAAAGGCCTGCTTCGAATCCCAGAATTCCTCGAAGTACGCCACCTTGCCCCCTGACAGCCTGATCAGGAACAGGTAGTCGTTCAGGTAGTCGCCGCCCGTCCTGGTTTTGCAGCGCATGCTGAAGCGGTAGATCACGTGATTGTCTTCAGCCTCGAGCCAGAGCTCATCAAACTGCTCCACAGTTTCAGGGAGGTAGCCGGTGGATAATTCCACACCGCTGTCGGCAACGTGCTTCACGGCATCCCAGCCCACGTGTTCCAGGCCGTCTGCGCCCGGGATGGGCATGCTGCGCGTGGTCTTCCAGGTCACATCGTCGGTAGCGACACTGCGGGCCAGCGGCGGGTCGGCCCAGAGATTACCGAAAAAGGTTTGTGCCACTTCCTTGTTGGTCATGGGCGTTTCTCCTGCCATGCATTCCAGTGCATCACCTCGCGCGCCGGGCGACGCTGCGCCGGGCGGAAATCCAGCCCCTTTGTGTAAGCCACCGGGAATAACCCGGCCTGCGTGTAATCTGCATACGGTATGCCCAGCACCTCTGCTGCCTGCTCTTCCTTCCACAGGTGCAACGTGGTCAGCGCGCTGCCCAAACCGCGGGAACGCAAGGCCAGCATAAAGCCCCAGGCGGCGGGCAGGATGGAGCCCCACTGACTGGCCTGGTAGAACACGTTCTGGCGCTCAACCTTGCCGCGCATCAGTGGGATCACCAGCACCGGCACCTGCGCCATGTGCTCGATCAGGAAATAAACCGATTCAGAAATCTGGCCCATGCGCTCATTGCGGCCGATATCGCCGCCGCTGAGCAATTCGGGTTTTTCATCCAGCAGGCCCATGAAGTGGGCGAGCGCGTCGCGGTTGATCTCCGCCAACTGGCGACGCGTCTCCGGGTCGTCGATGACCATCCATTCCCAGGTCTGCTGATTCGAACCATTGGGTGCCTGCAGCGCCAGATCAAGGCACTCCTCCACCACCTCGCGCTCTACCGGGCGTTCAAGATCCAGGCGCTTGCGTACGTTGCGCGTGGTGGTGAGCAGTTCATCGATACTCAGGTCAATTGCCGGCATTCGATCATCTCCCTTGCTGCCGTCATTACGCCTCGCGCCAGCGTGCAATCAGGCAGGGGTCAGCCTGACCGGCATTTCCTTGAAGCCGTGAATACTGTTGGAGCGTATAAACACGGGATCACCGCTGGCTTCGATAGCCGCAAAATGGTTGAAGAACTCCTCGAAAAAAACGCGCGCTTCCAGCCGCGCCAGATTGGCGCCCAGGCAAAGGTGTATGCCATGGCCAAAGGCGAGGTGTGGGTTCGGGTCGCGCCGTATGTCGAACTCCATCGGCCGGTCGAACACCGCAGGATCAAAATTGGCGGCGCTGTACATCATCACCACCCTGTCACCGGCGCTGATTTTCTGCCCGGCAATCTCGGTGTCTGTTGTCGCGGTGCGACGGAAGTAATGCAAAGGGCAGGTCCAGCGCAACATTTCCTCGATCGCCAGTGGCAACTCCTCCTGACGCTCGCGCAGCCGCTGCAGTAGCGCCGGGCGCTGCAGCAATTCGTGCATGCCGCTGCTGATCAAACCCCGGGTCGTCTCGTTGCCCGCCACGGTAAGCTGTACAAAAAGCGATGCGAATTCCGTTTCCGTTACCAGGTGCCCTTCCACCTCCTGGTTGATGAGCAGCGATATAAGGTCATCACCACCCGCGTCCTTGCGCTGCATCGCCAGTTCGAAACCGTAGGTTCCCATATCGATGGTGGCCTGCGTGACTTCCTCTGATGTACCGCCCAGGTCTGGATCCGTGCTGGAGGTCTGCAGGTCAGACCAACGCCGTATCTGGCTCCATTTGTCGCGCGGTATCTCCAGCATGGAGCAGATCACTGCCGTGGGCAGGTCACCGGCCAGGCTTTCGACGAAGTTTACTTCAGTGGGCTCACTGATCTGCGCCATCACCTCGCGGGCTATGCCGCGCACCTTGGGTTCCAGCTCGGCCAACATGCGCGACGTGAATCGCGTAATGACCGCGCGCCGCAACGGGCCGTGTTTGGGCGGATCCATGCCCAGCAACTGATTGCGCGCCATATCGAGGATATCCGGCGGCAGGTCATCGACCATGACAAACCCCTGCTCTGCAGAAAAGGTTTTGAAATCACGCGATACCTTCAACACATCCGCATGTCGGGTGAGTACCCAGTAGCCGTAACCCTGCGGGTGCTCGTGCCAGTGCACCGGGTCATTTTCACGCAGCCACGTAAACTGGTGGTGAGGAATTCCGGCTGTGTAGCTATCCGGACTATAAACGTCGATATCCACCGCTCTGCGCACGCTACTCAACGATAACCGGCGGGTTGGGCACACCCATCTCCGCGCACATGGCGAGATAAAACTCCAGCGTGAGCGTACCGTCCACCACCGACGTGATGTTGCCCTCTGCATCGAGGTTAATATTGGAGCCGTACATCTGGAACCATACCTGTGTGTCATCTTCGATGGCGGTCAGCGTGTGCTCCGATCCTGCCGGTTCGTAGAGGAACGAGCCGGCACGGTTAACGTAATCGTATTCCTTGTACTTCCAGGCGCCGGAGCGGGTATAACCAAATACCGGGCCGGTGTGCCGGTGGGTATCCACTTCATAACCGGCCTTGAAAATATTTTCGACGATCCACAAACCCTCCTTGGGGCGTACCTGGAGCACCTTTAGCAGACTACCGTCACCGATATCCACGAAGGGGAGTTCGTCGGCGCCGAGATGTACCGCGTCGGGGTGAGTCATCATTATTCTCCTGTCTGTCAGCGTGGGCGTTGTTTTTCAAAATGGTGTTGCAGTTCTACGCAATCACTCTGTATAGCATGTCGCAGCGCTGCTGTTCGCTGTTCACTCGCGCTCTCGCGATAGTTTTGCGGCGCGGCATAAATTATTGCGCCGGTGCCTGCAGTTCAGACACCACCCGGGCAACCTGTTCATCATCGGCCGGGTCTGCCGGCATGGGGAACGTGATGCGGCGGGTCAGGTCACCATAACGTTGGCGATAGACGTTCGCGATCGTGTCGTAAGTGCCGCGCGGCACGAACGTTTGCAACATGTCGTCGGTGACAATGTCCGGCATCGACTCCCAGCGCCCTTCACGCGTCAAATCGAGCAGCTGCTGCCCCTTGTGCTGCCAGCCGAACAGTTCAAGACTGGGCCAGTAGGCAGGTGTGGAATAGAGAAAACCCAGCATCGCGCGCTGCTTTTCCCAGTTGGCCGCCACCGCCTGCTCATCCTTGCCGCTGGCCGCGAGCGGACCCAGCACCAGGTGAAACGAAGCCGGATCGCGGCCCGCCCGTTCAAAACCCTGCTGCAGGCGCGGTAGACAGACCTGCCGGATATATTCCGGCGGTGTATTGGTGGGATGGGTGATCATGCCGTCCGCTATGCGCCCCACCATGCGGGTCATGGCCGGGCCTACTGCGCCGCACAGGATAGGGATGTGCGGATGCTCGATAGGCCCCGGGTTGAAAAAGGGCTGTAGTTTGGTCAACTGGTAATGCTCACCCTCAAAATTCAGCCGGTCACCCGTCTGGAAACTGTGGAACACGGCCTGCATCGCCTGCACATACTCGCGCAGTTGCGGCACGGGCGAGTCCCAGCGGGCGCTGTAGCGCTTTTCTATGTTGGGTTTAATCTGCGTGCCCAGCCCAAGCTCGAAGCGCCCGCCAGACATGTCCTGCAAATCCCAGGCGGCAATCGCCGTAATCATCGGGCTGCGCGGAAACGCCAACAGTACCGCCGTACCGACAATAAGCTTCTCGGTCGCATTGAGCGCCATGGCGGCCAGCAGCAACCCGTCATGAATCGCATCGGGCACATGCAGACCATTAAAGCCCATCGCCTCCGCACGCGCCGCGTGGGCACCAATGTCGCCGGGACCCATATCCTCCGGCGTGGAGGCGAAAACCTCGAACATGCCTTGACCCTTCCTTTTAATAAGCTAAACTGACTATAAGCTAAACTGATCAAACAGCAATTGCAATGGCTAAACGCTTCCCCGAACCAGGGCTGGTCACACCCAGCGACCTCGGCCAGACGCTGATGCTGGTGTCACGCGACTTCCACCACCGCCTCACGCTGGACCTGAAGTCCCGCGGCGTGGAAGGTGTCAGCGCCCGCCACAATGCCGTATTTCTCTACCTGGGTCGCAACGGCCCCAGCCGCGCGGTTGACCTGGCACTGGCCGCGGGCATCCGCCCGCAGTCTATGATGAAGATAGTGCACGAGCTGGAAGAAATGGGGCTGGTGACGCGACAGCCCGACCCGGACGACTCCCGCGCGAAACTTATCGACTTTACCGCGCGGGGCCGACGCTTTATCGCCGAGCTCAGGCAATCCACCGAGACAGTCTGGCAACAGTACGCCGATCTGCTGGGTGAAACCGCACTGCAGGACACAATGTCCCGGCTCAACCGGCTCGTAACGACAGCATAACCCGCATGAGAAACACCCATGAATAAAACAGACGCAGGCAACGACGACACGGTCGATACACCCGTGGCCTTCATCACCGGCGCCAGCCGCGGCATCGGCGCGGAATCTGCCATAGCACTGGCGCGGGCGGGCTACCGCGTGGCCATCACCGCGCGCACCCTGTCCGATGGCGAAGCGCATGAGCATGTTGGCAACAGCGCCCCTCTCCCGGGAAGTCTGCAGGCAACCGCGCGCGCGGTCGAACGTGTTGGCGGCGAAGCGCTGTGTCTGCGTGGCGACATCCTGGAGCCGACATCCATGGTAGACGCCGCACAGGCGGCACTGGCGCATTTCGGCCGCGTCGACCTGCTGTTTAACAACGCGGTCTACCAGGGCACCGGCAATCTCGAACCGCTGCTGGATGTGACGGATGAACAACTGCTGCAGATTTATCGCGGTAACGTCTTTACCCCGCTCGCGCTGGTAAAAACGCTGCTGCCCGGGATGTTGCAGCGCGGGGTCGGCAGCGTATTCAACATGGTCTCGGCGACGGCATTTACCAATCCGCCGGCACCCGCTGACAAGGGCGGCTGGAGCTTCGCCTATCCATCGTCCAAGGCGGCACTGGCGCGCATGGCGGGTTCCATACGCGCTGAACACCCGGCCAGTGGCGTACGGGCTTACAATCTCGAGCCCGGGCTGGTCATTACCGAAGTTATGCGCCTGGCGGGAATCGATGAAGCGGTCATGGCACGCTTCAAGCCCTGCACACCCGCCGCCATCGCTGCCGTTGTGGCGTGGTTGGCCGACAACGACCCACGCGAGGCATGGCAGGCAGAAGAAGTCCTGCGCTGCCCGGCGATCGCCAAAGAACTCGACTTGCTCCACACCCCTTCCCTAATGGAGGCATGAACAGTGACTACCGTGCTGAGTGAAAAACACGACGGCTACGCCATCATTACCCTGAACCGACCGGACGCAATGAACGCGCTGTCACGCGAGCTGCGTGCAGACTTCATCGCCGCCTTCCAGGACTGCACGGAGGATGCCAGCGTTCGCGTGATCATCCTGACCGGTGCGGGCCCGGCATTCTGTGCAGGTTTCGATCTGAAGGAACTGGGTTCAGGTGCCACTGACAACACCGCGGACGAGGTAAACAATGCGGTGGCGCGCGCCATGGAAGCCTTTGACGGGCCGATCATCGGCGCCATCAACGGCCACTGCATCACCGGCGGCTTCGAGATGGCATTGGCCTGCGACATCCTGATCGCCTCGGAGAAGGCGCGCTTTGCGGATACCCACGCACGTGTCGGCATGCTGCCCGGCTGGGGTCTGAGTCAGAAGCTGCCGCGACTTATCGGACTTTCACGCGCGAGGGAGATCGCCTTCACGGGCGCGCCCATTGATGCGCAGCAAGCCTACCAGTGGGGCCTGGTGAATCATGTGACAGCCGAGGACGACCTGTTGCCCAGAGCACGAGAAATGGCCGAGAACATTTGTGGCTGCGTGCCGGAGGTCCTGTCCCGTTACCGCAAGTTGATTGACCAGGGTTACAACATGCCGCTGAATGAAGCCCTGCGCTGGGAAGAAGCGGAGGCAATAGAGTGGGCGAAGCTGGCCACCGGGGCCATGATCGAACAGCGGCGCGAGCAGGTGATCGAAAAGGGGCGCAGTGAGAAAAAGAAGTAGCGACACCTACTGTTTCCTCGTGCCCTCCGCCTCCAGCACCTCGCGGCGTTGACGCTCGTACTCATCATAGGGTTGCCCGTACTCGCGCATACACGCCTCGTACTGCCCCTGGGGGAGTTTGGCGCACTCCTCCTGTTGGCGGTTTTCCTGCACGGCGTTATACACCTGCTCATGCGTGCAGGCACCCAGCAGGCAGACAAGTAATGCCGGGAGCAATCGGTTCAATCGCATTTTCTTCCGCTCCAACTTAACGGCCGACAGCGTATCGCCACTCAGAAATAGCCTTCCATCAGGTCGTCGAACTCCCAGAACGCACGCAGCGACAAGACCTTGCCGTCATCGTTCACCCGGTACAACATCACCAGTTCACAGCGCGCCACCGCGCCATCCGCGCTGCGCGTGGTGATGGTGCCCACGTTGGCACATTCATCGCCGGCGGCGAAGGATTCGCGAATATGAAAGCGCACATCCCCCTGCGCGATCACGTTATCGTAGAAGGCAGTGATTGCCTCGATACCTCGGTGACCCTCGCCCTCCGGATCCAGCGGCGAAACACCGACAGGATCCTGCAACAGGCCATCCTCGTGCCACATGGCAAGCCAGCCCTCCCGGTCTTTTGTCTCGACAGCCACGATGGATTTCATGGCGGCTGAGCGGGCCGGGTGCTCGCGTTTGCTTTCCAGGTAACTGATGGACACGGTTATCTCTCCTTGTCGTACGCAGTGCTGGGAAAGATACCCTTGCCGGGACAAATATTCATCCCCCAGGCCACGGTGAAAACACTGAACCCGACAATGCGCCACGCTCGTCACAGCAGACTGAACCAGATCGGCTTTCGCCGCCCTCGCCCACCAACAAACTGCGGGGGCTCGCGTATAATCCCCGCCATGGCAATTCGATTCACACCCATCACAAGAGGTGCTTCATGGCGCGACTATCAGGCAAGGTAGCAATTGTAACCGGCGGTTCCAGGGGCATGGGCGAGGCCACCGTGCGCGGGCTGGTCGCCGATGGCGCCAGCGTCGTTATCGGCGATGTTCTGGATGAGCCGGGCGAGGCACTGGCCGCCGAACTGGGCGATGCAGCGAGCTTCGTCCACATGGACGTCACCCGCAAGGCCGACTGGCAAAAGGCGGTGGAAGCCGCACAGGCAATGGGGCCACTGCACATACTGGTCAACAACGCCGCCATCGTCATGCAGAAAACCATCCTGGACACCAGCGAGGATGAGTTCATGAATATCGTGCGCATCAACCAGCTGGGCGTCTTCCTGGGCATGCAGTCGGTATTCGAAACCCTCAGGGACAATGGTGGCGGCTCAATCATCAACGTCTCCTCTATCGACGGCCTGCAATCGAAGAATTCACTGACCGCCTACTCGGGCACCAAGTGGGCCGTGCGCGGCATGACCAAAGCGGCAGCGCTGGAAATGGGCAAGTACAAAATCCGTGTGAACAGCGTGCACCCCGGTGGCATTTTCACATCCATGCACGGCAAGGAATTCATGTCGCAGGACGATGCGGACAAGTTCTACCAACACCATGCGCTACCCCGCGTGGGATTGCCGGAGGAAGTGGCGGCGGTTACCGTGTTTCTGGCCGGCGACGAAGCCAGCTACAGCACAGGGTCTGAGTTCATTGCCGACGGTGGCTGGAACGCGGGCATGGTTGAAGACGCGTTGCCGCAGCTCTAAGGCAGGCACTTACTCAACACGCAGGCATCGGGAGGACGCATCATGTTCAAGGGCGTGACATTCGACTACAGCGGCGCATCCGTGCTCATCACCGGCGGCACCAGCGGCATCGGTCTGGCCTGCGCCCAGGCGTACAAGGCCGCGGGTGCACACGTCTCGGTGACCGGGCGCGGCAGTGACCCGGCCGCCTATGACGCGGACCTGGCGCCGTTCGATTACTACTCGCTGGATGTAAACGACCGCGCGGCACTGATCGCGCTCGCCGAGTCGCTGGAATCGCTGGACATACTGGTCAACAACGCCGGTGGCTCGCAGGGTAACGAGTGGGAGCCAGACAGTTTTGACCGGTCGCTTGGCATCAACGTGGGTAGTGCCTTTCACCTCAGCAACGCCTGCAAGGATTTGCTCGCCGCGAGCGAGTTCCCCGGCGGTGCCAGCGTCATCGGGATTGCCTCGATGACGTCCTACTTTGGTTTCGAATGGACGCCGGGCTACGGCGTGGCCAAGGCCGGTCTGGTGCAACTGGTCAAGACGCTGGGCATGAGCTGGGGCAGGCTGGGCATTCGCGCCAACGCCGTTGCCGCCGGCCTCACCCGTTCCAATCTCACCGCGCCGGTCATCGACGATATGCCGGACATGGTGGACGAAACCCTCAGGCGTCAGGGGCTGAAGCGCACCGGGATTCCCGAAGATATCGCCGCCGCCGTGCTGTTCCTGACCTCCCCCGCCGCAGCCTGGATTACCGGGCAAACACTACCGGTGGATGGTGGCTTCACCACGGGGATGAACTAGGACGCGCTGAGAGCAGCTAGAACGGAAAGATGCGCGGGATAAGAAAAATCACCACGCTGGAGTAAACCAGCGAAACCGGCAGCCCGGCGCGAAAGTAGTCGCGGAACTCGTAACCGCCAAGGTTCTGCACCATCAGGTTGGTGGTGTAGCCGTAAGGTGTCATGAAGCTGGCGCTGGCGCCGTAGGCCACCGCCATCACAAAGGGCATGTAGCTCACACCGAAACTTTCCGCCAGGCCAAAGGCGACAGGGAACGCCAGCGCCGCGGCAGCGTTGTTGGTCATGGTCTCGGTCAGCAACAGCGTGCCCAGGTAAATCCCCGCCATCGCCCCCCAGGGCCCCAGTACCGAGAGATTCTGGTGCAGCGTGTCTGCCAGCAATGCGACGGCACCGGAATTGGTCAGCGCCTGCGACAGGGTCAGCGCCGAGGCAATGATCAACCACAGTTCAAACGGGAAGCGGCGCCGCAGTTCTGAGCCACCGACCACACCTAGCGCGAGCATCATGACCAATAGCCCCGCCACACCCTTGATCAGCGGAACAATATCCAGCGTCGCCAGTGCGATAACCAGGAACAGGCCGGCGGTAACGAGTGTGTTTTGCAGGGGCGTGACACGCGCCTCGCCCACCGCTTCATCCACCACGACAAAATTTTTGTCGAGGTTCTTGCGCTCGTTAAAGTCCGGGCCTACCGCCAGCATCATGCTGTCCCCGGCCTGGATAGTGATATTCCCCAACTTGCCGGAGAGGCGCTTACCACCGCGCCGCATACCGACCACGGCGGCATCAAACTGTGACCGGAAGGCACTCTCCTTGATCGTTCTGCCCTCGATGGTGGCGTTGGGCATGACGATCACTTCAATCATGTTTTCCCGCAGCAACCCTTCCTCTACCGCGAACAGGCGCAGGCCGTCGAACTGCTCCAGCGTTTGAACCTGTTTGATATCGCCGGAGAAAATCAGTTTGTCACCCGCGCGAATCCGCTGTTGCGGCGCGACCGGTGAAAGCAGGTAGTCGCCGCGCACGATCTCCACCAGGAACAGGTCTTCCAGGTCACGCAGCTTGTTCTCAAGAATGGTTTTGCCAATCAGGTTCGAGGCTTCGCTGACCTCCGCTTCGATCACGTACTCGTTGACGTCTATGGTTTCCGTGCGACCGATGGGCAGCAGGCGTGAGCTGAGCAGGATCACGACAAGGCCGCAAACGGTGGCCGTTCCGCCGACCAGCAGAAAATCGAAAAAGGCCAGGCCCTCGCCCGTTGCATCCTCCAGGAAACTACTGACGATCAGGTTGGTGGAGGTACCGATCAAGGTCATGGTGCCACCCAGGATGGCGGCATAGGACAGCGGTATCAGCAGCTTGGAAACCGCGTGATGACGATTGGTACGCACCGTGTGCGCCAGTGTCGCGACCACGGCAGTGTTGTTCACCAGCGCCGAGAACAAAGCCGTTGCCGCGCCCAGGCGCAGCACGCTGCTGGTATAGCTGGGTGTTATCAGCGAATTCGACAGACGACTGAGCCAGGACAGCTTCTCCAGCCCGGTGGACACGAGCAACAGCAGCACCAGCGTAACCACGCCGGTGTTCGTCGCCTTCTCCAGTACCTGCGCGGTCTCAACCAGGCCGAAGAAGTAAGCCACCAACATGGTGCTAACAAAGACCCAGACTGCAGACCAGTGGGTGAAGATAAGACAGTACAGCAGGACGCCGAAAAGCACGGCGACCAGCACCTGATCAAACATTGAGCAAATCCACGGCCCGGTGATAAGCGCAAAGGATACGCGCAGGAGGGGCCAGGCCACAATAGCCAGCGCACGGGACAAACTGCCACGTCAATGGGCTACACTGTTACGCCGATACCGTCACAGTGCCCCTGCGCCCATGAACAAACGTGTCTCCTCGCTGCTCCTGTTGCTGGCGCTGACCGCAGCCGTCGTCTACCTGTTCCGCGCCGAGCTGCTGGGTGGCTACCACATGCTGCAGGTGGGTGACATGTTCGTGGCCGCCGACAATGACAGCTTTGATCCCGGGCCGGCAACAGGCTCGCGTTTCCCCGGCCTACGGGCTGAATTCGGGGGACGTGAAATTACGCTGCTCAACGAGTTTGCCGGCCCCAACGGCACCGTGCTGATTGTGGAGCGAGACCCGGACCTTTCGCCGTTCGCCCGGCGCAATCTTTACGCGCTGCCGGAGATTGTGCCCGAGTTACGCAGCGCCGGCATTGGCATGGTCGCCCTGCTGCCCGCCCTGCGCAGTCCCAGCGATCGGCGCATCAGCGGCACGGTGCCCTATCCGGTACTGCACGACCACAGCGATGCACTGAGTGCACGAACCCTGGGCCTGCTGGACACCGACAGGAACGCCATCGATTTCGACTACCTGGCACCCTATCCGGGGGCGATACTGGTCGATGCGCAGGGCAACGTCGCGGGGCGGCTGTTCCTGCGCGACAGCAGCAAGCGTCTCGAACCGTGGGCGCTGCGCAGGCTGGCCATCGAGACACTCAACCCGGCGAGCCCGTGAATATGCCGGAAAAAAGCCACCACCAGCGTCAGGTACCAGGCAGGCAGTGAGCGAATCAGCGCACAACAAACATGCAAGTCGCTCCGCGCGAACGCGAGAGCAATTCATGCGTGCTGCAGAGAAGCTGTTCGCCAGTCGCAGTATCGATTCCGTGTCACTGAATGAAATTACCGTGGCCGCCGGCCAGAAAAATCGCACGGCATTGCGCTACCACTTTGGCTCAAGAGACGGGCTGTTGCAGGCGATCATCGACCGGCACGCGATCGTGGTGCACGCACTGCGCCGCGAGTACTTCGACACGCCGGGCAACGATGCAGGCAGCGCCTGCCGCGTGGCAGCGCGGGCCCTGGTACTGCCACTGGGGCGTCATATCGAAACGGATGCGTGCGGGGCGCACTACGTGAAAATCCTGTCACAGCTGGCGGCGCTGAACAGCAAGATCGTCAATCCGGCCTCGCGCTCGGCACTTTCGTTTCACACGGATGAACAGCTGACCGCTGTTATGGAAGAGGCCGTCGCGCACCTGCCGCACGAGGAAGCGCAGCGCCGATTCTTTCTTTTACTCAGCATAACCTTCCACGGGCTGGCGGATATCTGCCGCGCCGCCGAAGCAGATAACGTGGCCAACACGCTGACTCAGCGCAGTGCCATGATCGAGCAAGTCGCACTGGCGGTAGAGAGCCTGCTGGCCGCACCGGCTGTGACGCGGGCGACATAGGCCCCGTCAAAAAATCCGTCAGCTACTGCCTCGAAGGGCTAGGGCCCGGCGTTTTTCAACGCCGCGGTCGGCGCGGCGCCGCCGGGAGGCGTATACCAGATCGGTGACGTCCAGGCGCGCTCCTGCACCACAGGCTTGTGTTCAGCGGCACAGCAGGCTTCCAGCCCTTCACCGATCGTCCGGGTATCGGCGCAGTTCACGCCGCTGGCAGCACACAGTCGTTGACTCCAGCGGCAGCTCGGATTCTCCACAGTCCTGGCGTAGTAATAAGCCGACTCAGCAGGATCAAAACCCTCATCAGTCCACACGGCGCACAGTTGCTCGAAGCCCTTTCCACGGGTCTCGCAGGTCGCGGTGTCAACACTGGCGCCATTGTTGGCGTCCCCGGCGACGTCAATGACCTCCTCACGGTACTCACCCGACGCCAACAGGCGGCCCTTGATGACTTGCAGACGCTGCAGTGGCACACCCGTGCTGCCCGACGTACCCGCATCCTGTTGTGACAACAGCAGGAAGCGAGGTTTGTCCCCGGCATCCGACGCATCGGCAGCCAGTTCCGCACCCATCGGCACACCGCTTGCGTAGGCCCGTTCTATGCGGTCTGTCTGCTGGCACAAGTCCTCGGCATAGTCCCACCCGGCAAAAAAGCGGCTGACGATACGCGGACCGCTGGTCGCATAGCTTTCCCTGCGCCGCATGGCATCAAACAACGCATCGCGACTATTTTCCTCTGCCCACAACACCGCAAGGCCACCGGGGTTGTACTCCAGCTTGTCGGGCAGGCCGGGCGGTATGCGCTTGCGAGCCGGCACACCGGCACCGCCGTGGCCCAGGAAGTCGTCCTCCTGCACCGCACCGGGCGTGCCCAGGTGCGTATCCGTGCTGGCAATGAAGCCAAACTGGTACGGGTTTACGCCAAGGCGGTGCTGCAAAGCCATGCCCTCGCCCAGCGCCTCACGCACAAAGCCGGTATCGGGCTGCGGTGGATTGGGATACCCGGCGATATTGTCTTCAGGTAGTTGTTCAAAGGCGCACAGTTCGTCTTCTGTGACGCCGGGCTTGAAGTAACACTCGGAGGCGCCCTTGTGCTGCATGATTTCTACCAGCGGCTCAAACCGCGCCCGGGTTGCTGCATACTCTGCCTGCATGGGCTCACCGTCAGCGCCCAGGCCGTCAAACATAGCGCCGGCACTGAGGTTTGAATTGTGCGGAATCACCAGCGCGTCACAGTGACCCGCGGCCTGCAGGCACTGCGCGTCCAGCGCATCCCACAATTTGTCCGGCGCCGGCCCGTCGATGTAACTGAAAGGCAGCTCAGGTACCTGCGCATTGCGGAACACGACGTTGCGGTGCAGGTTGCCGCCAGAAGCGGGCTGCACCCCGGTCCACTCATAGCCGACGAAAGCTGTGAAGTCACACTCGGAGCTGCGGTCATAATGCGTCTCAGCCGCCTCGCGCATTTCGCTCCAGGGCTGCCGCGCAGCATCCAGACACAGCTGTGCATCTTCGCCGCACAGGCCAAGGTGGCTCGCCTTGATGGATGACATAAAGTTAAACAGGTAATAGGCGCCGCGCGGAAAATTGCGATAGAGCATGCACTGCCAGGCGTTGTAGCCTTCCACCTCCGGCGTGTTACACATATACACTTCACCGATCAGTTCGGCGTGATCAGACACCATGGCGAAGTCCAGCGGTCGCGCCAGTTGCAGCGAGCGCAGCGCTGTATCCTCGTCAGTCCATGGCTGGATACCCACTCGCTTGCCGCGCGCGAACGCGTAGGCCTGGGCGGGTGTGGTACGGGTACCCTGGGTGCTGGCATCCAGTGAATAGCGCGTATGCACGTGAAGATCGCCAAAAAATGGCTGGCGCAGCGGATCGCGCACGGCGCAGGGTTGGCGCTGTTCCGAGTAGTCCATCGCGCTTGTCACCTGACTAAACACGGCCAGACCCAGCGCAAACAGCACGACGCGGTATAGCATCAGCCGTGGCCTCGGCCAACGAGATTCGAGCGTCACAACTCCCTCCCCGAGGTGGAGCCGTAGCGACGTGTCTGTGCATCCAGTGCGTCGAGAATGCCCTGGTGGCGCATCGCAATAATATCGCGGTAGTCATCGTGGGTGATGATGTAGAACTCTCCGTCGCGCACGGCATCGATCACACGTTCACCGACCGCCAGTGGCGCAAGCCCGCTGGCGGTGTCCGGGGCCGGTTGCTGATGATCAATGCCTGAATCCAGCGCATCCGGACGCACCTCAAACGATTTGGTGGTCAACTGTGTATCGACCAGCCCCGGGCACAGCACCGACACCCCGATGCCCTTGTCTGCGACTTCCATCAGCAGTGCCTCGGACAGCCCCACCACGGCGAACTTGGTGGTGGTATAGAGCCCTTCGGGCGGGCCGGAAATCAAACCGCCCATGGACGCGGTGTTTACGATATAGCCTTCACCCTGCTCCATTAACAGCGGCAAAAATGCCTTCACGCCGTGAATAACGCCGTACAGGTTGACGTTAATGAGAAATTGCCAGTCCTTGATGTCGGCATCGGCCATCAACGCGCCCAGCCACACACCGGCGTTGTTGCACAGCAGGTGAACCGCGCCAAAATGCGCCAGTGCGGCGTCGCGCATCGCTTCGACGGATTGCAGGTCCGACACATCAACCTGGCAGGCCATGGCCTGTGCGCCGATATCCGCTGCTACTGCCTCTGCGCCCGCCAGGTCTATGTCTGCAACCAGCACCCGCATACCCGCCGCTGCCGCTGCCCTGGCAATGCCCTCGCCAATGCCCGAACCTGCGCCGGTAACAACGGCGACCTTATTTTCCAGTGACTGCATGATTTACCTCTGAGTATTGCACCGCGATCAGGACTGACAGTCGATGATCACCTTGATGGCCTTATCGGTATCCTGCGCCGTGGCGAACGCCTGCGCAATTTCTGACAGGGGAAAGTGGTGGGTGACCATCATCGACGGATCGACACGGCCTGACTGCAGCAGATGCAGCACCTCGTCAAATTCCTGTTGGTAGCCCATCGCAGGAATGATGGAGACTTCCTTTGCCAGCAGCATGACAAGATCAACGGTCGCTGCTTCCTTATGCACGCCGGTCAGGCAGATCCTGCTGCCGGGGCCGGCCAAGTTAACCACGCGCTCGAACACGGCGCGCACGCCGGTTGCCTCAAAATAAACCTCGCTGGCGGGTACGGACATGCCGAAAAAATCCGCCGCGCCGTGTACTTCGACAAGTTGCTGCGACAGGTCGTCCGCATCACCGCGCAGGGCGACAACGCCCAATTGACGCGCCGCGGCCAGGCGGGGCTCAGCGATATCGATGACCACGATATCGTTAACACCGCGTGCCTGCAGTACCTGCACAATAGACAGTCCGATCGGGCCTGCGCCAAATACCACGCAACGATCGCCTGGAGATGCCTGCACGCGATTCGCCCCGTGCTGGGCCACTGCCAGTGGTTCTATGAGCGCACCCCAGGTATCGGGAATGTCAGCGGGCAGTTTCAGGGTACTGGCCGGATCCTGGGCGGCATTGCGCACCAGCAGGTACGGCGTGAAGCCGCCCTCGCCCCCGCCGTTGCCGATGTTCACGCCATTGCTCATGGGTTGTACAACGACCCGGTCTCCAACGGAGACATGGCTGACATTGCTGCCCGCCTCACTGACATGTCCCCACAATTCGTGACCAATCGGCATGGGGGTGTCCGGCGCGGTAATGCCTCCCATCGCCAGGTATCCGAGATCGGAGCCACAAATGCCGCACTCGCGCACCTGCACCACCACATCGTCATCACCGCACTGCGGTGCCGCGATGCGATCAAGCCTCAAGTCATCTTTGCCGTGAATGCGCGCCTGTGGAATGCCGGTCATGGGCTCTTTCATTTTTTAGCGTGTGAGGTGAACACTAGGCGCGCGACTGGCAGGGGTCAACCACCCGGGCCGCATTGTTGAACCGAATTGCCCGATTTATTTTTACGCACTGGTTGCGCGCACCCTGCACTGCCACACTGGCGGCGTTCTCCCAGACACGTGCGGGTAATCGCTGACAGCATGACACAGGAAAGTTGGGACATTGAAGTCGACTGGCTGGTAGCCGGCGCAGGCGCGGCCGGCATGACCAGCGCAATCGTCGCAAACGCCCTGGGCGGCAGCGTGCTGCTGGTGGAGAAAGAGCCGGTATTCGGCGGCACCACGGCAAAGTCCGGCGGTGTTGCGTGGATACCCGGCAACCACCGCCAGGCGGAGGTTGGCATTGAGGACAGCGTTGAAGAGGGTTACGCCTATCTGAAGGCGTTGATCGGCGACAGCGTACAGGACGCCAGGGTTCGCGCCTTCGCAGAACGCGCACGCGAAATGCTGCAGTTCATGATGCAGCACAGCCGCGTTGAGTTTTCTGCCCTGCCCGCCTACATGGACTACTACGATACCTTGCCCGGCTCCAAACCGGGCGGTCGCTCAATGGACAACGCACCCTTCGATCTTCGCCAACTGGGTGCAGACGCCGAGACGATCCGGCTGGGCCACTACGACGGCTTGCTGCTCCCATTCAACATTACCGTCGTCGAGGGTCGGCAACTGCAGGACATGAACTGGCGCGCCTATCTGCTGGGCGCAAAACTGCTCTTGCGGTTTGTGCTCGATCTGCCGGCAAGACTGCGCGGCAAGCGCGACAATCGTCTCTGCCTCGGCCCTGCCCTGGTTGCACGACTGCGAAAATCCCTGCAGGACAGGGACATCCCGCTGTGGCTAAACGCACCCGTAAAGGAACTGCTGCACGATGGCAACCGGGTGAGCGGTGCCGTGGTTGAACGCTCAGGTACCAGGCAACGCGTTCGAGCCCGGCGCGGTGTATTGCTGGGCACCGGGGGCTTTGCGCACAACGCTGTCCTGCGCCAGAAATACCAACAGGCCCCGATTGGCGCAGACTGGACCGCTGCCGCGCCCGGCTCGACCGGAGACGCCATTGGCCTGGCACAACCGCTGCAGGCAGGTCTGGACTTCATGGACTGTGCCTGGTGGTCGCCCACCTACCGCATTCCCGATGGCAGAGTGCTGGCGCTCATCTCCGGCAAGTCCAATCCCGGCTCGATCATCGTCAACTGTGTGGGTCGGCGCTTCGCCAACGAGGCGCAGCCCTACGAGGATTTTGTCAAAGCGCAATACAGCGCGCACGCCGCGGGTGAAAGCGCCATCCCCTGCTACCTCATATTTGACGCCGATTATCGCGGGAAATACGCCGTGGGGCACCTCAAACCCGGGAAAGTCGAGGCAGACCAACGCCTCGCGCAGGAGAATTTCAGCAGCGGCCTGCTCACCCGGGCCGAGACACTCGAAGCGCTGGCTGACACATTGGGTATGTCGCCTGAGGTCTTGTGTGAAACCGTTGCCACCTTCAATCAACACGCCATCAATGGAGAAGACCCGGCGTTCGGGCGCGGCGAATCACTGCACGATCGCTACTACGCCGACCCCAAGGTGAGCCCCAATCCCTCGCTGGCACCGCTGAATACACCCCCTTTCTATGCGCTGCGTTGCGAACCCGGCGACCTGGATACCAAGGGAGGCCTGCGCTGCGATGAATTCGGCCGCGTACTGACACACGACGATGAGGTCATACCCGGGTTGTACGCCGCGGGCAACGCGAGTGCTGCGGTGATGGGAGATACGTATCCCGGCGCGGGGGCAACCATCGGCTCGGCCATGACGTTCGCCTACATCGCCGCTCGCCATGCCTTTGAGGCCGCACCCTCCCCAAGCAGTTCCCCCCACGACACCGCTGCGCGCGCAACAGACTGAGCATTGCCGTATGAGTGAACCCAAGTACGCTTTCCTGCAACCGGGCCATTATGCGCGAGGCTGGCACATCGCCCTGTTCTCGCAGGAGTTACAGGTCGGCGAGGTGAAGCGACTGCGCTATTTCGAAAGCGATCTGGTGGCGTACCGAGGTGCCTCGGGTACTGTCGGTATCGTCGACGCCCACTGCCCGCACCTGGGCGCGCACCTGGCAAGCGGTGAAGGGCGTGTGATTGGCGACAACATTGCCTGCCCTTTTCACGGCTGGACCTTTAACACGAGCGGGCAGTGTGTCGACATCCCCTATGCGAGCAGCATTCCTGACAAGGCAGTACAGGCACTGCAAGCCTGGCCAGTGCTGGAGAAGAACGGTTTCATTGCCCTGTGGCACGACCCCGAGGGCAACCCTCCCGAGGACTACCTGCCGGACATCGGCGAGTGGGGTGATACCGGCTGGGGCGACTGGCAGTTCTATCGCTCGCGTATTCGCGCACAGGCGTGCGACGTGATCGAGAACATCGTGGACATCGCCCACTTCCCCCACGTACACGGCGGCAAGGTAAAAAAATTCGAAAATCGGTTTGCAGACTACACAGTCACCCAGCTTTCCACCGTGGACAGGGACGCCAGCGCAAACATGATCATTCCGCCCGGCGCACCCGTGGAACTCGAGCAGTTGCGCAACGAGCAGGCAGGCAGTGACGCCGATGCCTGGGGTGATGCCACCTACCACGGCCCATCGATCATGTACTACTACACCGAATCGCGCAGTAGTGACATCAACTTCAGGGCGTGGTGGGTAAATTGCCACACGCCGGTCAACCAGGAAGAACTGGATCTTTGCTCAGCGGTGATCGTGTGCAGCCTGGACGATACGCCGCTGCCCGAGGAATTCGCCGCCACCTACCCACAAATGGCCCACCTGGCCTTCGGGCAGGATGTCGAGATCTGGCGAGACAAAATATACCGGGAGGACCCCATCCTGTGCGACGGGGATGGACCGATTAATAAATTGCGGCGCTGGTACGAACGGTTTTACCTGCCCCGGGACATCACTGCACAGCGAGAAAAAACGCAGTAAAGGGCGAACGGCGACAGTTGGGCGTCTTCAGCGATTACCGAGACGAATGTGCTTGTTGGCCGCCAGGCTGGGCTGGCCACTGACGCCGGAATCGATCACGTCAATTTTTTTACCTTTCTTGAGAAACGCGGCGGTCTGCTCGGCGATAGTCTCAGAGGTTTCAACAGCAGCCGGCGCCTTTGCTTTGGCGGGGGCACGGGTTGGCTTACGGGGCATACAGATTCCACATATCTTGAGAGTGAGCCCACCATTATAGCGCAAAATTGCCGTAAATGCTGGGCTTTTCGCGTATTAGCGGCGCAGCGAGCTAGCGGTCCCGGTATACCGGGTCACGCTTTTCGAAGAACGCTATCCCCGCCTCGCGCATGTCCTCAGTCATCGACAGCAGTACCTGGTGCCTGTCTTCAAGCGTCATCGCAGCCTCCAGGCTGGGGGCATCCACGCTGATATTCAGGGCGTCCTTGGTCAGGCGCAGACCCATGGGCGAAGTCAGCAGCATGTCGGACACATACTCTGCAGCAGCGTCTTCCAGTTCAGATTCGGGCAATACCCTTGAGACGAGATTCATGGCCAGCGCCCTTTCCGCGTGGATAAACCTGCCTGTCATCAGGTATTCGGCGGCCATCGAAGTGCCCACCAGGCGCGGCAGGAAGTAGCTGCTGCCCATATCGCAGCCGGTGAGCCCTATCTTGATATATGCCGCATTCATCCTCGCATTGTCTGCGGCGAGCCGTATATCCGAGGCCAACGCCAGGCTGAAACCCCCACCGCAGGCTGCACCCTGCACCAGGGCAATAATCGGCTGCGGACACTTGCGCATGGCAAGATAAATCCGCGCAATGCGTCGCTGCAGGTTCCACGCGGCACGCACGGAGTTTTCCTGTTGGCCAAAGGCGTCCGGATTGAGATCAAGACCGGCGCAGAAGTGTCGCCCCCCGGCGCGCAGTACCACGATCCGCACCTGCTCGCGCTCGCGCAGCGCTTCGAAGTAGTCCAACAGCGCATCGACGAGCGCGCCGTTCAGGGCGTTCCCTGCATCGGGACGGTTGAGCGTCACCCACTCCACCTGCTCACGTTGCTCGATCAGTAGTAGCTGCTCCGTACTCATGGCCCGGTTCTCCGTTTCTCTCTGGAAAAGTGACGCACATGGTAACCCCATCCGCCGTGCAGCGGCAGTCTGGCTGCGGTTCCTGATAACATGAACCGTTTGTGACAAGCCGCTATCATCAATCGACTACACCGCGAGACTCAGGAGAAACCACCATGGCGCAAACTACAGACCACGAAGTCGTTTCCATCTACCCCTTCAGCGATGAGGAGGTCGATGCGATGATGAGCAATGCCGTGGAAGCCGTGCTGATGTGGAGCACGAAAGACGGTTGGCCGGTCGGCGTCACGCATGCATTCATCTGGCGCGACGGAAAAATATGGCTCACCTTCGCTGCTCACCGACATCGCGCCAAGGCGATTCAGCGCGATCCGCGTGTGTCTGTCGCGGTCAGCTCTGCCTCCTACCCACCCGGTGCCTCAGCTGACCTGCCCCAGGGCGGCATCACGTTCAAAGGCACCGGTGAATTTCTCGATGACGCTGAGACCAAACACTGGTTTTACACCGCCCTGTCGCAAAAGGTCGGCGGCGGCAACGCCGAAGTCGCCGAGCATTTCTACGAGTTTCTGGATTCACCGCTGCGCACGGTGCTGGCCGTCACCCCGGTGAAGAAAATCATGTACAACGGCGGCCTCGCCAATCGTCATATCGCGGGCCAGGTTGACGAGAGTGAGCTGGGTGAGCGCCTGAGCAGCGACGCGAAGCGCATGAACGCAGAGCGTGAAAAGCGCGGGCTGGAACCACGCTAGGAAACCGCTTCCGGCGCGGTTGCTCCTCGAGGCCGGCAGCGTCGCTTGCAGACCGCGTCCGGGGGCGACGCCGGCAAGGCCCCCAATCGCAAGGCCAGCGAGGCCGCCCCGGCACCGATGGACGAAACCACTACAAGCGATCATACTACCAGGGTCGAATTCCTCGTTGAGGGGGAAGCAGTTATGAAAACAACGCGCTCTTTATCCACCACGGGCCTGCTCATCGCAGTCGCCCTGCTTGCCCTGCAGGGCTGCAAACTGGACGTAAAAGTGCCCCAGGGCGGAAAAGTGGTCAGCGCCGACGGTTCCTTTGTCTGCGAAGCCAATGAGACCTGCTCTATCGACGTCGTTGATTTGTTCTTCGACCAGACCTTTACCGCCGTACCCGAACACGGTTATGTCTTTTCAGGCTGGCGCACCAAGGATGGCTACCTCTGTGGCGGCGAATCGGGGCCCTGCGCTCTCTCTACGGAGGGCTTCGAAGGCAATCCCGAGCTGATCGCGATGCTGGAGTCAGAAGAAACCTTCATCCTGCAACCGCGCTTCAGCGTCAGCCTGGCGCCCTGCCCCGATCCCGGGCTGGTTGTTTCTCCCGGGCCACAGCCGCACACGCACTAGGCGCTGCACAGCGCCACCAGCCACCTCTTCACCGGGGGGCGTTCGCCGCGTCAATCGCCGCCGCGACAATCGGCGTCAATTCCGGATTGATACGCGTGGGGCCACGTCTTGCCGCCAGCAAATCATCGTATTTCGCCAGCGCCACGAAGACGCCGTAGCCCCGGGCCGTGTCGATGTAACTGACCGAGCCATAGGCACCGCCATCCTGAAACAACGTTGGCTGTTGCCCGGCCTCCGCCGGGGGTACCCACCACCCCAGACCGTAACCGCGGCCAGCACTGCCTATCCACTCGCGACTGCCCAGCGCTGTGCCCACGTCCTCGCGCATGCGCTGCGCTGAACGCTCGGACATCACGCGGTTCACGCCACACAAGCCATCGTTCAGGTGCATTTGCAGCAGCGTCGCTACATCCCGCAGGCCGGAAATCGCACCACCTTCTATATTGGGGTTGTCGCGCCCGACCAGGCTGTCCGGAAATCCCGTCCACCCCCCTGGGTTAGCGAACATATTGCCGTACTCGTAAACCTCGAGACCGCAGGGCTCCCCCAGGTAACGCTCAAACAGGTTGGCCCAGGAGTCGCCGCCCACCGCCTCGGCAACGGCGCCGGCCAACTGCCACTGGCTGCCGCCGTAGTCAAAGAGCGTGCCCGGCGGCAAGGTGCCCGCCAGCGGCGCCTGATAAATCGCCTGGGCGCACTCCATCAAGGTGTCGGACTCGGGAAACTGCCCCGCCGCCGCATACTGGCAGGCGTGTACGCCGTAGTCTCCGGAGAGGCCAGCCAGCAGGCCCGGTATACCCGATACGTTCGAGAGCAGGTGCGCCGTGGTAATACCGGGGTAGACGCCCGGCCAGGGCAGGTAATTCTCAATGGGTGTATCGAGATCAAACTCTACCGCCGGATCGTCCGCCAGCGCCATTAGCAGGCTGACAGAGGCAACTTTACTCACCGACGCCAGCATGTAGACCGTATCCACCGTATGTTCGCCCACCGCCGTTTCGTGCACGACGCCAAGGCGGGCATCGACGACAATCATCGCCGCACCATCAAACGCCGGCTCCTCCTGCACAAACGCGTCCAGCCAGGCGTCGGCGGAGGAGAAGTCGTAGGCAGGTAAGGGACTTTGATCGCCGCCGTCGCTGCAGGCCACCAAAAAACCGGTAAGCACCCAGAAAGTAGAGAGACACAGTAGTTTTTGCACGATCTTCACCTTATTGTTTTGCTGCGATGGAAGGATATCAGACCGTCGTTCACATGGGTGCAACGGCTCCTAACTGTTTCGTTGCTGGCGGCAACGCCTGCCGCTGAAGATGCGCCGGGACGCAGTTCACGGAATGATAGGAGCATGAACCCGTTTACTGCCGGGCCTCATCGTTCCAGCATTGGGGAACCTGCGTTCCGAACGTATCAACCATATACGCAACAACAGGTTGCAGCGAATCGCGCACCTGTCGAATGACCTCGGGGCGGTAAGCAACTTGTTCGGTGGTATTGAGTCGCTCCGCCAGGCGCGCCGGCCTGTAGTCGATACCGAGAAACCCGCACAGTTTTTCCATCTCCTGTACATGGGTCTCAGGCTGAAACAGGTGCTCGTAGAAAGTGACATGCACGCTGGTTTCAGGCACCACGGCAAACAGGTTGGTCAACGTGGCGCGATAATCAGAGCGCCGCGTGAAGTGTGGATTTTCCAGGCTCTCGAGCGCCATTTGATTTGCCTGTACATCACTGGCAGCACCGCCATTCCGCTGCTTCCAGTTAAAGCGTGCCTGCGAAAGAAACCGTGCGACAGGATCGCGCGCGATGAAAATGAACTTTGCCTGCGGGAAGTGGCCAACAATCTCCTGGAACCCCTCTCTGGGCAGCAGAGAATACGATGGCGTAATCTCGCCAAACGCCCGTGTGGATTTCTCGATCAAGGAGGCAAAGTACTGCGTGTATCGTTCGGGTGTTTCTATCATCTCCAGCCGGATTGCTACACAGCGAATGCGCAGCAGCAATTCTTCCGACGGTTCCGTCTCGTACTTTTCTGTGAGCTCTGTCAGAGTGTCGCGCCAGTATCCATCCCACTCGCCGCACATGCCTGGCCGGTACTTGGCATCAAAGTAATGCAGTTCCTTGAACGGTGATGCTGCAACCTGCGGGTGCTCGTAAAGATACTGGCCCAGCCAGGTGGTACCTGCCTTTTGTGCGCCTATACCGACGTAGAATTGCGCGGTGTTCAATCTACAGTTCCCTTAGCGTGCTACAAATAGAATGAGTAGGCGAGAAAGGCGGCTGCACTCATTCCAGGGGTCAAGCCTACTCAAACTCGGCACTGAGCTCTTCCACCAACGCTTCAAAGCGGCCCTTATCCAGGTGAACACCCCGATCGTCCTGAAACTCGAAAAACATCGCCTCAAAGAACCGGTCGTAAGCGCTGACATTGCCGACAAGCAGATTGCCGAACCAGAGAATACTGACACCGCGCTCCCCCACGGCCAGCACCAGGGATCTCAACTCTCCCTGGGAAAAGTTCCTGACGACCATCGCTGGCAAAGACTTAGGCTCGGAACCACATTGCCGACCCACCGAAAAGATATAGTCGACCTCTGCGCCCTCGGCGTGATCGAACATGGCTTCCAGATGGCGCCGCCAGTCCGCGTAATTTTCCACATAGCACATGCCACTCAGCGCTACCCTGTCCTGGTAGAGCCGATCGAAGATGTCGGGGGCCGTAGCCGGCAGAATGTCATCGCGCGCCAGCATTTCCCGCAAGTGCAGTACACCATCGTGGCCTCCCTCCAACGCGAAGTAATCAGACCAGAAAAGCGGGTCATTCAGCCCATCAACGCGTGGAACTCCCATTCCGGCATCAATCTGCGTGACAACGTCTGCCACATCGTCCAGCGCATGCGCCAACGCGTCGGGGTTGAAAGCGGCGTAATAACGCAGTGTGTTGCGCTGCCCATTCGAACCCGACTCCACCAGGTTCTGAAAAACCGACTCCGGCGGCGGGTTGCTCTCGCGGTAAAACGCCAGCGATTGGTAGAGCCGGCGACGAATTTCGCTGCGCAGCGTTTGCAGGTACTGCACGGTTTCTTCCTGGTAAGCGCGCAGCGCCATATCCATTGCATACTCGGGTACCGACTCGGCATCCTCGTAACTGCGCAGTTCAGACAGGGAAAAATCAGCCAGACTATGCCGGTTTTTGACAAGCTCACTGAATACGTCGCCCTCAATTCTTATCACCAGAGTCCACAGCAGATCTAACTGCGGCGTGCTGGCCGCTACCACTTCAGTGGCTGCTGTTGCGCCTGCGAACAACGCCGCGTCCGACATCGACCGAGCGGACTGAAGAATCTCAAGCGCGACGTCCCTACCCCGGCGCGCCTGGACAAGTGCTTCTGATTCTTGAACAGGCGGCTCCACGGAAGGCTGCGATCCACTGTTCATCGCGGTGTCAACGCCATCGCTGCAGGCGATCAACCACGTGGCGGCAATCAGTATCAGATGTACCCGGAGGAAACGAATCAGACTCTTCATTCTGTCATTGTCGCATAGGGGGCGAGTGAGGAAAAATCGTGGCGCCGCCTCTTCATCCTGGGCGGGGACAGGCGCGTACCAATGCAAAAAAAATGGCCACCTGTGGAGACTGTGTGAAAACATCTCCCGGCTCTGACAAAATACCCGTATCGCGAGATACGGGTATTTTTTTATGCGCCATTTGGATGGAGAGTCGCGTGACCAAGGCAGCTTGCTGCCAGATACACTCGA
>JAUHYL010000013.1 GCA_030426545.1 Gammaproteobacteria bacterium
CGCCATGTATTACGAGATGTGCGGTGACCTCGTGGAGGGCTATCTCTCGCTTAGCTCCCACCGGCTGAACAACACCATGAAGGTGCTGACGATTATTACCGCTATCTTTGTGCCGCTGAGCTTCCTCGCCGGTCTATACGGGATGAACTTTCAGTACATGCCCGAGCTGGCCTGGCGCTACAGCTACTTCGTCGTGCTGGGTATCATGGCCCTGGTCGCGACGTCCATGCTGTTGTTGTTCAGGCGCATCCGCTGGCTCTAGGGCCTGGCCCGGTAACCGCCCGCTTATTTTGCCGGCCGCAGCCTCGCAGCCCAGACCGAGGCGCGTGAACTCAGCACGCCCTTGAGCCGCAGGCTGGGTTTTTCAACCAGCCACCAGGATCCCACAGCAAACAACACAGTCAGTGGCAACACCGCCGCGACGACCAGCCAGGGATTACCGGGCCCGATCGCCAGCACCACGAGCTGGGTAAGTGGAAATGCATACAGGTACATGCCGTAGGAAAAGTCGCCGTGCTTCGCCAGGTCAGGCAAGCGCAACCGAGGATGAAAACTGATGAAGAGCACCAGGTAGCTGAGCGCCACGCTGAAAGCCGCGTTGTAGTAGGGAGTGCGCCAACTCACCCAGGCCAGCGATGCGGTTAACAGCACACCCAGCCAGTGATAAGTGACCCTGTCGGCGTTGATGTAAAACAGCGCACCGAGCAGGAAATAGACCCCGAGCCGTTCGTGATGTCCCTGGTGCAGCAGCACGAAACTGTCCGGCAGCAGGAGGTACCAGCCGACCACCAGCAGCGCCGCGACATTGAACAACCAACGTGCGCGCAGCAAGCCCAACACGCCGAAGAGCGCGACAATGACATACATACGCACCTCCACCGGCAGGGTCCACAGGGAACCGTTCACCCCTGTACGCGGATTCTCAACAAAGACGCCTGGCAGCTTGTAAGCCACATCGGGATAGAGCCACGCGTTATGGGTGAGATAGCGCCAGGTACCACCACGGGAAAAGTAGTCGCCGACTTCAAACACAGACACGAGGGGGCCCAGCACCAGCACGGATAACAGCAACACCACCCAGAGCGCCGGGTAAATGCGCAGTACGCGGGCTTCCAGGTAGGCCAGCAGGTTCTGGCGTCGCTGCAGACTGCGTGTTACCAGGTAACCGGACAACACGAAGAACATCGCTACCCCGAGGCCGGGCAATCGCTCGTGGTAGGCCGTAAACGGCCTTATGAAAGCTGAAATCGGATCAAAGCCGCCGCCTTTGCCGTAACACAGCTCGAAGGCGTGGCCAAAAAGCACGAGGAAAGCCCCAAAAAAACGCAGCGCATCGATGTTATTGTCGTGCTTGCTGTCGTTTGGATGTTCATGTGTCACAAGTGCCAGTCCACCCGTATCCGATTGCTGATTAAGGTTGGCATGGCGTAGCTAACCGTGAAGTTGAATGGGCGCGTGATCGGCCGCGTTGTTGGCAGCGTGACCCAGGCCAGCGATGGAACATTTCCGCACTTGATCAACACGAGCTGCAGCCGCGGGTGGTTCGTTTCACCCGGTGAAGTACTGCGCCTACAGAAGTAGCTCGCGGGCTGTCGCCAGTACAGATTCCGCCGTCACGCGCTTGGAGTACTCGTCCACGAAGATCTTGCCGACGATTTTCATTTGCGGATCGACAATAAATACACCCGGGTGGGGAATCCCATAGGCACCATCACCGGGCGCATAGTCCTCATTGAGGATACCCAGCGCTTTTACCGTAGTCGCATCGACATCGGAGAGAAACGGATACTGAATGGCATTTTTCTCCACAAACGCCTGTTGCAACCCGGGCGCGTCATAAGTCAGCGCGACCACGCCTATGCCCGCTTCATGAAAGCCGTCCAGAGAGCCCTGCAGTTGCACGAACTGCGCCATGCAGTAAGGTCACCAGTCCGCTGAGCGGTTGGCGATAAAAATCATGCCCTTGTCGCGTATGAACTCCCCGACGTCCACCAGCTCGCGCCCGTCGTGCAGCGCCCTGATTGCAGGAAAGCTGGCACCCACGGGCAGACCCGGGTCAAACGCATCGGTATCAGCGGCAACGTACATATCACTGGTCAGCATGCCCGCAACAAAATTCCACAGGGGCTCTTTGAACAGCGTGCCGCTGGCGACAATCACGCCCGCCAACACCGCCAGTGAGATGAAGAACTTCTTCATAGGGGGATGTACATCCGACCTTAAGTTGTTAGCGTTATAGCATAGGCCTACATCCACCCGCCAGAGGAAGCGCACTATCCATGACCGGTGAAAAGCATGTCCAGTGAAAAGCAGCAGCGAGTTGTGGTGGCCGGCGCTACCGGTTATCTCGGCAAGTACGTCGTCAGGGCGTTCAAGGAGCGCGGCTACTTCGTGCGCGTTCTGACGCGTGATCTCGACCGGCTGAAAAGTCCCGGGCCTTTCACCGCGCCGGCACTGACCGAGCAGGATTACGATGAGGTATTTGTCGGCGAGGTGACCCGCCCGGAAACCCTGCAGGGTCTGCTGGATGACATCGACGTGGTGTTTTCCAGCATTGGCATCTCCCGCCAGCGAGACGGCCTGAGTTTCGAGCAGGTGGACTACCAGTGCAACCGCAACTTGATAGACCTGTGCGAGGGCAGCAGCGTAAAGCGTTTCGTCTATGTTTCCATGCAGGGTGCCGAGAACATCATGCAGCTGGCGATCACCCAGGCCCATGAGCGCGTCGTGCAGGCCCTGCAACAATCGGGGCTGGAGTACCGCATCGTCAGGCCCTGCGGTTACTTTTCTGATATGGGCGTGCTCTACGATATGGCCACGCGCGGACGCTCATTCCTGGTGGGTGACGGCAGCAACCTGATGAATCCGATTCACGGTCACGACCTGGCCCATGTCTGTGTGGACACCGCAGAGGGCGACGCGCTGGAAGTGGAAGCCGGCGGCCCGGATATCATGACGCAGCGCGAGGCGGCTGAGCTCGCCTTCGAGGTCGTGGGTAAGACGCCCAAAATTACCGTTATCCCGCTGTGGCTGGCGCGCGGGCTGGCAAATTTTATCGGCCTGCTTTCAACACAGTTTGGCGACCTGGCAGACTTCATTGTGACAGCGGGGGAGATCGACGGCGTCGGCCCCAAACGCGGCAGCATTACGCTGCGCAGCTATTTCGAGATGCTGCGCGACGAGGATGCCGCGGGTTAGTACGGCCAGAGGGCCCGGGTCAATTCGGTGGCGGATACTTCGCTGCAGCCACCGCGGCGCGTGCCGCTCCACACCGGCGTAAAGTCGGCAAGCCCCCTGCCCTCGGCCGCCTTGCGCAGCGGTGCCATCGCTGCAGCGGCATAGGGAAACGCAGGCGCCTGCGGGCAGATGTCTCCCAGTTCACGCATGGCGCGATTGCGGATGCCGCGCGCGGGACGTCCGGAGAAAACATTGGTCAACGCGGTCTCGGCCTGCACATCACGCAGCAGTTCACGCTGTAGCGCACTGGTCCTGGCTTCCGTACACAACAGGTAGCTCGTACCTACCTGTACGCCGCTCGCTCCCTTGTCGAGCAGTTCTGCCACGCCGGCGGCAGAATCGATGCCGCCGGCGGCAAACACCGGCAGCGACAGGTGACTCAGCAGTTGCTGCAGCAACTGTGCCGTCGGTAGCTGCTGTGACAGGTCAGCAGTGAGGAACATGCCGCGGTGCCCTCCCGCCTCGACACCCTGTGCAATCACGATATCCGCGCCCCGATCCTCCAGCCACAGGCCCTCTTCCAGCGTGGTAGCCGATGCCAGCACGGTGGCGCCCCAGCCCTTCACCTGCTGCACCAGTGACGGCGCAGGCAGCCCAAAGTGGAAGCTCAGCACCGCCGGGGCATGCGGCGCTATCGCGTCGGCAATCTCCTGGGAAAAGGGCCGGCGTAACGCGCCTTCATCCGCCTGCAGGGGTACGCCAAGCTCCGCGTAGTAGGGAGACAGCAGGCCCTCCCATTGGCGCAGCGCATCCGTTTCAACCGCGGGCATCTCGTGGCAGAAAAAATTGAGGTTGAAGGGCGCGTCAGAGTGTTCGCGAAAACGACGCACCTGCTGCAGGATTTGCTCAGCGCCGAGCATGCCACAGGGGATAGACCCCAGCCCGCCGCCGCGGGTCACCGCCAGCGCCAGTTCCCAATCCTGCACCCCGGCCATCGGCGCCTGGATGATGGGTAGTTCAATGCCGGCCAATGGCGCAGGTGTCATGCCTGGAATTCCTCAACACGGCGCAATTCAGGGAAATGCCAGCGTGCCGCTGCAACTGTAGGCGGGCCCCAACTGGGTATCGATGCTGATATCCATATCCACGCGTCTCTCACCGCCCTCCTCCCACTTCCGGCTGACAACACCGCTCATGCAGTAGTCTTCCCCGGCACCAATGGTGCGCCGCATCTGTAACTGTATCCGGCGCACTGTCGATTCCGGACCGCCATAGTCCGTCATGAAGCGCGACAGCATGCCGAGGTTGAAGTGTGTACCGAGGAACATCTCGCGCGTGCGACTGCGATTATGGCAGTACCAGGTGTTGTGATGTTGCGGTGCAAAATCACGGCTGGCGGACGCCATGAACACGCAGCGCGTCACCGTAATTGGCATCACCAGCGCGGGCATTTCATCACCCACGGCGATGTCGTTCCAATCGAGACTCACGGGCGCCGCGGGCATCCAGCCGGTGCGCCAGGCTTCGAGCATTTCCTCGGTGCCGTTGTGCCATCCACCGTGCAGCCAGTCCCCGGCCGGTGGTGCCTGAGGCGCCTGGTCTTCCAGCGTGGAGGGCACTGCGCGGCGAGCCTGCGCGCTGGCGCTGCCATCGTCGTCCGTTTCGCCCGCTGGTGGTGTCCCGCCATAGGAAAACAGGTTGGTGTCGGCCTGGCTGACCAACTCGTCGCGCTGATTGTAGTAACGGGTTTCCAGTCGCGTGAAGTAGCCGGCTCCCAGGCGGGTGCGCTTGTAGTCCGAAATCTCTGCGAGGTGACCGGTGGTGCTCAGACGATCACCAATCTCCACCGGACGATAAAACGACATCTCATAATTGGCGAGAATGCCCACCGGCTGCTCCAGTAAATCTTTCAACTCAAAGTGCAGCAGTTGCCGCGTCTTGTGGAACGACTTCATTGGCCAGCGGTAGGGCATAACCAGCGTACAGATATTCATCCCCGGCTGGGCAATGATGTCACTAAAGCCGCGGCTGCGCGCATACTCGCGGTCGTTGTACAGAGGATTGCCATCCTCTACCGTCTCCACCCAGTGCCTGATCAGGTACTCGCTGCACTCCACCTCCGAGACCTCCTTAGCATTCGGCTCGGCAAGTTCCAGTATGCGCTCCCGGTTCCTGGCGCTAACGTGCTCCGGAATGTTGATGCTCACCCTGCGTTCTCCTGTCGGCCCGACTACTCAAAATGGCAGCGCGCATAGTACGGCGGTGCTCTCGCTATCGGCAGGCACAGTATGTAAGCGCACCTGGCCTTATTCAACACAGCCGGTGGCTACCGCCGATGCCGATTTCTTCACATGACACCTGTCTTAAGATAACATCGATAGGCCTGTAGCCGGAGAAAAGCATGCAACTCGACTGGACTGATGAAGAGGCCGCCTTTCGCGATGAGGTACAGCAGTTCCTCGCCGAGGAAGTGACGGACGAGGTGCGTGGCAGCATGTTCGTCAACACCCCCGCCCGGGTGGCCTTTGTCGACAAGCTTGCGGCAAAGGGTTGGCTGGGCATGGGTTTCCCGGAAAAGTACGGCGGCTCTCCCAATCCCTTCCCACTGGCCCAGTTTATTCTCAACACCGAACTTGAAAGAGTTAACGCACCCACGGTGGGCAAGAACGTCGGCACCATCGCCAACACCATCCTGCACGAGGCCAGCGAGGCCATGAAGCAGGAATTTCTGCCGAAAATTTTTCGCAACGAGGGCCAGTGGTCCATCACCTATACCGAACCGCAAGCCGGCACCGATATCGGCAACCTGCAAACCCGGGCCATCGACAGGGGCGACCACTGGGAAATTAGCGGCAACAAAATCTTCATCACCTCGGCGCACTTCGCACGCTGGCACTGGATGGCAGTACGCACCGACCCGGACGCACCCAAGCACCAGGGCATCAGCATCATTATTGTCGACACCGATGCGCCGGGCATCAGTATGAGCCCCATGTACTGCGTGGGCAGTACCACAGCGGAGCGCACCAACGTGCTGTTCTTCGACAAGGTGAAGGTACCGAAGGATCGCCTGGTGGGCGAAAAGAACAAGGGCTTCTACTACCTGATGCAGGCGCTGGATTACGAACGCTTCGCCATCATCGCCGCCGCCCAACACACTCGGAGATTCAACACGGTACTCAATTACCTGAAGCAGGCCGAGTTCGACGGCGAACGCCCGCTGTACGATGATCCGGAGTCCCGACGCAGTGTGGCGCGTCTCGCCTCGCGCATCGAGGTGGGCAACATGCTGGAACGCCTGTGTATCTGCATCGCGGCGGAACGCGTGCCCTCTGCCGAGGCGGGCATGAACAAAGCCTGGGGTTCCTGGATGCAGGATGAAGTGTGCCGTGTAGCGCAGGACATCATGGGCCCCTTCGGCTTCATCACCGCGGGTGAGCATTCCGGCCTGGATGGTTACATGGTCGAGGAAGGCCTGATGGCGGGACACGGCAAGGTTGCCGCCGCGGGGCACGACGTGGCTAAAAGTATCGTCGCCCGACGCCTGCTTGGGCTACCCAATCCCCTGGGCAAACCGCAGCTGCCACAGCGCTGAAAGGCCGCACAAACCACGCCCGGCCGGCACTGGCAGCCGCCTCTAATCGTCGGGTGTTTCGCGGGCAGGGTCATTGCCGGGTATATCCGCCGCACTCTGCTCCGTCTCCCGGCCACCCTCGGCAACAGGCACCCGGCTCTGTTCGCCCATTTGTTGCGCCGCCAGTTCATAGCCCGCATCGATCAATTCCGCAGCGCGATCAAATTCCAGCAACGTGCTCAGGTTACGGGGTATTTCGATAATTCGATCCGGCGGATAGGCTGCCAGCTTCTGGCGTGCGATAGCACCCTGCATGGTATCGATAGCCTGCCCGGCCACCGCGTACATACCGTCCAGCTCCGTCGAGCGGCCACCGGGTCGGTAGGCGCTGACAAACTGGTTAATTTTACGCGTGAAGAACGAGGCGTCCTCGTCGGGCTCCACCACCGGTCGCGGCTTCGGCCACTCAGCGCTGGCCTTGCCACCGAGATTGACGGCGATTGTGAGGTCTGTGCGATCGCGAAAGGTAGGCGCGATCGGTACCGGGTTCAATACCGCGCCATCGAGCAATTGCATCCCGTGCAACTGTACGGGCGTAAAAAAAAGCGGTATCGCAATGGATGCGCGGATGGCATCAAACAGTGGCCCACGGCTAA
Organism: Gammaproteobacteria bacterium; assembly: GCA_030426545.1. Classification (GTDB taxonomy): domain Bacteria; phylum Pseudomonadota; class Gammaproteobacteria; order Pseudomonadales; family Halieaceae; genus Marimicrobium. The sequence continues at coordinate 7,408 of JAUHYL010000013.1, forward strand.
GCCAAACCTCACGCTCGTTCACGATATCTGAGGCAACCGCCGTGTAGGCGATGGGCAGATCCTCGATGCGCTGTTCGCCGGTAAGTGCCTTGATGGTATCGATTACCCTGTCACCCTTGACCAGACCCGCAGAGCCCAGCGTGAGATCCAGCATGCGGAAAATATCGATGGCCCGGATAGCCGTTACCCAGTCGGTGAATTCATTCAGCTTGCCGAGGCCGTAAACACCGCCCACCAGCGCGCCAATAGAGCAGCCGGCGATGGATTCAATATGATAGTGATGCTGTGTCAGCCACTTGATCACGCCAATGTGGGCGAGCCCGCGGGCACCTCCGCCGCCAAGCACCAGCGATACCGAGCGCTTTGCCACCGGTGCATCCGGTTCGTTAGTCATGCCTATACCTTTTTGCCTGCGGCATGCGTGGTGCGCAGCGCGCGAAGGGATTGAACCGTGATCAGCATCGACTGAAATCCGGTGCGCGGCGTTCCATAAAGGCGCTGATCGCCTCGGTGAACTCAGGTGATTGCATGCAACGTGCGAACTCCACGTTCTCCGCCTGCATCACGCCGTCTATTGTCTGCAGCAAGGATGCGCGCAACAGCTTTTTCGTCGCCCGCAGCGATGCTGGCGGCTTGCTGGCCAGCTTGCGCGTCAGCATCAATGCCTCCTCCTGGAAACGATCCGCTGGATAAACCGCGTTGACCAGGCCCCAGTCAAGCGCCTGCTGCGCGCTGTAGCGCTCGCCCAACAGCAGCATCTCGGCAGCGCGCTGCGGCCCGACCCGTAGTGGCAGCGTGTAACTGGATCCGGCCTCCGGCGCCACACCAAGATCGATAAACGGTGTTTGAAAAACGGCCTCTTCGCCCGCTATAACAAGATCGCAGTACAAAAGCAGGGTGGTGCCAACGCCAATGGCGTAACCGTTCACCGCAGCCACCAACGGCACCTCACAGTGGGCAATGGTGTTCAGAAAACGCAGGGAGGGCACTTCACCGGAGGCGTCCTTCTCGGCGCTGGTGAAGCTCGCCACATCGTTACCGCTGCTGAACACCGCATCACTCCCGGTCAGCAGTATGACCCGAACGTCTGCGGCGTGGTTGGCGGCCTCCATCAGTTCGGCCATGCGTGTGTACATGGGGCCGATCAGCGCGTTCTTTTTCTCCGGGCGGTTCATGCGCAGCGTCAGCACGCCCGCCTCGAAGTCGACCAGAATTTCGTCAATGTCAGTACCCAGATCCATCCATGCCTACCTATTCAGGATTGCCACGCTTTCCGTCGCCGAATAATTTCCGTCTGCGCCCGGGCGGCGGGCAGTTCCGCGACCGGCGCCCGCATTATGTTGACAAGACTCACTGGAGGCAACTCGATCAGGCACTTCCGCCCCGGTGCGAGCACCTCAGGGCGCGACAATCTCATTGCTCAGGGCGCCGAGATAAGTGCCGAAACTCTGCACGTTCTGACCGCGCCGCAGATACGCCCAGGGTGCCCACAGCGTGGCGGGCTTGAACATCACACCCCCGGGTGTACCGGTGAGCAGCAACGTTCCCGCGGCGATACGGTCGCAATCCACCAGGCGAACAGTTTCACCCTCGAGGTCGTAGGCGGTATCACAGGCAGTCAGCGCACGGCGCAGCACTTCGGACGGTGACCAGATCATGTCCCCGGCACCTGCGCGCTGACGCAACTGACCATCCACATACAGACTCAACTCCAGCTTCTCGAAGAACGCCTCATCGCGCGGGATCACCAGCAAGGGCCCTACCGGCATGCGTGTTTCACCCCCCTTCCCCAGTGTAAAGCCAGTCAGCCCCATGGGGCCGTCCAGGTCGATATCGCGCACCAGCAGCCAGCGATCGGTGAAATCGTTACACAGCAAATAGCCCAGCTGAACACGCTCTCCCGGCCGGTAATCGTGCATCGGCGTGGCACAAAGCTCTACTTCGTAATCGAGTCGTGCGCCATCAACGACGGCAGCGTCCCAGGGCGTGGCTGCTGACAATTTCGGGAAGAGGAAGGGCTCGCCCTCGTGACCCACCTCCTGTGCGTGGCTGCGGTAGTTGGTGCCCGCTGCAATGTGTTGCGCAGGAGCGGCCAGCGGCGTATCCAGTTCACCCCAGGGCACACGCACCATCAGATGGCTGTGACGGACCATATTCTCCAAGGGATCAAACCCAAGGTGCGCGAAAGCTTCACGCGCATCACGGTAGGCCCGTGACAGGTTGGCGTTGAGATCGACCGCGCTGACCCCCTCCACACTGGCGGATGTCACCAGCAGCACCCGCCCGTCCCGGGTTCGCGCCAGGGTCAGCGCCTGTTCCAGCGGGGCCGCCGCCAATGCAAGGGCGGGCGGCTGCACCAGGCGCTCGTCGAAGATTGGCCGCGACAGGCGCTCGCTGCTCCAATAGAGTACCGCGGCAGCAGTCAGGAAAAGCGCAAGGGCTGTTTTCATAACAGTTGATACATAAGTGAATGCTACCGGCATCATGCGCAGTCGTGCTGGCCAATGCAAACATCCGCGCAACCCCATCGGCTGCCTGCGCTCGAATAGCGTTGCCATTTGGCTTGCGCCAGGGCGTGAATTACACTGGCTGCTCCATGGAGCAACAATGATCAGGGCAAACGTGAACGAAGCCGCGGGTAACAGCGCCGACCCTGCAGAGCACAGTCTCAGTGCAAGCCAGCTGCGTTTTTTTCACACCTTCGGCTACCTGTTGTTGCCCGGGCGCGTACGCGAGGGGCTGGGTGAACTGTGCCGCGCCTTCGATGAAGTGATGGCAGATCCGGACAACGGCGGCACGCAGCTGGACTACGCCGACGGCGACCGCCTCATGGTGCCGGCCATCCTGGAGCGGCACCCGGTACTGCAGGGGCTGAAGAGCGACGCGCGTATTACGGCCATTCCCGACAGCCTGATCGGCGACAACTGGGATTACGCAGAAAGCTCGGGTGACGTCATGCAATGTGAAACCACCTGGCACCGCGACGTGTACCACTCGCCACTGCAACAGTTCCACATCAAGCTGCTGTTTTACCTGGATCCATTGACGGCGGATAACGGCGCGCTGCGCGTATTGCCCGGTACCCACTATTACCAGGACAGCTACGTTAAAAAGGTACTCAGTGGCCAGGGCTTTCCCGACCGCATGGAAGACGTGTTCGGCATTCCCGCGGACGCTTTACCGGCAACGCCCATCGAGACACAGCCCGGCGACGTTATTGTGCTGAACTTCCGCACGGTACACGCCAGTTTCTCAGGCAGTGAGAGGCGCCGCCTGCTGAATATGAACTACCGCGAGCCGACCGCCTGATTCACCCGGTCGCAGCGCGCAGCTTCTTCAGCTTGGCCCTTGCGGGCTTGTCGCCATTTTCCGCACAGCGTTGCAGCCAGTAGAGGTACTGTTCCCTGTCCTGGTCTACGCCGTGGCCGGCAAAATACATTTTCGCGAGCAACTGTTGTGCCTTGAGATTGCCACCCTCGGCGGCCGGTTGCAGCAGGTTGAATGCCTCGGGGTAGTTGCCGCGCATAAATGCGCGCACGCCGCGACGGGTCGTGGACGCCTGTGGTTCGTCAGTCACCGTGGCGCCGACAGAGGCAGCCTGTTCTGAATCAATTGTATCTGAATCCGCACTGGCAGCGGGGGTGCTGTCCGGCGAAGCCGCCGCACTCGCCTGGGTATTCTTCTTGACGTGACGCAGAAACCACACCAGGTGCACCAGCAGGAACGCGACTACAGCAAAAACACTCAGGCCGACGATGAGCCCCAACTCATTCATGCCACCGGTTCAGCCAACACGAAATCAGGGTAGTGTTGCTGCCGCGCAATCAACTCGGCGGTTTTCTCCTGCAACCTGCCGGGCGGCGCTTCGCCCGCCTCGATTTCAAACAGCACCTCGCGCACGATATTGGTGGTGTCGAGGTCGCAGTTGAGGCAGGCGGCGGGTATCTCCTGCTCGAAAAACTTTGCCTTCTTGATCACGTCCATTGCTTCAATGCTGTGGTCGAACACCGAGCCCAGTGGCGTCAATTTACGGTAGTCGTTGCAGCACAGGTAGTACTGCCCGTTCCAGCCCACGAACAACATGACAAACGGCACCACGCAAACATGCGTCAGGCCGTTCTCCTGCAGTATGCGTCGCGCATCTTCGCTGTGACGCTGGTTATCGACAAAATACAGACCAATATCGCAGGCGCCGCCGCGGTTTGTCTGTTCGAAATGGCAGAATTCGCTGATACCCGCCTCGCTCCAGAAGGCCTGATAATCGGCGAGCTTTTCGCGATTCAAATCGTGGGCGACGAGGCTGACCTGGGTACGCACCGGGTTCCCGGCGGCTTCATTCATATCGAGAAAGCGCAGGATGTTCGCGCGCGTGGTGTCGAAGCTCAGTGCGTAGACCTCTTCGTAGTCCTCCCCCAGATCACTGATACTGAAACAGATATGCTCCACGGAGGAATCCAGCACACGTCGTGACAGTTCCTCCGTCAGCAGCGAGCCATTGGTGGTAAAGCCGTATTCCAGCCCCTTGCTGCTGACGTGATCGACGATGTCCGCGAAACGCGGATGCAGAGTGGGCTCGCCCTGCCCCGCCGAATGAACCTTTGGCGTGACGTCGAGTTCCAGGGCGCGCTCTATGGTCTTGGTGAAGGTCTCGAAGGGCATGAAGCCCTGCTCGGGCGTTTTGTCACGCGGACAGAACGTGCACAGGGCATTGCACCGATTGGTCAGTTCGATGTCGAGGTTGCGCATCCCCTGTTGCAGTCTGGCCATGGATTCTTCCGTGTTGATTCAAGCGGCTCCGGCAGGGCGGCATCATAACATGACGCCGCCGGGCGACACCCCGCCAGCCAGCGGCCAGGGTCAGCGCAGCGCTTACGCGCCCCGGAGCCGGGCGCTCAACGTCTTTTCCCTGTCGATCGCGTCTGCCAGCGTGGCTTGGGCACCGTGGCGCAGCGCTTCGCGCGCCGCGGCCAGCACCTCGGGCTTTTTCTCGGCCATGGACAGCGCGAGCGCGCGGGCGTCGGCGTAGGTGCTGCCAGGCTGGCAAAGCTTTTGCGCAAGTCCGATCTCAACCGCCTCCTCACCGCTGAGGCGGGCACCGCTGAGCACCAGTTCCATGGCTTTGCCCATACCCACCAGCCTGGGCAGATGGTGTGTACTGCCAAGGCCGGGCAGCATGCCAAGCGCGGTGAAATTCAGGCCCAGTTTTGCGCCCACCTCGACGTAACGCACATCGCAGCCCAGCGTCATGGTAATGCCGACACCAAACGCCGTGCCATTAATGGCCGCTATCACCGGCTTGGAATAGGCGGCAAGATCGAGCGGCCAGGCATTGACGAGATGCTCCTCGCCCAGTGCCGGGCCACTGCCGCTGCGTTCCCCCGCCATCTGCGCCTGCAACACGTCGAGGTCGACGCCGGCACAGAAGGCTTCGCCCTCGCCGGTCAGGATGACCACGCGAACCTCGTCATCCGCCATGGCGGATGTCAGCGCCGCGACGATCTCCTCACCCATCTCCGGCGTGTAGGCATTCTTTTTCTGCGGGCGGTTGAGACGGATGGTGGCGATCGCCTCGGCTACGTCATAGGCAATGAAGTCGTACATCGCGCTCCCCTGTTGAATTTACGGTTGATCGGGTATTCCCGCCCGTTATGCGCCCAAAACAGCCGGCACCCGCACGGGGTCGGCAATCACACGATTGCGCAGGCTCTCAATCGATACCGAGAATCGCCAGGCCACAGGTTTGCGGAGCGCCGCCAAGATTATGACTTAACGCCACCGTGGCACCTTTCACCTGTCGCCCCTCGGCCCTGCCCTGCAACTGCAGCACATTTTCATAGATCATACGCACGCCGGTCGCGCCGGTGGGATGACCAAAGGTCTTCAGGCCGCCATCAGTATTCACCGGTAGTTCGCCGTCCAGCGCGAAGGTGCCGCTATCAATGTGCTCTTTGGCAGCGCCTTTTTCGATAAACCCCAGGTCCTCGTAGGTGAGTAGCTCCGTCATGGTGAAGCAGTCATGCACCTGCGCGAGATCAATCTGTGCGCGGGGATCGGTGATACCGGCCTGCGCGTAAATGTCTTTCGCGGCGGCCACGGTGGGCTTCCATGACAAAAAATCGAAAGACGGGTCAGTCTGCGGGTTGGCCGACAGCGCAATACTCACGCCCAGCACTGAGACCGGGTCAGCACGAAAGTTGCGCGCCAGGTCACGCCGCGTAATGATCGCGGCGGCAGCACCATCGGACTGGGCCGCGCAATCATAGAGCGTGAACGGCCAGGAAATCATGCGCCCGTTCAGCGCTTCCTCAACGCTGATTTCCTTCTTCAACATACTCTTGGGCGCCAGGGTGCCATTGTGGTGGTTCTTTACCGCAATTTTCGCCAGTTCCTCGCGCCCCGCGCCAAACGTTTCGAAATACCGCGCGCAGCACAGCGAAAACCACCCCGCCGGGGTCATGGGCAGGCCCCGGGCCGTGTTCAGGTGTACGCTGGGGCCGGAAACACCCCTGTCCTTGGGCTTGTCGAAGCCCACCACCAGTACGGTATCGTGCATCCCCGCCGCGACGGCCGCGACTGCGTAACGGAACGCATCCGTGCCGGTGGCACAGTAGTTCTGCACCAGCGACACGGGCCGATCAAACAGCTTGAGCGATTCGGCCACCTCCGCGGGGCCCCGCGATGGATACACCGATCCGCAGAATACCGCGTCGATCTGCTTCTGCGGTTCATCGATTCCCGCATCCGCATAGGCCTCAAAGGCCGCATCGACAATCATGTCCTCGGGGCCCTGCTGCCAGTTTTCTCCGAACTTGCAGCAGCCCACGCCGACCACGGCTGCTTTGCCACGAATGGAGCCGGTCATTCCATCACCTCCGCACTCGCTGTCAGCGGCCGGCTCTTCCAGAAGTAGTTGGGGCGCTTGCCGGCGTCGTGAATCTTGCGAAAGACAAATTCCACCGGGAGATCGCAGCGCAGCATGTCGGTGCTCGCATCCGTCATCTGTACGTAGACCCGCGCGCCGTTGTCCACTTCACACATACCCACGATCACCGGCGGCTCGGGGCAGGGAAAAAAGTAATCGAAGCTATAGCTGAGCACGCGCCCGGGCCTGTCGGAGAGGCGCACCGCTTCGAACTGATCCTTCGCATAGCAGCCGTAACACACACGACAGGCAGGAAAGTGCACCGTACCGCAGGCCGTGCAGCGCTGCGCTTGAAAGCGGACATCACTGTCACGCTCGCGAAAATGGACCGTGGCCGGTACGCCGTCGCCTCCCCGCGGATCATGCTCGGAAGGATTCAGGTGTCGCGACTTGAGATAGGCGTCGTAGGAGCGCAGAGCACGTCGACGCTGCAGGTGCCAGGCCAGTGACCGCGACCCCCCGGAACTATCACGCAGCACACACACATCCATTGCCTGCGCACCGTCGCCGTAAAAACACGTCAACAGACGATCGCCCGCAGCCGCCTGCTCCAGCGCGCCCACTAACAGCAGGGGTGTAAAGGCGGCACCGCAGTTGCCTACCTGCCCGAACAACGGCGCCTGCACCTTGTCACCGCTGAAGCCCAGCGCCTTTGCCGCAGCGCCATGACTGCGTGCATCCGGCGCATACAACACGGCGCGCGAATAGTGTTCCGCACGGGTGCCGCTGCGCTCGAACAGTCGGGTACAGGCGCGCTGCACGTTTTCCTGGTAACCGTGCGTCACGTTGAAGCGGTCTTCCCAGGCGCGCAGGTAGTTGTCGTCCTCTCCCCGCCAGACATCGTAAACATCATCCACGCAGGCCACGCTGTCCGTGATCGCGGCAACCACGTTGTCGCTGCCAATCAAAAAGGCTGCCGCGGCATCGCCCAGGTTTGCCTCCAGCGCAGACCGCGGCGCCGGCAGGCGCACATCTGCCGCCAGCACCAGGATCTGCGTGCCCGGTTCCGCGCGCACCGCGTTCACTGCGGCGATGAGTGCCGCAGCGGCTGAACGCAGGGTGCCGCTGAAGTCGATCGTGGCGATCTCGTCGCCGAGGTCCAGCGCGCGTGCGGCAAACGCGGCCGCCTGCTTTTCGCGAAAGGGGGATGACGTCGTGGCAAAGTAAAGGCCGTCAATACGTTCGCGATCGATACTGCCCAGGCAGTTCACGCCCGCCGCTACCGCCAGCGTGATCGCGTCTTCATCAAACCCCGCGACTGCCTTTTCAGGCCCGCCCTCAACTACGCGCCCACCGTGGATCAGGGCCAGCGGCAGGCGCGTCGGCGGCACGTAGCAGCCGTACGAGACTATCCCTGCTGCGCTGTCAGACATATCCCGGCCTCATCACTGTGGTTGCGGCGGATGAATACCATCGGCAAAGGGGTACGGCGGTTTGGTGATGCCCAGGGGCTCCAGCCGGTTGCCGAGGTTGGCTTTAAAATGCGCTTGCACGGCCTCTACTGTCCAGCCTCCCGGCATCAACAGGGTATGGCCGTACTTCGGCTGCTCCAACAGCGCAATGCGTTCGCCGCCAGTGCCAAACACCTGCCCGGAGATATAGTTGCCCTCGTCGCTGCACAGGTACACCAGTACGGGGCCGTTCAACTTCGGGTCGATAAAGGGCATAGGGTGCTTCTTGCCGTCCGGGCCGACGTAGGTATCTGACATGCGCGTTGTGCCGGAGGGCGAAATGGCGTTGACACGAATGCCGTGGCGCGCCAGTTCCATCGCCATGGTGTAAGTCATTGACGCTATCGCGCCCTTGGCACCGGCGTAATTGGTTTGACCGAAGTTGCCGAAGTGCGCCGCCGACACGGTTGAAATCAAACAACCGCCGCTGCCCTGCGCTTTCATTTGCAGCGCCGCCGCCTGGTGGCAGAGAAAGGTTCCCTTCACGTGGACGTTCATCACCTCGTCGAACTCGTCTTCCGACATTTTGAGGAACGTGCGATCACGCGCGATGCCGGCATTGGCCATCATCACATCAATCTTGCCAAAGGCCTCGACACAGGCCTGGACAATACTGTCGGCCCCGGCCTTCCGGCCGACACTGCCGGTATTGGCAATCGCGCGGCCGCCCAGCGCCTCGATTTCGTCGACCACTTCAGCGGCCACCTCGGCATCGATATCGTTGACCACCACAGCGGCCCCCGCTTTGGCAAACTGCAGTGCATGGCCGCGGCCTATCCCCCTGCCGGCGCCGGTGACGACGACCGCTTTTCCGTCCAGTAGACCCATCGTTCAGGCTCCTCGTTATTCGTAATAGTCCAAGCGTTGACGCAGGTTCACCGCCCGGTCACCGTGGTGTAAATCATGCGCGCACAGGTATCGACCAGGTCGTCGCGTGAGGCGTCAAACTGGCGCAGCGTGCGCGCATAGGCCGACAGCTTTTCCAGTATCGAAACGAGCGCGGACGCGGCGATGTACGGATGCAAATCCGGGGAGACGCGCCCGGCAGCCTGCGAGGCGGAAATCAATTCGCTCAGTTTGTCGATCAGCGGTTCCAGCGCACGCCGCCGAATCTGCAGAAAATCCCTGTCGCCGCGGTCAGCGGCCTGATTGCGCAACAGCAACACACCGTGATTACTCTCCCAGTGCTGCAGGTACGCGGCTGCCAGTGATTTTGCCCGCCACAGGCCCTGCTCACCCTCCCAGTCACCGTCGATCAACACCAGCATGGCAGGCACCTCTTCGCTGGCCTGCCGTGCCAGGTGCCGGGCAGCGTCTTCGACGTCGCTGAAATAGTGGTAAAACAGGCTGGAAGCGCTGTCGATCTCGCGCGCAATCTCCGTCACGGAAATATCCAGGATGCTGCGCTCCGCTAACAGCTTGGCGGTAGCATCAAGAAAACGCTGGCGCGTCTTCTGTGCCTTGGCGCCCAGTGCGCGGCCAGACTTGTCTTTCAAGGCCTTCAATCGCCCGGGCCTCCATTGCTCTGTTGCTGCTTTTGCCCTCATGTATACCATTATTTGACAGGGTGTCAAATTTACCACGGACTGGCGGATAGCCGTACATCCCAGCAGGGTGCAATGCGAGAAGCGGCGTTAGGCAATCACCCCCGTATCAACTAACCTAGTCCACTCTGCCAACATCTGCCCAATCGAGGAAACGCGCTATGTCTAACGCACTGGAAGTGGTAATGGCGTACGCCAACGCCTTTGAGGAGACCTACGCTGACGATGACTGGAGCCGACTTGCGCCCTACTTCGCCGAAGACGCCGTTTATGAAGTAGTCGGTGGGCCCCTGGCCTGCCGTCTTCAGGGTCGGGAAGCCATTTTCGCGGGGTTGAAAAAGTCGCTGGATACGCTGGACCGGCGCTGTTCAGACCGCAGCATCAAGCTGACCGATGGTCCCGACGTTGAAGACACGCCCGCCGGCGGCACAGTCAGCATGGGTTGGCACGCCAGCTACCAGTACCGGGACGCGCCGCGCGAAGGCTTTCCAGGCCGCAGCGTGGCCACCGTGAACGACGGCGTTATCACAGAACTGCGCGACGAATACGACGATGCCGAGATGGAGACTTTCGTGGCCTGGATGGCCCAGTACGGGGAAGGCCTGAGCGGCAGCTACGTTTAGCTCAGCGGCACAGCGGCGGCAGGTCCAGCACACTGTCGCCCAGGATCGGGTCGCTGTCTTCCAGCCCGACCTTTTCGTTCAGGATCACCGGCTGGCCCAGGCTGCCCAGGAACTCACTCTCCCCCGGGCTCGACATGCCGATATAGGTCGGCGCGGCATACCCGGTTTTATTCGGAACCGGATCATCGTTGCTGACACTGGCCAGTTTTCTGCCGTCGACAAACACCTCCACCAGCGAGCGATTTAACTTCGGCCAGATCGGTGAAAAACCAAAACGGGCGGTGATGACCAATTCACTGCACTGGCCCGGCGTCAGCGGCGGCAGCGTGATCAGCTCTCCCAGCATTCCGACCAGCGTGGCGTCTGCGGTTGCGTAGACACCCCAGCGGCCACCCTGGTGCAAGATTGCCTGTCCGCTATCGCCCAGTTGTTCCGGCGTCACACCTATCGCAAACGTGAAACCCTGCATACCCGGTGAACGCAGCACGTCCTTGCCGGTGAGCCTGGCGCCACCGCGCTCGTTCAGTACCTCGCGGTTGACCCTGACCTCCCGCTGCGCGCGCCGCCACAGGCGATAGTCCTCCCTGAGCCGCGCAGCCTGCTGCGGATGATCCGACATCACATTGCGTTCGCCTCGGGGCTCGGTTGCCAGGTCATTGAGCACTTCGCCGAACTCCGAGTCATACAGGTAACGCCAGCGGCCATCCAGCGACAGCACCGAGTAGTTGTAGCTATCCCAGCCGATGGTTTCCCAAAATAACTGTGGCGACGTGGGCAACTCAGCCGCCAGCAGATCACGACCCACTGCCTGCGCGGGCGGGCTGGCGCCGGCTACGGCGGCGATCGTGGGCAGGATATCCAGCAAGCTGACCATCTCCGCCGACGCGACGCCGGCGGGCACCTGCCCCGGCCAGCGAATCAACAACGGCGTGCGCAGGCCACCTTCAAGGTACTGGGCCTTCTTCCCATAAAAGGGGTGGTTGGAATCGGTAAAGGTATTGGCCCCGCCGTTGTCGCTGAGAATGATCACCAGTGTGTTGTCGGCCTGCCCGGAATCCTCTAATGCCTGGAGCACGCGGCCAATGGCGTCGTCTACCTGCTCGACCAGGGCGAGATACATACCTTCGTAAGTCTTTGGGTACCTGGCGGCGAACCGCGGTGCCGGTTCCATCGGCATATGCGGCGCGTAATACCAGAAGTTCAGGAACCAGGGCTTGTCCTCTGCGTTGCGTGATTCGATAAAGCCGATGGCGTCCTCGGTCAGGATGTCAGTGAGATGGCCCTCGTGCAGGCGTGGCGCCTTGTTGTCGCGGCGCAGCCACGGATCAAGATAGCGCGGTCGACCGTACTTGACGCCGTCCTCGCTGGGGCCACCCAGCGCGGCCTGGAACAGAAACCCGAACCAGCGATCAAAACCCAGCGCACTGGGGCCCTGTTGCAAGGTTGGATTACCGACGTGCCATTTCCCGAGATGCCGCGTGTGGTAGCCCGCCGCTTGCAACACTGTGGCAATGGTCGGCGTTCCCGGGCTGAGGCCAAGGTGTGTCGGCCGAAACCCGCTGTAAGCGGGATAGTTCCCTGTCAGTAGCGCAGCGCGCGCCGGAGAGCAGGAAGAATCCGCGTAATGACGGGTGTAATGCACGCCCTGCGCGGCGAAACTGTCCAGGCTGGGTGTGCGCACCTTGTCGTTGCCGTTGATGCCCAGATCGTTAACGCCGAAATCATCGAGCACGATCAGCAGTACGTTGGGCGGGCCCTGCGGCTCCAGCGCATCACAGGCGGTGAGGCCGATACAGGCCAGCAACAGGGAAAGGATCAGGGGTTGATTGCCGGCACGGCGAAAATACGAAACCACTTGTTCACTCAGACACAGATACGTGACCGCAATATACCGCAATGCACGTGGCAACGGACAGCGCGTTACTCGAAAAGCGAACCCAGTCGGGGTTTGACGACTTTATTCATTGCATTACGCGGCAGCGTCTCGACGACTTGCAACTGCGCCGGCACCTTGTAACGCGCTATGCGCGCCTCGCACCAGTCCTGCAACTCCCTCTCCAACGTGCCCGGATCCACACGTACATCCGGTACAAGCTCAACGGCAGCCACCACGCGCTGACCCAGGCGCGCGTCGTTCACACCCAATACGGCAGCGTCTTTCACTGCCGGGTGCGCAATCAGCGCACGCTCTACCTCCGCCGGATACACGTTGGCGCCGCCGCGGATGATCAACTCCTTGCTGCGTCCGCGGATGTACAACTCACCGTGCTCGTCGAGAAAGCCCAGGTCGCCGGTATGATACATACCGTTACCCAGCGCGCGGGCTGTGGCTTCGGCGTTGTTCCAATAACCGAGCATGGTGGTGTAAACATTCGCATAGGGTCCGTCAGTGGCGGGCCGCACGCAGATCTCACCGATCTCACCGGGCGGTAGTGGGCGATCACCCGCATCCACTACCACGATGTCGACCTGCGCTACCGCGCGTCCACACAGTTCTTCCTCGGGTTCCCTGTCGACATCGGTCTTGGCGACGATGGTCGGTGCCTCCGTCATTCCGTAGGCCACCGTCATGCTGCGGCCAAAGCGCGCGCGATAGAGTTGCTGGAACGATTGCGCAATACCGGCTCCGCCGATGTCAGGTCGCCCCAGGGTGGCAAGATCATCCGGGTTCACGTCCGGCGCTGTCAGCAAATCCTGGATCACGGTGGGAACCGATGCGAAGTGTCCGACTTTTTCATCGCGTACCCAGCGTGCGATGTCCCGCGGCTTCAGGCTATCCATACAGACGCAGGCACTGCCGTCCTGGAAGGCCGTCAGCGGCGCCAGTACCATCAGGTTGAGAATCGTCAAAGGCAGCATCACGCCCTGGTGACAATCGGGGCCGAAGTTGTGTTCGAGGGCCTGTATCGCGCCCGGCAGCAGAATATTGTGGTGGCTGTGGACGGCGCCCCTGGGAAGCCCCGTGGTCCCGCTGGTATAGGCAATGGCTGCCGGATCGAAAGAATCCACCGGATCAGCGCAACGCGACACCTCGGGCAGTTGATCACTGGCCTGACGCAACGCCGTCACGTCCAGCGTCTCCAGCCCGGCCAGGTCGTCGACCCGTTGCGGCGCGATCTCCGCCAGCCCCTGCGCATCGGTGAGGTACACACGGGCTGCGCAATCTGCCAGCAGGTGGGCCTTTTCCGGCGGCGCCAGTGGCCGGTTGACACCAACCCAGATCGCGCCGAGGCGGGCACAGGCAATCAGCGCAATCACGATGTCGACATCGTTGGGCAGGCACGCCGCCACGCGATCGTACCTGCCAATGCCGCGCTGCCTGAACACCGATGCAAACCGATTGGCGCGCTCGTCCAACTCGGCATAGCTGAGGCGGCCGCTGCGACCAACCAGTGCAAGGCGCCCGGCATCGCTGGCCAGTTGACGATCGAGAACGGCACCAAGGGTTTGCGGGCCACCGCCTGGAAGCGGCAGCCTGTGCGGCGATTCGATCAGGCCGTGGGCGGCGAAATCAAACACAGCGCACCTTCCGCACCGATGCCTACAACGCCTTCAACAGCAGCGCGCTGCCCGGGACGCCGCCGCCCGAGGTGGCAATGGATGTCTGCGGATTACCCGGCACCTGGCGCTCACCGGCTTCGCCGAGAATCTGCACGCAGGACTCGTGTAAAAAACCGTAACCGTGCAGCCGACCGGCGGACAACTGACCGCCGTTGGTATTCAGTGGCAGTTCGCCATCCCGTGCAATGCGTTTACCGCCTTCGAGAAACGCCCCCGCCTCACCCTCGCCGCAAAAACCCAGGCGCTCCAGCCAGCACAGTGCATTGAAACTGAAGCCATCGTAAAGCTGCACCATGTCGATGTCGCTGTGGGTAAGGTCGGTGCGCGACCACATCATTTTACAGGCCTCCACGAGGCCAGGCTCATAGCGTATGTCGCCCTGGTCCCAGGAAACGCGCTCGGAATTCGCCGTACCCACTGCTTCGAAGCCTACCCCCCTGCCCCGCCGACAGTCTTTTGCAGTGTCGACGTGTGAAATAATAAACGCCACCGATGCATCGCAGGGCACGTCGCAGTCGTACAGGCCGAAAGGCGTGCTGACGATGCGCGCGTTGAGATAATCTTCCAGCGTCAACGGCTCTTTATAGACGGCGTAGGGCGTGAGCGCCGCGTTGCGCCGGTTATTCAGGGGGATCTGGCCAAGCTGTTCACGGGTCAGTCCGAATTCGTGCATATAGCGGCTGGCATAGAGTGCAATCCAGTTTGCCGCCGAGGCGGCGCCATACGGAATACGCCACTCCATGCCACCCGAAAGCCGCCCTCCGCCGCCGCCATAACGCACCTGACCGGTGCGCTGCAGTTGCGTATAGGTTGCTTCCCACACGGTGCGAAAGCACAACACGTGTCGGCACAGCCCTGTTGCCACCGCCATCATTGCAGCTACCACCGAGCCCAGTTGACCGGCCTGTTCCAATCCGCTGTTGTACCAGTTGACGTTGAGGCGCAGGGCGTCCATCACGTCAAAGGCACCGGCACCGGAGATACCCGGCGCACCGCTGATCATGCCCGGGTAGGTACACACACCGTCAATGTCGTCACGCGCCAGGCCCGCGTCATCGATTGCGTCCAGGCAGGCATCGATAGTCAGGGCCATCGGGTCGCGCATCAGGCGCCTGCCGATGTCCGACATTCCCAGGCCAGTAACGGCGGATTGGCTTTCAAATTTATCCATCACCGGCCACTCGCGTTGACTGCGCCTTCGCGCGGGCGAAACACCGGCAGGTAAACATCTTCATAGTGCTCGAACGTGACTTCCAGCGGCATGCCGATTGCGAGGTCGTCCTCGTCGCACTCGACAATATTGGTGGTCAGGCGCACACCCGGTTGTTCTTCGATTTCTACCAGGGCAATCACGTAGGGCGGTTCGATCATCGGCATCCACATCTGGTGATTGACGGTGACCGCGGCCAGCGTTGCTCGCCCGGACACCTCGCTCACCGACTGCTCGCGGGAGAGGCACTTGTCGCAAACCGGCGCAGGTGGATGAATGAGGTTGCTGCAATCATCGCAGCGCAAAAAACGCAACTTGCCGTCCTCTCCGGAGGTCCAGAAAAATCGGTTACTGTCTGTCAGTTGCGGCAACGGCCGCTTAAACGTTTTACTCACACGCACTCCTGTTCGTGCTGATTGGTGCTGATGGGTGCTGGCACGTTGTCATAGTCTCAACTGAGCGCAGTTTACCGGGTCATCGCGAAGCGCCAACGCGGGCGCGGCGCTACTCCAGGCCGGCCCTGCGCTACCCGGCTAAAAGCCGACAAATGCCCCGCAAGCAGCTGCTGAACACAGTCAGACCATGCGCGTGCCAGTCTAGCATTTTTTTTCAGGCAGCTGTCTTGTGATGACCCTTGTGATAGCCAAACAATTCTGAGAAGCTTTCAACGCTCAAGACCTTGCAGCCTGCACGGCAAAAGCGTCGACCCACAACCTTGCGACAACTCAAGCAAGCATAGCAGGCGCAGGCGGCACCGGGCGCTGCTCTCGCCGCCGTCTTGGCATCCATCCGCGAGCTTATCTCCAGGAGCAGCGACAGTGGAATTCGACTGGTCACAGCAAGACAGGGAACACCGCCAGGAAGTGCGTGAATTTCTGGCGGCAGAACTGCCAGACAACTGGGAGGAAATGTCCCGGCACGGCCCCGGCGGCGATTCACAGGCCGCCTTCAGCCGACACTTCTGCGGACGCCTGGCGGAAAAGGGCTGGCTGACGCAGCACTGGCCCGGCGAGTACGGTGGCCGCGATTGCGAACCCTGGCGGCATTCCATCCTCGGCGAGGAAATGTGGGCCGTGGGTGAGCCACGCGGCTCCCAGTACATGAACGTCAACTGGATCGGGCCCAGCATCATGCACTTCGGCACCGAGGCGCAGAAGGCGCTTCACCTGCCGAAAATTTCAGCGGGCGATGTTTTGTGGTGTCAGGGATTTTCCGAACCGGAGGCCGGCTCTGACCTCGCCGCCCTGCGCACCCGCGCAGAAAAAGTTGCCAGCGGCAGTGACGAACACTACGTGATCAACGGCTCCAAGATCTGGACGTCTTACTGCAATCACGCCGACTATATTTTTCTGCTGGTCCGCACCGACCCGGACAGCAGCCGCACCCGCGGCATATCGGTGTTGCTGATACCGATGGACACGCCGGGCATCGAGGTACGGGAGATCCCCTCGGTGGTAGGCGAACGCTATTTTCACGAGGTGTTCTTTACCGACGTCCGCGTGCCCTGCGACGTCCTGCTGGGCGAGGAACACACTGGCTGGAACGTGGTGACGCACGCCCTGCAGTTTGAGCGGGTGGGCGCGGCCCGCTATGCCCGGGCGGCGCTAACGCTTGATCATATTGCACGGGTAGCCGCCGAGCGCGGCATGCTGGACGACCCCATTGTGGTCGATCGGCTCGGTGAAGCGCGCGCACTGTGCGAGGCGGCCCGGGTACTGGTGTACAAGGTGATTGACCTGCGCGCCAAAGGCAGCCCGCCCACCGCCGATACACAGCTTGCGCGCGTGCTCAGTACCAACTGCGACAACGCCATAGGCCGGCTGGCGCTGGAGATATTCGGGCCGGAGTCGCGTCAGTATGCTTCCTATGCCGACAACAATTTCCGACTCGCGATGACCGCCGGCGTCGCCGTGGGAGCGACAGAGGTACAGTTAAATCTCATCGCCTCGCGCTTCCTCGAACTCCCCCGGGAATAAGCCGATGGATTTCGAACTCAACGAAGATCAGCAGGCCATTGTCGAAGCCGTGGACCGCCTCCTGGCGCAACAGGCCGGCCCCGCCCGCGCCACCGCACTGGGCAACAGTGACACAGTCGAGGGCAGTTACGATTTCGCGTTACACAGCGCGCTGGACGAGGCCGGCTTCAGTTGCATCGCGCGCGACCTGGCGCGCGAAGACGGCACCCCGGCGGCGCTGGAAGCGGCACTCATCGTCGAAGCGGTCAGCCGCGCCGGTGGCGTGGTGGCCGCTGCGACACAATTACTGGTGGCGCCGGCGCTACTGGCAGAGCCACCTGCGGGACCGATCGCACTGTGCACGCGCCGCGAACTGGAACAAGGCACCCCGGTGCGCTACCTCGCGCAAGCCAGCACGCTGTGGGTAGTGGATGAGGCAGCGGTCACCCAACACAATCTCGAGGATGTCGCAGTTGCGCCGGTGCGCACCAGCTTTGGTTATCCAATGGGCCGCATCGAAGCAACGGGCAATCTGCACAGCGTCGGCGAATTACACAACGCGGCCGCCGATGCGCGGCGCTGGTGGCGTGTGGCGCTCGCGGTGGAGGCCACCGGCACCATGCAGGCGGCGCTGAACTGCGTGGTGGGCTATCTCAAACAGCGCCGCCAGTTTGGGCGCGCCATCGGTTCCTTTCAGGCAGTGCAACACCGTTTGTCGGAGTGCGCCATCCAGGTCGAAGCCAGCCGCTGGCTTGCCCGCGAGGCCGCCTACCACAACGCGCCCGAGGAGGCTGCGGCGGTTGCCGCCGCCTTCGCGCTTGCAGCGGCTGACCAGCTGTTCACCGAAACGCACCAGTTAAGCGGCGCCATCGGCTTTACGCACGATTTCGATCTGCACGTATGGAGCATGCGCCTACTGGCGCTGCGCCAGGAACTGGACGGCGTGGGCGGTGCACGACGTGCCGTTGTCGACGCACGCTGGCGTGACGCCACACCATGAGCAAACTCGACCTTGCCTACAACGAGGATCAGCAGTCGATCGGCGCGGCCGTTCGCCGTTTTTGCACGCAGGTGAACAGCGAGGCACTTGCCCGCAACGCCCATCAACCCTTTCCGCGCGCGGCCTGGGAACAACTGGCGCAACTGGGTGCTTTTGCCGCTGCCGCGCCCGAACAGGACGACGCAGGCGGCGCCGAGGAGGTGTGTGCGATCTGCGAAGCACTGGGAGAAGCGGCCTTCCCCGGCCCGCTGAGCGCCACCTATATCGCGATCCAGACATTGCCCGAGGACGAAGCACAACAGGTGATCAGCGGCAGCACACTGGTTGCACTGCGGGCTTCGCGTGGGAACCTGCTGCCCTACGGCCCGGACGCAGATATAGTGCTGGCGCGCGAGGGCAACACGGTGCGGCGGGCAGAACTCGCTGCGGAAATGGACGTCGTGGAAACACTGGGCGGCGAATACTGTGGCCGCGCGACCCTCACGCTGGGCGAGCCACTGGAGAATTCGGCCCGCGCGCTTGCACTGGGTGATCTTGCCGCAGCGGCGTATCTCGGCGGCGCGCTGCAAACACTGCTCACGGTGACCACAGAACACGCCGCCACGCGCAGGCAGTTCGGCAAAACGCTGGGTGAGTTTCAGGCCGTCACCCACCCGCTGGCAGACTGCGCACTGAACGCCACCGCCGCACTTCTGCTCGCGCGCAATGCAGCCTGCTCGTTTGACAGCAGCGCCGACGACAACGCGACGCTGTGTGCCGACGCGGCCGCGGCCTTGTTGTCGGCCGCCCGCGCCGCGCGCGAGGGTGCGTTCACCTGTCACCAGGTGTTCGGTGCGCTGGGAGTCACCCTGGAAGGGCCGGTGTTCCACTTCACCCGGCGCATACAGCAGGTCATTTCGATGACGCAGGACAACTTGCACGCCAGGGCGCTACTCGCCGAACTCGGACTGGGAGACGATGGACATGACAACTGACGGGACGAACATCGACGTTACACAGCCACTGGAGGGCATGCGCTATACCATCGACGACGGCATTGCGCGTATTACTATCGACAGGCCAGAGCGCGGCAACGCCCTGACGCCCGCCATGCAGCCCCAGTTCCGCGCCGTCTGGAGCGACGTACGCGACAACCCCGCCGTGCGCGTGGCCATCATTGGCGCCGTTGGCGAACGCCACTTCTGCACCGGCTTCGACGTTGGCGAAGCCGACAGTGACGCCGCGGCAGAAAATGTGTTTGTCGACAAACCACTCAGCCAGTCTGTGTTCTGGTCGCCCTATCAGAACGGCGTGTGGAAGCCGGTGATCTGCGTGGTGAACGGCACCTGCGTTGGCGGCGGGCATCACTTCGTGGTGGATGCCGACATCGTCGTTGCCTCGCGCAACGCGAAGTTCATCGATTCGCACGTCAACGTGGGCATGGTGGGCGCGATCGAGAACATCGGCCTCGCCCGGCGCCTGCCGCTGGGCACCGCACTGCGCATGACGCTGCAGGGCTCCAGTTACCGCCTGCCCGCCGAACGCGCCCATGCACTGGGCATGGTGGACGAGCTGGCGGATTCACCCGGGGAAGCGCGGCAGTCTGCCGAGGACATTGCGCTGCAGCTGTTGAAGAACTCGCCACAGGCCATGGCCCTGTCGAAGCAGGCGATCTGGGGCGCGCTGGAACACGGTTACACGCCCGCGCTGGAACAAGGCTGGGCATTGCTGAAGTCGCACTGGACTCACCCGGATTTCGAAGAGGGGCCGCGGGCCTTCGCGGAAAAACGCGAACCCCGGTGGAACCCGGATCCGGACGCGACAAGCCAGGCGTAGCGGTGAACTTCAACTTCTCCAGCGAGCAACTGGCCTTTCGTGACGAGGTGCGCGAATTCCTGGAGGATTACCGTGAGCTGGACGGCTTCTACGGCCAGGGCCATCGCTGGCCGCAGGTGCGCGCCTTCTTTTGCGCCATGGCCGAGCGCAACTGGCTGGCGCTGAACTGGCCAACCGAACACGGCGGCCTGGGACTGGGGCACGTGCACGAGTACATACTGTGGAACGAAGTGGCGCGCTACCGCGCTGCGCGCAACCCGCTCGCCGCCGGTATCGTCGCCAAATCCATCATGCGTTATGGCACACCCTGGCAACAGGAGACGTACCTGCCGCCCATACGGCGCGGCGAAATGCACTTTTCGTTGTGCTACTCCGAACCAGAAGCCGGCTCGGACCTCGCCGGGCTACGCCTGAAAGCCGAGCGCGACGGCGATCACTATCGCATCAACGGCCAGAAGTGCTGGCAATCCTACGCACAGGATATGGATTACCTGTGGGTGCTGGCACGCACCGGCACCCAGGAGAGCCGTGGCCGCGGCCTCTCCCTGTTTATCGTGGACAAGGCGAGCGCAGGGGTGCGCGTGTCCCCTATTCCCACGGTGGACGGCGACCAGTTGAACGAGGTGTTCTTCGACGATGTTGTGGTGCCGAAGGCACAGCGGGTGGGGGAGGAAAACAGCGCCTGGTCTATTATTGGTGAAGCGCTGGCCGATGAACGCCATATTCAGTTCCCGCCCGGGCGCGTGCGGCGCGACCTGGAAGACATGGTGCAATGGCTTAACACACAGCGGATGGGGAACGATCCCCTCGTTCGCGCGCGCATGGCGGAACTGGCGGTGCGCGTCAGGGAAACGGAAATGCTGGGACTGAAGGTGCTCGAATCCATGGTCAATGCCAGCAACGCCACGGTGGACGCCGCCATGAACAAGATCCTGCACACGGTCACCTGCCAGGCACTGGCGCGGACAGTGCTGGACCTGGGCGGGCCCGAAGCGCTGGTGTATAGCCATCAACCGGAACGGCTGTGGCGGCAGAGTCTCACGGAAACCATCGGCGGCGGCACCTCCGAGATCATGCGCAGCGTCATTGCGCGCCAGCGACTGGACCTGGAGGGATAGCGCATTGGCCTGGGACTTCTCGACAGAGCCTGAATTCCAGGAAAAACTCGACTGGATGGACGCCTTCGTGCGCGAGGAAATAGAACCCATCGGGCTGGTGTGGAACGCTGCCACCGATCCGTTCGACGTGCACAATGCCACCACTTCGGCCATCGTGAAACCGCTGCAACAAGAGGTGAAAGAACGCGGCCTGTGGGCCTGCCACCTGACACCTGAACTGGGTGGTCAGGGCTACGGGCAACTCAAGCTCGCGCTGATGAACGAAATTCTCGGGCGCAGCCAGTGGGCCTCGCGCGTGTTCGGCACCCAGGCGCCCGATACCGGCAACGCGGAAATCATCGCCCACTACGGCACCGAAGAACAAAAAGCCCGCTACCTGCAACCGCTGCTCAACGGCGAGATGGTGTCCTGCTACTCCATGACGGAACCGCAGGCCGGCTCTGACCCCGGCCAGTTTCGCTGCCGCGCCTGGCGCGACGGCGACCAATGGGTACTCGACGGCGAGAAGTACTTTTCCTCCCACGCCGACTTCGCAGAATTTCTGATCGTGATGGCGATAACCGATACCGAGGTGCCGGTACACAAGGGCGCCACGATGTTCCTGGTGCCCAGGGACACGCCCGGCATCGAGATACTGCGCAACGTGGGCCTGATGGGCGAGGCACTGGGCGACGGCGGCAGTCACGGCTGGGTGCGCTACAACCAGGTACGCCTGCCGGCAGATGCCGTACTGGGCGAGCCCGGCAAGGCGTTTGAACTGGCGCAGAAACGCCTGGGCGGTGGCCGCATTCACCACGCGATGCGCACCGTTGCCTACTGCCGGAAAGCGCTGGACATGCTGTGTGAACGTGCGCTGAGCCGTGAAACACAGGGCTCGGTACTGGCCGACAAACAAACCGTGCAGAACTACATCGCCGATTCGTTTATACAACTGGAACAGTTTCGGTTGCTGGTGCTGTACGCGGCCTGGTGGTGCGACCAGGGCGACCCGCGCCAGTCGCGCACCTACATTTCGGCCGTAAAGGTGCAGGCGGCGGAAGTACTGCACGATATCGTACGCCGCGCGGTGCAGGTGCACGGCGCGCTGGGTTGCTCCAACGAGACGCCACTGGCGGGCCTGTGGATGACCGTACCCCTGATGGGCGTGATGGACGGGCCCAGCGAAGTGCACCGGGTCACCATCGCCAAACAGGTGCTTAAGGGCCACCAACCCGCTACGGATCCGCTGTGGCCCAACGAATGGCTGCCACAAAAGACGGACGAAGCGCGCGCCAAATTTGCGCAGTACCTCGACAACACCACGGGCAACCTCTGATGCCCGCGCAAACAGAGCCCGAGCATGCACCGCAAATCGATACGGCAGCACTCAGGCGCTGGATGGACGAGCGAAAGCTCCCCGGCAGCGGTGAAGCGCTCAGCGCACGCTTCATCAGCGGCGGCGCCTCCAATGAAATCTTCGAGCTAACGCGTGGTGAGGTAAAACTCGCACTGCGCAAACCGCCCGCACAGGTGCCCAAGGGCCGCAACGACATCATGCTCAGGGAATACCGCGTGATTGAAGCGCTGAATGGCACCAATGTTCCTCACCCGGAGGGTATCGCGGTGTGCGACGACACCTCGGTGCTGGGGGCCTGCTTCTACATCATGGGCCACATAGACGGTTGGACACCGATGGGCGAACTGCCCTCCCCGTTTCGTGAATCGCCCGAATTACGCCGGGACATGGCCTTCGAACTGGTAGAGGGCATTGCGCGACTGGCACGGGTTGATTGGCGCGCGGCAGGGCTGGAGGGTTTCGGCAAACCCGATGGTTTTCTGGAGCGCCAGGTGAATCGCTGGCTGGCACACCTTGAACGGGTAAAGTTCCGCGACATTCCGGGCCTCGCGGAAGCGGCGGCATGGTTGCGCACGCACACGCCGAGAAGCTTCACACCCGGCATCATCCACGGCGACTACCAGTTTGCCAATGTGATGTTCCACCACGGCGACCAGGCCAGACTCGCCGCCCTGGTGGATTGGGAGATGGCCACCGTGGGCGACCCACTACTGGACCTCGCGTGGATTCTGATGACCTGGCCCGATCCGGATGAAGACCGCAGCAGCGGCTATGTCGATTTCACCGGGATGCCCAGCCGCGAGGAGTTGATGGACTACTATGCCCGGCGCACCGGACTCCCACTCGATGCCATGGACTACTACATCGTGCTCGCGCGCTTCAAAATGGCCTGCGTACTGGAGGCCGGATACGCACGCTACGTGCAGGGCGGCGCGGACAACCCCAAAATGGCCCTGTTTGGGGATGTAGTGTTGGATATGGCGGCCAGGGCTGCGGAGTTGAGTGAAAGATCGGACCTGGCCAGTACGGTTTGATGTGCGAGTGGAGCTGGCTTGGTGAAGTATTCTGAGTTGTTGCTATTCTTGGATCATGGGGTGGGGAAGCGATTATGCTGAGCAGGTCTACGCACACTGATTTTCCAACATAACTAGCTGTTATTTGCGCTGGACAGATCGCGCTTGTGGAGTAAGATTTGCATATGGACACGACTCTGAAAAACCTACCTGTCGACGAGCGCATTCGAATAGTCGAGGATTTATGGGACAGCATTGCCCGCGACCAGACCGCCCTTCCATTGACGGCAGATCAGGTAGCAGAGCTAGACCGTCGCCTAGACTCGTTTGGCATAGACGGCGACCTCGGTCGGCCTGCTAAAGACGTTATTTTCGAGATTCGAAAACGGCTATGATTTATGCCGTCCGCCTCAGGGAAGAGGCGGAATTCGATCTCGAAGACGCTGCCTCTTGGTACGAATCTCAAAAAGCAGGCTTGGGCAGTGAATTCCTCGATACGGTACTCGAAATGCTGAACTCCATTGAGCAGAGTCCTACGTCATATCCAATCGTGCACCGCAATACACATCGGGCGGTGCTGCCCAAGTTTCCTTTTTCTGTCTTTTATTTTGTCAATGGTTCAGAAATATCGGTTGTTTCAGTAATGCATGGCAGCAGGCACCCCTCGAAATGGCAGCGGCGCACCTAACAAGTCAATCAACTGCACGGCGGCGCCGGACGCGCTTACAGTGCGCCGGTTATTGGGGCGCTATGGTGGGCAATGGTCAGCTTGCGACTCAAAGAGGACCTACTACTGCAAGAACAGGGAACCGGATACAGAGTCATCAATCCTTCAAACCTACCCATCAAATAGACCTACTCTATCTGGGCAGCGATAGAATCGATTGCACCGCTTGATCCTGGCAACTAGATTCCGACCAACAAAACAAAGTGTCAGGATATTTTACGATCGTCCCATAAATCTAGAGGCCGACCCTAGTAGATTCACTAAATGCGGTAACCTGGTGCATATCTTGCAGTGTAAATACCAGGCTCTCACGCGGCGAGGCCTTAGTTATTGAGCGTCCTAAAAGCCAAAGCCGACTTTTAAGACTGGGTTTGAAGAGAGGGGGGAATCAGCAGGTGAAATTTCGAGTGACCTTCAGGCCGGCGTTTATTGTCGTGTTGTTGATGCTATGGGCTAGCTCTGCCCAATCATTGGTAATTACAGAAATGGCGATCGGCCCTCGATCGTATATGTACTTCCCGAACGAGGAGTTTCGCGGCCTTAGAGTTCTGAACCGGGCAACTGAATACACACTAAACGACGGCAGTACCTGGGATTCCGGGGCAGGATTTGGGACGATCAATTCCGCCAACCTTGATTACTATTTCGTCGATGGAGGCATAATAAATTACGTCTTGGACGTTGCGATCGGCGATACGGTTTATGACAACACAGACTTTAATTCTGGTAATCATTCTGCGCATGGTGTGCTGGCATCTTTAGAGCCTTTTGTTCTGCGAGCAAAATTGGGATCTACTGTGGCTAGCTCTTCGGGAAGCCTCCTGCTCGTTGAAAACACTGAAACGTGGTATGGGGAGCCAAGGTTCAACTACTTCGCGGCCAGTGTTGGAAGCCATGTTCCTTTCGAAGTATCTTATGAGCTTACGCATGGCGCAGTGTGGGACGAAAACGTTTTTGATACACAGTTTTCCTATATTATCGACGGCAAAATCGTATTTGCGAGCGTACCCATCCCAAGTATGCCCTACCTTTTTCTTATTGCATTCCTCAGTTTTTGCCTCGCCCGAAAAACTTCCCAATAGTCTGCGCCGCTATAGTTATCTTAGCCGGGCCACAAGTTTGAGCAGTTATGATGTTGGCCGTGTTCCCCACGAGTTGTAGCCACCGTGTATAGTCATATTGACCTATGTAGAGGTGGACTCAATGGGTAGAAAACGAAACCAGGCATATACAGAATAATTCCGCAGAGAAGCGGTCAATCGATCACAGCAGCCGGGCGTGACACAAGCCGAGGTTGCCAAAGAACTGGGACTCAGCGCACAACAAATCGCTAACTGGAAGCGGCAGTTCACTCGTTTGTCCGACAAGCAGTGCAATACTGTCGACGGAGTTGATTATCCCAAGCAAGAAAGCGAAGAAATCAGACGGCTTAAGCGAGAAAACAAGCGCCTACAAGAGGAGATGGACTTCCTAAAAAAGGCTGCAGCGCACTTCGGCAAAAAACCAGGAGTGAAGTACGCGATCATGCGAGACAACCTCGGGGCCTATTCCAAGTCCCTGATGTCGATAGCTATGGGTGTATCGCGCTCGGGTTTCAACAAGTGGCTCAACCGGCCTGAAAGCCCGCGTGCGCGGCGCAAGTCAGAGTACACCCGGCGAGTGCGAGACACCTACGAAGAGTTCGAGGCCGCCTATGGCGGAAGCGCTAATTGAGGAGGCGCTGACCATGGCCTTTGATCGTCGCAAGGTGAAACCTGGATTGATAGTGCACTCAGATCGGGGTGTACAGTACCGCTCCCAGCAGTACGTTGACTACCTGAATCGCAACGGCTGCCGGATCAGTGTGAACCGCAAGGGTAACTGCTGGGACAACACCCCTATGGAGTCGTTCTACAGTCGCCTAAAAGAGGAGCTTATCTACGCGAAGAATTATCAATCGATTGAGGCGGCGCGGTCAGGTATCTTTGGTTATATTGAGATTTTCTATAACAGTAAGAGAAGGCATTCAGCGAAGGGCGGGATCAGTCCTGCCGCGTTTGAGGAGAGAGCAGCATTAGCTGCTTAGGTTGAGTGACTACTTTTTGTGGGGAACACCAAAGGCCTAAGAAGTTGAGCGCGCAGCCCAAATTGCTACATGTAATCAGCCTTGTTATTGCTGTCGTTCTAGCGGGGTATGTTGGCTACACATATATGATCGGATCCAACCCGATCAGGACCGCCAAAAGAATAATTGCGTTGTGTCAAATGGAGAATATTGGTATGGCTCTGGTCGAGTATGAAGAAATATTTGGTGAGCCTTTTCCCAAGAATAGGGGAGCGAATTATCTGTCCAACCCAGAGGTGGGTGTACTAAGCACAGTGCCAACAGATCCTTGGGGCCGCGAATACAGTATCGTGCGTTACTGTGAAGGATCTTTTCTAATAGTTAGTAAAGGTCCTACGTCTGGAAGACAGCTTGGAGTGTTTAAGTGGTTTAATGTACCGGGGAAAGAATGCAGCTCGGGACTAACAGAGGTGGCTCATTAACTGTCCGTCTATAGCAAAACAACCAGT
The DNA here is from genome assembly GCA_030426545.1 of Gammaproteobacteria bacterium. Lineage (GTDB taxonomy): Bacteria > Pseudomonadota > Gammaproteobacteria > Pseudomonadales > Halieaceae > Marimicrobium. The sequence continues at coordinate 34,236 of JAUHYL010000013.1, forward strand.
TATGTCGAGCGCTAGTTGCCATGAAACAAGTCAACGCAATAAGGGCTGCTTCGCGCCGAGACGCGCTAACGCGCGCCCCGTCTTGAAGCGTTAGGTGTCCTCGGTGCGCGCTTCAAGATGGAATCGAGAAAGAAGTGTTTTTCTCTATGCGGCTCTTGGCACATGGATAATTCATTACTTTCTGATTAGTAATAGCGGCGAAGCGATTGGATTTAGTGCGTCAATTTTTCTGTCAGGAGCACTGACCGCGGGCAGTCTGTACCTGATAGTCATATACGCTCGTTTAGCACGGCTCTTTCTTCTCTTGAGCTTAGCGTCATTTCTTTTCGTACATTTTATGATGATGCAGTTGGAAGCATATATTTTTGAATTAGGGAGCATGAGCCTGGCGTCCGCGATGGGATTGTTGGTGCTATCTCTGGTTTTAGTTTTCCCTTTTCTCATAGCGAGCTTCTTCCTAATCAATGAGCCAGAACTGATAGAAATAGGAACCCTAGATGAGCTGCTGAGTAGCAGCACTCTAACGCGCCTGGCAATTTGTGGGGTCTCTTTTCCAATAATCTACTTTCTGGCTGGTATTAGTATTCTCCCATTCGTAAGAGAATTCTATTCTGAGCTCATCCCTCCCTTTCACGAGCTGATGCTGTGGCAGTGGCTTAGAGGGATCATTTTTACTCTTGCATCAATCCCACTAATTTTGAATTTTCTAGGATCATCTGTGGCTGCTGCAACAATCTTTGCTGTGGTGTTTCCTGTTCTCGGTGGGGTGGCACCTTTGCTGCTTCCGAACGCCGCTATGCCAGCAGATGTGAGACTTGTACATGGTTTCGAAATTACTGCTTCTTATGTTGTGTATGGCGCGATCCTTGGCTTCTTACTTTATCCTATAGGGTCCCACTCAAGTGCTAAGTCGGACACCTAACAAGCCAATCAACTGCGCGGGATAGTTCCTTCCGTTTAGTGCACACCCCGATCTAACTTATCAGAAGTGCGAAAGATGGCTGCGACCCTGTTTGTACGCTCTACGATTCCTCGACTACTGTCCGCAGTTTCAGGTGATCGACGAACGGCTTGAAATCTCTATCACCAAAAAGTAGGGGGATTTTGTTTTCGATACAGAACGTAGCAATTATCACATCGTTTGTTTTTCGTATCGTGACTCCTCTTCTGCGAAGTGCCCGATAGTTCTCAGCGCTCTTGAGCGCCATTTCCTGGCCAAGCAACTCATAGTTATCCAAAGTCTCCAAGGCGCTCCTCGCCCTGCGGAAATCTTTGTCGTTCCTAAAGCCTTGAAGAATTTCCAATAAAATTAGATCGCCCAGCGCCACCGTCCCTTCTTCCAAGGCAGAGTCCAGCGAACTGGTTCGTACATTCTCAACACCATTGAAATAATCGACCCAAACACTGGTATCGACAAGTATCACGAAGCATCTCGCATCTCATCGAGGTTGCCTTCCCACTTCAATTTTCCTCGAAGCTTTCGAATTTTCTGTTGCTTATTCCTACGGATTAGCAGCTTCAAGCCCTCTTCAACCGCTTCCTTCTTGGTAGTCAATCCAGTAGCCTTCAATGCATCAGCCATTAATTGATCATCAATAACAATATTGGTTCTCACGAAAGCACCTATGTGTATATATGCATTTTATATACACACTGTACCGCTTTCCCCGAAAAATGACAAGGTATCCCAAAAAGTGGTATTTCCATCATACAAGCATAGGCACTCCGGACGGCCGAAACGGCCGCCCTTGTTGTCAGCATTAGGCGTGAAGGAGCAGCTTGCATGAACTGGGACGCAGTAGGAGCGGTAGCTGAAACGGTAGGCGCCATAGCAGTACTGGCGACACTGATCTATCTTGCTCTTCAAGTCAGACAAGCACGTAAGGTGCAACTCGCAGAGTCTATCCGAGCCACGCGTGCTGAAAGGAGAGAGTTTTTTATTTCGCTGCGAGACTCTCCATTCATCCATGAAATACTGGAAAAATGCGCTAGTGGAATTGAGCTAAGCTATGCTGAAAATAATCGTTTGACAGCCCATCATGCTGCCAATTGGGCGCAGCTATACTCGGCCTGGCTACAAGACGATCTGGGTTTGTCTGGCGGCCATAACACTACGATGGCAGCCAATTTCAGGTTTTCATGGAGCATTCCCGGGGCCGAAGAATTTGTCGATCAGTATGGTCGAAGCCTCTATCCGGCTGAATTCATTGCCGAAGCAATGAACTATCAAGAGGTACATGATGACTCAGAGAAAGGGCAGAATGACGCCTGACACGGCCGGCCTACGGACACCAAAACCGCGCAGATACCGCGTCACCGCCGTAGGCGCCAGGAGACGAAGATGAACATGAACTGGGGCGCAGTGGGTGCGATAGCGGAGCTTCTTGCCGCCTTTGGTGTGATCTTGTCTCTACTCTACCTCGCTGCCCAGATACGCCAGAATACCCAGTCTGTTCCAGCGAGTACGTTTCAGGAGTTTACGCGCGAGTCGGCAGAGACAGCGAGGCTGACTATTTCCGACCGGAATCTGCTCGACGATCTTTCACCGTACCTACTTGGAGAACGGGAGTTTGATCCGGTCCGTGACAGACCTTTCGGCTTAATGGCTGGCCTCTGGGCCAGAAACCTTCAGTTCGGCTTCATGGAATTGCAAAATGACCGAATTGATAAACGGCTATTCGATAGTTACCTTTCCTACCATGCCGAACACTGGATGCGCACACTCGGCTGGGCGAAATGGTGGGAAGTCAATCGGAAACATTACGATCCCGACTTCATCGCATGGCTGGACTCGGAACTCTCCTCCTGACAAACCATGGCAAACCAGCTTGCCACCTTGCTTAGGCAACCCATACACTGCACGGTTACGGTGCCCCAAATCGCAGCTTTATCCAACGAAACGTCAAATCAAACTACAACAGAGGAAACTGCAATGTTCAGTCACATCATGATCGGCTCCAGCGATATCGAGAAAACCAAACAGTTCTACACGGCGGTTCTCGGCGTATTGGGCGCGGGAGAACCCATGGAACACGTCAACGACACCGGCCAGAAGCGGCTTTTCTATTTTCACGATAACTCCACGTTCAGCATCAGTGAGCCGATTAACGGCAAGCCTGTGACTGTGGCCAACGGTTCTACCATCGGTTTTGCCTGCAACTCACCCGAGCAGGTAAAAGAACTGCATGATGTGGCTGTAGCGAACGGCGCAACCAGCGTGGAAGATCCGCCCGGGCCGCGCGAAGGCTCAATGGGCGTGATGCACCTGTGCTATTTCCTCGATCCCGACGGCCACAAGATTTGCGGGCTGCATCGAGCGGAGTAATTCCCAACCGCTGACGCCCTGCGGGTAACCGGCGAGTAGCACTTGCCGCTACCCCGGGACGCCCTCTACTCAAATAAAACGATCTCCTTGTAGCGCGGCAAGGTCGACAGACTGATTGCCGCGTTCTCTTCCGCTTTCGATCGCAGAAAGTGCAGCGTGTTGTCCGCGCCACTGGAGAGTACAGACAAAATCGCCGACTGCCCCACAAACGGGCCCTGCAAGGTTGCGGTCAACGAATCGTAGTGCACCGGTATCACCCGCGTGGGCTGCATGGCACCGACGCTTTCGCGCCAGTAGTTCTCCCGGTACTGGGCCGTTTGGCTGCCCAGCCCGCCAACGCCTAAAAACACGACATCCGCTGCATAGTCCTGCAACGCGCCCGGCTCAAACCCTGCGCTGCCAAATATGGCGAAGCTCCCCTTCGGATGCTGTACATGGAAGACATAGGGTTTTCCCACGCGGTAATCGAGCATTTTTACCGGCGGTACCAGCGGTGCTTCAATACTTGGGTTTGCCAGCGCCTGGGCGCGTATCTCCGGGTCGGGAAACTGGAAGTGCTGTGACTCTATCGCGGTAAGCGTGAAGGCACCGATGGCTACCGGCGCCCTGTTTTCCAGCACCCGGATTTGTGCCTCCGGCAGGCCCCAGCCACGGCCAATGTTCGCGGTAGATTCAGACCCCATCAATATCGCACCGGTTTGCCGCGCAACTTCCGGCGCATCCATGGCGTGGTCGAAGTGGGAGTGCACCGGTATCACGGCGGCGAGTTTGTCCACTTCATTGGCAGCAAGCCCGGCGCTCACCGCCGCACTGTCCGGGCCAATCTTGCCGACACCCAGTTGCCACAGGCCGTGGCGGCTGAACCAGCCGTCCACCATCCACTCAGTAGTGCCATCGCTGAACAGCAGGGTCGTGGTGCCGGTAAACCTGACCGTTACCGCCCCGGGGGGTATCGTGGCGGGTGCTTTCACTTCCCAGTCGGGGTCAACCGGTACCGCTGTGTAAAACGGATAGCGCCCAACAACCAGCACCAGAAACACGCACACTGCCACCGCGGTGACAGCCAGCACACCTTTGTTCACGGGCGTTCTCTCCTGGATGAAAAGTTCAGTGTATGCCCAGTTGCTGTCGCAGAACAGTCTCGCCTGGTGCGAGCGTTACACGCTCTATTACATGACACATGTCTTGTAATAGGCTATATTTTTTCTGTCGCCGGATTCCGGCCCCTGCCCTCCCAGTTGCAAAGGAGCGCGCTATGCAATACCGCACAATAGACTGTGACCAGCACGTCATAGAGCCACCTGATCTCTGGGAGAAGTACCTCCCGGAAAAATACCGCGACCTCGCGCCGAAGCTGGTCAAGGACAAAGACGGTGGCGATGCCTGGCAGCTGGGAGAAGCTGTGGAATCACTGGGCCTGGTCGCCGCGATGAACCAGACACCTAAGACCCTGAAATGGACCGGCGTTAAATACGACGAGATGCACCCCGGCATCTACCAGGCCAGGCCCCGCCTTGAGCTGATGGATGAAGACGGCGTTGATGCCGCGGTATTCTTTCCGCCGCAGCGCACCATGATCTATTTTATCGGCCAGGAGGCGGAATTTTCGCTGGCCGGCATGCAGGCCTATAACAACTTCATCTCAGACTTCTGCAATCACTGCCCGGAGCGCCTGGGGGCGATCTGGCAAATGCCCGCAACTAACATCGACGATGCCGTGAACGAACTGCGACGTGCGCACGATGCCGGCGCCAAAGGGGTGGGGCTCGCTACCTGGCCAAACGGTGGTGCCATGCTCACGGCCGAGGACGATGCCTTCTGGCAACTGGCGGAAGAGCTGCGCATGCCGGTGCACATTCATATTGGCCTGACACCCCCCACAGTGAAAACGAAACGCGTTGCTGAGAAAGGCGGCGTGCCGCAACTGGTACAGTTTTCCACCACAATGAGCCGCATGCCCATCCTGTTTGCCGAGTTTATTTTCAACGGTGTATTCGATCGCTACCCGGGTCTCACCATCGTCGGCGGCGAGGTAGGCGCGGGCTGGGTGCCCTTCTTCAAGCAGGAGCTGGATGATCGCTACCGCCGCAACCGTTACTGGACAGGGGTAAAACTGTCGATGCTGCCCAGCGAATACTACCTGCGCAATTGCAAGGTAGGCGTGGTGTCAGACCAGTTTGGCGTGCAGAATTGCGATGCGGTGGGCGTTGACACAATGATGTGGTGCTCCGACTTTCCCCACCACATTACGGACTGGCCCAATTCCCAACACCTGATTAACACGATGGCCCAGGGGATTGATGAAGGCAAACGGCGCAAAATTTTCTGCGAGAACGCGGGCAAGCTCTACGGCTTCACTAACGGCGCTGCTGCCTAGCAGCGTGCGCCGGTCGGGGCAGACGCCTTGCTAGCAAACGTCTCCGGCGGTCGCCAGTTGTTCGCGCACCACGCGCCGTAGCAATTTGCCGGTTTCGTTGTAGGGCAACTGTTCGGCAAAGAATACGTCCCGCGGCACCCTGGATGAGCGCAGATGCGCTTTCACCCAGTTGCGCAGTTCCTGCGCGTCGACCTCTACAGCCGGCTCCAGTACCACCACGGCGGCCACCGCCTCACCCCACTGCTCATCGGCAACGCCAACAACGGCGGCGTCCGCCACTGCGGCGTGGCTCAGCAATACGTCTTCGATCTCACCCGGCGACATGTTCTCCGCCCCGCGCACGATCACATCGTCGGCGCGGCCCTCCAGAAAGAGGAAACCCTCGTCGTCCAGTTCGCCGGCATCACGCGTGGCAAACCAGCCGGCATCGTCCAGCAGGCTGCCCTTGCCCACGTACTCGCCCGACACCTGCTCACCGCGCACATAGATTTCTCCGCGCTCACCAGAAGCCAGCGCCCTGCCCTGGGCATCCCTGATCTGCAATTCGATTCCCGGCAGCGCCTGGCCGACTGACGTGAGGCGACGTTGAATGGCAGGGTCGTCGCTGACCAGGGCAGCCCGGTGAGCGTTCGGGCGCAACACGCAAACGGTGGAGCTGGTTTCAGTGAGACCGTAGGCCTGGGTAAATTCCACCTGGGGCAGCAACTGCATGGCGCGCTCTATCACCGCGCGCGGCATCTTTCCGCCACCGTAGGCCAGGGCCCGCAGCGAGGGAATGCCCTCCTGCCCCTGCGCATCGAGTTCCGCCACGACATCACGCAGCATGGTGGGCACCAGGAAGGCATTGGTCACACGCTCCGCACGTGCCAGCTCGATCCAGCGCCGCGCATTGAACGAGGCCAACTGCACGACCTTGCGCCCGGCATAGACAGCGCTGATGACCGAAACAACTCCCGCAATGTGATACGGGGGTACGGTCACCAGGATCACCTCGTCATCTGCAGCGCTGCCAAATTCTACAGACGACAGCAGGTACGACACGAGGTGACGGTGACGCAAAACAGCGGCCTTGGGCGCGCCCGTCGTGCCGCTGGTAAACAGCAGCACGGCAGTGTCTTCCTGTTCCATGGACCAGTCCGCCGCAACGCTCTGCTGACCATCGCGCGCCGCCTGCAGAAACGCCTCGCTCTCTATACAGGTAACACCCTCCCGGTCAGCCAGCTTCGCGACATGCGCCGCGTCGGTCACCAGCGTACACGGCGCGATGCGCTCCAGCAGCGCGTCAATCTCGGCATCTGACAGGCGGTAGTTGATCGGGACAAAGGGCTTGCCGGCCCAGGCGGCGGCAAACAAGGCCACCGGCAACGCCAGGCTGCTCACATCGAGCATGGCCAGGTGCGCGTCATTGCCGTTGCGTAACTGCGAGGCCGCCTGCCCCGCGGCGTCGTAAAGCGCGGTATACGTGAGTGCGTCGGTACCATTGGTGAATGCCACGCGGTCAGAAAAACCACTGGCGGCCATTTCCAGCAACATCATCAGGTTCATCACACAGCGCCCTGGTTGCGGTAGGTTGGAGTCATCAAGCGGCAGTCTCTTTGGGTAAGTTCAGTCAGAAGAAGGCAGCGGTTTTGCGCCCTTGATCACAAGCGTTTCACCACCCACTGCCAGCGAACCGTCGCCGGGTTTCACACACAACAACTCGGTATCACCGGCTGCGTTGGTATAGCGCTTACCCAACTCAGTGCCGCCGCCAGCCTCTGCCGCCAACTGACTATCACTGTCGGCAGACTCACCCTCGCCCAGCATTGACACGCCGCCGCAGGTCACCTGCAACTCCCCTTCCGGCGCGGCAATCACCACCACCTCGGTTTCGCACACGGCGCTCTTGAAGCGTGCGCCCGGTTTCAGTTCTGCCATGTTTACCTCCTCAAACTGACATTGATTGTATACACGCTAACCTGTCGCGCCCACAGATACCCGCATTGGCCACATTACCCACTTGCACCAAGACGTTCAGCGCGCAGCGCTGTCCTGCGCATCTTGCCGGCGTCATCGCGCAGCGGTGTGCTAACCCACTCGATCGTTGCCGGCAGCTTGTAGTGCACCAGTCGCTGTGCGAGGTGATCGCGCAGCGCCTCCTCCGACACAAGCACCGCATCCGGGCCCACATCGACGATCGCGTGCACGCGCTCCCCGAGGTCATCCCGGGGCAATCCTATCACCGCCGATGAACGCACGCCTTCGAAGGCATCGATCGCCGCCTCCACTTCCGCCGGATACACATTGCGACCATCTACCAGGATCATATCGGAGCGGCGATCGCCGAGGTACAGATACCCCTCCTCGTCGAAGTAGCCCATGTCGCCCACGGATTGCCAACCCTCTTCGTTCAGTTTCGGCTGCGCGCCGACATAATGGAAAGTGGAGCCTGTGCCTGCGGCGGGCATAACGTAAATTTCGCCCATCTCGCCGGGCGGCAGTTCCCGGCCGTCATCATCAAGAATTTTTAGGTGCGCACCGGCGGCGGGCCGGCCGACAGAACCGGGGTGCTGCAGCCACTCGGTGCCGCTGATGAAGGTACCGCCGATGCGCTCGCTGGGACCGAAGGCCTCGTGCATGACTTCCGGGCCCAGCCAGTCTATCCACCCGCGCATCAGCCAGGCTGGACAGGGCGCGCTGCCGGTCAGCACGAAAGCCAGGCTGGACACATCGTAGCGTTCACGCACCGCTCGCGGCAGCTTCCAGATCCGCTGCATCATCGTCGGCACGACCGTCATGCGGTCTACGCGGTGTTCCTCGATCAGCGCCAGGCAGCGCTCGGCGTCAAAGCGCTGCATCACCACCAGCTTGCAACCGGCAAACAGGCCCTGAAACGCCGCACTGAAGGGCGCACCGTGATACAGCGGCCCGGGTATCAGCACCGCCCTTTCCCCGCGAAACAGCGGCGACGCCGTGTCCGGGTCATACAGCGCGGGGTTGGCGGCGACAATGAGTTTGGGCACACCGGTGCTGCCACCCGAGGCGAGTGCTCGCTCGCGGGGCGAAACGCGATCAGGTAACGGTTGCGTGCTAAAACTATCCAGTGCTGGTTTGGTGTCGATGCAGGGATAGGCACAGTCGTCCGGCGCAACGCCGATCACCAGCTTCGGTTGTGCGCGATCAATAATGGCATCACGCTCGTGCTTTGGCAGTAGCGGCGATAAGGGATTGGGAATGGCGCCGAGCTTCCAGATGGCAAAGCAGCTGAGGAAAAAATCGAGTCCGTTGGGCAGTGCCAGCGTTGCGATGTCGGCCTCGCCCAGGCCACGCCCTGCATAGGCGCGGGCGAGCTGGTTACTGCGCTGATCGAGTTCGGACCGGGTCAGGCTGTGTATACCCTCGGGCGTATCGCATACCAGCGCCGTCAACTCCGGTGCCTCTGCCGCCAGCATGGCGATCATTGCGCCAAAGGAAGCCGCGGCCAAACTCCGCTACCCTCCGCAACGTAGCATCACCGGGCTTTGACAAACTCGGTCATGATGTGGTCCAGCGCACGCAGCTGCTTTTGCCGCGTGAAATAGCCGGGGCGCAGTATGGCGTTGCAGCCCAGGCCATACAGGCGGTGTAACAGGCTGTGCGCCAGCGGCTCCAGGTCGACACCCTGCTCGATCTCCCCGTTTTCCTTCGCCTGCTGCAGGTAGCCCACGATGATCTTTTCGGAGACATGGATGCGCTTGGACTGCTCGCGTCGGTGCTCATCAGACACCGCTGCCATGCCCCAGAACTGCATACGAATTTTCCACTCATTGCGCACTTCATTATTCAGGGGCAGTGACAGCTCGCTGAAACTGCGCAGCGCAGCCAGACCGGTCTTACCATCCAGCGCAGCTTCGGCGCGCGCCAAAGACTTTTCGTTGATCCAGCGGATCGTCTTGCTGATCAACTCCTCTTTGTTGTGGAAATAGTGTTCGATAAAGCCGCGAGAGTATCCGGATTGGCGCGCAATCTCGCGAATAGTGGTTTTCTCCGCGCCTACTGTTGCCAGCATTTCGGCCACGATTTCAATGATGCGTTCTCTGCGCTCGTCGTGGTCAACGATTTTGGGCATAGGTTGGCCTTGTGGGTCCTGGAGAGGTGAATTCCGGCTATTATATGACAATTGTCTTTAATAGGAACTGTCACGCCGCGTCGCCCCCTGTTTTCTGCCAGGTCTGCGCAGACCGTCACCCGGTGACAGCCAGATCATCTGTAATGGGTGTTCCGTTCGCGCCTGTTCTTTTATATAAGGCAGGTGTCTGGTAAATTGACAGGTCTGTCTACCCGCGCACTCACAAACCGCTGGCGACGGCTCGACCGCGAGGCTTTCCGCAATGCCCTTTCCGGAATACGAACCGACTACCCCGAATTTCCTGCGCGCGGTCTGCCGTCAGTATTCACAACAGGATCTTATCGTTTACGAAGATCAGCGCCTCGACTACGCAGAGCTGGAGCAACAGTCGGCGACCCTGGCCCGCGGCATGCTGGCCAGTGGCATTGGCAAGGGCACACAGCTCGGTTTGCTGATGCCCAATAACGCCGACTTCCTGGTCGCGTGGTTTGCAGCAGCGCGTATTGGCGCCGTAATCGTACCCATCAATACCTTCTACCAACCCAGGGAACTCGCCTTTGTACTGACCCATGCAGATATCGAGGTACTGCTCTGCGTTGACGCACTGCTGAACAACGACTACCTGCAGCGGCTGGAGCAGTGTGTGCCAGCGCTCGAGGCACACGATGCGGATTCAGTTGGCCTGTACACACCCACCCTGCCCTGTCTGCGTCGGATTTTTGTGCGTGGCAACGCATCGCGCGGCTGGTGCCGTCCATGGCAGCAGCTTGTCGACGCGGCAGACGCTGTCGATACCGAAATCCTGCAGGCGGCCGAGAGCGCGGTGAGTGCTGCCGATGCGCTGACCATTGTGTACAGCTCCGGCAGTACGGCGGATCCGAAAGGCGCGGTACACTCCCACGGAGCAGTGATTCGCCACGCCTTTAACCTGAACCACTGGCGCGACATTGTGCCCGGCGATCGCCTTTTTTCCCCGATGCCCTTCTTCTGGGTGGGCGGCCTGGTATTCACACTGCACTGCGCGATGCACGCTGGCGCGAGCCTCATCTATGAGGAGTTGTTCGAGCCCGGAGAAACGCTGAAGTTGCTGGAACGCGAGCGCGCCACGCTGGTGACCGGCTGGCCGCACTACGGGACGGCGCTGGCCGACCACCCCAGCTTCGCCGAGCGCGACCTGTCGGCCATTCGCGGTGGCAATATCTACGCCATCCTGCCGGGCAGCGCCCGACCCCATGACCCGGAACTGCGATCCAATGCACTGGGCATGACGGAAACCTGTGGGCCCCATTCCATCGACCACATGGATGTCGATTTACCCGAGACGCTGCGCGGCTCCTTTGGTCGCGCACTGGAAGGCATAGCGCACAAGATCATCGACCCTGACAGCGGCGAAGCATTGCCTGCCGGGGAAATGGGTGAAATCTGCGTTCGCGGTTACAACGTGATGCAGCGTCTTTACAAGGTGGACCGGGAAAGCACCTTCGACGCCGACGGTTTCTATCGCACAGGCGACGGTGGCTACCTCGACGAGAACGGATTCCTGTTCTTCAAGGCAAGGCTGGGCGAATTGATCAAGACCAAGGGCGCCAACGTCACCCCGCGTGAAGTGGAAGTGGTGATCGACGAACAACCCGAGGTACAGGCTTCTTACGTGGTGGGACTGCCGCACAGCGAGCACGGCCAGGACGTGGCCGCCGCGATTGTGCTGAATGCGGGCGAGGCGCTCGACGGCGCCACACTGCGCGGCCGATTGAAGGCAGAACTGGCAGCGTATAAGGTACCCGTGCACTACTTCTTTCTCGACAAGGACGCCATCCCCTTCACCGACAGTGGCAAGGTCGACAAACGCCGCCTGGTCGATTCACTCACACGCCTGCATGACACTGCCTGACCGTGCCCGTGGCCAACCGTGACCTTCGCCCACAATGATTAAAGACCGCACCGCCATCGCCGGCATAGGCCAGACTGAGTTCGGCAAAAAACTGGCGCCCTCCGAGTTGCAACTTGCCTGCAGCGCCGTGCTCAACGCGCTGGACGATGCGGGCATCGACCGCTCCGAGGTGGATGGACTGGCGTCCTACACGCAGGAATCGAACTCGGAGGTGGAACTGGCGCGCAATCTCGGCCTTGGGGACATCAGCTGGTTCGGTCAGGTGGGCTACGGCGGGGGCGCAGGTCCAGGCGTAATTGGGAATCTCGCCATGGCCGTGGCCAGCGGTCAGTGTTCGGTCGGTGTTGCCTGGCGCTCGCGCAAGCGCGCGTCCGGAGCAGTTCGCAGACCCTGGTCAAAATCGCACTCTGCACTCACAGAAGACATTGCCGCAAATTATACGCGCCCGTTCGGTGTCATCAGGCCGGTGGACGAGATTGCCCTGCTGACACAGCGCTACCTGCACGAGTACGGCGCCACACGCGATCACCTGGCCAACGTGGCGCTGGCGCAGCGCCGCTACGCGAACAACAACCCTGCGGCGATGATGTACGACAAACCCATGAGCCGCGATGACTACATGGCCGCGCGCTGGATCGCCAGGCCGCTTTGTCTGTTCGACAACTGCCTTGAAACCGATGGCGCACTGGCGGCAGTGATCGTCTCCAGTGAACGCGCGCGGGACCTGAAGCAGCCGCCGGTTTACATACACGCCTTCGCCCAGGGTTTCCACGCGCAGCACCAGACCATGCAGAATTTTTTTTGCGAAGACCCACTACGCGGCCCAGCCTGGGTTGCCGCGAAAAAGCTGTGGCAACAGTCGGATATTCAGGCCAGCGACATCGACGTGGCACAGATTTACGATGCGTTCACGCCCCTGATACCCCTGTCGCTGGAAGGCTACGGTTTCTGCGCGCGCGGTGAGGGCGCTGCCTTCACCGAGGGCGGCAACCTCGAACCCGGTGGCGCCCTGCCCTGCAATACCTCGGGCGGCGGCCTGTCCGAGGCCTACGTGCATGGCTTCAACCTGATCACCGAAGGAGTACGCCAGCTACGCGGCAGCGCCATCAACCAGGTAGACAATGCGCAAACCTGCCTGGTGACCGGCGGCGAAGGGGTACCTACCGGGGCATTGGTGCTGCGGCGCTGACAAGGCCAGGGAATCGACATGACAGAAAGTACGCTGCTACCTCACATTGACGAAACGAACGCGCCCTTCTGGGCGGGTTGCCGGGAAGGCGTGTTGCGCATACAGCAATGCCCCCAAAGCGGCAGACTGATGTTCCCGCCACGGCCGCTGAATTCCTGGGAGCCGCGCACGCCGCCGGTGTGGCGCGAGGTGTCGGGCCGCGGGCACATCTGGTCAGTGATCGAACCTCACCCGCCGTTGATGCTGAACTTTTCAGAGCTGGCACCCTACAACGCCATCATCGTCGCACTGGAAGAAGACGAGACGGTTCGACTGGTGGGTAACCTCGTGCCCGCCGCTGGCGCGGCGATCAACCGCATCGACTTTGACGACATTGCCATTGGCGCGGCCGTGCAAGTTGTGTTCGAGAAAATCGACGACGACATCACCCTGCCCCGCTGGGTGTTAACCAACTGACCAAACCGAACCCTCTAGCGAAATCCATCTGCATCAAAACCGCCGCCCACCGGCGCACAAAGGAAAGGAGAGCACCATGACCACATACCGCGCGCTGTACGTTGAGGAAGTAGCGGAGAAACAGTTCGAGCAGCGCATCACCGAACGCGATACCGCCGACCTGCCGCAAGGGGAGTTGCTGGTTCGGGTGCACTACTCGTCCCTGAACTTTAAAGACGCCATGTCTGCCCACGGCAATCCCGGGGTAACACGCACCTTTCCTCACCAGCCGGGCATAGACGCCGCCGGTGTCGTGGAGGAAAGCAGCAGCGGTGACTTCAAGGCGGGTGACGAGGTTATCGTGACCGGCTATGACCTGGGCATGAACACCGCGGGTGGCCTGGGTCAATACATTCGCATTCCCGCAGCCTGGGCGCTGCAGCGGCCCGCGAACCTGTCACTGCGCGCCAGCATGCAGTTCGGCACCGCCGGTTTGACCGCACAATTGTGTATCAACAAACTCCTGCAGATGGGCCTTACTGCGCAGCAGGGTCCGGTGTTGGTCACTGGCGCAAGCGGCGGTGTCGGCAGCATCGCGGTGGCCCTGCTGGCCAGCGCGGGTTATACCGTCGTCGCCAGCTCCGGCAAGGCGGACCAGGCGGAGATGCTCAAGCGCATCGGGGCCGCCGAGGTGATCGACCGCGCAGAGCTGTCGGAGCCCAACAAGCGCCCGATGCTCAAGGAGCGCTTCGCCGGGGCGGTCGACGTGGCAGGCGGGGACACGCTGGCCAACGTCATCAAATCACTGCAGGCCGGCGGCAGCGTGGCCTGCTGCGGCCTGGTGCAGTCGCCCGCCTTTGACGGCACCGTGCTGCCCTTCATTTTGCGCGGGGTTAACCTGCTGGGTGTGGATTCGGTGGAAATCCCGCTGGCGGCAAAGCAGGCTGCCTGGGAGCAGCTGGCTGATAGCGCCGAACTCGATGGCATCGCTGCGATCAACCGCGAAATCAGCCTGGACGAGGTACCCGGCGAACTGCGCACACTGTTTGGCGGCGGCATGAAGGGCCACGTGCTGGTCAACCTGGACGGCTGAGAACACGCGCTTTGCGCATTGCGGGGCATGTAATACACTGTTTGCAAGGCGCGTGTCATGTAAAAACTGGCTGACAGCGCGCGCATTGCCGCCGTTAGCAGGAGGTCACAGCCGTGTCTTTTGAACTGAACCGCCGTCTCGTGGCGCAACGGCCACCGCTGCCCACGTCCGCCGCGGTTGATTCCGTCACCGCAAACATCATCAACGGTGCCTTTGAAACCATCTGTTTCGAAGTGGCCACCCACCTCGGGCGCGCGGCCTCCTCCGCCATCATCAACCAGTCCAATGAGCGAAACGCCAGTATCATCGATGCCCACGGCAGGCTGGCGGGTATTTCTGTGGGCATCCCGCAGTTGCTGTTTATTTCCCCGCTGTGTGTGCGCTGGGGGCTGGAAAACAGGGCGGCCGATGACTGGGGCCCCGGGGATGTTTTCGTCGGCAACGATCCCGACTTTGGCGGTGGCCACCTGCCGGACTACACGGTGTATGCCCCCCTGTTTGACGCCAGCGGTGAACTGGTCATGATCCAGGCGCTGCAGGCCCACCAGGGTGATACCGGTGGCAAGGACCCGGGCGGCTTCTCGGTGGACGCCACCGATATTTTCTGCGAGGGCATGGGCATTCCTGTACTGAAGCTGGTGCATCGCGGCACACCGCGCCGCGATGCCATTGAGTTGCTGATTCGCAACAACCGCTTCCCCTCCTTCGCCGGTGACATCGCGGCCATGATCAGCGCCGTGCAGGCTGGCGTGGCATCACTGCAGGCGCTGGTCGAACGCTACGGTGTCGACACGGTGAAAGCCGCCGTGAATTTCAACATCGAGCAGACCGAGCAACAGTTTCGCGCGGCGGTGGCAGACTGGCCAGACGGCAGTTACCCGGCGGAGGTCTGGATCGACCAGGACACCGCCGGCAACCCGGATGTGCATGTGCAGGTGAACTGCCGCGTGGCCGGGGATCAACTGACGGTGGACATGACCGGATCAGACGCGCGCCCCGAGCTGGTCAATGTCTGGAACACCTTTTCCAACAGTCGCGGCTACGCGATGGCGCAACTGGCCTCCATGGTGTCTCCGGATATCCTGAAAAACGAGGGCCTGTTCAACGCGGTTCAGATGATTATTCCCGAAGGCTCCATCCTGCAGCCACCACCGAATAAACCCGCTGCCCTGGGCGCGTTTCACCCGGCGGTGGAAGTGGGCGAGGCAATCTGTATCGCACTGTCGCCGATACTGCCGCAACGTTCTGCGCCACAGGTCTACAAACTCGGCATGCCCAGTGCAGTTATCGGTTTAAATGACAACGGCGAGATGTGGATGGACCAGGGCGTGGATGTGCGAGCGTCGGACGCCTCGGCGACGCAGGGCCAGGATGGCTGGGGCGCCATGTGCGCCGGCCTGGGCAACCTGATTCTCGCCACGGCCGAAGATGCGGAGAGCCGCTTCCCGGTACTCAACCTGGGCCGCGAACTGACCACCGACACCGGCGGTGCCGGACGCTGGCGCGGGCAACTCGGCAGCTGCAATATCAAACAGGTTCTGGAACCCGTATCCGCGATGACCTGGATGGTGTCGCGCAAGCACCCGCTGCGCGGCCTCTGCGGTGGCGACGACGCCGGCCCCTACTGCAATCGCTTCCTGGTGGGCACAGACGACGAGTTCGAGGTGGAAAACGCCATCAACGCGCAGCTTCCTGCCGGCGCGATCACCGCCTACCAGTACGGCGGCGGCGCAGGCTTCGAAGACCCGCTGTTGCGCGAGCCGCAGGCGGTGGCCGAGGATGTACTGGACGAGTATGTCAGCATGGCCGCAGCGCGTGAACGCTACGGCGTGGCGCTGACCGGCTCGGTGGAAAACTGCGACATTGCGGTCGACCTGCCGGCCACTGAGCAGTTGCGCCGATCCATGCGGGACACGGCGGGATGAGGTATCGCATCGGCATTGACATCGGTGGCACCTTTACCGATTTCGCGCTGCTGCGCGGCGCTGACGGCGAACTGGTACTGCACAAAAACCTGAGCACACCCGAGGATCGCTCCATCGGCGTGCTGCAGGGCCTGGAGCGACTGGCGGAACTGGAAAGTCTCAGCCTGGCGCAACTGCTGGGCAGCACCGACGCATTGATACACGGCACTACAGTGGCCGATAACACGCTGATCGAAATGAACGGCGCCTGCACCGGCCTGCTCACCACGGCCGGCTACCGCGATGAACTGGAGTTGCGGCGCGGCTACAAGGAAGATATCTGGGATGTGCGCCTCGCGCCGCCGCAGCCCATTGTTCCGCGAAGACGCCGACTGGGCGTTCCCGAGCGCATACGCTTCGACGGCAGCGTGCACACGCCACTGGACGAGGCCGCAGCGCGCGCTGCCATCAGCCGGCTGGCAAAGCAGCAGGTGGAATCCGTCGCCATTTGCACATTGTTCAGCTTCGTCAACCCCGCGCACGAGTTGCGTCTCGCTGAACTGGTGCGCGAAGCGATGCCGGAGGTGCACCTGTCGCTCTCCCACGAGGTGCTGCCCAGGTCACCGGAGTTTGAACGCATCAGCACAACCGCCGTCAATGCGTACGTCGGTCCGCGCGTCAGCCGTTATATCGAACGACTGCAACAGCGACTGACCGAGGCCGGGTACGAACGCCGGCTGTTGCTTATGCAATCCAATGGCGGTGTGATGACGCGCGAATACCTGGCGCGCAGCCCGGTGCGCGTACTCGCATCCGGCCCCGCGGGTGGCGTCATCGGCGGTGCCGCCACGGGCGCCGCCAAGCAGGCACCGGAACTGCTCTGCGTGGACATGGGTGGCACCAGTTATGATGTGTCTGTCATTCGCGGCGGTGAGGCGCCGGCACAGTCCGGCTGGAACTGGCACCATCGCTACCTGGTGGCAACGCCCATGGTACAGGTCGAAACACTGGGCGCCGGCGGCGGCTCCATCTGCCACGTGGAGTCCGGCACCCTGCACGTGGGGCCGGCAAGTGCGGGCGCAGAACCGGGGCCGGTATGTTACGGACGCGGCGGCACACAACCCACGGTGACCGACGCCATTCTGACGCTGGGTTTACTGTCGGACGATGAAGGCTTCGCCGGCGGCAGTTTTCGCCTGCAACGCGACGGTGTGGCAGAGGCTATCGCAACCCATGTAGCCGAACCGATGGGCTGCAGCGTGGAGGAAGCCGCCTTTGACTGCTGGCGGGTGGTGAATGCCAATATGACGCAGGCCGTGCGCCGTCTCACGGCGGAAAAAGGCTGCAACCCGCAGGATCTCACCCTGCTCGCCTACGGCGGCAACGGCCCGGTTTTTGCCGCGATACAGGCGCAGGAGCTGGGTATCCGCCGCGTGCTGGTGCCACGCACCTCGCCAGGGTTCTCTGCCACCGGCGCGCTGACAGCCCGTCCCGGTATTGACGAAGAGCGCGCCTACCTGACACCGGCGGGTCAGGCCGACGCAGCGCACCTGCAGCAGCTCTGGCAGGCGCTTGACACCCAGGCGGAACACTACCTGCAGGAGGCCGGTTTTGAGCGCGAGGCAATGCACTGCCGCTACCAGATAAACCTGCGCTATCCGGGGCAGAACTGGTCACTGACGGTGGACGCCGCACAAACCCGCGGCGAGCGCGATCTGTCGTTTGCCGGCAACGGGCTCGTCGCGACCCTGGTGGAGCGCTTCCATGCAATGCACGAGGCCGAGTACGGCCATGCACGCGCGGGTGAATCCCCGGAAATTACCGGCGTACGCCTGCAAGCCTGGGCAGACGTTCCGCAGCCGCCGTTCAGCGGCGGTCTGCACAGCGAACGCGTAACGGCCACACCCAGCAAGACACGCCGCGCCAATCTTGGCGCCGGTTTTCAGGCAACGGATATTTATCGCGGAGCCGACCTTTTCCCGGGCAGTGCCGTCGCTGGCCCCGCCATCATCGAAGAAACCTTCACCACGATTGTCGTGTACCCCGGCTGGCATGCGCTGGTAGACGACGCCGGCGACTACGAACTGCACCGCACCGACGACTGACCAGGGTGCTGCGCATTGATCACGCGACCGACGCAAACTGTGGAGAATACGCATGACTGACAACGCCCCTGTTCGCCTGCAGCCCGATGCCTCTCGCTACACCTGGGCGCACTTCATCGAGGATGTAGCCGAACGCCACGGTGAGCGTACCGTTATACGCTTTGCAGACAGGAATATCAGCGCCGCGGCAATTCACCGCGACGCGCGCCGTTTGGCAAAGGCGCTGGCCGCCAGTGGCGTGGCCAAGGGCATGCGTGTGGCGTTGCACATGGCCAATCACCCGGAGTTTGCGATCGCCTCATTTGCCGTCGCGATGCTGGGCGCCGTACTGGTGCCGGTCAACACCTTCGCCACGCGCGACGAACGCCTGTACATTCTGCGCCACTCGGACAGCGCCCTGCTGTTGTTCCAGCACCAACTGCTGAAGCTCGACCTGGTCGGCGAATTGCTCGAGACCTTCCCCGCGCTCGACGACAGCGAAGGCCCACTGCATGACGCACGCGCACCGCAGTTGCGGCGTGCCATTGCGCTCGGCCTGGAACAGCCGCGCGGCGGCGTACACACCTGGGACGACTTTCTGCGCAACGGCGACGCGTTCCCGGACGCTGTGCTGGACGCAATGATCGCCGAGGTACG
The DNA here is from genome assembly GCA_030426545.1 of Gammaproteobacteria bacterium. GTDB lineage: Bacteria > Pseudomonadota > Gammaproteobacteria > Pseudomonadales > Halieaceae > Marimicrobium. Next base: position 53,278 of record JAUHYL010000013.1, read on the forward strand.
GCCGGCGGATGACGGCATGATCATTTACACCTCCGGCACCACCTCCAAGCCCAAGGGCGTGTTGCACATGCAGCGCGCGCCGGTGATACAGAGCTGGCTGATCGCCGATGAAATGCGCTTTACTGCCGATGATCGCGTGTGGACAACCTACCCGTTCTTCTGGTCCGCCGGCATCTGCATGGCACTGGGCGCCACCCTTGCTGCCGGTGCCACGCTGCTACTGCAGGAAACCTTCGAAGCGGGCGCTGCCCTGCGCTGCATCGCCGAGGAGAAAGCCAATGCCACGCAGGCGTGGCCACACCAGGCGAAAGCCATGGCTGAACACCCACTGTACGCAACGCTCGATCTCTCGCACATCGACAAGGAGGTCTATCGCCTGAATCCCGATATTTCTCCGGAGGATGACCTCTGGGGCACACAGGGTTCGTTCGGCATGACAGAAACCTTCACCTTCGTCGCCAATCTACCCGCCGACGCCCCGGTAGCGCTGCGCAACAGCACCTCCGGCAAACCGCGGGCAGGTATGCAGGTGCGCATTCTCAATCCAACAACCGGTGAGCCGCTGCCGGTAGGAGAAGAAGGTGAAATCGCGGTTAAAGGGCTCACCCTTATGCGCGGGTATTACAAGGTGGAGCCGGAGGCGACCTTCGACGACGAGGGCTTCTTCCACAGCCAGGACGGCGGTTACCTGGATGCGGACGGCTACGTGCACTGGAATGGACGGCTGTCGAACATCATCAAAACGGGAGGCGCAAACGTCAGCCCGCTTGAAATCGAGGAAACGCTGCTGGGCTTCGCCAACATGCGCGCAGCGGTCGTATTCGGCGCGCCGCACCCAAGCCTGGGCGAGGTCATTGTGCTGTGCGCGGTCGCGATGCAAGGTGCGACCCTGGACACCGACGCCATCACTACCTACCTGCGGGAAAAGCTGGCACGCTACAAGCAACCTCGGGCCGTGCTCTTGTTTTCCGAAAGTGATCTTGAATTCACCGGCAACCAGAAGATACAGACGGACAAGCTCGTCACCAAAGCGCTTGCCCGACTGCGCGAAAACGCTGTCGAGATCGATGGCGTGAACTACGCCGAGTACCTGGTCTGAAGCGAACGGACGCCGACACCCACATGGCAACACCGCAAGCGGAGCAAGCTCTGCACAGACAACTGCTGGCAGGCCTGCGTGTAATTGACGTCGCCGGGGAGCCGCTGGCGATGACCGGTCGGCTGCTCGCCGATATGGGTGCCGAGGTGATCAAGCTGGAAACGCCAGGCGGCGATCCACTGCGCGATGCACCGCCGCTATCTCCCGAAAACGTTTCTCTACGCTTTTTGGCCTGGAATGCCGGCAAAACCTGTATTCGTTACGACCAACACAGTCAGCCGATCAGCGAACTGTTGCACAGTGCCGATGTTGTTATCGAAACGCCGGGATTTGCCGGGGCGCTGACGCTGGCGCGCGGCGCGGCGCCGCAGGCCGTCTGGTTGCAGGCCACGCCTTTTGGCCTGGAAGGCCCGCGAGCACTCTGGCAGGCCAGCGATATCGGCCTGATGGCGGCCTGCGGCAACATGCACTGCACCGGTGACGCCGACCGCCCTCCCCTGCGCTGCACGGAACCTGCCGCTTACGCCCATTGCGCCGCGGAAGCCGCCTTCGCCATCCTGACCGCGCTGGCGGCAGGTGGCGCGCAAACCATCGACCTGTCCATGCAGGAAGCGCTGCTGATCGCCAACATGGGCGGTCCCGCGCAGTTTCCCAAAACCGGGCGCGGCGGTCAGCGCCAGGGCGCGATGCTGGGGGTTACCCGCGAGATCTGGCCCTGTCGTGACGGCTTCGTCTCCTTTGGCCTGCGCGGTGGTCCCGCGCGCGCCGGCAACTTCGCGATACTGCTCGACGCATTGCGCGCCGAGGGCCTGGACACACCCGCCTGGTGTAACCGCGACTGGAGCACCTTTAACCCCCATGTGCTGGATGCGCAGGAACTCCGGGACATAGAAGAACCACTTCAGGCCTATTTTGCGCGCCACACCCTGCGGGAGTTGTACGAACTTGCGGTACGCACCAACCTGATGCTGGCACCCGCCCAGTCTGCCGCGGAAATATTGGGCAATGAACAATTGCGCTCGCGCGGGATATTTACGCGCACGGGCGACATCGACAGCTTTCCCGCGCGTTTCTTTATCGCGCAGAATGCCGATCATCCCGACGGTAGCACCGCGCCGCCGCTTGCCGTGCAAGACGTGAGTGACGGCGCCGTGGCGGAGACCGCGCAATGGTCTGGCCCTACCTTTCTGCGAAAGGATTCCGTTGACAACGCGGCTGCGTGGACCGGCTTGCGGCTACTGGAGTTTGGCTCCGGCGCTGCCGGGCCGATTGCCACACGCTATTTCAGCGAGCACGGTGCCACCGTGGTGCGCGTGGAATCGACCCGGCGGCCGGACTTTCTGCGCGTGATGGCGATCAACAGCGAGCAGGGTCTTGAAGGCTCGGCCCTGTTTGATGTGCTAAACCCGGCAAAGAAGAGCATTACGCTGAACCTGAAACACGAGGACGGCAGAGCCATCGCCAGGCGATTGGTACACTGGGCAGACGCCGTGGTGGAGAACTTTGCGCCGAAAGCCATGCAGGCCTGGGGCCTGGACTACTGGCAGTTGCAGCGCGAGAAGCCGGACCTGGTGATGCTCTCCACCTGCCTCAACGGGCAGAGCGGCCCGCATCGCGACTACCCCGGCTTTGGCGGCCAGGGCGCGGCGCTGAGTGGCTACAACTACCTGACGGGGTGGCCAGACCGCGAACCGGTGGGGCCCTTTGGCACGATCACCGATTCCCTGTCCCCCCGCTTTGCCGCCACCGCCCTGGCGGCGGCGCTGCATTTTCAGCGGCGCACGGGCAACGGCGTCTACCTCGATGTGTCGCAGGTGGAAACAGGCGTCTACAGTCTGTCGCCGTGGTTGCTGCAGCAGGCGATGTACGGCAATGCACCGGCACGTGAGGGCAACCACAACCCGAGAGCCGTGCCCCATGCAGCCTTCCCCTGCGCGGGCGAAGATAGCTGGATCGCCATCGCCTGCTGGAATGACCGACAGTGGCAGACGCTGGCGACCGTGGCGGGACTGGAGGCGACGCGCACGCCAACGCTGCCGGATCGCCTGCTCGCGCGCGAAACGATAGAAGACGAAATAGGCACATGGACCAGCGCGCACAGCGCCGAGGAACTGGCGGCTCGGCTGCAGGCCGCCGGTGTGGAAGCGGTGCCGGTTGCGGATTTCCGCTACCTGCTACAGGACGATCCACAACTTGCCGCGCGCGAGCATTTCATAACACTGGAAAGAGAGCGCACAGGCGCGTCCATTTACGAGCGCAACGGGTTTCGACTGAGCGCAGCGCGCTCCTCGATCGACACACCCACACCCCTGCTGGGTGAACACACAGAAGCCGTCTTGCGCGATTGTCTGGGGCTTGATGTGGCCGAGGTGCAACGGCTGCGTGCAGCGGGTGCGCTGGAATAACGCGCCCTGTGAGCGAGGAATTAACTACTCGGGAACGGAAATTTTCATCAGCGGCAGTTCCTCAGGCATACCACCCAGGGCGACGGCGCAGCGCGAGAAGCCACTGAAATACAGTACAGCCAGTGCAAGGTGGGCCAGTTCCGCGTCGCTGAACTGCGCCTTCAGGCGCGCAGCAAGCGCATCGGGAACCTCGCCGGGCGAGGTGTAGAACTGATCGACCCAGGCAATAATCAGCTTGTCGCGTTCAGACAAATCGCTGTCCTGGTAGCCATCATCGATACTGGCGATACGCGCTTCCGTCAGGCCATCCTGCAGCGCAATGTCATAGCGAACATTCTTGCAGAACACGCAATTCACGCGGCGCGCATTGCGCAGCCGCGCCACTTCGAGTTCGGCTGGCCCCAACGGGCCGGCTGACCACAACGCCTGGCCGAGGGCGACGTAATGCTCAAGGGTCTCCGGCACCAGGCCCAGTGCGGAATCGCGCATCATGTTACCGCTGTTCTGTCCTGACGGTTTAGCGCGCGGTTGCATCGACATTGCCGTCACCCCCGCTGGCGTTTATCGCGCTCCACAGCCGTTCGGTGCGCAGCATACCGTCGAGCAGCCCCAGCGCTTCGATCAGTGCCACCAGCCCGGCATCGCCGCTGTGCGCTTTTACCGCATCAGCCAGGGCATCGGTAATGGCCTGCGCATCAGCCGCGTAGACTTCAGTGAAGGCCAGGCAGGCCCTGTCACGCGCATCAAAGGCGCTGTGTCGGTGCCAGTCAGCCAGGTTGTCCAGCTGCGCAGGCGCTACCGCAATACCCAGTTCGGTCGCGCTCGCGGGCACACCGTGAAGTTGCACCAGGCGCAGCCTGCACAGTTCCAACACCGACGCGCTCAGGTGCTGCTGGGAGAGAAGTGCCGCAACGAGGCTATCGAAATGCTGCCTCACGGGCGGTTCGAGGGGAAGCGTTGCAAGCGGGGAACTCACTGGCGGAGAAGCCCGCCAGAGGAACAGGCGCTAGGTGCGAGGCACATAGGCGAGATTTTCGTGCCAGAAATCGATCACGTAATTGACGCGCGCGCGCAACAGTTCACGGTAGCCAGGCAGATCACTGAGGTGCACCCAGCGGCACTCGATAATCCCCTCATCGACCTGCGGCGCAGTGTCGTCATCATCGCCATCGTATTCCATCAGGTACCAGTGGGTTCTTTTCAGGTAGCGAATATTCTGGTGTCGCGTGGTGTGCCAGGTGGAGGGCAACTTGGTTTTAATGTGTAAACGGTCAATCTTCAGGCCCGTTTCTTCCTGCACCTCACGCAGCGCAGAATCTTCCCGGCTGGCGTCGGGCTCAATGCGCCCCTTGGGCATGTCCCAGCGACCGCGTTTGAACATGAGCAGAATATGGTGATTGTGATTGCAGACGAGCCCACCGGCGGACTCGATGAGGGGAAGGCCGATGCCCTCTTTCAGTGTGGGTGCGGTCAAGTTCAAGCCTGATGTAAGGTTCGTTGAGTGGCAGGCGAGTTACGCCCGGGCATGTTGTCTCAGCTTAGTCGCTGTTTGACGGCGCATCATCCAGATCGATGAAATAATTTTCGTACTCTTTCAACTCTTCAAGCACGGTGCGCTGGCGCAGCGTCAGTCCCCTGAATTTAACACCACCGAGCTTGATACTGTAGGTTTTTGTCACATCTTCACCGGTGAGGGGCTCAAACTTGCCGCGGCCCAGCAGCCGCACGGTGTGCAGCATGGCCGTCAAACGCGCCTCGCGCTTCTTGTTGGCGCTGACCACCACCCAGGGCGACTTTTCAGATGAGGTGTGGGTGAACATCTGCTCCTTGTAGCGGGTAAACACCTCCCACTTGTCCCTGGCTTTGAGGTCGTTTTCAGAGAACTTCCAGTAGGTCAGCGGGCTGTTCAACCTGTCCTCGAAGCGGTACAGCTGATTCTCCTTATCCACCGAGAGATAGAACTTGATCAGCAGCAGCCCGTCATCAATGTGTTTATGCTCCCACTCCAGCACCTTGCGCATGAAATACTTGTACTGCGCCTCGGTACAATAGCCCATGGTGGGTTCGATCAGTGCGCGCGTGTACCAGGAGCGATCAAAAAACACGACCTCCCCGGCACGCGGGAAATGGCGCTCATAGCGCCGGAACCAGTTCTTCGATTCTTTGGGTGTGGGAATGCCAAGCGCGACCACGCGGTAGTTTGCCGGGATCATGTTCTCGATGAAGCGCTTGATGGTGGAGCCTTTACCGGCCGCGTCCCGCCCCTCCACCGCGATCGCAAGGCGCCGGCCTTCCTGCATCAGGCGCTTCTGGATTTTCAGCAGTTCGACCTGGAGGCGCCGTTTCTCAACCTGGTAATCATCATCGCTGATACCTTTATACGGCGTATCGATCGTGATGACTTTTTTGATATGAATGTTCAACTGACTACCGTGCGATAGAGTGAATGAACGAAAATGTCAGCCGGGTTACAGCGGACTGAAATCTTAGCATAACCGTGTTGCAATTTTGTGAAGATCGCGGCCCGATCAACAGCACGGCAACGCGGATACAGTAACCCCCGTCGAGGGAACGTTGTGCATCGGTGAGTCGGGAACGCTATTCCAGCCTACTCACTGGCGGGCGCTGGCACACTGATGCAGCGAAATTCTCAGCGTGTTTGCTGGAATCCGGGTGTTCCCGGGTCAGAATTGCTCAACCGCGCTTGACGTTGCGGCGAGTGAACTGCATCAGGGCCCAAAGAATGTTCTTGGAACTGACCTGCCCCATGAGTTTGCCATCCTTGATCACCGGGCGCCGGCGCTGGCGGGTATCCATCATCTGCTGGGCGATTTCCACGATGCCGTCTTCCGGGCTACAGGTATGCAGGTCAGTGGACATGACTTCGTGCACCAGCACGCTTTCCGGGTCGCCATCGTTGTAGATAGCCGACAGCGCGCCGCGCAGGCAGTCCAACTCGGAGATCACCCCGACCGCGGCGCCCTCCTCGTCGACAACCGTGAGGCCGGTGAGTCGGTGATCGATGATTTTCTGTACTGCGCTGGCAAGATTCTCGTTCGGGCGCGCCGTGATGGGATTGGTGCGCATGCAGTCTGCAACGTGGCCTGGTCTTTCCATTCGGGTCGCTTCCTGTTCGGTTCCGGTACGAGCAGGGATAAAAGCCCGCGCTCACCCCAAGTGTAGCCATAGACGACCCATTTGGCGACATCAGCGGCGGCCGGGGCTCAGGTATCGACCAGAATCGCCTCGCAGCCGGTACCGGCCCACAACTGGTCTACGCGCTCACGGGCCTGTGCAGGCAGTGCGCGATACGCTTCATTGATCCACTTCAGGCATTTTGCCTGGTAGGTAAAGGTGCGCTGTGTCCAGGGCGAGCCATCGATCTGCGCCTCCCAGTCCTTGTCGCCCGCGGCCACGGCGGCTGCGTTGGCGAGTAGCGCGGGGACATACACGCGGCCAATTTCAGTGAGCAGTGGCAGCAGCGGCTGCCGCAGGGCCTCGATGTCTTCCCACTCGTCAGCGGTCGGTTCAAGTCCGCAAAGGTCTTCCACCTTCGACACCCAGGCCACCGTGCGCGGTGATACTTCATGGGCGATGGTCCGGGAAGTAGGGTCGAATCCCACCAACTGCGACAGCTGACCGAACAGGGCAAAATCGCCTGACCCGGGACGCTGACCCAACAGATAGGGTTGCTGCTCGAGCAGACTTTCCATGGCAGCGAGAAAGCGGCGATAGCTGGCGTCGATCACCGGCGCAGTGGTGTCGTTGGAACCCACCACGTAGAGGCGCCCGATCTGACGCTCGGAAAACGCCGCTTTAAAAGCTTGCAGTGCATCCGGGGCCAGGGTGACATCCATGCCCAACGGCAGCAGCGTACCCGCATTATCGGCATCTTCCCGGGGATACCAGCGATAGTGGAACATGTACTTGGTGCACCACTCGTCGCCAAAGTCTTCCAGCAGGTAGTTCACAAACGCCAGCGCGGGATCGTCAGGTATGACGGAACGGCCAGCGTAAGCCGATTCCAGGCGCCGGATAATCGGGGTTGAATCGCACACGGCCTCGATATTGCCGTCGCTCTTTTCAAACAGCACCGTGGGGTGAAAGGTCGGCGACGGCTTTTCTATGCCCAGCGCATCCAATGCGCCGGCAGGGTCAGCCCACGTAATGCTGTAAGGGATCTGGCGATAGCGCAGCAGGGAGACCATCTTGCGGGTATAGGGCGATGCGGTGCCGCCGAAAAGGCGCAGTCGTTGGGAACGGGTCATGGTTATTTCTCACAGGTTGAGTCCACGGACCGTCGCAAACAACGTGACGGCGAAAAAATAGTGACATAAATACTGCTAATAAATCAAATGAAGGGTTGTTGGCCCGCTCGTGCACACGGAGTGCACAGCCGCTACCCGGTTACACTCGCAGTTCCACCACGTTCATTTTGCACCGTCACCGACGGCAACCGCCGTCCCTTCGGCTTATTGACGCCCTGCGATAATTGTCCGTACAATTCGACGAGAGGTACCCATTCCATAACAAGGGGCAGACACCGTGGCTGCTACCCCGATGTACCTGCAGATCGCGCAGCAGCTGGCGGGCGAAATTGCCAGCGGCACGTACCCGGTCGGGAGCCAACTGCCCACCGAAGCATCACTTTGTGCAACACACTCTATCAGCCGCTCCACGGCCCGTGAGGCGCTGCGCTGCCTTGTCGACAGAGGCATGATTCACCGCATGGCGCGCGTGGGCAGCAAGGTTATCGCCGCCGCTCCCGTCGCCGACTACCAGCCAGTGGCGGCCAATGCGCAGGACCTGGTGGCCTTCGCGTCGGGCACCCGCTTGATGAGTGGCAGTGATTGCCAGTTAACCGCCGACCGCCAGCTTGCGTTAAAACTGGGCTGCCGCGCGGGAGCCGCACTCTACCGCTACGCCGGTGTTCGCTGCGCCCGTGACAAACAAAATTCTCCGCTGTGCTGGAGCGAGCTATACATTCCCGCCGATTTTTCCGAATCGGCGCGTCGCGCCATGGTAGAAGGTGCGTTCAGCGCGTCCTCAGCCGGCCAGGTTCGCGTCGAACAAACAGTGAGCGCCGACCTGCTCGACGAGACACTGGCCGAGAAACTGCAGGCTGCACCTCACTCTGCAGCGCTGGTCATAACCCGGCGTCACCACTTCCCGGATGGCAGGTTTTATGCAGCGGGGATTCACACGCACCCTGCCGATCGTTACCAGTTGAACCTCCCGGTCTCCACCAGCATCGATGCAGCCGCGGAGGCCTGAGATGACAGCGATCAAAACCTGCTGCACCACCCTGCTGCTCTCCTGTCTGGTCGCATTGAGCGGTTGCGACAGCGGCAGCGTCGAGGTAATCGGCGGGCCGGTGGCCATGCGCAAAATCTCGGCGGAGCAATACCGGAACATTATCGCAGACACCTTTGGTTCGCGGATTGAGGTGTCGGGTCGCTTTGAACCGGCCAATCGCCGGGACGGCCTCAACGCCATCGGCACCTCCCACGTGGCGGTAACGCCCAGCGGCTTTGAGCAGTACGAGGCGCTGGCGCGCAGTATCGCGGCGCAGGTCGTTGCCAGCGAGCACCGCGAGGCATTGATGCCCTGCCAGCCCGTTGCGCAGTCGGCTGGCGACGACGCCTGTACGGGAGAATTCATTACACATTACGGGCAGCAGCTGCTGAGGCGCCCGCTGACAGAGAGCGAGGTTCAACTTCGCGTTGCCAATGCGACGCTGGCAGCCGCGGACTCGGGCAACTTCTATACGGGCATCGAACTGGCGCTGTCCAGCCTGCTGGTGGCGCCGGATTTCCTGTTTCGCATCGAGGAAGCTGTTCCAGCGCCCACGCCGGAGCAGCCGGACAGGCAGCGTATAGCCGATTACACGCTGGCCTCCAGGCTCAGTTTTTTCCTTTGGAATCGCGGTCCCGATGAACAATTGCTTGCTGCTGCGGCGCGCGGCGAGCTTGCCACCGATGAGGGTATTCAGCGCGAGGTCGATCGAATGCTTGCCTCGGAGCATCTTGCCGGCGGCGCACGCGCCTTTTTTTACGACCTGTTCATGTTTGACCAGTTTGACGACGTCAGCAAGGACGCTGCGCGCTACCCGCTGTTCACCCGACGACTGGCGGACGACGCCATGGAACAGACGCTGCGTTTTGTCGTGAATCACCTTATCGCCGGTAGCGGCGACTATCGGCAGCTGTTTACCTCCCGCGAGTTACCGATGACACGGTCGCTGGGGCCGCTGTATGGCATACCCGTGCGCAGCGCCGACGGTTGGGAAACCTCCCGCTTCCCCGACAACCAGCCACGCGCCGGCCTGCTGTCGCACGGCAGCTTCGCGATGCTGCATGCGCATCCCGGACGCAGTTCGCCTACCCTGCGCGGCGTATTCATGCGTGAGGCACTGCTTTGCCAGACGATACCGGAAGCACCGGCCGACGTTGACTTCACCCTCTTCTCTGAAGATGGCAATGCGCAATACAAGACGGCTCGGGAACGACTGCAGGTGCACTCCAACGAACCCAGTTGCAACAAGTGCCATGTGCTGACAGATCCCATCGGATTGGGACTCGAGGTATTCGACGGCATCGGCAGTTACCGCGCGGGAGAAAATGGCGCGGCCATCGATAGCAGCGGGGATTTCGACGGCAAGCGCTTCAGCGACCCGGTAGAGTTGGGGCGCGCGTTTGCAGAAAACGAGCTGGTAGCGGCCTGCCTGGTGGAAAACCTGTACCGCTACGCAGTGGGCCGACCCGAATTGAACCGCGAACGACGACTTTTGCGTCAGCTGGAAAAACAATTTGCCGCGGCCAACTTCACCCTGCCTGCGCTCATGCGCGACATCGCACTCAGCTCGGGCTTTCGCACGGCGAGCCCGGCCCGCGAATCGTCACAAAACCAGCAGGCTGCCACCAGCAATGCGGCCGCGTCGGCAGACCAGTTCGCCAAGGCGAAGGAGACCATCTGATGGCCATCATCACCCCACGACACATGCCGCGAAGGACATTTCTCAGGGGCACCCTGGGAGGTGCAGCGCTCAGCGTCGGGCTGCCCTTCCTCGATGTATTCCTCAATACCAGCGGGACGGCGCTGGCAGCGACCGGCGGGCCGCTGCCACAGCGCTTCGGCACGTGGTTTTTCGGCTGCGGCATGAACCCGGCGCGCTGGAACCCGGCAGAAACCGGTGCAGACTGGGCACTCACACCGGAATTGCAACCCATCGCCGCCGTGCGTAGCCGCATGAACGTGCTCAGTGGGTTCAGCGTGTTACTCAATGGCGAGGCCAACCAGGTGCACCGCACCGGGGTGTTCGGCAGCCTCTGCGGCGGTGCGCCGAAAACGGCTGATTCGGTGGAGGGTCCGACGCTTGACGTGCTGATCTCCGACCAGATCGGCACGCGCACACGCTTTCGCTCACTGGAGATGGCCGCCACCGGAAGTGCGCGCGACACCGTGAGCCTGCGCGACGTCAGCAGCGTAAACGCCGCCGAGCCCAGCGCGCTTGCCCTGTACAACAGGATTTTCGGCGCTGGCTTCACCGATCCCAACGCCGCCGACTTCACGCCGGATAGCGGCACACTGCTACGCAAAAGTGTTCTTTCTGTCGTGGCGGAAGATCGCCAACGTCTCGAACGGCAGCTGGGCAGCAGTGACCGTGCCAGGCTGGACCAGTACTTCACAGCACTGCGCCAGCTGGAACAACAACTGGCGCTGCAGTTGCAGAAGCCGCCGCCACTGGCGGCGTGCCGTGTTCCAGAATCCGCACCGGAAGCATTGCCCGCAGACACTGAGATCGGCAACGTGCGGCGCAATCACGAATTGATGGCGCAGACCCTGGCCCTTGCGCTTGCCTGCGATCAGACGCGTGTCTTCAACATGGTGTTTTCCGATCGCGCATCCAGCCTGCGTATGCCCGGCAGCGCCGATACACACCATACGCTCACGCACGAGGAACCGCGCGACAGTGAGCTGGGATACCAGCCAGGAGCAACCTACTTTGTTTTGCAAAGCATGGAGGCATGGGCAAGCTTTGTCGCCACCCTGGATGCCATCCCGGAGGGCGACGGTACGCTGCTGGACAACTGTCTGGTCATGGCGCACTCGGAGACCTCAGAAGCCAACACCCACAGCGTTGTTGGCCTGCCGTTCATGCTGGCAGGTACTGCCGGAGGCAGGATGAAAACCGGATTGCACCTCAATGGCACTGGCGAATCCGCCAGTCGCGTTGGACTGACGGTGCAGCAGCTGATGGGGCTGAACGTTGGCCAGTGGGGGACAGACCAAAACCAGACCGATCGCGCCATCACGGAGTTGTTCAGCTGAACGCGCAATGCGCACTTCAGACCGTCACACGGAGAATCACCATGCCCAGAAAAGTGCCCGCTGTTATTACAAGCGCCCTGCTCTTCGCCCTGCTCGGCTGCGGAGATGATTCAGCCACCCTGGCGCCCACCGATGAGGTAGTGGCCGCGGCCGACGACGCCAGGCTGCACGGTTTCGTGTTCACGAAATGGGCGCACCATATTCCACAGGACGATCCGGGAGAGTGTCCCGAGGGTCTGAACGTCACCGAGGAGGAATACCTGTCGGAGGAATACGACAAGGTGCGCGCCGAGGTAAAACGCCGCTACGAGTCCGGTGATCGCGAGGGAGCCCTCAGCCTGCTGCCACCGGACGCCTGCAAAAATCCCCTGATCAAACCCGATCCCGGCCACCTTACGCTGGACGGACCAGCGACTGTTGCCGGCATAAACCTGGATGGCAAGCACTCCAACCGGGCGGACGGCGGCCAGTGCGCCCACGATGACTTTGTCGGCCCCAACGGTGAGCAGGGGATCGACAACCAGCACTGGCGACTGTACGGCTGTGTTTCTGGTTACCGGCCCGATGGCCTGTTTGATCGGCTGTTCGATACCGACAACCCGATATTGGAGAACGGCCACGCCACTTTGCTGGAACTGCAGCTCGTAGAAGGGTCGATGGAGAACGGCAAGGTCAGGGCGCAACTATTTACCAGCGCCGGGCCGGTCTCCACCGACGCGCACGGCAAGGTCATTCGCAACATGAGCCAGGTCGTGCATGAGGACAGGCTGTATCACAGCGCTGTATTTGCGGGCGAGATCAAGGATGGCGTACTCCGTGCAGGCCCGGTAGACGCCAAGCTGCGCTTCAAGGTGCAGGCGCTGGATAACCACTACTCGTTTCGCGACCTGCAAATACGCGCCGAGATGCGCGAGGACGGCAGCCTGAAGGGCGTGGTGGCAGCGTACTGGGAAGCCGAGAACCTGTTCGACTTCCTGACCTCGGTGTACATCGGCCCGGTGCACCTGGGGCGCGCGGCAGCAAACAATATCGGCTACATGTGCGCCGGTGTTTACCACGCCATTCCCCGCGTCGCCGACGGCCACCCCGATCCTGACACAGGACAGTGCACCACCGTGTCAACGCTGATCGATTTCGAAGCGGTGCCCGCATTCGTGATCAAGCCGGATGCTGTCGCCCCGTCGACTGCTTCGCTATAAAGCCCGCTTCAATGAACACCGACCGGCGAAAGTACCTGCGCGGCACATTGATGGCAGGCCTCTATTGCAGTACACCCGTGCTGCTGTCAGCCTGCGGCAAATCTGCAGCGCGTTGCGCAGACCCCGAGAACCTGAGTGCAGGCGAGCGGCAGATGCGAAAAACACTTCTCTATGTGGAAACTTCCTCCGTGGAGGATCGCAACTGTGGCAACTGCCGCTTTTTCAAAGCCGGGGATACATCCACTGACTGCGGGCAATGCGAACTGCTGGACGGCGCGGTGAACCTTGCCGGACACTGCTCATCCTGGGCCAGCTGAGGCACCTGCTGTGATCGAACTGCTGGACGACCCCGCCTACCGGCACATGCTGCTCAATCATGTACCGGTGATCGGGCTGGCCACGGCCGCTCTCGTCGTGGCGTGCGGGCTGGCGTTACGTCAGGCCGCCATCATGCGCGTGGGGCTGGCCCTGGCGGTACTCACCGCAGGCGCGGCGTTCCCGGTGGCACGTTTCGGTGATGCCGCCTACCCCGCCATTTTCGATCAGCTCGATGGTGACGGCCGCGCCTGGCTCGACTATCACGCCTACCTCGCCGATCGGTGGTTACTGCTGGTGTACGCGGCTTGCGCGGTGTCGGCGATTGCACTGTTGCTGGGCTGGCTGCGACCGCGACTGCTAATCGCCCTGGCCGCCGTTGCACTGCTGTTCAGCCTGGCGGGATTCGGCACGGCGGCCTGGATTGCAATGGCCGGCGGTAAAATCAAACACCCCGAGTTCCGCATGGACGACCCGCCGAAGCCAAAGTCGTCACGGCGCCTTGATTGACGGTAGTTTCCCCGGTTCCGCGCCCGCCCTAAATGGCTACATCCAGCGTGACACCGAATGAGCGCGGCGCGCGCGGGCTGGCAGAGTAGCCGATGGTTTCCGAGCTGATCAGCGCGCCGCCAGGCTCGAATACATTCTCCGTCACCACACCCTCACTGAATATCACCATCTCATCAGTGAGGTTCTTGCTCCAAACCTTGAGCGACCAAACACCCTCGGGATCGCGCAGACCCAGTGTCAGATCAAAGGTGAGGATATCGTCGATGTTCGGCGTGCTGACTGCCTGGTAGGGTTTGTCGTAGTAGTCGGCGTTGGTCAGGGCGAAGAACTCGTAGCGGCCTTCCAGGATTGCACGCTGGTAGGTGAGTTGCAGGAATCCGTGGAAGGTGGGCTCATCGTTTAACTGTTCACCTTTTTCCCCCGGGCAAATCAGCAGCCCGGGCTCTGCCTCACCTTCAGAGCACATGCGTTTGCTGTACTCCTTTATCTCTGGCTTGGAGTAAGCCGCGGTACCGAAGACAGACCAGTTGTCGCTGATGAGGTATTGCAACTCCGTTTCGAAGCCCATGGTTTCCAGTTCTTCTACATTCACCGCCAGGTTGGAAAACGCGCCGGCCAGTACCTCGGTCACCGCGGCATCTGTGGGGCTGGTGCGATGCTGGTAGCCATCGTACTGCTGCAAGAAGAAGGTCAGACTGAAGCGCAGCCGGTCGTCGAGAAGCAGACCCTTTACACCGGCCTCGTAGGAAATGGAATCCTCCTGCTCGAACTCGAAGTAGTCGTCGCTGATCGTCTGCAAATTGCCCTGTACCGGCGGAAACTGAAAAATATTGGTCAATTCTCCCGCCAGCGGCGCAAGCACATTGATACCACCGGCGCGAAACGCGGTATCGACCGCGCCGTAAAACAGGATGTCATCCGCCGTGAAATAGCGCAGCTTGAAACTGTAGGAGACATCGTCATAGCTGGTATCGAAGGGCGTATTCAGTTCACCCAGGCCGGGAATAAAGCCAAAGACCTTGGTGTCGTAGCTAATGTCGGTATAGCGCAGCCCGAGGCTGGTATCCCACTGCTCGGCCAGTTTGAAGGTCCAGTTGGTGAAGTAGCCCTGTGACAGGGTTTCCGCTTCACCAATGATATTGATGTTGTTGATGGAATTGACGGTATTGACCTGCTCATCCGAGAGGAAAATGCCCGCCACGTAATTGATACGCTCACTCAGCTCACCGTCCGCGCGCAGTTCCAGTGAATCAATCGTGGGGTCAAACACCAGCGAATCGCGCGGCGTATCCGCTGGAGGAATTACCCGCCAGTCACTGTTGTCCTGCTGCTGGAACAGGTTCAGGTCCTGGTGTTGCGCGGCCAGGCTCAGGTTCACGTTATCAAGCGCCCAGCGCGCGTTGAGAACAATGTCCTCAACTTCCGTGTCAGCAAAACTGGGGACGCCCTTGAAGACTTCATATTGATCGTAACTGGAGGTAAATGCCGTGAGCATGCGATTGTCCGGCACGCGGCCCTCGTAGCCCGTACCATTGTCTTCTGTGTAAAGATCGGCGTAGTAGTAACTGAGGACTAACTCCATATCCTCTCGCGGCGCCCACAACAGCTTGGTGCGCACACCCTTGTGCTCCTTACCGTTGCCCTCATCCACGCCGACAATGGCGTTGTCCATGTAGCCATCAGACTCCGCATACATTCCGGCGACCCGCAGCGCGAGTTTGTCGTCGACGAGAGGGACGTTCACCGCGAGCGTATTGTTGTTGGTATCCCAGGAACTGAAGCTGGTTGTGAGCTTTGCGGCAAATTGCGCAGGATCGGGATTGGCTGTGTAGATACCGATCATACCCGCAGGGGCATTCTTGCCATAGAGCGTACCCTGCGGCCCGCTGAGCACCTCAATACGTTCAATATCAAGCATGGTGGAAAACACTGAGCCGGGTTGGGTTTGTGGAACGCCATCCACAAACACGGCGACCGCGGCGGGAAAAGCGAGCGCAAAAAAGTCGGGGCCTATATTACGTATTTTAAGTGTCGCTGATGCGGGGCTGCTCTGGCTGAGTTGCAGGCTGGGCGCTATACGGTCGATCTCGGTGAAGTCGAAGGCATTGATATCAGATAGCTTTTCCCTGCCCAGCACACTGATCGAAATGGGTACGGTCTGCGTGGTTTCGTCAATCTTTCTTGCCGAGACGATGACCTCTTCCAGCGCCAGAGAGTCCTGCGCCAGCAGGTAAGGGGTTTCGTAAAACAGCACCAACGCCAACAGGTAATGCGGGAATACCTTGGCAGGGACAGACTTCGGGGTCATACGCCTCGCTCCTGATTATCGTTATGGGAGTCTGATGGCAAAGCACCAAATACTGTTTCAGAATAGCCGAATACCGTGGATTGTCATGGTGTTAGCGTCGCCTTTTCAGAGCCGGCGGTGCTGTCGCGCAGCCCGCGCGGTAAAACCGGTGATTACGCTTATTCTTTATCACTATCAGCGCCACTAAGGCGCAGCGCCGTCACTGTAAGAGCAGGCAACAGGGTCAGGGTCACCAGCGCAGCGCCGATAATTCCGAACATCACGATCACACCAACACCCCGGTATAGCTCCGTCCCGGCGCCCGGCAACAGCACCAGTGGCGCCAGGCCAACCAGCGTGGTGATGGTAGACATGGCGATCGGTCGCAGGCGCACGCTGACGGCTTCCGTGACAGCCGTTACCGGCTCCAGGCCGCGCTCCCTGACGTTCTGCATCGCCCGGTGTACGACCAGGATGGGGTTGTTCACTACAGTGCCCATGAGAATCAAAAAGCCGAGCATGGAAATCATATCGAAGGGCTGCACCAGTGCACTGAGCCCCAGTAGCGGGAACAACGAGCCCACACCATTGAGCAACGCCAGTCCGACAAGCCCGCCGGCGACACCGACGGGGATCGAGGTGATAATAAGCAGCGGGTAGCCCCAGTGGCTGAATATCGCCACCATCAGCAGATAGATGATCAGCAGCGCGACCAGGTAATTGCCCACCAGCGCCTCGCGCGTCGCATCGAGTTGATCGGCAGCGCCGGAGATGACCACGTCAACTCGCGAGGGAATCGCGCCAGTGTCACGCAGGTGCGTCACCAGTTCCCGACGCACGATCTCCACGCCGGTCTCCAGGGGGACGCTGCGTGGCGGGATGATGCTCAGCGTTACCGTGCGCCGACCATTCACGCGGCGCACTGAGTTGGTATCGACTGTCTCCACGATATCGACCAGCGCGCCCAGCGGAAGCACTTCGCCGGCACTGGTGTAAACCGGAAACTGCGCGAGATTTTCCAGGGCCACCTCGCGGCCAGCCGCGCTGTATAGATAGATGTCTATCTTGTCGTCATCCAGAAAGAATTCATCCACGTAGCTGCCGTCGGTCAGGGCGGCGACAATGAAGCCCAGGTCCTCCCCACTGAAGCCCAGTTCCTCCGCGCGCTCCCAGCGCGGCCGGATCTGGATCATGGGTTGAGCAAGCGACAAGGAAGCTGGCTGGCTCTGGATACGCGGGTTATCGAAGATTTCCCCCGCGCGAGCGTAAGCGGCCTGTGCCGCCGTATAAATTTCCTCCAGGTCGGGGCCAGCTATATCCAGATTGATACTGCGCGTGCCGCCCTGGTTACTGGAAATAATGGAGCCGCGTGTGGCGAAGGCCCGCATACCCGGGTAGGTGCGGTAGTGCGCTGAAAGAGCGTCCATCAGCGCTTCCACATCGCCGGCATGCACGGGTTCCGCAATAATGCGGATTGACTGCGCGTTGACACGCGTATTGTTGTACAGGACAGGCGGCATGGTTGTATCACC
>JAUHYL010000105.1 GCA_030426545.1 Gammaproteobacteria bacterium
GGGCTGTACCCTGGTATTCGGCCCGGACAACCTGGCTGCGATTCAGCCCCCTCCCGTTCCTGCCAACGCCGCGTTGCCCTGGCCTGCCGGTGCGGCGCCGGGTTCTCCGCAGCCTGCGCTCCAGCAAGAGCTGGAATCCATCCTCGCTGCTGACAACGCCGCCGGCTATAAAACCCGCGCGCTGCTGGTTGTGCACCAGGGGCGTATAGCCGGCGAGGCCTATGCGCCAGGTATCCATCGCGATACCTCGCTGTTGGGCTGGTCGATGGGCAAGAGTGTGACCGCGATTATGCTGGGACGGCTGGAACAACTCGGCCTGGTAGATATCGCTGATCGAAGCCTGTTCGACCCCTGGGCACGCGATGAGCGGGCCCGGATAAACCTGCAGCACCTGCTGCAAATGACCTCAGGGCTCGCGTTCCAGGAGGACTATGTGCCCGGCAGCGATTCTACCCGTATGCTGTTCCTGTCAGCAGATGCGTCTCAGGTTGCACTGGAAAAGCCGCTGGCGCAGGTGCCCGGAGACCACTTCTACTATTCGTCCGGCACCACCAACCTGCTGGCACGCCTGGTATTCAACCGGGTGGGTAACTCACCGCAAGCGATGCAGGACTTTTTCCATCGCGAGCTGGCACTGCCGCTGGCGCTGGAGCACACGTTTCTGGAGCCAGACGCCACCGGCGTTCCAGTGGGTAGCTCCTATGCGTATGCCAGCGCCCGTGACTGGGCGCGTTTTGGGCAGCTTATGGTGGCCGACGGCGTGATGAATGGTCGGCGACTTTTGTCAGCGGGATGGGTACATCGCGCCGTACAACCCAACGGCAGTGAAAACGAGCCGCGCTATGGTTATCAGTTCTGGTTGAACGGAGGCGGTGCAGCGCTGCGCTGGCCGTCCTTGCCTGCAGGTGCCTATGCCATGCTCGGGAATCGAAAGCAGGTGGTAATAATGTTGCCGCAGCAGCAGGCAGTGATCGTGCGCCTTGGCTGGAGCAGCGGCGCGTATCCCGTCGATGCAAATTTTGCACGCATCCTCAAGGTCCTTTGACTTATCGCGTGTGGCGCCAGGAAACGCTCAAGACGGATTCCAACGCTTACCGATACGGGCTGCCAGCCTCGTCGATCACGCCAACGCACTGATTTCGGCCAGCGCCTGGTCAATTTCCTGCTCGTTGTTCAGCAGGCTGGGCGCAAAGCGCGCATAGCTTTCACGGTAGGGCGTGCTGCTCATGATGATGCCCTTCCTGTGCAGGCGCTTTACCACGTCATCGGGCGCTATGCCCTTTACCTCGAAGCACACCAGACCGGAAGACAGGGCCGGTGACTGCGGCGTATGCAGTGTCACGTGCGGCATGGCGGCCAGCCCTTCCTTGGTGCGTGTATTGAGCGCATGTATGCGCGATTGCACATTGGCCTTGCCCAGCTGCAGATGCAGCTCAAAGGCTGCCGGCAGCGCCCAGCGATGCTCGAACGAGTGGAAACCGCCAGGTGTAAAGTGCATACCCCGCGGCACTTTTTCCTCGGGAAGCATGCCCAGCCAGGCGGCGTAGGATGCGCTGAAAGCGGGTATCACCGGTTCGCTGCGCGCCCAGGCTGCGTCATTGCCCCACAGCACACCCGTGCCGCGGGGGCCGAACATCCACTTGTGCGTACCGGCGGCAAAGAAGTCACAGCCCAGTTGCGGCACAGCCTGGTTTTCGATGCCGAAGCCGTGCACGCCATCGACGCAGAACAGGATGCGGTCCGCCTCTGCCCGGCCTGTATTTGCTTTTTGCACAACTTCCGAAAGAGCCTGTATCGGCAGTTTGACTCCCGTGCTGGAATGTACCCAGGTCACGGCGACGACCCGGGTTTTGTCAGTGATGCCCTGCGCGAGCCGCGCCTGGCATTGTTCCACCGACACCTGTGCGGGATCGTCATACAGTGCCACGCGCTTCACCACCGCGCCGCTGCGCCGAGCCTTGTGGGTCAGTGACATGTCGGTGGCATAGTGGTCGTGCACGGTTTGCAACAGCTCGTCGCCTGCTTGCACCTTGATCCCGCTGTACATCATCGCGAGGCTCATGGTGGTGCTGTCTGTCAGCGCGATCTGCGACCAGTCGCCGCCCATGTACTGCGCGGCGGCACGGGCAACCTTTGCATCGATGCTCGCATTGTGGCTGTGAAGGTAGTCTGCCGGGTTCTCGTCCAGCCCGCGGCGATGCGCCTCAATCTGGGCAGCGACGGGCCTGGGATGAGACGCCAGCAGGAACGTCGCGAGATGGATATAATCGCGTGTCAGGGGGAACAGCTCACGAAGACCCTGCCAGTCCCCTGGCTCGACTGACTCTGTCGCCGTGGCCGTATTCGCCGTAGCCGGCGTCGATGCAGGTGCTGCCACTGCCGGGCTGATCAGCGCAGTTGCTCCCAGCGCGGTACCGGCGGATTCCAGGAATTCTCTTCTACGCATTGGTCTTGTCTCCCGTTGTTGGGGTAAGCCGTGCCGACGAAGCAGTCGTTTGCGCGCTAGATCTCAAGGACAGTGCGAATACCTCTGCCCGCTTTCAAATCGTCGAACGCTTCGTTGATTTCTGACAGGGGGCGCCGGTTGGTCACCATGCCTTCAATATCCAGTCGCTGGTTTTTCCATAGCCTGGCCAGGCGAGGAATTTCGTGCAGTGAATTGCTGCTTCCCATCAGGCAGCCGCAAAGTTTTTTCTCGAGACTGCTGAATAGTGTCAGCGGGTTGATTTCTATCCCCTGGTCCAGCGGTGCAGCGCCGACGCAAACGACGGTGCCGCCAGGACGGACAACCGCGATGGCCACCTCGGCGAGTTTGGCGATGCCGGCCGTTTCGAACGCATAATCAAGGCCAATGCCTTCGGTGATGGCCTGGCACTGCGCAAGCAGATCCTCGCTAACGGGATCGTTGACGTGGGTGGCGCCGAACTGTTTCGCCAGTTCTCTGCGTTCCTCCACCGGGTCGGAGGCGATGATGACCGCGGCACCCGCCAGGCGCGCACCCTGTACCGCTGCAATGCCGACGCCGCCCAACCCCATGATCAGAACCGTTGCCCCTGCTTCCACATCAGAGGTATTAAGCACAGCACCGATGCCGGTTTGCAGGGCGCAGCCCATCAGGCAGGCGATGTCCAGCGGAACGTCATCGGGAATTTTTACCGCGCCGTTGGCGGTAGATACCACCTGTTCGGCAAAGGCGGCGACACCCAGACCCTTGTAGATGATTTCTTCGCCCGCGGAGAGACCGGTGACTCCGTCGGCGAGGGCGTAAGTGTGCAGGCTCGAATTTTTGGCGCAAAGCGCTGCATCACCGCGCAGGCAGAAGTAGCAGCTACCGCAGGGTGGCACGGGGGTCAGCACAACATGGTCTCCCGCAACAAGAGAAGTAACCCCCGGACCTACCGATTCAACCACGCCGGCCGCTTCGTGTCCCAGAATGGTCTTGCCGTAGGTTGGGATACTACCGTCCAGTACGCTGAGATCAGAGTGGCAAACGCTGCAGTATTTTACGTCGACTCGTACTTCTCCTGCACGTGGCTCGATGATGTCCACGTTGTCGTAGATCGCGATGGGGCTGCCAACTGCTTCCAGGACGGCGGCTCTCATAAACGGTCTCCATAATAAAACATCGTCTTTACCTCACTTGTTTGCACGCTGTCGCAGCGGGTGTGCCTGCACGCTGTGGCGTGTAGACTGTCTGATAAAATGGGTTATCGTGTCCAGCGCACTAGACTAGCGCATTCAAGCCAGGTAATAGAAGCGCAATTGAACAACAGGTAAGGAGCATTTATGTCTATTTCACTTTATACACTGTCTGTCAGCAATTACCTGCAGACCCTGGATGCGGTGTCCAGCGTTGTAAGTAAGGGCGCCGAGTACGCCGAAAGCGAAGGCATCGACAAAGCGGAGTTGCTGGCAACCCGTTTACGCGACGATATGCTGCCCTTCAGCTTTCAGGTGATCTCGGTGGTGCATCACTCCCGCGGTGCGATCGAAGGGGTGCAGGCCGGTGTTTTCACACCGCCGCCCTCGCTGGATCTCGACTACGCTGGTTTGCAGGCGCTGGTCAGCGATGCGGCAGCGTTTTTACGTGGATTGGATGAGCGGGAAATCGACGCACTGCAGGGCAAGGCCATGAAATTCAAAATGGGTGATTTCGAGATACCGTTCAGTGCCGAAGACTTTTTGTTGACCTTTTCCCTGCCCAACTTTTATTTTCACGCGACCACGACCTATTCGATCCTGCGCATGCTGGGTACGCCCCTTGGCAAGATGGATTTCCTGGGTGCGATGCGGGTCGCCTCGTAGTCAATCTAATCGATTGCGCCCCCCTGCGGTGACAAGCGCGTGAGTGTTAATCGGCGTACCTTTCTTGGTGCTATGGGTTCCGCAGCGCTTTTCGGCTGTAGTGAATCCTCGGCACCGTTGACGCAGGGCACGAAGGTAAATGCCTTAGCGCCCGGTCAGGGCGGGGCGCCCAGCAATATCTTGTTGCTTTGTATCGATGATCTGCGTGATTGGGTGGGTTACAAGAACGCGCATCCGGGCGTGCATACGCCGCATATAGACCGCCTGCGGGATCAGTCCTGCGCGTTTAATCGCGCCTACTGCACCGTGCCCGTCTGTATCGCCAGTCGCGGCTCCACCTTGTGGGGGCTGCGCCCCGAGACGGCGGGGTTGGATGGCCTGGACGACGCGGCACCTTACGCTGCGCTGATGAAGTCACCAACCGTTCGGCCGCTGCCGGAGTACTTCTCGGCAGCCGGCTACAGGACCATCTCCACGGGCAAGGTGTTTCACTGGGAGAAGGGCACCTCCCGTTTCTGGGATGTGTATCAAACTTACGAGGAAAGCCCGGTGATCTTCGGTGATCGCGGCACGCTGTTTGACTATGGGCTGCAGCGGCCCGGCGAAATGCATACCGATCAGAAAAGCGCTGATTTCGCGGTTGATCAGTTGCAGCAGAAGCACGATGCGCCCTGGTTTATGGCAATCGGCCTGCAGCAACCGCACGTACCCTGGCGATTGCCACAGTGGGCGTTCGATCTGCATCCGCTGGAAGATGTGGTGCTGCCCAGTGTGCGAGCGGACGACCTGGAAGATATACCGGCGGCGGGTGTAGCGCTTGCGCGCAATCCCTCGGGGGAAATTGAGGGGAAGCAGTTTGACCAGCACAGCCTTGTGGTTGACTCCGGGCTGTGGCGCGAACACGTGCAGGCCTACCTTGCTGCCTGCAGCCACACCGACGCAATGACGGGACAGATTCTCGCCGCGCTGGACAACAGCGTGCACCGCGATAATACCGCGGTGGTGCTGTGGTCAGATCACGGCTATCACCTGGGCGAAAAACTGCACTGGCGTAAAATGGCACTCTGGGAGCAGGCAACGCGGGTGCCCTTGCTGGTGCGCTCGCCGCAACTTCCTGCCGGCAGCGGCTTTGACCACCCGGTTAGCTTGCTCGACCTGGCGCCCACACTGCTGGCACTGGCGGGAATTACGGCGCCTGCGCACTTTGAAGGTGAGAGTCTGGTCGAGCAGGCACTTGGCCGTGCGCGGCCTCGCCCCGTTCACATGCGATGGGGCGACGCGGTCTCGACGCGCGTCGGTAAATGGCGCTGGACTCGCTACGCCGATGGTGGCGAGGAATTGTATGACCTAGAGCGGGATCCTGAAGAATACGACAATCTACTCGGCAGGGATGGCAAACTGCAGGGCGGCCTGTCGGCACTGGCTTAGCTCACTCGAATACAGCTCGCCGGAGAGCCCTGGCTTCAGGGTGTCCGGTTGGCACAGCGCCGTGTTGCGTTGCCATCTTTTCAAGTTATGACCCGCGGGGGATACCCCTCGCTTTTACAGCGCCGCTGGCCCGTTGTTGCTGTCTTGGCGACGGGGCGTCTAAACAGTTGCCACGGTAACTGAAAATCGACTGCCACGCCCCGCGTTTGACTGCACTTCAATGGCAAAGCCGTGCTCTGCAGCGAGCTGCCAGCAGATGGCAAGCCCCAGCCCTTCACCGTCAGATGATTCGCCTTTGTATCCCGGCAGCTGTAGTTGCGCAATTTCCGCTTCATCAATGCCGGGGCCGGAATCGATCACATCGAAACGCAGCCCGTCTGGTTTGCGCCTGCAGCCCAGCACAACGGTACCGCTGTCGCAGTGCTTGATTGCATTGGCAGTGAAGTTGGCGAGTATCCGCATCAATGCCAGGGGGGGGTGATTAATCCTGACACTGCAGGGCACGGTATGGAGGGCAAGGCCCTTTTGGCGTGCCTCGCCCTCGAACATGTGTGACAGGGTTTGTAGCAACAAGTCAGCCCGGTACGGCTCGTTGGTATCACGCAACTCTCCGTTCTCAATATCGCGCAGAATCGCCTGCTGGTTTTCCTGTGACTGTTCCGTGGATTTACTCAGGTTCTCGATGTAATCCAGTGCGCGAACCAGTGTAGCGTGTTCCCGGGTGCCTTCTGACAAATCAAGGGACCGCACCACTGCACGTAACGACGCCAGCGGCTGCCGGATATCGTGCGAGGTAGAAGCCAGCTGCTGGCGACTTTGCTGGGCTAGCTGGCGGGCGCGCAGGTAGTTTTGTTCCGAGTGCAGCAGCGCGGCGTTCAGCTCCGCATCGCGCCGGGCAGCAGCCAGCGCTTCCTGCATTGAGCGTTCATGTTCCCTGCGCAGGGTCAGTACGTAGATGCTCAGGGACATCAGCGTGGTCAGAATCGTAAACAGGAAGATGGCGCGGTTGCCGTACAGAAAAACGAGATCCGGGATGTGATAGTCCAGTAATGCCATTGCGGTCAAGGCGATGACACACGGGAAGACGACAAGTATTGCCGCCAGGGAGATCAGGTGAAGTTTTACCGAGGTAGCGACCCAGCTGGCGATCGTTCTAATTTGCGCCAGGTAGGCCAGCAGCATGAGCAGACCTGCGAACTCAAGCAGGGGCGAAAATGGCAGGAAGGGCGATGCCGCCGCCAGGCACAGCGACAACGCTGCCAGGGTAACCAACGCGCGTTTGAGCCAGCTCGAGAGGCTCGCTGGATCCATGGCGTAGCGTGCCACGATGAAGCAGTAACCTACCGTAACCAGCAAGAGCACAAGGCCTGCGTACTGGTTCCATCCGGGTGAACTGGGCCATATGAACTGAAAGGCGTAACCCTCAACAGCGAGCAGGCACAACATCATTAACGCAAACAGGCCGGCGTACAGTTGAATCGCGAACACCTTCAGCACAGTACCCAGCACGAGAAAAACCACGATCAGCAGTGTGCAGACGGTGTAAAAGAACACCGAGCCAAGCAATTGCGCACGCTGCTCCCGATCGAACTGCTCGGGCGTTTTCAGGGTCATGGGCATGAACGTGGAGCCCCGGGTGGTGTATTTGAGCAACAGCCCGACATCACCACCGGCGGGTACCACAAAGTCTTTGGAGTGCAGGATCAGGGCCGTACTGGCACGTGAAGAAAAGTGCATGCCCTCGTCGGTGTCCAGTATCACATCGGCATTTGCAGGCGCCGCGTTGTCGGGCACAAGGTATATTGTCAGGCCGGCGCGAAACGGGACGCCTGTATCCAGGAGTAAGCGCTGGTCACTGCTGCCGTCGTTCTTTGCCTGCAGATAAATCCAGAACAGTGATTCGCTGTTGCCGCGGTTGAATCGCCCCCCCGACATGGAAGCGCCCGCGCCGTTGCGCAGCGCATTGAGCGCCGACTCCACGGTATGGGGGCGACGCTTATCTTCCTCCAGGTACGAGCCACTCAGTGTCACTTCGCCCGGTGTGGCTTGCTGTGCTGAAAAGGTGATGGATGCCGCCAGTATCAGATAGATACCGACAATGCAGTACGTCAGCGTGGAAAAACTGCGCAGTAGATTGCCGGTCAACTGATGACGACTCCAGAGGTGATCTGACATTGCTGTGATATCCTTCAGCACGGGGTCATTATGTCACGATCGCAGAAGAAGTCCGTTAAAGAGCGCTACACAGTCGTTATCGCAGATGATCATCAGATTGTTCGCGACGGTTTGCGCACCTCGCTGGAGTGCCCGGGCGTAGTTGAGCCTGGAGGCCTGCGCGTGCTTGCCGAGGCAAGCAACGGGTTTGAGGCAATTTCCCGGATAAAAATTCACCAGCCAGATCTCCTGTTGCTTGATGTGGCGATGCCACTGGCGGGCGGCGCAGAGGTGTTGGTTGATATTCGTCGCTGGAGTCCCCAGACAGCGATCGTGGTGCTCACCGGTATCAACGCGCCCGGGTTGATCGCCAGCCTGCTTGAGTCGGGTGTTGAGGGGATGTTTTCCAAGGCCTCTCCGCTTGAAGAACTTTATGAAAAGTTGCCGTTAATCCTGCGCGGCGGTCATCATGTTGCTGATGATTTTGTACACCTGATGGAGACACACCGGAGCACGCGCGAATTGACCGAGCGCGAGCGCCAGACGCTGAATATGGTGGTCGCTGGCAAATCAAACCGGGAGATCGCGGAATTGCTGTGTATCAGCCCAAAAACCGTCGACAAGCATCGCACCAGCGTCATGCAAAAGCTTGGGGTTCACTCAGTGACTGAACTGCTGACGCTGGCCCTGCGCGAAGGGCTCATTGATCCAGCGAGTTCGCAGTAGCTGATTGCCTGCTTGTGGCCCGAGCCGGGCAGACTGTTGCAGCCGATCTATTGCTGTTTAGACTGTAAAGTTAACCCTCTCTTTATGCACACGAAATGGGGTGATTACCCCATTTGGCAGAGATCCCTACGTGTAGTGCATGCCGTTGTTGTTTTACCTGCCTCGGATGCACTGCGTTTCCGGCAGGCATTGCACTATGATTCGTGAAAGTTCAAGCTAGAGCATCTCGCGCAGGCACGTGTAAACCCGGAGTACCTATAATGACCGAGGCTACACTTTCAACGTGGGCAAATATCGCGGAAATCATCGGCGCACTGAGTATCGTCGGCGGTATTGTCTTTGGCCTGATTCAGTTGAGGTATTATCGCATCCAGCAGCGCGATGCGATGGCGACCAATCTGGCACAGACTTTCTACAGCAAGGATCTGGCGAATGCGCTGGCGTTGTTGCAGGAGGTTCCTGAAGGCGTAAACCTGGACGAACTGCGTGCGCTGGGGCCCGAATACGTCCATGCTGCTATTACGGTTGCCACAAGTTTTGAAACCATGGGTCTGTTGGTGTTCAAGCGGGTGGCCACACTCGACATGGTCAGGGACTTGTGTGGCGGAATTATCTCCGTCCAGGCGCGGAAGCTTCGCCAGTGGCTGTTGGATGTGCGGCGAGAGAACGAGCAACCATCATGGGGCGAGTGGTTCGAGTGGCTTGGTGACCAGGTTGAACGCGTTAAGTCTGAATCAGAACCGGCACATATAAAGTACCGTGACTGGCGTCCCTGAAGTACGCGCTTTTTATGCGATGACAGCCGGAAGGAGATTGACAGAGAATGAGTGACTTAGTAAGTGGTAGCTGCCTGTGCGGTGCGGTCAAGTACACGTTTGATCGTGCGCAGGTGCTGTCTGCCCACCATTGCCACTGCAAGGATTGTCAGCGTGTAACGGGCAGTGGCAAAGCCACTTTTGCCATGGTTCCAGAGGCCGCTATACAACAGCAGGGTGAGTTGAAGTTTTACACGGTAACCGGCAGCGATGGCTCGCATGTTGCCAGGGGCTTCTGCAAGCAATGTGGGTCGGGCGTGATGAGTTATGTAGAAGAAATGTCCGAACTGCGATTCGTCAAGGCCGGTGGGATGGATGACAGCGGCTGGCTGGAGGTGGATTCCAGTTTCTGGGGCTGTTCGGCACAGGCGTGGTCGCCCGTCGACGCCGGTGTAACCGTTTTCGAGAAGAACCCGGAGATGTGAAGCGAGTGAGCGCTCAAAAGACAGTCGATGAAGTGCCTCGCCAGCGCAGCCCGATCTCGCACTACGCTTACGCATCTGCCTGTCGATTTATCGCGCGAAAAGCTTTCGACAGTTCTACTATCAGTTACATGCAGAAAGGTTCATGCCCGTGTCTACTCGCGCACTGATAGTTGATGATCATCCTATCGTACGCGATGCGGCGGTCACGTCGCTTCTCTCTCTGGCTGTGTTCGATGAGGTGGAAACGGCGAGCAGTTTTAAGGCACTTCTCAGTAAACTTGAGCGCGATAGCCGCTACGACCTCCTGATTCTGGATCTTAGCCTCACCGATATATCGGGGTCAGATGGCATGGTTTACGTGCGCGAGAACTACGCCGATATCCCCATCGTGATTTTTTCCGGCAACGATGCCACCGACATCATTGCGCAATGCTTTGAATACGGTGTGAGTGGGTTTGTACCCAAAAACTCTTCCATGCAGATTTTCGTCAGCGCTATCCGGATGGTGCTTGCCGGCGGCACTTATATTCCGCCCGCCGCCGTAAGGTTGATGGGCTTTGAGCCGACTGACAATCAGCGGCCGGAGGTGGTGCCCGCCCAGGAGCAGATACAGTTTACGCCAAAGCAGTCGGAAGTCTTCGAACAGCTTATGCAGGGCGTTCCCAACAAGGTGATCGCACGCAGGCTCAGTATGGCTGAGGGAACCGTGAAGACGCACCTGCATGGTATTTATCAGTTACTGCGCGTCAACAATCGCGCACAGGCGATACTCAAGGCGCGACAGTTGCGACTTATCGATTAGCCTCCACTACTTGATTAGCCTCCACTATGGGCAGACGAAATGTAAAACGCGTGCCCAACTCAGCGTAAGATTCCATTTTCAGATTAAGATCCAGAGCGCTGTCGATTTTGCGCACGATTGACAGGCCCAGGCCCGCCCCTGTTGTTGATGCCTGATCATCCCCCAGGCGCACGAATTCGTCGAATACAGCGTCGTGGTGTTCGTCGGGAATACCGCTGCCGGTGTCCGCAACCTCTACCTCAACTTTATCGCCCTCGATACGCGTCGTGCAGCTGATTTCGCCGTGATCGGTATAGCGCACGGCGTTGATAAGCAGGTTACGTAGCAGTCGCAGCATCAATTCGGCGTCTGTAGAAACGACAACGTTGTCCATTTCCAGTCGCCAATGCAGATTTTTCTCTGCGCACAGCGGCGCAATTTCTGTATCAATACGGGAGGAGAATTCGCCGAGATTGATTTCCGACGTACTCAGTTCGAAACTGCCGTCATGAAATTTGCCCATGTCCATCAATGCATCGAAATGTTCTGACAGCTGCTCAATGCTAACCTTCTGGTTGTTCAGCAGGGGAATGGTCGACTCGGGTGGGTTGGACATGAGCAGTGTGTCTGTCAGCATCGACAGGGCATAAAGCGGTTGCTTGATATCGTGCCCCGCCGCGGCCATAAAAAAGTCCTTGGCTTCGTTGGCCGCCCGAGCCTGATCAAGCGCCTCTTGTGTTTTGTGCTGTTCCTCCTCTACCTGTCGCAGCAGCATGTCCTTTTCAAACCGTACCAGCATGCTCTCCCTGAAAACCTGCGAGCCACGCTGTACCAGGATGATCATCAATATTGTCGCCATGATCAGGCCTATGCCGAGGGAGATGCCAATACCACCCTGCAGTATCCAGAACAGCGCGGGTTGGCCCAGCAATGGGGGTAAAGACAGAAGGATAGTGAGACTGTCGGAGTAAAGGTTCGCCAGCGCCGCCAGTGCCCATATACCGATGAGCATGGTGACGAACAGCGGAATAAGCGGGTAGTTATTTTCCGTCGACTGTATCAACCAGATGCCGGCGCCAACGGTCGTCTGCATTATTATACTCTGTACACGGAATTCCCAGTCGGCGCGACGCATTTTTGCTTCAGACAAATCGTCCAGGCGAGCCAGGTAGAACGACGACATCAAGCCGCGGGCAAACAGGAGCAACATTGCAGGCGCTAACCAGTAAACCACCATCAATGCTTCGGCGCCTTCGTTGACAAGGAACGGCGCAAAGGTTGCGAAGACCAGCACGCCGGAGAGCACGGTGACCGGCACCACCGTTGTGCGTGCGCGCAATGATTCGCGCAACACAATGGGCTCCAGCGGGTAG
>JAUHYL010000106.1 GCA_030426545.1 Gammaproteobacteria bacterium
ACTGGGCCTGGTCATTTTCTATCACGGTGGCCGGGCAGGCATTGAGCCCGAGTCACGACACCGCTATGCACTGCCGCGCCACTACGAGGCGGTGCTGGCCAATTTTCCGAAACTGCAGGTGATCCTCGGCCACGCCGGCGCACGGGATGGAGAAGCCATGCTCGAGCTGGCACTGCGGTATGACAACGCCTGGCTGGGGATTCACGGTCAGGGCGTGACGCGACTGGAAGACATTATCCAGCGCACGGGGGGAGAGCGGCTGTTGTTTGGCACAGACTGGCCGTTCTATCACCTGGGGATGTCGCTGGCGAAAGTGCTCATCTGTACCGATACCCCGCAGCGTCTCGAGGTGCGTAAACGCATCCTGCGAGACAATGCGCTCGCGCTGTTTCCTGAGCTGAGCGCAGTTGGCTGAGAGGGCACGCCCGGAACGATCCGCACAGAAGCTTTCAAATCGAATGAGCTGTACGTAAACCCCCGGGCGGCGATTTCTGGCGGACGCCCTGCGGCAATCAGCCCACTGCGAGGCTGATCGCCCAGGTGCCGCCCAACACGATGCCAAAGCTGCCAATAGTGGCCGCGGAGGCAGCGATGACCGAACCCATCGGGTCCTCTATCCATGCAACGAATCGCTCGCGGCCAGTCTTTTTGCCGGAGGGCTGCGTGTGTGCCTGTGGATGGTTCTCGCCGTTGTTCATGTCGTCACTCCCTTGGTCTGTTTTCGATTCGCGCGTAGTTTAGGTGGATGCACGGTTTAAACAACGCGCTTTAGCTGCGGTGATCGTTCGGTTTAACCGTTGTTTGCAGTGGGCGAGTTGCCGGGAGTAAAGCGTGGAGAGAAACGGAGAGTGAAACAGAGCGTCGAAGCGGTTGGTACAGCGGAGCGTAAAGTGGGGAGTGGCGGCGCCTGGGCACCGCCACTCCCGAGTCAGGTTTAGAGCGAATGCCGCAGATCGAAACGATCCAGCTGCATCACCTTGGTCCACGCTGCGACGAAGTCGTTGACGAAGCGTTCCTGCGCGTCGTTGTAGGCATAGGCCTCAGCGACTGCGCGCAACTCCGAGTTCGAACCGAATATCAGGTCGACGGGAGTGGCAACATACTTGGCAGTACCGCTTTTGCGATCGAAACCTTCGTACAGTCCCGCGGTTTCAGTTGCGCGCCAGGCAGTGGACATGTCGAGCAGGTTGACGAAAAAGTCATTGCTCAAGGTGCCCGGCCTGTCAGTGAAGACGCCGTGTGCAGCGCCACCGGTGTTGGCGTCCAGGGCCCGCATGCCGCCCATCAGCACTGTCATTTCAGGCACCGTGAGGGTGAGCTGGTCTGCGCGATCCACCAGCATCTCCGTGGGCGAGCGGTAGCTTGCCGCCGTGTCGAAATAGTTGCGGAAGGCATCGGCCCTCGGCTCCAGTAACGCGAAGGACGCAACGTCAGTCTGGGCCTGAGTGGCATCGGCCCTGCCCGGCGTGAAGGGCACTTCTACTTCGACGCCCCCATCGCTGGCGGCTTTTTCGATGGCCGCGGCACCGCCGAGCACGATCAGGTCGGCCAGCGATACCTGGGTGCGCCGGTTACGCTTATTGAAATCGGCCTGGATCTCCGTGAGCGAGCCCAGGACCTTTGCCAGTTCGTCAGGTGAGTTCACCGGCCAGTCCTTCTGGGGAGCCAGCGCCAGTCGGCCACCGTTGGCACCGCCGCGCATGTCACCGGCGCGGAAACTGGACGCCGAGGCCCAGGCTGTGCGCACCAGCTCGGGCACGGTGAGTCCTGATGCCAGGATGTCCTTTTTCAGGGCACGGATGTCGCGTTTGTCGATCAGGTCATACTCGACAGCAGGGATTGGATCCTGCCACATCAGCTCATCTTCGGGCATCGCAGAGCCGAGGTAGCGGCTGCGCGGACCCATGTCGCGGTGGGTGAGCTTGTACCACGCCTTGGCAAACGCTTGCTGGTACTCGTCGGGGTTGTCCAGGAAGCGTTGCGCGATCGCGCGGTACGCCGGGTCGACTTTCACTGCGAGGTCGGCCGTGGTCATCACCGGCGCATTGAACTTGCCTTCCACGTGGGCATCCGGCACCGAGTTATGCAGTGCCTTGTCCACCGGGATCCACTGGATGGCGCCAGCGGGGCTGCGCGTTTCCTGCCACTCGTTATTCAACAGGTTTTGCAGGTAGAGCGTGGTCCACTGTGTGGGCGCCTGCGTCCACGCACCTTCCAGGCCACTGGTGGTGGCATCTTCAGAGTGGCCCTTGCCACAGCGGTTCTTCCAGCCCAGCCCTTGTTCCTCGATGGCCGCTGCCGCGGGTTCCGCGCCAACGCAATCGCCTGGTTTACGCGCACCGTGCATCTTGCCGAAGGTATGTCCGCCGGCAATCAGCGCAACGGTTTCTTCGTCATTCATCGCCATGCGTCCGAAGGCCACGCGAATGTTGTGCGCCGAGCCTGCCGGATCGGGTTTGCCGCGCGGGCCTTCGGGATTGACGTAAATGAGGCCCATGTGAGTCGCGCCCAACGGCCGCTGCAACTCGCCGTCTTTTTGGTGGCGGTCACTGGCGAGCATCTCCACTTCCGGGCCCCAGTACACAAGGTCCGGCTCCCAGTCGTCCGTGCGGCCGCCCGCGAAGCCGTAGGTTTCAAAGCCCATATTCTCCAGCGCGACGTTGCCTGCAAGAATCATCAGGTCAGCCCAGGAAAGGCTTGCGCCGTACTTCTGCTTCACCGGCCACAACAGCCGTCTTGCCTTGTCGAGATTGCCGTTGTCCGGCCAGCTATTGAGCGGGTCGAAACGCATCTGCCCGCCGTCAGCACCGCCGCGCCCGTCCAGCGTGCGGTAGGTACCGGCACTGTGCCAGGCCATGCGGATGAAAAGCGGACCATAGTTGCCCCAGTCTGCGGGCCACCAGTCCTGCGAGTTGGTGAGGACAGCATCGACATCCTGCTTAAGCTGTTCGAAATCGAGCGAGTTGAAGGCTTCGGCGTAGTCAAAGTCCTCCCCAAGCGGGTTGGATCGTACGTCGTGGTCGCGCAGTGGCGATAGGTCTAGCTGGTCTGGCCACCAGAACTGGTTGCTTCGCGCCTGGTCCTGCAGCGCAGTGCCGGCACCCATGGCCCCGGCGGGTTTGCTGCTCGAAGGCTCTGCGGTTACCAGGTGCGGCGACAGCGAGAGGGAGGCCACCACGGCGGCGGCCATGACCGATCTTTGTAGAGTCATTTTATTGCTCCTTGGTTTCACGCCGCTTCAGCGGCAATTAATAGGTATTGGCAATGATCTGGACGTTAACAAGCAGAAAAACCTATGGGAAATCGATTGTCACAATGGTGTTGATAGCAGATTGCTAATGTTGCGACCGGGATGGAAGCAATACCGGGGACAGGTGCGGGGGAGGCGCGCCTGATGTCGATAGAGCCGGTGGTTTTTTATGGTTTTTCCCCGCCTATGGCTGTGCCGATGGCGGCGAAGACCGGCGCTGCAGGAACTCCAGGATATCCGCCTGAATGCGGCTGTCCCCCAGCGGCAACCTGGCGAACGCCAGCAGCGGCGCGACATGTCCGGCACCGGGATAGAATTTCGTTTCTGCGCTGCCGCCCCCTTCATTTATCCGCGCCGCGAATTTGCGCGTGTTGACTGGCAATACCGTGGTGTCATCTTCGCCGTGCAGTAGCAGCATGGGGGGTTCATCGCCGTTGGCAAAGTGCAGCGGACGCATCTGGTTGAAATCTTCCAGGTTGGCGAAAATATTGCGGTACTTCTCCTTCTCGGGTTTGAAGCCGTAGGGGCCCGCCAGGCCGACGAATGCGCTGATGGGTGGTTTTTCCAACCCGGCAGTGCGGAGGTAGGCGTCGTCGGTGAGAATCAGGGCCGCGGTGTGTGCGCCTGCCGAATGACCCATCAGGACAAAATCATTGATATCGGCGTAATCGTCAATGTTCCCCGCCAGCCATTGCACTGCCTGCGCCACGTCTGTCACGAATTCGGGAAACGCGCCCTGGGGGTACTTGATGTAATCGGGTATCGCGACCGCGTAGCCGGCTGCGGTCAGGGCATCGGCGACAAAGTAATAGCTGCCTCGCGAGCCCGACGTCCAGGCACCCCCGTAAACGAACACCACAAGTTGCCCATGGAATGCAGCGCCTTCCCCCGGGAAAAACAGATCCAGCTTCTGGTGCGCCTGCGCACCGTAGGCGAGGCCGCGTTCTGTCCGCATATTGCCCAGCAAATAAGAGGGTGCATTGAGCCCCTGCATGGCCACGCCGGTACAGGCGGAGAGCGTGGCACTAATCAGTAGTGTTACGGCGGTGCGCAGAGTCCGGTTGGCGTTCTTCATGTGCTGAGTGTAACTGAATGTTGGGCAGGCAGCCCGGCACGGTTGGTGAGCAAGGCCGGCGTTGCCGCTGGTTAGTCGCCGGCACCCCGTGCGCCGGCTTGTCACGGTTTACGGTACCTAAACCCCTGGGGAATGGGTACTGGTTAACGTTTACCTGCCTTCTATCCTCTGCCTGCCTTGAAAATGGGGTGAACACCCCATGCCCTCGCTGTACGCCCTTGCTTAGTCTGGATGCTGACGATTTTGCGATCGGGCTGCCGATCCATGACACCGAGGTGAGCAAACATGAGAATTCTACTAATTGCAGCATTGATGGCACTCGCCACCGCCTGTTCCCACCCCCTTGAGATAGTCGGGGAGGGTGACATTCTTTCGGCCACCGGCGAGCGCGACTGCCGCCTGGAAGAGCATCGCGCCGGGCTGAAGAACTGCAGCGAGAACCTGGTCAAGGAAGAGTACAACGAGACGTATTACGCGCAACCTCGCCCGGGCTGGAAATTTGAGCGATGGGAAAACTACTGTAAGGACACCCGCGTCAATTTTTGCCGCTTCGACGTGCCCGGCTCAGCGGTGTTTGCGTTCTGGGGTGGAAAGGCCGACCCGCTGCGCGCGGTGTTTGTGGAAGAGGAAGTGCAGAACGAATCCTGTGAAGCTTCCTACAGCAGCGACGATGTATTTATTGTTGACCTCAGCGCAAATTCGGAAAAATCAGGTGCCTGTGCCCTGCGCAACGGTCGCGAGGCAATTGCCAACTGTGTCGAGAACGAAATACGCGCCGAGTTTGCTGAAAACCCGGGTTGCCTGGGCGAGATCGACGTCTTCGTGCCCGGCACCAACCAGGAGAACGGCGATTACAAGCAGTTCACTTCCATTGTTTCTCCAACACCCGGCCGCACCTATCTTTCCCTGCAGTATGCGTACGACCCCACGCCGCTGGACGACGCCCTGGAGTACGACAAGGGCGTAAACGATGCGGACGATGCGTTGGAGCACCTGCTCTACACCCTGCGTACGCGGTTTGAGGATTCCAATGTGCGCGTGTTCGGTCACAGCAAGGGCTCCCACACGGTGGCCAGGGTTGCCCAACGCGCACAACATGGCGCGGTGCAGTTCTTCGCCTTTGCACAGCCGGGACGCACACCCTCGTCCTATCGAGGCGCACCGGGTTACATCGAAAAGCTCTCCAACAATCTCGTGGTGCTCACCTGGCAGAACGACGAGGTGAAGTTCTATTCCGGCGGCAGCAACGGCAAACAGTTCCCGGAAATCTGGGGCTTCCCGGGCTACGTCAACCAGGGAGGCGGTGGCCAGACGTATTTCCCAATGCGAATCGATCATCACAACAATTACGGCGGCAACTACGTGAAGAAAGACTTCCCGTACTGCGCCACCGGCAACAAGGCGGCGATGGGTATCACCAGCGAATGTGTTTACCAGGATGGCGTGCGCTACGTGCCGTACTTCTGGGGCAACGCCGAATGTACCTCCATCGCCTACAACATGATGGACAACGGCAACCCCGGTGAAAAGCACTACATCGGCTATTCGGGCCCGCGCACCGGTAGCTGCAAAGACACGGTAGGCACCGTAACCGCGAGCTATGCACTGCACTACAGCATCAACATCGCCGACCAGGACGATTGCAAGTACCACATGGAACTGGCCTTCAAGGGGCTGGACTTTGGTACCAACCGCGCCGACGGCAGCACCATCAAATTGTCCAGCACCCGGGACACCTACAACCGCGTGAAAACGGGCACGATTCAGTTGCCCTATCACATGCGCATCAACTGGAAAGCGCACATGGAAGATGTATCGGGACGGTTTTCAAAGTGCATCAATTATGCGGGTGCCAAAAGTGAAGGCTATATACACAGCCTTTCAGTCACCTTCACTCACCCTGCCACCCGCGCCCGCGTGACGCGCAAGCTGATCGGTAATGCAGAGGGTATTGAGTATATCTGGCCGCTGAAAGTGGCTGGCAAAAACAACGTGGCCTGGCGCAAAACCAGTGGCGACTGGGATCTGCACTTCGGCATCCCGCCCGCTTACCCGGCTGATGCATTGATGGTCAAGGGCGACACGCGCGACAACGAGAAGGGTGAGTTCTACAAGTGGGTGCACCTGGTGGATTGACTGGGGAACTGCGGGCGCGCATTGGGGGGTGCGCACTCCGGTTGTTTAGATGTCAGGAACCAGGTCCTGAAAAGTCGGCAAGTAGCCGGTGCCGCTGTCACCCGTTAGCTGAAAAGCTCACGGGTGTTTTTTTGCGATCAGCTGCCCACTTTCTCCAGCGACAGGGCCGCCGCGCGGGTATAGGTAAGAATGATGGTCTGCCCGATGCTCACGTTGGTCATCCGCTCAGGGTCGACGTCATCGATGATGTGAAAGTGCCCCAGTGGATCCAGCACGGTGACGGTCCGTGTAATGCGGTTCATGCCCTCGATCGTGCACACCGCCTTAATCACAGAACCTGCGCCCGCACCCGGCAACTCGTCTGCGCCGGCAATGGCCGCTACATCCAGTTCTGCCCATGGCACTTCTATCTCCGCGGGTGTCGGCTCTCTGAGTTCTCCCGACAGGGACGCCACATAGGTCGCGACTACCGTGTCCCCCACCTCGAACTCGTCAAGACGTGACACGGTATCACCCACATACAGGGTGATGCGGTTGCCCATTGGGCCCTGCAGCGTAATATCTCCTTCTTCCCTGTCTATCTCGATGATGCTCGCGGACACCTGCTTGGCCACGGTGCGCTCACCGCCGCCTTTGGTTTCGATTTCCAATTCGGCGAGGGCAAACGTGGAGATCAGACTGAATACAGCTGCAGACAGAACTGCGGTTAGTGCGGGAAAGGTCAGGCGAAACGTCATGTGGGTATCCTCCGGGGGATCGAGATATAGGTTGTGCGTAATAATAGGCTGACTCCTGCCGCCAGACCACTGGTATAAGAAAAATAAGAGGACAGTCTTGAATAGATCGCCTTAAAAAGAGGAGTTACCGGCCTGCAAATACCGAGGGTGGTCGGTTTGTCTCAACGAATGCCTGGCCTTGTTCAGGATGCTGGTTTCGGCAACGTGCAGACTCTAGAATCGATCAATACCGTTTTCGGGACGCTTGCACTGTACAGCGCCTCGAAGAATAAGCCTTTGTAGCCGCCAGAGAAGCCGACCCCATGCATACTCACAATATCGATGCCTGGCACCATGACCACTCATTTGGTCAGGAAAAGCGCAGGCCCGGCGAGTCCAGGACACTGATCGTAATCGCGATAACTGCAATCATGATGACGATTGAGCTTATTGCGGGAGTTGTCTTCGGCTCCATGGCGCTCCTGGCTGATGGTCTCCATATGGCGTCCCACGCTACCGCACTGAGTATCACTGCATTTGCCTATGTCTATGCGCGGCGGAACGCACATAACAGCGCTTTTAGTTTTGGAACGGGGAAAGTAAACGCGCTGGGAGGATTTTCCGGCGCGGTTCTGCTGGCCATCTTTGCCGTTTTCATGGGATTCGAAAGCGTAGTAAGGATGCTCAATCCGGTGGAAATTGTGTTCAATCAAGCCATTTTGGTTGCGGTACTCGGGCTCATTGTGAATGGCGTTTGCGTCTTTATTCTGGGCGGCAACGAAGCTGGGCATGCCCACCATCATTCCCACGGGCACCACCATCATCATGATCATAACCTGCGGTCCGCCTATCTTCACGTCATGGCCGATGCACTAACATCAATTCTGGCGATCATTGCGCTACTTGCGGGCAAGTACTACGGGCTTATCTGGATGGACCCGGCAATGGGAATAGTCGGCGCGATACTTGTTGCTCGCTGGTCTTATGGGTTGCTGGGCTCCACGAGTGCGATATTGCTCGATAGACAGGCCCCTGCCGAACTTCGAGAGTCTATTCGGGAGTTGGTTGAGGCCGATAACGATACCAAAGTAACGGACCTGCACGTCTGGGCTATTGGCCCTGAGATATACTCCGCGCAGATCGCTGTGGTTGCCCATAACCCTCAATCGCCAGATAACTACAAGGGCCGTATGCCAGATAATTTGGGGCTTGTGCATCTGACCGTAGAAGTGAATTTGTGTCCGGATGGCGGAGTCGAGTAGAAACACCTTTCAATCGGTGGCTGTGAAGTTTGCATCCCTACCGCCCGAAGCACTTCATACTTTTTCCAGGCGGTGGGATGAACGTAAGCTACGTTCGACGCCAGTTTTCACCGGACGTTAGAGCCCAGGCAATACGCAGTCGAATGGCTCTATCGCCCGTTGCGAGTATTGGACCCCTGGATTGGCATAACCCCGGGCTGAAGCGTAGTGTCGTGTCATATTAATCCGCCCCTGGTGCCACTAACCCACTAACGCTGCCAATCGGAAACTTACTCAATGAACAGCATCCGTCTGTGGATTATCAAGGGCCTGTGTGTTGTCGCTCTCGTCGCCTGTGACCCGGTAACGCCTAACGAGACTATCAATAGTGACGAATTCGAAGGGTTCACCGTGTATAGCTATATACCCGCAACCCCCGTGGGCATCGTGTATCTCTTCCACGGCACTGGCGGCAGTGCAAACTTCGCGCTCAGAACTGAAGTTATCGACCAGACTAACGAGCTGATTGCCAGAGGTTATGGCTGGGTTGCAACCGAGAGTACAGAGCGCACGGGCAATAAACGGTGGGATGTTTTTGATGCCTCGCTGGCAACCAATCCGGATCTCTCGCGCCTGTCACGCCTGCACGATGAACTGATAGCTACAACCGGCATCTCCAGTAGCACACCTATCTTCGGCATTGGTATGTCCAACGGTGCACGCATGGTAACGCTATTCGGGCAGGCATTCGCTGACGGCGGGTATCCGATGGCTGCAGTTGCGCCTTTCAATGGGCGAGCGGCGCCGTCAGTAAAAGTCGCAGGAGGCCTGACGGTACCGGGTTTTTGGGTGACTTCAGTGAACGACACCGTGGTGCCACCTGGCGAGGTGATATCCGATCAGCAGGATTCCGCAGCACTGGGAACAGTGACGCAGCTCACCAACAAGGCGGAGGAGCCACTCCTTCCCGTTCGCTTTACTCGAGTACCCACCATTGATGCTGAGGAGGCCGTCGGTATCTACGGTTTGCTGAATGGCACAGGTGCCTGGGATGAAGACGGCAACCGCGTGCTGGATTTGGAAACAACGCTGGCGTTGATTGATGCACTACCGCTGGCGGCCGGAACTGGAACACCGCGTGTGCAAATAGAGCGACAGATCGCGGCCATGCTGTCGGTGCACCAGTTTGTGGGGCTGTATCGCGTTGCGCTTGCGGATTTTTTTGATGGGCAGATTGGTAGCGAGCAGGGGGCGCGGGAGATGTGACCGGGCCGCGTACACCGTAAAGTACCTTTTTATTATTAACCACTCAGAAAGCTTGCTGATGCGTATGCTATGGCGCTGCCCATAGTCGCGCCAGCCACTGTATCTCCGGGGTAGTGCACACCGAGAACGATGCGGGACAACCCGATGCCGCTCGCCCAGATGTATAGGGGGGCGGACGGTCCCTCATATATCAGCGTCAGGCAGGTTGCCAGCAGAAACGCGGCAGAGGTGTGGCCAGAGGGAAAGCTGAAGCGATCACTCGCCGTGATAACGCTGTGAAAATTATCGAGACTTTCCTGGGGGCGCCGCCGTTTTAGTCCGTTTTTCAGCAGCCAGTAGGTGCAGCGTTCAATCGCAAGCGCGAGACAGAGTAGTTTGCAGAGGCTGAACGCCTGCGGAGACTGCGCCAGCCACAGCGCAAGCGGTAAGAGCACAAAGAGATAGCCGTCGGCGGAGTGAGAGAGCGATTTTGCGACTGTGCGCAGCCACCTTTTCTCCGCCCCCTGAAATACGCTGCGGAACAACCGCGCATCAGCCTCATGCATCTTCATCCATATGTTCATGCGTATACTGTGCCCGTTCCGTGTGGCACCTGCGTGAAACTTTTATGTCATTCGTGTTGCACCGCCGGCGGTGATCGACGAGCGGGCGCTACCGGGTGAAACGCTCATGAGCGCTGCGGAAGCTGCTGCGAAGATGGCCCTGCTGGACAGCCTTGGCGTCTCATTTTGAGGCCAGGAGGTCCCCATAGACCGGGGGAGTTCAACTGAAACGCCTTTGGTTGATGGCCCGCCCGAGAGGATTCGAACCTCTGACCTCTGCCTCCGGAGGGCAGCGCTCTATCCAGCTGAGCTACGGGCGGTGAACGGCCCGAATAATACCCAGTAACCCTCCAGCGGTCTATGCCTGTCCCCGCGGCTTGCGTATCCTGAAGCCTCAAAAACATTGAGACAGCCATGCAGATACTACTCGCCGCGGCGTTCCTGATCGCGCCAGCGGGGTTGATATACCTTGCCCATCACCAGCGCTGGGCGGCGCGGGTGGGTGTGATCGTGCTTTGTTATGGCCTGGGCGTGGCGATTGGCAGCGCCGGGCTGATTCCGCCCGCTGCGGCTGCGGTGCCACAGGTGCTGTCTGAACTGACGATTGTGCTGGCCCTGCCGCTGCTGTTGTTCACTCTGGATATCCGGCAGTGGTCGCAGGTTGCGGGAAAGGCGCTGCTGTCGATGTTGGTCGCCAATATCGTGGTTGTAGGGCTGGCAACCAGTTTGTTTCTTACCTTCCGCGATCAGGCGGCCAGCGAGGCGGCCAATCTCGCCGCCATGTCGGTTGGGGTGTATACGGGCGGCACGCCCAACCTCGCGGCGATAAAAACAGGTCTGGATATTCCGAACGCCGAGTACCTCGTATTCCACAGTCTCGATACGGTGGTGGGTTCGTTCTACTTTCTCTTTATGCTGACGCTGGGTGTACCGCTGTTCCGGCGTTTGCTACCCGGCAGGCTTGCCGTCGGTGAGGGCGGGGCCGAAGCGGCGCCGGGGACGGATGAAGATGACTACCGGCCGCTGCTCAAGCGCGATAATCTCAAGCAGGCGCTGGCCGCGCTGATGTTGGCGGTGGTAGTGGTCGCGCTTGCGCTTGGCGTGTCGGAATCGTTGGCGATGATCACCGGTGGTGAGCGCAACAACGCCGTGCTGATCGTAGCGTTGACTACACTGGGTATCGTGTTTTCGCTGCACGGTCGCGTCCGTACCTTGCTGCTGTCCTATCGTTTGGGGATGTACCTGATCTATATTTTCTGCATCGCGGTTTCCTCAATGGTGAACTTCGGTGACCTCGCCGCGATGGATGTGATGCCGCTGGTGTTCCTGCTGGTCGTGGTTTTTGTCGGGTTGAGCGTGCACGCGTTGCTGTGCCGGTTGATCGGAGTCGATAGCGATACGTTTATGGTGACATCGGTAGCGGCGGTAACCAGCCCGCCCTTTGTGCCCATGATGGCGCGGGCGCTGGGCAATCCGGCTGCTATGCTGCCGGGTATGACCACGGGTGTGATCGGCTA
>JAUHYL010000014.1 GCA_030426545.1 Gammaproteobacteria bacterium
CTGCGTGATGTGCTGGCTGACCTGGTCGAGTACGGCAGTTCCGAGCGCATTGAGGCGCATATGGATGAGATTCTTTCCACGATGGCCTGTCATGGCGCGGTGCGGGCCAACCGGCGACTGACGCTCCCTGAAATGAACGCGCTGTTGCGCGACATGGAAGAGACAGAGCGCTCCGGGCAGTGCAACCACGGTCGCCCCACCTGGACGCAGCTCGGTATGGCCGAACTCGACAGGCTTTTTCTGCGCGGTCGCTGACAGGACGCCCATGGCTGCCGAGAAGCCACTGTTACTGTGCCTGATGGGGCCGACCGCGTCGGGGAAAACCGATCTCGCGATCGCCCTGGCGGAGCAGGCCAACTGCGAGTTGATCAGTGTGGATTCTGCGCTGGTCTACCGCGGGCTGGATATAGGCAGCGCCAAGCCCGATTATCCCCACCACCTGGTCGATATTCGCGACCCGGCCGAGCCCTATTCGGCTGCGGAGTTTGTGCGCGATGCCAGTGAGCTGGCGGCGCAGATCACGGCCCGTGGCCGCACGCCCCTGCTGGTCGGCGGCACCATGCTGTATTTCAGGGCGATCATTGAGGGGCTTGCGTTGATGCCCGCCGCGGATGCGGCTATCCGCGCCGAAATCGAGGCGCAGGCAGCGCGCTACGGCTGGCCACATCTGCACGCTGAGCTGGCTGAGGTCGACCCGGAATCCGCACAGCGTATCCACCCCAACCACTCCCAGCGCCTGAGCCGCGCACTGGAGGTCTACCGGGCCAGCGGGGTGCCGCTGTCTGAATGGCACCGCCGCAGCGGTGACTCGAGCGGTAGTCCGCTGTCGGGCTATCGGGTAGCACAGCTCGCTATCTGTCCGGCGGACCGACGCGTGCTGCATGAGCGCATAGCGCGGCGCTTCGAGTTGATGCTCGATGCCGGATTGGTGGAAGAGGTACAGCGGCTGCGCGACCGACCGGATCTGCATCTCGACCTGCCGGCACTGCGCGCGGTCGGATACCGGCAGATCTGGCAGCACCTGGAGGGAGACTATTCGCTGGAAGAGGCTGTGCAAAGGGCTGTGGCGGCCACGCGGCAGCTGGCCAAGCGGCAACTGACCTGGCTGCGCAAATGGCCAAATCTTGAGTGGATTTTGACCGATGAGCAGGGAAAAGCCACCAGCACCGCCAAAAATGACGCTCAAAACGACAGGAATCGGCACAACGGTGATCTGGCGCCTGTTCACGTCGCGTTGAGCTTTTTGTCTACTTATTGAACTTTTTGACCCGGCGCGCGACATATAAATGAGCAGATGCTCTATAC
This sequence comes from Gammaproteobacteria bacterium, assembly GCA_030426545.1. Classification (GTDB taxonomy): domain Bacteria; phylum Pseudomonadota; class Gammaproteobacteria; order Pseudomonadales; family Halieaceae; genus Marimicrobium. Next base: position 1,306 of record JAUHYL010000014.1, read on the forward strand.
TGGGCGGTGCAGTAACCGAAGACCCGCTGCACCGGACATGCCACAGGGATAGGCATACCGGGAAAGAAAGAGGTCATTTTTTGTACTTTTTTAGGCTCGATTTGAGCCGGACTTAGGAGAGAACTATGTCAAAAGGGCACACGCTACAAGACCCTTACCTGAATATCCTGCGTAAAGAACGCGTACCCGTGTCTATTTACCTGGTAAACGGTATCAAGCTGCAGGGGCAGATCGAGTCTTTCGACCAGTTTGTGGTTCTGCTGAAGAACACCGTCAGCCAGATGGTCTACAAGCACGCGATTTCCACGGTGGTGCCATCACGCGTGGTACGCCTGCCGCTGCAAAACCCCCAGGACGAAGAGGACAGCTAAGCTGCCCGGCCACGGCCTGATCCACGGGCGCCTGCGTGGCGCCCCGCGCACATCCTCAGCGATCTGAAGAGGTAGCCTTGTTTTTTGAGCGCCCGCAATCGGGGGAACGCGCCGTACTCGTGCATCTGGACCTCGCCAGTGAAGCCGAGCGTGAAGATCCCCGCGAGTTCGAGGAACTGGTGTTGTCCGCCGGCGGCGACCCGGCGGCCTACATTATGGGCAGCCGGAACGGCCCGGATCCGCGCACCTTCGTTGGCAGCGGCAAGCTGGAAGAAATAGCCGGCGCCGTGGCGGCAAACGATGCCGAGATCGTGATGTTCAACCACGCGCTGAGCCCCAGCCAGGAACGCAACCTGGAAAAAGAGCTGCAGTGTCGCGTACTGGATCGCACCGGCCTGATCCTCGATATTTTTGCCCAACGCGCACGCACCCACGAGGGCAAGCTGCAGGTTGAGCTCGCGCAGCTGCAGCACATGACCACGCGTCTGGTACGAGGGTGGACACACCTCGAGCGCCAAAAAGGGGGCATCGGTCTGCGCGGTCCCGGTGAAACCCAGCTGGAAACCGACCGCCGTCTGCTGCGCGCGCGCATCAAATCCATCACAGCCCGGCTGGACAAGGTACGCCGTCAGCGTGACCAGGGCCGCCGCTCGCGCCAGCGTGCAGAGATTCCCACGGTGTCGCTGGTGGGCTATACCAACGCCGGCAAATCCACGCTGTTCAATCGCCTGACCGACTCCTCCGTGTATGCCGCGGACCAGTTGTTTGCCACGCTGGATCCAACACTGCGCCGACTCGACATCGAGAGTATTGGCCCGGTTATCCTTGCCGATACGGTAGGTTTTATCTCTCACCTGCCGCATAAACTGGTGGAGGCGTTCAAGGCGACCCTGGAGGAAACGGTCAATGCCGACCTGTTGCTGCACGTGATCGACGCCGCCGATAGCGAGCGTGAGAACAGCATGCACCGCGTGCAGGAAATTCTCGAGGAGATTCAGGCTGATGACATCGTCCAGCTGCAAATTTTCAACAAATTGGATCTGCTGGAACAGCCCGCCCGTATAGACCGTAGTGCCGACGGCCTGCCTGAGCGTGTATGGCTCAGTGCACAGACCGGTGAAGGTGTGGAACTGCTGTTGCAGGCGATTGCTGAACTGCTGGGAAGGGATATGGTGTCTGAAGAGGTGACCATACTGCCCGAGCAGGGCGGCCTGCGCGCTGAGTTGTACAGCCTCGGGGCCGTGCAGCAGGAGGAATTCGGCGACGACGGCGCCGCTCACCTGCAGGTACGCCTTTCTCGCACAGATTGGAACCGGCTGATGAAAAAAGGCCCGGAGCCGCTCTTCTAGTAGTTGTACACAGGGGTGTTGGCCGCGTAGGCTTGAGCCCCGTTCGAAACAAATTTTGTTAAACTGTTGATTGTTATTGGTTAGGAGTCAGTTATGGCCTGGAATGAACCCGGTGGGGGTGACAACAAACCCCGCGATCCCTGGGGTGGTGGTGATCAGGGGCCTCCGGATCTGGATGAGGCGCTGAAGAAGCTGCAGGAGCGTATGGGTGGTCTGTTCGGCGGCAGCGGAGGCGGCGGCTCTGGTTCTGGATCCGGCCTGTCCGGTAAAGCCGTGGTCGTTCTGCTGCTTGTCGCGGCGGTGGTCTGGGCGCTGATGGGCGTCTACCAGGTTGATCAGCAGGAGCGCGGTGTGGTGCTGCGTTTCGGTAAGTACTACGACACTGTGCAGCCTGGTCTGCAGTGGAATCCGCCTCTCATTGACGAGGTGACACTGGTCAACACCACCAAGGTGCGGGCCGTGGATTTCCAGGAAATCATGCTCACCCAGGACGAAAACATCGTCGAAGTGCACTTGTCAGTGCAGTACGTGATCAGCGATCCGGATAAGTTTTTCCTCAAGGTGCGAGAGCCCGAGCGCTCCTTGCAGCACGCCACGCAGAGCGCGCTGCGCCATGTGGTGGGTGATACCAGTATGGATCTCGTGCTCACCACGGGCCGTGAACAAATCGCCGCGGATGTGAAGACGCGCCTGCAGGATTACCTGGATCGGTACGAAACCGGCATCATGGTACGTCAGGTCAACGTCGATAAATCGGATCCGCCGGCGCAGGTAAAATCCGCGTTTGATGACGTGATCAAGGCTCGTGAGGACGAAGAGCGGGTCAAGAACGAGGCCCAGGCCTACGCCAACGGCATCGTGCCGGAAGCTCGCGGCTATGCGCAGCGCCAAATTGAAGAGGCTAGTGCCTATCGCGAACAGGTAATTGCCAACGCCGAGGGTGAGGCAGAGCGCTTTACCAAATTGCTGACGGAATATCGCAAGGCACCGGTCGTTACGCGTGAGCGCTTGTACCTGGACGCACTGCAGGAAGTGTTCGCCCAGACGAATAAGGTCATGGTCGATGTGGAAGGCGGCAACAACGTGATGTACCTCCCGCTGGACAAAATGGTCCCCAAGAGCAGTCTTGGAGGGGGCGCGGTGCGCGAGATGCGGGTAGACAGCTCCAATATCCGTGAATTGACCGACGCCGTTATGGAGCAGCTGCGTCGTGATGCTGCTGTTACCGGTGGCCGCACTAGCAGGGGAGGGCGTTAATCATGTCAGGTCGTAGTGTCGTATTATTGTTACTTGTCCTGGTGGGCGTATTGATTGCGAGCCAGTCCCTGTATGTCATCAAGGAAACCGAGCGCGGTGTGCTGCTGCAGTTCGGTGAGGTGGTCAACCCGAATATCCAGCCCGGGCTGCATGTGAAGATTCCGTTCGTCAACAACGTGCGCAAGTTCGACGGTCGAATCCTGACAGTCGACTCTCCCTCCGAGCGCTTTTTCACGCAGGAGAAGAAGGCGCTGATTGTCGATTCATTTGCCAAGTTCCGTGTGTCTGACACGTCCAAGTTCTATACCTCCACAAACTTTGAGGAGGCGCGCGTACGCGGCCTGCTGGCACAGCGTATCAACAACGGCCTGCGTAACCAGGTGGGCGTGCGCACCATCCAGGAAGTGGTGTCCGGGGAGCGCGATGAGCTGATGGAAGTGCTGACCAAGGAGATCGATGTGATGGCCCGGGAGGAACTGGGTGTTGAAATTATCGATGTCCGGGTGAAGCAGATCGATCTGCCCAAGGACGTTTCGGAGTCGGTGTATCGCCGTATGAATGCAGAGCGTGAAAAAGAGGCCAGGGAGCTGCGCTCCCAGGGTCAGGAACTGGCCGAGGGTATTCGCGCCGCCGCCGACCGGGAGGTCACCGTGATTCGGGCCAATGCCTATCGTGACGCGGAACTGATCCGTGGTGAAGGTGATGCCCAGGCCACGGCCATTTACGCCAATGCGTTCGACCAGGACTCGGAGTTCTACTCGTTTACCCGCAGCCTTCGGGCCTATCGCGAAGCCTTTCAGGGCAGCGGTGACATTCTGCTGCTGCAGCCTGATAGCGAGTTTTTCCGCTATCTGAAGGACCCGCAGGGCGGCGATTGATCACGGGTAGTCTGAATCGGTAAAAATCACGGGTGCTATTCGCAGCGCCTGTGCTAACATTCCTTAACCGTGGGTTCCGGCGTTTCATAGCAAGCGTTGGCCCCGCGGTTTTTTGTGCCTGCGCGGGGCGTATGGTCTCCCGCATCCGGGTATTTCATCCATAGCAGTGAATGGCAATGGCCCTGGCGGGCAGGAGAGTTTGTGGACTTCTGGCAGGTGCTTCCGGCGGCTTTTGCGCTGGTATTGATTTTTGAAGGGTTGCTGCCGTTCCTCAGTCCGGGTCGATGGCGTGACATGTTGTCCGTCGTGCAGCAAATGGATGATCGCAGCATCCGGTTCATTGGGTTGGGCAGCATGCTGGTCGGACTGCTGATGTTGAATTGGGTACATTGATCCCGGGTCGGTTAACACTGACAGCTACGCAAACAGGTTGAGTGAAGGCGAGATGGCAAGGGTAAATCACTGGCAGCTTCCGGGGGGGGTAGAAGAAGTGCTCCCGGACCAGGCGGAAACGGTAGAACGTTTGCGGCGTCTGCTGCTGGATCTGTATCGCAGTTGGGGCTACAGGCTGGTTATTCCACCCATGGTGGAGTTTACCGAAGCCCTGCTCGTTGGACTTGGCGAGGACCTGGACCTGCTTACCTTCAAGGTGACCGACCAGCTGAGCGGTCGCAGCCTTGGTATCCGTGCGGATATTACGCCGCAGGTCGCGCGTATTGACGCGCACAGCCTGGCCGAGGAAGGAATCACGCGGTTGTGTTACGCCGGCACCACTTTGCACGCCCGGCCCAAAACACCACTGGCCTCGCGTGCGCCGATTCAACTGGGTGCTGAGCTTTTCGGTGATGACAGTGCCGGGGCAGATGTGGAAATTGTGCGGCTGATGCTGGCCACCCTGGAAGCGGCTGGCCTGGACGACATCACGCTGGATCTCGGCCACGTGGGTATCTATGAGGCGGTTCTCGACGTTGCCGGTCTCGATCAGGATCTGGAGAAGACGGTCTTCGATGCCCTGCAACGTAAATCGGCTCCCGACCTGCGCGACGCGCTATCGGGGGTGGAACCGGCGGTGGCAGATTGCGTCATTTCACTGATCGATCTGCACGGAGATGACAGCGTTCTGGAGCGAGCGCGGGAGTTGTTTGGCGATACTGCGCCACAGGCGGTGTCTGCCGTGGATATGCTGGCTGAGCTTGCCGCAGACCTGCGCAGGCAACAACCTGACCTCACTATCTATTTTGACCTGGCAGAGTTGCGCGGCTACCACTACCACACAGGCCTGGTCTTCGCGGCCTACGTGCCGGGACACGGGCAGGCGCTGGCCAATGGCGGCCGCTACAACGATGTGGGTGGCGTGTTCGGTCGCGCACGGCCGGCAACGGGCTTCGCCACAGATCTCAAGGCGCTGATGGCGCTGGCCCAGTCCCTGCCGGCAGACGCTGGCGCGATCAGCATGCCGGACATTGATGACCCGGCGCTAACGGCGCGCGTGGCTGAGCTACGCGCCTCCGGCGAGGTGGTAATTAACGCTTTGAGGGCAGCACCCGATCCGCGTTGTGACCGGCAACTGGTCGAGGTTGACGGCGATTGGCAGGTCGAAGCACTTTAATGGCCGCTGTGCGCGGCTTTTGTTCCCATTGAATCAGGCAGAGCTGGATACATGAGCAAGAACGTAGTCGTCCTTGGCACCCAATGGGGTGACGAGGGTAAGGGCAAGATCGTCGATCTGTTGACCGACCAGGTGAGCGCCGTGGTGCGTTTCCAGGGTGGCCACAACGCGGGCCACACGCTGGTCATTGACGGTGAAAAGACCGTGCTGCACCTGATTCCCTCGGGCATTTTACGAGAGAACGTGCAGTGCCTGATTGGCAATGGGGTAGTGCTGTCTCCGGAAGCGCTGTTAAAGGAAATTGCGGAACTGGAGGCAAAGTCGGTGCCGGTGCGGGATCGACTGAAGCTCTCCCCGGCCTGCCCGTTGATTCTGCCCTATCACGTGGCGCTCGATCAGGCGCGCGAATTGAAGCGCGGCAATGCGAAAATCGGCACCACCGGGCGCGGTATCGGCCCCGCCTACGAGGACAAGGTGGCGCGGCGCGGGGTGCGCCTGGGAGACCTGCAGGACGAGCAACGCTTTGCGCGCAAGCTGGAAGAAGTGATGGAGTATCACAATTTTGCGCTGCAGCACTACTACAAGGTGGATGCGCTGAGTGTGCAGCAGGTGCTTGATGAGGCGCTTGAAATGGGCGCCGAACTTCTACCCATGATGGCAGACGTCACCGCGATACTGCACCAGCAGCGTACCACCGATGCCAATATTCTTTTCGAGGGTGCCCAGGGTTCGCTGCTCGACATCGACCACGGCACTTACCCCTTTGTCACCAGTTCCAACACCACGGCTGGGGGCACGGCTACCGGCTCCGGCTTCGGCCCGCTGTACCTGGACTACGTACTGGGCATCACCAAGGCTTACACCACGCGTGTGGGTTCCGGCCCATTCCCTACCGAACTCTTCGATGAGACCGGCGCCCATCTGGCGAAGAAAGGCCACGAGTTTGGCGCCACCACCGGGCGACCGCGGCGCTGCGGCTGGTTCGACGCGGTGGCCCTGCGCACAGCGGTCAATATCAACTCTGTCAGCGGCATCTGCCTGACCAAGTTGGACGTACTGGATGGACTGGAGAAAATTCAGATCTGCATCGGTTACACCGACAAGTCGGGTAACCCTGTGGGCAACCCGCTGGACTCCGATGACTACGAAAACCTGGTGCCCTGTTACGAGGAGGTGCCGGGCTGGAGTGAGTCGACGCTGGGTGCGAAGACCCTGGAAGAGCTGCCAGCGCAGGCCCGTGACTATATCGACAAGATTGCCGCGGTGGTCGGTGCGCCTATCGACATTATCTCCACGGGCCCTGACAGGGTGGAAACCATCGTATTACGTCACCCGTTCTCGAGTTGACCGCGCCGGGCGGCCTCCCGGTGAAATCGGCATGAATATGCTGAAGAAGTGTGAACGGATACGCTATAAACAGCGCTGAAGTTCCCCCGCGCCTTGTATTTCACTACCATGTGAGGCCGGTAGAAAACCAATAACACGAAGGGCAGGTTGAACGATGCATCTAAGGAAGAGAATTCTGGTCACCGGCGGGGCGGGATTCCTCGGCTCACACCTGTGTCGGTTCCTGGTCGGCCAGGGGCATGACGTCATCTGCGTGGACAACTTCTTTACCGGTACCAAGGACAATATCCTCGACCTGCTGAGCAAGCCCCATTTCGAGCTGGTGCGGCACGACGTGACGTTCCCGCTGTATGTGGAGGTCGATGAAATCTACAACCTCGCCTGCCCGGCGTCTCCGATCCACTACCAACACGATCCGGTACAAACCACCAAGACCAGCGTGCACGGTGCGATCAATATGCTGGGGCTCGCTAAGCGTACCAATGCGAAAATTTTTCAGGCCTCTACCAGTGAAGTTTACGGTGATCCCAAGGTGCACCCGCAGCCGGAAAGCTACTGGGGCCACGTCAACCCGGTGGGTGAGCGATCCTGCTACGACGAGGGCAAGCGCTGCGCGGAAACGCTGTTCTTCGATTACTACCGACAGCACAACCTGCGCATTAAGGTAGCGCGCATCTTCAACACCTATGGCCCCAACATGCACCCCAACGACGGTCGTGTGGTTTCCAACTTCATCATGCAGGCGCTGCGTGGCGAGGACATTACGCTGTACGGCGACGGTTCCCAGACGCGCTCATTCTGTTACGTCGATGATTTGATCCGGGGTATTGTCGGTCTCATGGAGTCCGGCGATGACGTCACCGGGCCCGTCAACCTGGGTAATCCCAATGAGTTCACTATTCGCCAACTCGCGGAGAAGGTGATCGAGCTGACCGGATGTGGCTCCGAGCTGGTGTTTCAGCCTTTGCCCAGCGACGATCCCCTGCAGCGCCAGCCGGATATCAGCCAGGCGCAACAGCGCCTGGGTTGGGCGCCCGAGATACAGTTGGAAGAGGGGCTGCAGAAGACCATTGCGTACTTTTCGTCGCTGGTCGCTGAGTAATACTCCGGCGTATCAACGCCCTACGCAAATGTAGCGGAAGCCGTGCCGCTCCATAAGTTCGCGCTCGTAGACATTGCGCAAGTCCAGGAAAGCATCTCCGCGCATGCAGTCTTTTACCCGCGCCAGGTCCAGGCCTCTGTACTGATTCCACTCGGTCAACAACACGACGGCATCGGCGTTTTCCGCCGCGCTGTACAGGTTGTCGCTGTAGCTCACCTCCGCGGGCAGTAACGCCGCCGCTTCCTCCATGCCTGCCGGATCGTGCGCGCGAATCTCGGCGCCCCGTTCTGCCAGCGCCGGCAGGATGGTCAGCGAGGGCGCATCGCGCATATCGTCAGTTTCAGGTTTGAAGGTCAGGCCCAGCACGGCGATGCGCTTGCCGTTAACGTCACCGCCCAGAGCCTGCTCAATTTTCTTCACCATGCGCTCTTTCTGTTGCTTGTTTACCGTTACCACAGCACTGACGATGTGGCTGGAGGCGCCCGCCTCCTCAGCCATGCGAATCATGGCGCTGGTGTCCTTGGGAAAACAGGAGCCACCAAAGCCCGGGCCAGGGTGTAGAAACTTTTTGCCGATGCGGCCGTCGAAGCCCATGCCGCGCGCAACAGCATGTATATCCGCGCCGGTTTTCTCGCACAACTCCGCAACCTCGTTGATGAAGCTGATTTTTGTGGCAAGGAATGCATTCGCCGCGTACTTGGTGATCTCGGCGCTTTCCAGGTCGGTCACCAGTATGGGCGCCTCGATCAGGTTGAGCGGCCGGTACAATTCGCGCAACAGCGCTTCGGCGCGTTCGCTTTCGACCCCCAGGATAACCCGGTCCGGCCGCATGAAATCGCCAATCGCCGAGCCCTCGCGCAGGAACTCGGGGTTGGAGGCGACATCGAAATCGGCCTTTGGGTTGGCTTCTGCGATGATGCGTTTCACCTCGCGGGCGGTGCCCACCGGTACCGTAGATTTATCCACGATCACCGTATAGCCCTGCAGGTGCCCGGCGATCTGGCGCGCCGCCTCGTACACGTACTTCAGGTCGGCGTGTCCGTCGCCGCGACGGCTGGGTGTGCCTACGGCTATGAAAACCAGATCTGCGTCTTCAACCGTGCCTGTAAACTGCGTGGAGAACTGCAAACGTCCCGCAGCCGTATTGCGCTGTACCAGGTCGGCCAGCCCCGGTTCGTATATCGGGATATGCCCCTGGGCCAGTGCGTCAATCCTTGCCGTGTTGACGTCCAGGCAGGTTACCTGGGCGCCAAACTCGGCGAAGCAGGCGCCCGAAACAAGCCCCACGTAACCGGCACCGATCATTACTACCTTCATGCCTGTTCCCTGTTCATGTAGTCCCTGTACCAGTCGACAAATTGTGCCACGCCGCTGCGAATGTCTGTCTGTGGCCGATAGCCCACAGCGTTTGCCAGATCCTCGACATCCGCGCAGGTAGCGGGCACATCGCCCGGCTGCATGGGCAGCATTTCACGCACGGCTTCCATACCGAGTGCGTCCTCAATAGCGCGTATGAAGTCATCTAACGCTACCGGGCAATTGTTACCGATATTGTACAGGCGGTAGGGTGCGCTGCTGCTGCCGGGGTCTGGCTGCGCCGGGTTCCAGGCGGCATTGGGTGTCGCCGGTTGATCAATCACGCGCACCACGCCTTCGACGATGTCATCCACGAAGGTGAAATCGCGCTGCATGCGGCCCTCGTTGAACACCTGGATTGGTTCTCCCGCTAGAATTGCTCGGGTAAACAGGAACAGCGCCATGTCGGGTCGGCCCCACGGGCCGTAAACGGTGAAAAACCGCAGGCCGGTGGTCGGCAGGCCGTAAAGATGAGAGTAGGTGTGCGCCATCAACTCATTGGCCTTCTTGCTGGCGGCGTACAGCGAAACCGGATGGTCGACGTTGTCGTGCACGGAAAACGGCATGTTTGTGTTCATGCCATAGACAGAGCTGCTGCTGGCGTAGACGAGGTGACCCGTTTGCTGCTGGCGGCAGCACTCAAGAATATTGGTGAATCCCACAATGTTGCTATCAATATAGGCGCGCGGGTTCTCCAGCGAATAGCGCACACCCGCCTGCGCAGCGAGGTTGACCACCGCGTCGAAGGCGTTGTCGTTGAACAGCGTGTCCAGGCGAACCCTGTCCTGCAGATCGATCAACACAAAGCTGAAGCGGCTGTTACCTTCAAGCAGGGCCAGGCGTGCCTTTTTCAGGCCCACATCGTAATAGTCGTTCAGGTTGTCCAGCCCAACTACCGTATCGCCGCGCGCCAGCAGCGCGGCGCTCAAGTGATAGCCGATAAAACCCGCTGCGCCAGTAACAAGTACATGCATCGTTCCATTCTACTCGCGTGGCGCTGCGGGAATAAGCACTGTGGTACCTGTTTTTTTCGCTTCTGCGATGGGCTTCCGCTTTCTGCGTGCGGCGCTTACGTTATACTTTTCCCGCAACTGGATTGGTAGAGACTGGGAATATGGCAGGAGCCGTGCTGGTGACGGGAGGGGCGGGCTACATCGGTAGCCACGCCTGCGTTGCACTGATCGAATCCGGACACGAAGTGGTGGTGCTGGACAATTTCTGCAACAGCCATCCCGAGGCCATTCGCCGTATAGAGGAAATATGCGGTGTAGCGCCGGTCACTATCCAGGGCGACATTCGCGATCGTGCCCTGCTGGATGAATTGTTCTCAGCGCACAATATTGAATCGGTCATGCACTTCGCCGGCCTCAAGGCAGTGGGGGAATCGGTGGAGATGCCGCTGGCCTATTACGAGAACAATGTAGCAGGCACGCTGACCTTACTGCAGGCCATGGATAGCGCGGCCTTATCATCCATTGTGTTTTCGTCCTCTGCCACGGTCTATGGCGATCCAGCCTCTGTGCCCATCAATGAGCACTTTCCACTTGCGCCCACCAGTCCCTACGGCTGGACAAAGCAGATGCTGGAACAGGTGCTCACCGACTGGCAGCGCGTAGACGACACACGTCGAGTGGCGCTGCTGCGCTATTTCAATCCCGCCGGGGCACACCCCAGCGGCCGAATGGGCGAGGACCCGCAGGGGCCGCCGAATAACCTTGTGCCCTTTGTGGCACAGGTGGCGGTTGGCAAACGCGACAAGCTGCGGGTGTTCGGTGACGATTATCCGACCCCCGACGGCACGGGTGTGCGTGATTACATTCACGTGCTGGACCTGGTGGACGGCCATGTTGTTGCCCTGGATTATCTGCAGACGCACCCCGGTTTGCACACGTTCAACCTGGGGACGGGATCTGGCGTCTCCGTGCTGGAAATGGTGCAGGCCTTTGCGGCGGCCAGTGGGCGCGACATTCCCTACGAGGTAGTTGATCGTCGCGCGGGCGATATCGCCGAGTGCTGGGCCGATGCCAGCCGCGCGCGGGATCTACTCAATTGGGAGGCGAATCGCGACCTCGCCCAGATGTGTGAAGATACCTGGCGCTGGCAGCAGGGCAACCCCGGCGGCTACCGCTGAGGCGGGCGCGGGGAGTCGTTAGATGTCATTTGTTGCGAGCAAATGGTTGGCTCTGTTGATCTACCCTCTGAGCTTCAGTTTGATTGTGATCGTCGTTGGGTTGCTGCTGGTTTGGCGCGGCGCGCGGCGCACGGGTCTGGGGCTGACATGGTTTGCGGTGGGTTGGTTGTACCTTTGCTCCACCGGCTTTTTCTCTGCTTTTTTGATCGGGCAGCTTGAAGGCCAGTATCCGGCAAAAGCACTCTCCGCTGTCCCCCGGTCGGATGCCATTGTGCTCCTCGGCGGAGCCACCCGTGGTTACGCGCACATGGCCACACTGGCTGACCTCAATGAACACGCTGACCGCCTGGTGCACGCCGTGGCGCTGTATCGCGCAGGCAAGGCGCCGGTCATTCTGGCCAGCGGCGGTACCGTGCACGGTGAGCATCCGGAGTCGGAGCAACTGCGTGACCTGCTGCAGGTGATGGGCGTGCCGGGCCGTGACCTGGTACTTGAAAGCGACAGCCGCAATACCTATGAGAATGCGGTGAATGTCGCCTCCGCTGCCAAAGGTCGTGGCTGGAACCAGGTGTTGCTGGTGACGTCTGCCTACCACATGCCGCGGGCAATGGCGCTCTTTACCGCCCAGGGCGTCAATGCCGTGGCAGCGCCCACAGACTTCAAGCGTATCGTGTCTGAAGGCCCGCTGCCCGGCTGGCTGCCGGGAGCGAATAACCTGCAGCGCAGCAGCACCGCGTTGCACGAGATGGTCGGCTACCAGGTTTATCGCTGGCGTGGATGGCTATGAGCCTGCGCTGATGGACGGATCAGGGAACTGGTATCCACGCAAACACCCATGCCTCGTGAGCCCTGTGGCAGGCCGCAACCCGGCTCCGACGCTGTCACGGATGATAGCGACTCTTGTACGCGCTGTACGTTAAGCCGGTCCAACGGCGAAACGCGCGGTAGAAGCTATTGACCTCGAGGTAGCCCAGTTCGTCCGCGAGGCACTTTCCCGGCTGCCAGTTTTCCTTGAGTACTCGTTCGCACCGGTACTGCCGCGCCCGGTCCAGCAAAAACTGATAGCAGGTGTGATCCGCGCGCAATCTGCGTCGCAGCGTTGTGCCACTCATGCCCAGCGATTCGGCAACGGACTCCGCCCTGAGCCGCGCCAGGTCGCCGTTGAGCAGAATCTGCAACACCAGGTCGGTGGTGCGCGAGAGGGGTAGATAGCCGGGCTTTTCAGAGTCCGGCGCGTGCGTGTCCCACCCCGATTGGGGATTGATCGATCTATCCATAGCCATAACGTCCTTGTCGTGGTGAATGGAATCAGAGAATGTTGTTGTGTTTGCGGCCTTCCTGGCCACTGAGTAAACGTAGCACAAGCCTGCGAGGCGTAAAGTCATTGCGCGCAATTGACCGCTTGTGATGTAAATGCTTTGGTTCAGGGGGGGGTGTTGCCGCGGGTCTCCGTGTTGATTAGCGGGTGCCAGTCAGGTACGGGGCAGTCCATCACGGCAGCGATGCTGGCGATGGTCTCCCTTTCCACCGGGTTCAGTTCACCGTCAGTGGTGACCGTTTGCAACATGGCCTTGAGCAGTCGGGGCTTGAGCAGCGGGTAGCAGTCTGCCAGTTCATTCACCGCTGTGCTGAACACGGCCACGTCCGCCTGCTCCGGAGGCATCAGTTGCATCTCCGCAAATCCTAGCTCGTCGGCACCGGCGCGAAAATGCCCGGCCGCATCACCGTCGCCCTGGTAGGCCAGCACTGAAAGCACCGCGCGGACGTGGTAGTCCACTTTGTGCAGCGAGCGATAGCGAGCGCGGCTGTAGCGCACCTGCACAAACTCCGGATCCAGGTAATGTCGAACCAGTTGAAACAGGCACCATTCGTGCAATTCGGTACGCTGGTCGGCGCGAATAAGCTGCAGCAATGTGTTTTTGAACACGCGGTACTGCGCCAGTGACATCGCCTTGAGTGCCGGCAGGCACAACTCGACCAGTGGCAGTCGGTAGGGTGCGCCGAGTTCTGCAACGCCGGGGTAGAGGGTGCTGACCAGGCTGTCCAGGCCCTGTACGCCCGAGGTGGTGATCAGTTCCAACTGCGCCTGCCGCTGGTCATCGTGCTCGCTAAGTAGCAGGCACAACACCAGGCTCTGTGCCCCCAGCGGTTCGTGACTGTGCGTGACGAAGGCCACCGGTATCGCTTCGCGTGCCGCGGTAGTTTCGTCGAGCGTATCAGGTTCGGTGAACTCCGCGTCCTCTTCCTCCAGGATCGCTGCTGCGGCTGCGGCGGCCACCAGGGCGGCGCGCCCCACACCTACCTGGCCTTCACCCGGCCGGGTGGGCTCGCTGCCGTAGGTGCGCTGTTTGCGCTCGATGAATTTCCCGTCCCAGCGCGGATCAACCCGGCGTATGCGTTTCTCCAGGGGTGGGTGCGTCGGGAAGAGATGCCACAATGGGTGCTCGATCTGGCCAAAGAAAATGTGCGACATTTCGGCCGCCCGGGCGGCGTGTACCAGCGTGCCTGGCAGGTAACCGCCAATCACCTTGAGCGCATTGCCAATCCCTTCGGTACTGCGCGTGTACTGCACTGCGCTGGCGTCGGCCAGGTATTCTTTCTGGCGGCTGATGGCGGCCTTGATCATGCCGGCCACGAGTCCGCCGAGCCAGCCGATCACCCATAATGCGACACCCAGTACCGGCAGCATTGGTCCCGGGCCGCGGCCACCGCCACCACGCCGCACGCTGTGGTTGCTACGCAGCAGTATGTGCCCGATATCAGAAATGAAGGTGATGCCCTTGAGCATGGCGGCCAGCCGGATGTTCAGGCGCATATCCCCGTTGAGTATGTGACTGAACTCGTGGGCGATCACTCCCTGCAGTTCGTCGCGGGTGAGATGATCAATGGTGCCCCTGGTAACAGCAACCACCGCATCTGCGGGTGTAATGCCTGCGGCGAAGGCATTGATACCCCGCTCGCCGTTGAGCACATACACCGGCGGCACGGGCATGTTCGCCGCCAGTGCCATTTCATCGACGATGTTGAGTACGCGGCGCTCTCGGCGATCACGGGACTGTGGCAGGATACGCACGCCACCCATATTCTCGGCCACTGCCTTGCCGCCCGTGGATAACTGAATCCACTTGAACAGCACGACGATACCGACGGCGGCGCAAACGGTCATGGCGATGGAGCCAAAGCGGGACCAGCTGAACTGGGCAAAGAAGCCCGTCCAGCCGCCGCGCAGACCGCTGTAAATATTGTAATCCTGGCTGAAGAACAGGAAGGCGGCGACCAGGATATTGGTCAGGCCGATCAGCATCAGCACCGCACCGATAAAGGCGAGCACCAGCAGTCGCGTATTGCGCCGCGCGATATCCTGTTGCGAAAAAAAGTCCAACGCCGTGTTGGGTCAGTAAATCAGAACGAGACCTCGGGCGGCGACTGGATTTCGGCAGAATCTTCGAATTCAAGCAGTTCGGCGTCGGTCGGGTGGCCGAAAGTGGCTGCCAGAACCACCGGGGGAAAACTCTGTCGGTAGGTGTTGTAGGTCATCACCGCGTCGTTGTATCCCTGACGGGCGAAGGCGACGCGATTTTCGGTGGTGGTGAGCTCCTCGCTCAACTGCATCATGTTCTCGTTGGCCTTGAGGTCAGGATACGCTTCCATTGTCACGTTGAGCTTGCCCAGTGCGCCGCGCAGCGTGCCTTCTGCGCTCGCCAGCTGCTTCACGCCAACGCCAGCGTCGCCATCACCGAGCGCTTTCAGTACCGAGGCAGCTTCATTGCGTGCGGTAATAACTGCGTCCAGCGTTTCCCGCTCGTGGGCCATGTAGGCCTTTGCGGTCTCCACCAGGTTCGGGATCAGGTCGTAGCGGCGTTTGAGCTGCACCTCAATCTGTGCAAACGCGTTCTGGTAGCGGTTTTTCAGGGCAACCAGCTTGTTGTAAATGGTGATGATGAAAATCACCAGGCCCAGCACAAGCACGGTGAATATTATTGCGGACATATCCATGAGCAGGTCTCCTGTTGTACCGCACCAACGGTGCATCTCACTCCCTTTCATAGTCGCCGTATCGCGGTCGTTTTACAACCGCAAACCCGCCCGTGATGGGTACCCGGGCGCGTCATGACAGGGCTGCTCCGCTGCCCCGGTGGTGAACTGCAGCCGTCTGTTGGAGCGAGCGCTGCGGGCTTACTACAATGTAAGGAAACTGTAATATTGAGGGGCAAACAGACGCGCCGACGGTATCATTGCCGCATCAGGCAGGCTTACTACGCTGCATTGCATAGTAGCGGGCCGGTTAGGGAGGACTAGGACATGTCAGCGCTCACAGTAGGCATACTGGAAGACGAAATACCACAGGCGAAGCTGGTTGCGGGTTGGCTCGAAAATGCGGGCTATGAGGTGTTTCACTGCAGTACCGGTGAGCGCTTCCTGTCGCACCTGGAAGAGAGTCCGGCAGATATGCTGATTCTCGACTGGCAACTGCCAGACTGCGAGGGCATCGATATCCTCAGCAACCTGCGCGAGAAGAAAAAGTATACCGGCCCTATCCTGTTCGCCACCGCGAAAAACTCTGAGCTCGATATCGTGCAGGGGTTGGACAGCGGCGCCGACGACTACCTGATCAAGCCCCTGCGCCGGGCTGAGTTGCTGGCCCGGCTGAGCGCACTGTGGCGGCGCAGCGGCGGCGAAACACAGGAGACGCTGGAGTTGGGCCCGGTATCGCTGGACGCAGTCAACCGTCGCGCATTCGTCAACGGCGAAGAGGTGAAACTGACACCCACGGAATTTAAACTGGCCACCTGCGTATTCGCCAATGCCGGTAGATTGCTGTCGCGCGAATTCCTGCTCAAGGAAGTATGGGGAGTAGACGCGGAGCTGGATACACGCACAGTCGATATGCACATGAGCCGTATCCGCAAATTGCTCAAGATCGGGCCCAATGTGGGTTACTGTATCAAGACGATTTATCGCCACGGCTATCGCCTGGAGGCTCTGTGAGATCAGCAACGTCGGGAACTGGCCTGTTGCTACACATCGCAGGCCTCGTTGCGCTGCTGGCGTGTCCCGCAACGGTCAGCGCACAGGACTGGATCTACCTGATCCGGCAGGGTGACACACCCTGGTCGATCTGCCTGGAGTACACCAATAAACCGGGCTGCTGGATAGAGCTGTCCAAATACAACAACATTGACCGGGATCGACGTATCCCGATTGGTACGGAGATACGCGTGCCGATCGACTGGCTGGTGACGGTGCCGCCCGTGGGAAAGGCACTGTCACTGCAGGGGGAGGTCTTGTATGAAAGTCGCGCCGGCGGCGCTGCGGTGCCCCTGAAAGCAGGTCAACCGCTGCTGCTGGGCAGCCGTATAGTTGCCGCCAACGGTAGCGCCAGTATCCAGTTCAATAACGGCAGCCAGTTGCTGCTGCGCCAGGGGGCGGAGCTGGAGCTCAACGCTATGAGCACCAACCCCGGCCCCGCCAATGCCACGGAACTTGTCCTGCCGCGTGGCGAGGTGGATGTGCAGGTCCCCCCGTCTCCCGAAACCCGTTTCGAGGTGCGGACGCCCTCGGCGATCGCGGCGGTGCGCGGAACGTCCTACCGGCTGGCTGCGCTCAGCGATGGGGGCGACGCCACGCGCGGCGAAGTGGTCACAGGCGCTGTCGACGTGCAGGCGGCAACCGCGCAGCGGGTGGAGGCAGGCTTTGGTGTGATCGCGAAGAAGGGTCAGCCGGTGGCACCGCCCCGTGCCTTGTTGGATGCACCGATCGTCGAGAGCGACTCAGAGCGTGGGCCGCTGCCGCTAACGCTGCGCTGGCAACCCGACCCGCTGGCGGTGGCCTGGCGACTCGATGTCTACGCCCCGGGCGGGGGAAGTCTCCCACTTGAGACTCGGCGCAGTGCAGAACCGGAAACCACGTTTGAGGGATTGGAGTTGGCCTGTTACCGCGTGGTGTTGCTGGCGATGGACGCGGAGGGTTTTAGCGGTATGCCGGCGGAAACGCCTTTGTGCGCGGAGCCACCGCCGCCGCCTGCACCTGAGGAATGGGTGCCGCTGTTGCCGCACCTTATGTAGCGTCCACAAAAAATCCTGTTGGCCTTGCACGGCCGGGCAATTTGAGATCAACGCCCGTCAGCGAATCGCCACCCGCAGCGCTACTGCAAGGAAATATCCTGCTACCCTGAGCCCTCTACTTCAGTTTGGATGCGATCATCAGCGACGTAGCCCGACATCCCATTGGTATTTTTCGTGGCAGGCTGCTGCTGGTTCTGTTTGCCGGGCTGTTCTGTTTTGCGCTGACGCGGTTCAGCTGGGTTGCCCCGCTGGATCGCGTTGTCTACGACCTCTACAACGAACTGCTGCCGCTGCCGCCCGCGGATGACCTGGTGCTGGTGGCGATCGATGAGACCAGCCTCGGCGAGGTGGGCCGCTGGCCCTGGCCCAGGGAGATGCATGTAGAGGTTCTGCGGCAGTTGCGTCAGATGGGCGCCAGGGCCGTGGCCATCGACATATTGTTCAGCGAGCCCTACGCCAATTACCCCGAGGTTGATGTGTTGCTGGCGCAGGCAATCAGCGAATTGAACAACGTGGTGCTGCCGGTATTCATCGGCAAGGCGACCGCCGGCGGAGAGTTGTGGGAGGTGCTCCCGGTGTCGCCGCTTGGCGAGTCTGCGGCCGCTCTGGGTCATGTCCATATCGAGGTTGCCGCCGATGGCGTGGCGCGCGAGACGTTTCTATACGAGGGTCTGGGCAGGGCACGCTGGCCGCATTTTGCACTGGCCCTGGCCGGGGTGACGGGGGTGGAACTGGAGCGAGTGCCCGGCCAGGTGGCGCCCGGGTTTGACGGCTCTGAGCGTCGTGGCGTGATCGCGCGCAGTCACGCCAACCTGGTGCGCTTCATGGGTCCGGCGCGCACGCTGCCGCGGCTCTCGTTTGTGGATGTGATGAAAGGGCGTGTCGCCGCCGACGCCGTGCGCGACAAGATCGTGTTTGTGGGTGCGACGGCCGCGGGGCATGTGGACAACATTACTACCTCACTCGGCCAGATTCCCGGCGTAGAGGTAAACGCCAATATCTTCCAGGGTCTGCGCACGGGCAAATTGGCGGTTGCCGTGGATCGCACCAGAGCGTCCTGGGTTTCGCTGGTCCTGGTGAGCCTGGTGGTGCCGTTATTTCTGCGCCTGCAACCGCGCCCGCTGTTGGCCGTGGTGGGGATCTGCGTGGTGTTGATACCGGCAGTGTCGCTGTTCGTCTTTTCGCGCTTCAATCTGTGGTTTTCACCGGTGCCGGTTGTGGTGACCTTTCTCCTCACCTACCCGTTGTGGAACTGGCTGCGTTTGGCGGCCGCTGTGGATCTCGTGCACGAGCAATTGGCGCAACTCGAACATGCGAATCGGCGCCTGTCGGTGGTGCACCGCGATCAGCCATCGGTGAGTCGCGGCGCGGATCCCGTGGAGGATGTTCTCAATCAGCTGGACAGGGCGCACCGCGAGGCGCAGTACAACCAGGAACTGGTGCAGCAGACCGTTGAAGAAATGAGCTCGGGCGTCATCCTCGCAGAGCTGGGCGGCGCAGTTTTGTTGACCAACCACAAGGCCAATGAGCTGTTGCAGATTGGCGACGGGGATGAACTGGGAGATATTCGTGCTCGATTGGCTGAACTCGCCGCGCAGGGCGGCAGCAGCATCGGTGAGGCGCTGGATGAACTTGCCGCCGTGGGTGACAGGTTCAGCAGTGAGATCAGCCTTCGCTCCCTGGGCCGTGAAGTGCTGCTGCAGGGTGGTGTTATCGGGCTGGACAGATCGTTGTTGATCTTTGTGCTGACGGATATCACGCAGTTGAAGGAAAGTGAGAAGCAACGTGCCGAGGCGCTGAATTTCCTCTCGCACGATCTGCGGGCGCCGCTGACTTCGGTGCTGGCGCTGATAGAAAGTGCACGTGACGACAGTCAGGAAACGCCGATGGAGGACCTGCTTCCCCAGGTGGAAAACTACATTCGCACCAATCTGTCGTATGCGGAGGATTTTATTCAGTTGGCGCGCATGGATCACGCCGCGACCAGCGGTATGGACATCTGCGACAGTGCCTCACTGGTAGATAACGCCGTCTCCCAGTTGTTTCACTCTGCTGCGCGCAGGGGCATAGATATTCGCATCGAATATTGTGAAAACGATGACTGGGTTTACTGCGATCGACATCTGGTCGAACGGGCGCTGACCAATCTGATCGACAACGCGCTGAAGCACAGCCCCGAGGGCGGCGTGGTGCAGGTGATCGTGCGGGTGGAGCAAACCTTTCTCACCTTTACCATCAGCGACCTCGGCCCGGGCATCCCTGAGGCGGATCTGTCGCGCATCTTTGCCGCGTTCGAACAGGGCGACAACGCCCGGGAGGGGGTGGGCCTGGGGCTGCGGTTTGTCTCGGTGGTGGCCCATAACCATGGCGGCTCGCTGGAGGTAAGCAATAATGCTGGCGCCGGATGCCGTTTCAGCCTGCGGTTGCCACTGGCGCCGGGAGAGGCGCTCTAGCGCGGTATGTGGCCGTCGCTCGCGGAAGGTGGTGCCGCGGCGGCGCCGATCGCCCGGGGTTTCATGCCGCCTGGTGGGTCCTGATTAATTGGCCGACGATAGCCGGCGTTTGGACGATTTTCGCGCCCTTTTCGATGTGCACGTGCTCATCATACCCAGTGCAGCCACGCCGATTTGCGTCCCCGGGGCAATTTTTTTGGTTGGTTTATGTGAACCCCGTCTCGTAATTCAGGCCTAATGGGTAATTGTCACTATTTTTTTACATTAACCCGGTGCCCGGTGGTCTATATTTTAGGAGCTGAATGTTCCCATGGATGGGTGTCAGTAGGTTTCACCGACTTCGGTATCCCCCAGAGCGGTGAACCTGTTACAACCGTCCGGGGTCTCCCCGGGCGGTTGTTCTATTTCCCGTCCTCCGGCTGGCCCTGCTCGTTCTGGCCCGATCGCCTCCAAACCAGAACCTGACAGGGGCTGAGCCGGCTCCCTTACTCCCAAACCCGACTGCGGACTGAGGCCGAAACCGCCTCAGACGGGGCATCGTCCATGCCGGAGCGTAGGCGTGCGTGGGGCCATGGAACAACGGTTTGACCCGCTAAATCCCCCACAAACTCGCTATAAGTGCAGAAAAAGAGCATCTCCTGCTCAAGGTTCCAGTGAAGCGTCCGACAATTCTTGCAATAAGAAAGGATGCATTGCCCATGTCTGAACCTACATCTGAAGCCGGGAGCAACCCTGTGCCCGGCGTGAATCCGGAACGCCCGGACAGTTCCCGCTTCAATCTCGGTTGGCGCGACACGCTGCGGGTTCTCTGGCCCTACGTGAAGCGCAACTTCATGAACCAGGTCTCGGGGATCTGGTTCATCGTCACGTATCTGGTGGTATTCCAGCTTCTGATTCTGCAATTGCCCGTCAGCTATGCGCTGATGATCGGTGTCGGCATCCTGATTGTGGCCGCCGGACTGATGTTCTTTATGGAAGGCCTGCGGCTTGGCCTGATGCCGCTGGGTGAAGAAATTGGCAGTGTGCTGCCCAAGCACTCGCGAATGCCGGTCATTCTGGTGTTCGCGTTTCTGCTCGGAGTGGGTGCAACCTTTGCAGAACCGGCCATTGCGGTGCTGAAGAGCGCCGGTGCCGGCATCGCGCCTGACGCCGCGCCGCTGCTTTACTCGCTGCTGAATGACTTTTCCGGACAACTGGTTGCCTGCGTCGGTATCGGCGTGGGCTTTGCCGTGGTACTGGGCGTATTGCGGTTCTTTTTCGCCTGGCCGCTGAAAATGCTGGCGATTCCGTCGGTGGGTGCGCTGTTGGGTGTGTCCTTTTTCTACAGCACGATTCCTCACTTAAACGATGTGCTCGGCCTGGCGTGGGACTGTGGCGCTGTTACCACCGGCCCTGTCACCGTGCCGCTGGTGCTGGCGCTGGGCATTGGTGTGTGCCGTGTGGTCAGCGCGAAGAATGGCGATGCGGGCAACTCCGGCTTCGGCATCGTCACCCTGGCGTCACTCTTTCCCATACTGGCGGTGCTGTTGCTGGCCGGTTATCACTACCTCGCGCAGGACTACTATGGCACCGCGGGATATCAGGGCGCCGAGGTCGTGGTTGCCCAGGAAGAAGCGGCCACCAGCACCTTTGAGAAGTCGCTGCTGCCCATCAGCCACTCGGAAATGCAGGCCTACCTGCGTGACGGTGAACTGCCAGAGGGTTACCGCTTTTCCTTCGAGGGCGGCGCGGCAGAACTGGTCGATGGACGCATAGTGGTCGCTGACCCCACTGTCGTCATTGAAAAACAGTACCTGCGTCCGTTTGCCTTCGTCGGCCAGGAGCACTGGGATACCAGCGTGCCGATGCTGGAGCGCTGGAAGAGCGCCATGATGGATGCGTTGCGGGCAATCATTCCGCTGTGTGTCTTCCTCTATCTGGTGTTGCGCATGTTGCTCAAACAGAAGCTGGATCCGAGAAACGACGTGGGTGTAGGCATTACGTTTGCGTTTGTGGGTATGGCCTTGTTCGGCCTGGGTATCGCCATCGGGCTGACACCCCTGGGGGCACAGCTTGGCAGCAATGTTCCTATCGCGTTTGCGGAAATCGTTCCCTGGGGTCTGGATCACCGGGAGGGCCCGCTGTTTGCCGGGCACGGTGGCAAGTTGATGGCAATCGGTTTCGCGTTTTTCCTCGGCTACGGGGCTACGCTGGCCGAGCCTGCTTTGAATGCGCTGGGAGAGACCGTCGAGCGGTTGACCGTGGGCGCATTTCGCAAAAAGTTGCTGATGCAGAGCGTCGCGCTGGGCGTTGGCATGGGGATTGCCGCCGGGATCATGAAGATAGCTTACAACCTGCCGCTGTTCTGGTTGCTGCTGCCGCCTTACCTGCTGGTATTGGTTCTCACGATTAAAGCCCCCCACGATTTCGTCAATTTCAGCTGGGACAGTGCGGGCGTTACCACGGGACCGATTACGGTGCCGCTGGTGCTGGCAATGGGCCTGGGTGTGGGCGCGAATGTGCCGGGTGTGAGTGATGGCTTTGGCATTCTCGCCCTCGCCTCGGTGGGCCCCATACTGACAGTCCTGACCGTGGGCCTCTATACGCAGCGCCAACGCCGCCTGGACGCTGAAGAACCACAAACCACCCTGACACCGGTAGAGGAGTTAGCGGGATGATCAAACTGAATCACGCATCGTCTGTTGTTACAGCCATTCTTCCACGCAGCGCTGCGCCCGAGGCGGTCGATGCCCTGCGCGACTCGCTTGGGTTGGGAGTGCTGTCGTGGGACGCGCGCGGCACGCTGCTGCAGGACCAGTGGTGGAAACGCTGGGTACCGCCCATCAGCCCCGCCAAGACCATGCTGCAGTTGCTTGCTCCCAGCCATGAGGTAGACGCTGTGGAGCGCACAATTATCCAGGCAGCGAATCTGGACAAGCAGTCCACCGGGGCGATTTACTCCACCCCTTGTATGCAGGCCTATATGGGCGACGACTTTACGGCGTGGCAGGCAGATTGGCTGGACTCGGATGAATCCGAGCCGGTGGCCATGCCCGAAAACCTGGCCGCTATCCACTGCATCGTCGGGC
Organism: Gammaproteobacteria bacterium; assembly: GCA_030426545.1. Taxonomy (GTDB): domain Bacteria; phylum Pseudomonadota; class Gammaproteobacteria; order Pseudomonadales; family Halieaceae; genus Marimicrobium. The sequence goes on from JAUHYL010000014.1 coordinate 24,292, forward strand.
ACCAGGATTCCGAGCGTATCTGCAAGGCCGCAATCAACGCCGGCGCTCACGGGCCGGTCATCTATTACAGTGAAGGACGCGGACTGCGTGACCGCCTCGGCTGGCTGCGCATCACCAAGGAGCCGGAGAAAGAAGTCCTCACCGTGATAACCGAGGAAGATGACGCGGATGCCGTGTTCGATGCCATGGCCGATGCCGGCAACCTGCACCTTCCCGGCCGCGGATTCATGTACATCCACCCGATTTCCAAGGGCATGTTCAACCTGCGCAGCCGCAGTACGCACCAGCACCACACCGCGAGTATGCAGCAGATGGTCAGTGCTATTGATCACCTTGCCGGGCACAGTCACTGGCGTGATTCCAGCGTGGTCAATATCGATGGCCAGGCGAGGGCGGCCGGCCTGGGGAACATTTCACCCATCGTCGAGCTGAACAATCAGGTGTGCCTGTCCACCATTTGCCATCGCGAGGATGCGTCTGCGCTGATGGACATCATGCTCGAGGCGGGCGCGCCTGGGCTCAACTTCAATTTTGCGCGCTATAGCGAAGGCACTGAAGTGCGTTCAAGCAGCCGGGCGCAACTGAGCCAGGAGTACGCCAGCCTGCGCTGTATTACCCATAGTGAAACCGCCGAGGAAATCTGCCGTCTGCTCTCCGTGGCGTCCAGCCAGCGACACATCACAGACTTCTGCGCCTATCTGGTGAAAGCGCCCCGGGTTGCTACCTATGTGCCCGGTAAGCGTGATTACCGGGCTGCGTAGTCTCCGCCTCCAAACGATACGGCGAGTGATCCGTGGGCGAGGGTTGATGTAGAGACCAATGCGCGGGAGACGTTAAGGGCACACAAGTACCTTACCGCCTAATCTCTTGTAGCTAATCGATGTTTAGCGAATTGGTTCTTTGGCACTCGCTCGAGGAATATTTTCCCTTACCACTATTGCGTTACCTGAATCGTGTTATTTTTTGCCTAGAGTAGTGGGCCCAAGTCTAGTGGCTTCAGCCCCATGCTGGCGACGGGTCAGTCATTTCAGCCCCTGCATGACCTGCGGAACTCTGTTCGCGCCGACACGGTTGGGCATGGCCGCGCAGCGGGAGAGAAATTGTGCGTAGCGGAGGTCAACCTTCAGGCTTGTTCGAGCCGATTGGGGGAGGCGATTGACGATGCTCAATTACCGTAATTGCCAAGTGTCTCCCCGCACGTGGCGACAGGGTGTCAGCCACCACGTCGGCCTGGAGTTGCTGTCAGAATTTTATACAAATGAGGGTCTTTACTGAGACGCTTATCTCTCCCCGACGTCATAACTACCTGCGAAACAAGGCTTTGTTCTGTGCTGGCTCGGTATTTGCAAAACTGCCATCCATTAATGAGCAGAGAACGACTTTTGGTCTGACTTAAACAATAACCATAAGGGAGCGGTAGTGGGCCTGTGGTTTCTTCTTTACGGAAGGGCTTGCTCACCTTCCAGGTACTCTGTTGTTGCTTCTTCCTCCCTGTTCGGGTGGCGATTGGCCCAAAGGTCGGCGCCACTTCAGCACCAGCACTAAATTTGAGAATTAACTCCGGAGATAGCAGATGCGTATTCTCTTTCAAACCGTTCTGGCCGCAATGCTCATCGTTGGGAGTAATTTGGCGTACTCCCAGTGCGCTGGGCCAATTCCACTACTGTGCGATGCGGATGGCGACTTCGATATAGATTCGGATGATATTTTTGCGATAAGTGCTGCAAAGGGGGCCCTTTCGTCTGGTCCGGGTGACATTCGTGATATCGATGGAGATGGCGTCATCACTTTGCTGGATGCGCGGCAGTGTGTAGCGAGGTGCGAGGAGAGTCTGTGTGTAGATCCAACGGCGAGCCTGATCTCTGTTCCCGATGTTGTTGGTTTGCCTCAGGTGTCAGCGGAAAGTGACATCATTGCGGCAGGCCTGACGGTAGGCACTGTCTCTACCGCTGTAAGTACCATTGTTCCGGTAGGTAGCGTGATCAGTCAAAGTCCTGCAGCAAGTGCTCTGGTGCTGCAGGATAGTGCTGTTGACCTCGTCGTGTCATTAGGACCAGCCCTGATAACAACCCCTGATGTCGTTGGACTGTCGCAGGCAGTTGCAGGAAGCGATATCGTCGCTGCGGGCCTTGTGGTTGGCGCAGTCTCAACGGCCACTAGTGGCAGCGTTCCCCCCGGTGAAGTGATAAGCCAGAATCCTCCCGCCGGTGCGCAGGTTGCTCCGGGTAGTTCGATTGATCTGATTGTTTCTCTGGGTGTAGTTCTGACTTCGATACCTGATGTTGTGGGCTTGTCACAAACGGCGGCGGAGGTTGACATTACGCTAGCGGGCCTCGTGGTTGGCGCAGTCTCAACGGCCACTAGTGGCAGCGTTCCCCCCGGTGAAGTGATAAGCCAGAATCCTCCCGCCGGCATTACCGTTGCGCCGGGTAGTTCAATTGACCTAGTGGTCTCGCTGGGTGCCGCTCTGATCGCTACGCCTGACGTTGTAGGCTTGTCGCAAACGGCAGCGGAAGCTGGCCTTGTGGGAGCGGACCTTGTGGTAGGCACTGTCTCCACTTCGAACAGCAGTAGTGTTCCAGCCGGCGACGTGATCAGCCAGAATCCTGCCTCAGGCGCGCTGGTTGCTCCAGGTAGTTCTGTTGATTTGGTGGTGTCGCTGGGTGCCGCTTTGATTTCAATGCCTGACGTTGTGGGCTTGTCGCAATCGGCGGCGGAAGCTGAGATTACTCGAGTCGGCCTCGTGGTAGGCACCATCTCTACTGTCAATAGCAGTAGTATTCCCGCTGGAGACGTCATCAGTCAGGGTACCGCCGCTGGCGCACTGGTTGCACCGGGTATTGCGGTTGATCTTGTTGTCTCTCTGGGTAGTAGCTCAGAAGTCCCTTCTATTGACGCCAATGGTGATGGCGTAATTGACTCGTTGGACGTCTCTCTGATCGAGGACTGCGAATCTGTGCAAACGACGTTACAGCCCGAGTGTGAGTATCTGGACGTCGATGGGAATGGCATGGTTGATGCCGAAGAGGTCGGCGACGTACTGGCTAGGCTTAGTGCAGCAACGTATGACGCCGATGTTAATGAAGATGGAGAAATCAATTCATCTGATCTGACGTTTGTAAACAGCTGCTTCGGACTCGACATCTCAGTAAATGATAACTGTGTGCCAGCCGATATAGACGGAGATTCCGTCATTGACGATGTGGACGTGAGTATTGTCACGGCTAGACTTGGAGAAACAGGGCTCCCGTTTATGCGGCCCGCTGATACGACGCGGCTGATCGCAACCACTACGGGTGAAGTTCTGGCGAATCGAATACAAGTGTTGCTAAATGACCCCAGCCGTTCGGAGGCAGATGCTCTTGCCGCGTCAGTCGGTGGTAGCTTAGCGGGTTATTTGCCAGCCATTGGCTATTTCACCATTGAATTTCCGGATGACCTGACGCCCGCCGAGATAGATTTCGCGGTGCAAACAACGAGCAGCAGCCCATTGGTTGCTGTCGCTTCCCCCGCGACTTTGGCTGCACTATCTTCCTTTGTGAGTGACCTCGATAGCGAGGGCGATCCGAACGAACAAGATGCATATGACCTGATTCGACTTCGTCAGGCATGGGCGACACTGGATGCCTTATCACCCGGGTTATCGAAGGTGGGCGTTGGTGTAGTCGATACCGGTCTACTGCCACATCGAGAGCTGCCAGCAGCACGCGTGACTGGCAGTCGGCCTTCTAGCGCCGTAGACAGTTTGTTGCGCAGGATTTGCGGGCTTCCCGGGCTGTGTCCAGCTATTGAAGCGCAGATAGTTCATGGTACTTTCGTTGCATCGATCATCGCGGCGGACAACAAGGATGACCTGTCTTCGGTCACCGAATTTTCGGGTGTTGCCGGCGGATATCTGGGTAGCAAGCTCCGAACCAGGGTAACACGTATCGAAAGCTTCGAATCAGGTGACATTCTAAATGCGATAGCCAAAGCCGCCGCGGATCCCAATACGCTCGTGGTTAATGTTTCTCTTGGAGGTTCGCTATGCACCGCTGTTGGTCGCACGACAGCTTGCGCGCAGCCCTCCGGATTCTTTGCCTTTACCACTACACTGAGACTAATTGTACGCCAGTATTCAACGAAGCTCTTTGTGTTCAGCGCAGGCAATGACAGTATTGATGTTCTGGGAAATGCCTTCGCTACGCTGAACAGCGAACCCAATGTGATGGTGGTGGCAGGCCTGGACAGCTCTGGCCGGGGCCGTGATAGTGCATCCAATGGCCAAGTCACACCTGGAACGGTCAGCATGGGTGCGCCGTTTTCCGTTTACGGTGCCAGCAAGAACATCATTCTTACTACATCTACGTATGAATACTCAGGCGGTACGAGTTTCTCTGCACCCATGGTGGCAGGGGCGGCAGCGCTTGCGATGAGCCTCGACAAATCGCTTAAGAATAATCCGTCGGGCTTGAAATCCGTGCTCGAAAATTCAGCAAGTCCCATCCCGGACACCTCGGTTGCCGGCCGCCGGCTCAATATGTGCGGCGTGGTAGAGCGCGCACTTTCGATTAGCTCCACGACTTTTACGGAGAATTTCGATTCCATACTGGTTCCGTTTGATAACACGCGCCCTCAACTCACTCGGTTCTCAATCGAGGACAATGTGAACAATGTTCGCTATCTGAATACGCGACTCTCCAGTTTAGCTGGGGGACTGCTACCCCCTTCATCCGGGCCCAATGCAGTTGACCAGGCTTTTTACAGACGCTCACAGGGAAAGATTGGGCAGCCTATTGTTGTGATCGCCAAGGATTGCGGTTGGACGAAAGTGACGTTCCGCTATGCGCGCGTACCGGATTTTTTCGTAACTGCATATGCCGGCAAATTGCCTGACGATTTGGCTTCTTCATTCTGGAACAGACTGGAGACACGTCCTGGAATACAGGCGCAGCCCGGGGGGCTTACCACGGCGGATTTGCCGGAGGTCGCCGGACTCCGTCTACTTGACTCACAACGGGTACCCAGTAGAGCCGGCGGATCCATGGGCACAGTCACCATTGCGGCCCCGCCCGGTGAAAAAATTGACTTCCTCCTTATCGGCGGGCAAGACAGCTTCCCCACCTCAGGTTTCTACTCGGCAGTCGGCATCGACGACATAGTCTTCGAAAAATAGCCTGATCGGCCCGCTCAACCTTTATGTGTTAGGCGGCTATGGCAAGTCAATATGCACGGGCTTTCTCCGGGCGCGCTTCGACCAATGTCACTTTGGGCGATTGACGGTGTTCCCCTGAAAGAAGCGCGGATTTCCCTCAGTGAGATGCCAGGAACAAGCGATGGGATTCTCTTCTTGGGCATACGCTTTCAATTCGATCACCCGATCGAAAATGTCCCGTTAGGCTCCGTAGTGGAGCACACGACAACGGGTTCGGTCTATGTCAGTGGCAAAAGGGAATTTTTATAGGGATTTAGGCAGTTAGTCTCGGCAGTTGACTATAGCCTATTGATTTATTACAGAGGAGTGGTGCCCAGGAGAGAACCCTTTTGCCAGTTGCCTTCCGTAACGTCTTGTAACACTTCAGACTGCATACATAGGCTATTCACCAATTCGCTAGAAAAACGCCTATACATGCTGTAACGTAGAATAACAGATTCTATGTAGGGTACAAGGTGGGAATTTGAGAATGGGTCCCAAAAATCAGAGCTTTGAGAGACTGAATTTTCAACCCTTTGTTTTTCCAACAGATAATTTCTGAGTTTAAGTCCCGTTATGCCGAAGAAGGCAAAGGAACTCTCTGACGCCCAGATACGCAGGTTGGCCCAGAAGGCTGGATTTCACGCCGTTGGGGGTGTAGCAGGACTACACCTGCAGGTAAGGCCGCCGGCGGCCTCATGGGTATTTAAAAAGAAAGTGGGCGACCGACGCCGCGAGTTTGGGTTAGGCGGATATCCCGATATTACGCTCTCTATGGCCCGCCAGAAGGCCCGAGAGTACGTGGAAATGATCTCGGACGGTCGAGACCCGATTACAGAGAGATCGGCTCGTAAGTCGGCGCTGGTGGCCTCACAGGCGAAGGCGGTGACTTTCCAGACCGTAGCCCAGAAGTACATCGCCAAGAAGTCCAAAGAGTTCAAGACGGTCAAGCAGACTCAGAAATTGACCGGCCATCTGGAGCGGTACGCCTATCCGTTCATTGGGCACATGGTTGTGGGAGACATCGAGCGGGCAAATATTCTGCGAATGCTACAGCCGATCTGGGAGACCAAGACGGAAACAGCCAAGCGGGTACGCGCAAATGTTGAGCGCATCCTAGACCTGGCTGGTGCCGAGGGGCTTAGAACAGGCGACAACCCCGCGCGCTGGAAAGGCAACCTCGACTTGTCTTTGGCTCAGCCTGAGAAGATCACCAAGGTGCAGCACTATGCAGCGCTTGCATTGGAAGATTTGAAGCCCTTTGTTGCCAAGCTCCGCAAACAGGAGTGGATGGGTGCAAAGGCACTTGAGTTTGCCATATTGACCGCCGCGAGATCGGGAGAGGTGCGATTTGCCACCTGGGAAGAAATCAACCTCAGAAGCCGGATATGGACCGTTCCTGCAGATCGAATGAAGGGCGGGCGCATTCATCGTGTACCGCTGTCTCCCGCCGCGGTGGCGCTTCTGAAGTCCCTATCCCGCGACCACGAGTATCTTTTCCCCAATTCAAGGGGTGCACCGCTGTCTGATGTCGCGATTTCCAAGGTGCCCAAGCGGGTTGGATATGACGTAACCGCTCATGGTTTCCGCGCTACGTTCCGTACGTGGGCACAGGAATACACAGGCTACGCTGAGGAAGTTTGCGAGCTTGCCCTGGGGCATGTGAACAGTGACGCCACGCGCGCCGCCTATGCTCGCTCAGAGCTTCTGGACAAGAGACGCGTGCTAATGAATGAATGGGATGACTTTTGTCGAAAGGGAGTTCGACGGCGCCGAGGCAAGGTTGTAGACCTCCAGAGACGCCAGAGATGAAAAAGCACCGCGAGTTGAGCCGGGGGAAGAACATATTTCAAATGCTTGAAGCCACCCTCCCATCGCTGTTTATGGATGACACCTCTTCGCCAGTTGTCGACGGGCAGTATCAGCGAATGCTCCAGTACAGGATTGAAGTAACGGGACTGAGAGAGGAGATAACAAGCCTTCCGGAAGCTGTGGAGAAGATCAATCATATCGCCACCCTGGTGGGGGTGAGTAATTTTCATAAAGAAGCTTTTCACAGTAGCAAACCGAGCAAAATTCGGAGAAAAGTTTCCAGTATTTTGGAGGACATTCGCTCGCCGGCACTTCTCGAAATCCTGGAGGCAAACCTGGGGAGTCAACGCGCATTCGAGATCTTTGAGGACCTTGAGCGTGGGTTTCGCGATCCCTCCTCTCCCACACTAACGGCGACTGAGCTGGCTGAGGAGGTCGGCGGTGTTCTTCGAGAACACGGTCTATCAACAGCCACCTCCAAATCTGGGCTTTGGGTTCATACCCTCAAGCGCATCGGAGAGGCCGCGAATTTCAAAGTAAATGCAGAGCACTCAGTGCGCGATACTTTCAAATAGCGAGCGAATCGACTCGAATTGGTGACGCGCAACTCGCAAACACTCTATCTCTAACTGTCATAGACAATTCGCTGTAGATAAATTGTTGCCCCATGGTCCGGCACAAATGCTGGTGTTACATGGGAGCAACATATGAGCACGTCTGAACTTCCCATACGCAAATGGGTTACCGATAAGTACCTGTCGGAGTATTACGGGGTTTCCCGTATGACCATTTGGCGGTGGTCACGAAATGGAAAACTGCCCGCGCCTGTCAAAATCGGCGAAAACACAACACGCTGGAATTTCGAGCAAATTCAGGCTTCAGAGAGCACTGTATAAGAAATAGCCCAAGCTGCCGGGCAATGGCAGCTTGGGAATTTCGGAGATTTGTTCCGTCGGAGGGAACGCTGTGATCCTAACACGAAAATGCCAAGTGGAACGGCGCCGTGATGAAACTGTCCATTTGGACGTTAACCCACCCCAGGTACGCGACCGAATTGATCGCTTTCTAGGTGGGCCTGCTGTAACGGGGCCTTCGATTCGGCGGCAGGCCATTGGTGACCTCCCGCAGCATGCGGGTTCCTCTAACTCAGGTTCACTTGCGAATCTACTAGCCAGTCGAATAGGGCGTCCCAGAGAGTGCCATGTCGAGTAAGCCATTCATGCAGCTCTACGTGGGAGATCTCCTGGCGGACACTCAGGCATTGAATATGGCTGAACTGGGAGCATACCTAAGCCTATTGCTAAACCAGTGGGCGCGAGGAGGCCCGTTGCCTGCTGACCGCCTACATTCGATGTGCCGCATGTCGAAGCGAGAATTCGCGAAAATATCGCCACAAATCGAGCAATATTTCTCTCAAGATGAAGACGGCAATTGGTACAACAAACGAGTCGAAAAAGAGCTTGTCGAATTCCATGTAAAAGCTGCTGAAAGATCTAGCAAAGCTAGGCGCGCCGCGGAGGTCCGCTGGGGGCAGGGGGGTGAAAGCTGATGCATCGAGCAATGCTCCGAGCATGCTACAAGCAATGCTTGAGTATGTGCTTGGCTATGCCATATCAGAACCAGAACCAGAACCAGAAGTATCATCAATACACTTACTGGAGTTTCGCGGCTTTGGCGGGGGGTGATGGTTGTGGGCTGATCAACCACTGTTTAATGGGGATTGTACTAATCCATGTGCTCAACCCTGATCGGGGCTTCGAGTCAATCTCATTGAAGAGCGGGGGTGACTTGCACTGTTGTCGAGCGCGAGCACTGGTAGAGATTTCACTGCAGGTGATCTTCCATAAAACGAAGCGGGTCCTTTCTGGGAGTGAACACGCCAACGGGGGCGCAGACCGCGCTTGTCTCGTAGATTCGAGGGTGTGCATGATGTCCGTCCTTCGTTGGTGTCCACTTACCGGGAACGTTATATGTGGCGTAGTCGCTGTGCGAACTGCACTCACGCAGACTAGGGACATGGAGAATCACTGTTGTCTTGTCACGTCCACAAAGTAACGGCAATCTTCCTTAATCACTGTTCGTCTCGAGATGTGCGCAACATGGCGGACAATATTCTGTTGAGTCATGTTTGGGATAACGCCGCGAATTTGGTTCCGGGCAAGCCTTACCGCGGGCAAGTGGCGTTGGCGATCGCTTTGGAGAGCGCACTTTTTGTGCCAGCGGCCAGTGTGACGAAAGGTGAAGCTATTCAGTGGTATGCCCGCGGCGAAGATCTCATTGCCCAGCTCGAACAGCATCTTTCACAGCCTCCGGTGAATCTGATAGGTGCGTTGCCAGATATTGATTTGTCCGAACCATTCCAGAAGCACTTGGGAAGTCCATTGAAGATTTTGAAGTGCCGTTACGGAGACGCACGATTTCAACATACTCTCAATGGCGCACAGACCTGCTCCGCGGTACGATATTTCGTTCGGTCAATGGCCTTATTCTGGCGCGGTATGCAGCTTACTGACGGCCACCGGCTTACCGCGGCAATGGTCAGAGTTCATTTCGGAAAAGGGGGTTATACGGCAGCACATGCTCGCAGAGATACTGAAGCTCAGCCCCTACCCGGCAGGCTCAGACCATGGGGGTGGAACCTGGACGAGAAGTCCTGGATATCTGCGCTTAAGGAACGAATTGCTGAGCAACCCTACAGAAACTCCCCCAATACCAAGCAGTTTTTTGGATATATGTGAATCGCAAAGCGAAATTCTGTCTACTTTGATTCCCCAGCGCGACATTTTATTGAGATGACGATCATAGACATGGATTATGCAAGTATCACCTCTGCTTGGCAGGAAGCAGTCAACACGACCAGAGAGCTTAGGGATCGCGCTACGGCGGAATTGGATACAGTTGATCGTACGTTAAAGCACAGTGAAGAGAGTATTCGAAAGGCCCTCGCCGAAATTGCCGGTGAACTGTCCAGTAAGTGGCATGACAGACTGCGTTTTGAAGATAAGCCTGAAAGTCTTGTGGTGAGTCTGACCAGATTGGCCGATTGGGTTGAAACAGGTCGAAGAGGGTTGGGGCCAACGACCGGAGCCCGGGTTGTTCAGCGTGACATCATTCGTCAAGAGGATGCTAGAGAAGCCGCACAACTGAGAACACATGCAACGCTACTAGCATCGCTAGTCGAAGCCGACTATGCAGTTCGAGCGCGACGCGATTTGATCGAGGATGAGCTGAGTGCAGCTGAGAGATCGTTGTATAAGCTAATGGCGGGTGATGTTGATGGTAAGAGAAATGGCCTGGAGGCATTGCAGAGTGAGATACAAAGGGTTGCGGCCGATATTGCTCGCATGAAACAGCTCGCCGCCGAGTGCTCGGTTCAGTATCTATCGGCGAAGGACGATTTAGAGTCTCTCTCCATTGGAGACTTGGAGGTTGACCTGGCCATGGCTGAATCAGACACTGAGGAAAAGGACGCCCTCCTTGCGCTCAATGAGGCTACCTGCCGGCGAGGTGAGCTACGTGAACTTGCTCACCAGAGTCGGGTGAAGAAAGTCGCGTTACAGAAAAGACTTGCGGTGCAAGAAGATCGCTTGGCAGGCTTAGAATGCCAACAGAGTGAGGTATGCGCTGCCGTATATCGTTTTCAGCTAGATCAGGAAGAAAGTAGCCTCGCTTCACTCCTCGATCCTGATAATGGGCCGCTTGCTGCTCGTGTGAACGCCATCAATTGCGTTCGGCGCGCGCTAAATTCCACCGGTGATGCAGCCCAGAAGCGGGCGCTTATTCTAACGGTTGAGTGCAAGGGATTAGACGGGATGAAAGAAGTCAGTGATAAGGTTCGGCTAGGTGGCCGCTGTGCAGTCAGCTAGAGGGTTTTACTGGGTGAGTCACCCTGGGCCTCGTAGCCTGAAGTAACCCCCAGAGCGCGCTACGTGGGTCGCTCACTGGTCGTGGCGATATGCCGCTGAATTCCGCGTGAGGCGCGCCTATTTCCAGAACTTATGACGTTAGGCCAAGACGAGCATAGACATAATCGTTTTAATCTAGCCCCCACCTTCCATACAGTGTCACGAGTGGCGAAAGACAAAGCAAGTGCTCTGACCTTGCAGCGGAGTTGATTGTGTTGGATGCGGTGGTCTCAGCGCGGGTGATCATAGCAATATCGGTCGCTGTGGTTAGTAGGGCTGGTAGTCTATTGGGATGTGTCCAGGTCTATCTTTAACGCGTTCGCACCATGCCTTCACATTGGGGTAGTCGCCGAGCTTGAAGCCCCCTTCCTCAGAGCAATGTACGTACGCGAATACGGAAATGTCTGCAGAAGTGTAGCGTTCTCCGACCAGATATTGCTTGCTTCTCAAGTGCTCATCGAGAACCTTCAGCGCCTCTTCTCCAAGATAGGCACACATTTCAAGATGGCCGGGGGGCAACATTTTCTTCCAGTCAGGATAGGTTTCCATGAATCGGCAACGGCCGAGATTCTTGTCTATATTGCTGCTTTCAAAGAACATCCACTGGAAAACTTGAGCACGTTCAACTGAGTTGGTGGGCATCAATGGAGTGCCCTCAGTAAGCCAGGTCAAGATTGCATTTGATTCCCGCAGAAGCGTACCGTCCGAGAGTTCCAAGAGGGGTATCTGGGCCACCGGGTTCTTGCTGATAAAGTAGTCCGACCTAGTTTCCCATGCCATCAGATCGATAGACTCGAATTCGACCGTCAATTCGAGTAGAGATAGCGCCAGTCGAGCTTTGTAACTAGCGCCGGAGAACGAGAAATCGAATAGCTTGACTGGAGTAGGTTTCATTGAGGTTGCGCCTGATTTCAGTGTTCGCGGATTTTCAATAGCAAATGCTCAGACTAGCCTAAGCTAGTGAGGCGTTCGGCTCAAACAGATGAGACATACCTGAAACTGTCTGTAAGTATGGGCCTTTTCTTTACAGATATACGTCGACATCATGGTTGCTAAGTTATGACTGAGAGCTCTCCCAGTGCATTGCACTATCTCGCAGTTGAATGTCGAGCCAACGAACTATTGAGTGGTGACTAAGAAGCACTTTGATTCAGCTTGATCTTGATCAATCCAATTTGGCCAAATATTGTTCCTTCACTTGCAGAATAGAGGATCTGATCAATACTGAATACACAGCGGAATACCAAGTTGGGCCTGAAAGGTCGTGCGACTCATAACCTAAGTGGATAGGGGTTTTGGCCTTCTGACGTATAAGAGAAATTTATAAATTTCGTATTGTGACGAAAGTCAGCGCTAGCTCTACCGTCGACTTTTCAGGGCGCCCGGTTACCGATCGCTCAGGGTCGATTCTCATAGGACCTGTCTTGGTTCAAGTCCGAGCCGCTGGAAATTGATGATTGCGTGACCTCAGACCCATACCACGAGGAGAGTAAAATATGGATTTCCCATTCTCCGGCAAGTGCATAACGTTGCCTTTTTGCCGATTTCTCAAACACTACGGGCTGTTCGCTCTCACAGTTTTCTATCTGTTACCCATAGGTGTTCTGGCCGCTCCTCCCAGTGCCAGTACTTATCGTGATGCGCTACGCATCCACCAAAATACGACCTTCACGAGCGATTGGAGCGGGACGCTCGCCTTTGCAATTGAATCGCCTGTCGATGTTCAAGCCGAGGTTGTCGAGCTTGAATTTCCGGGCGACGAACGGATGGGTTATGTGCTGCTGCATTTCCAGCTCATCCCATCGCATGAACTATCCGAGATCGACAGGGCATTTTATGAACAGACCCATGTGGCGATTATGCAGACTCCTGACGCGTTCTCGGCCGTGGATATAGGTGACCGAGACCTCGCTCGCGGCTCGGAGGTAGGACTCCGATTATGGCTGGCTACGCCGCAAAACTATCTGCCGTACAAGTTCCTCGTGGAGTCCGTCACACTAGCTGAAGGTAACATTCGCATCGGCCTGCACGATGACAACGAGGCGCTCCAAGCTCGCATGACTGGGTCTCGTGTGGGGGTGGCAAAATGAATAATCCAGCGTGCTCTAAGTACACGAGTTATCCCTGTGGGGCCCATAGTCTCATGGGGAACGTCAGCCGCATTGCGACTAGTGTGCTGACCCTGTGCATTTTGACGTTCAGTACTACCATTACCGCCGCCCCCCCGCCGCCCCTTTCAAACCCCAACACAACACCTGAGCAACATCTAGGACCGCGATATTACGGCGCCGTAGAAGGCACACCCAGCGTCAGCGCTGCTGGTAACGCGTTTTATACAGTTCCCATTGTGGTGCCGCCCGGCACAAATGGAATGGCACCCAGCGTATCCCTGACCTACAACAGCAACATGAAGAACGGCCCCGTCGGCCTGGGGTGGTTTATACAGGGCGCGTCCTCACGCATATCCCGCTGCCCCAAGACCTTTTCTCAGGATGGCGAAACCCACGCGGTTAATTTCACGGCGGAGGATAGATTTTGCTTGGACGGCCACCGGCTGCTATTGGTGGGCACGGGCACCTATGGTGATCATGGAACGGAGTACCGTACAGAGATCGATAGCTTCCGGCGAATTACTGCCCATGGTGCCGCTGGTAATGGGCCAGAGTACTTCATTGTTGAAAGCCCGAATGGCCATACGATGCAGTATGGCTTTACAGCAGATTCACGAATTGAGGCGCAGGGAAAAAGCACCGTCTACACCTGGGCGCTTAACCGGGTCGAGGACGTTAGTACTAACTACTACACCATCGAGTACACCGAAGACAATTCCGAAGGCAGCTTCTACCCGGATGTCATTAAATATACGGGCAACGTGAACGAGAATCTCACACCCTACGCTTGGGTCAAGTTCGAATGGGAAAACCGTGATGATTCGACATTCCGCTATCAAGGCGGCTCCAAGCTCACGCCCCATCCAAAACGTTTGAACGAAATCCAAACCTTCATCGACGGAGGGACCACACCGGTAACGGAGTACCGCCTCGAGTACGAGATGTTCGGTGTCAATGCGGCCTCTAGCCCCGAAGGCAATCAGTCCCGACTCAAGAAAATTCGGCGCTGTGATCCCAATAACCTATGTCAGAAGGATCTCGATATCGAATGGTGGGCTGATGCTAATGGAATTGATGCCGAGAACTATGCCTACGATTTGACCGTGCCGGCTGACACAACGACAGTATACAAACACCAAGACCTTTCCAATCCACGGATGGTCAACGCTCGCTGGCATGACTTTAATGGCGATGGTCGACCAGACTACATCTATACCCAGAAAAATGGCACCAATCCTGCGACGCAAACTGCATCGGGCACTTACACGCTAATGCTTTCAGATATCAACAATCCTGGACTATACAACAACGCAACCTGGACTACGCCGGGAATATCGCAATATGATAATTTTGATGAGATCGCATTTGCGGATGTCAATGGCGATGGCCGCACAGATCTTGTTGTCCCGGAGGGCGTCACGTCCAGTGGTGTCGCGAACTTCAAAGTCGCTTTAGCGAGCAGCAACAATTTTAGCGTTCAAACCTGGCAGGGTTTTAGTCATGCGGGAGACGAGAGTGAATGGTTTCTCTACGATATGGACGGCGATAAAGCCCTGGATTTGGTTACTCTTGTTAAGACCATCACAAGTGTCACTCCTTACAGCTGCGGCATATTTGGCACGCATAACCTGCATGAGTACGACATCGAAGTGTTGGTGCACACGAATTCTGGCACGAATTTTTCAAGCGCCCAGTCTTGGCTGACCGGATTGGAGGACGAGGTACAGCTCGCTGACATGAACGGCGATGGCTACGTGGATGTCATCGAGAAAACACGCTATGTCTATTTCAACAATGCCAGCGGTTTTGATCCGAAGCTGAATTCCGGAAGCAGCGGTGGATATACCCCCTGCTGGGGCGGTATCTATTGGGCCAAATTCTTCGACTTTAACAAGGATGGCCTTGCGGACAGGTACGAGGGGACCAGCGTCGACTACTTTACCGGCGAATCGTTTGTGAGCGCTGGTGCCTCCTTCGCAATGCTGCCTTTTGTGGAGGAGAACGGCGACACCAAGGCCGATTCTTATGGCCGTTCCGAAAGTGGTTCAGGGCCTACCAAGGAAAGTGCTGTGAGCCTTCTATTCATGCGTGATGAAATGGGGGCGCATTCCGAAGCTGAGGCACTGTTAGATGACGAAGACCTCTATGGATTCCAGCAATCGGTTGACTTGGACGGTGACGGCATATCTGAATACACCGCGGTGCTTATGGATAACTGCCAAACCAGTACGCCCTACGGGTACTGTGAGACCAGTACCATCCGTGTTTACGGTAATGATGATCCACCCCACCACCTGATCAGAAAAATCACCACCGGATTTGGTTTGGAAACAGAATTTACGTTCAAACAAATCGCTGATCCAAGCGTATACGAAAAGGGAACGAGCAGTGTGCTTCCGATAGAGGACGTCAAAGAGGGGGTTAATGTAGTTTCGAAGTTTAAACGCTCGGATGGGGTTGGTGGATATGACACAACTGAATACTTTTACGAGAGTTTAAAGCGTGATCATGGTGGTCGCGGGTTGCTTGGTTTCGCTAAGATCACGTCTAACAATGCAACTAAGGACAGCACAACAATTACAGAGTATGAGCAGCAATACCCCTATTCCAGTCGTGCGAAAAAGGCGACTATCGTACAAACCAGCACAGGGACAGTTATAAGCGATTCCGAAACTACGTATCTTGTCTTTGGCAACCTAGGTGCTGGACCGGTATTTTCGTATGTGGGCACACAGATTGAAAAAGCATTCAATCTCACTGACGGACGTCTACTATCCACCACAACGCGGACAATAAACGGCATTGATAGCTACGGAAACGTTATTGATGCTGTCACTTCTATCAATGATGTGGAGAGCGGAACGACTCATCAGACCGAAATAGTTAGAACATATACAAGTGATGAAACGAGCTGGCGAATCAATCAGTTAGACGCGACAGTAACAAAGTTTTGGCTAAACGGTGTCCACGATAGCGCAAAGAATCGCCACGAAAACTTTTTTTACTTGCCCGGCAACGGCAAGCTTGATTATTCCGTCAGTGAGCAGGGGGTCGGGCTCGACCTGGAGCTAACCCAACGCTACGGCTACGACAGTTTCGGAAATTTGGATGAGATCGAGGTATCTGGGCCGAGTATAATCTCGCGCACAGCCACCATCCAATATGATTCTCAGGGTCGCTTTCCTGTGTCGATAAAAAACCCAGCAAATCATATCATCAGCAGAACTTGGGATGGGAAACATGGGCTCCTCTTGAGCGAAATCGATCCGAATAATCTCGTTACAAGTTGGGATTACGACAGTTTTGGCCATCAATGGCGAGTAGTCCGCCCCGATACAACATCGACAGAGACAAAAAGCTATGAGGATCAGTCTTCAAGCAATTTGACGGCAGTCATGTATACCGAGGTATTGGAATCGGGATCACCACCTGCTCGAGTTTTCCAAGACCGCCTTGCAAGGAAAGTGCGTGTAAGAACAAGAAGTTTTGATGGTACTTTCGTTAATGTGGATACGGTATATGATGCTCACGGTCGAATCTATAAATTGTCTGAACCCTACTTTTCGGGGAGCATGCCCGCATGGAGTACAAACGATTATGACCACTTGGGCCGGCTATATATAGCTGATCGACCGGATTCAACACTTGATCGAATCTATGTTTATGACGGCGCGCTAACAACCATCGTAGAGCCCAACTGGCGTATCTCAAAGCAGTGGACCAACGCGCTCGGACAATTAGTATTGGCCGAGGATTCAGAAGCCACTCAAACCAAGTTTGAGTACGATGCCCAAGGAAATCGAGTCAAGGTAATTAGTGCATATGGAAGCTCTCAAGAGAGCACAGTTTCTTACACGTTCGATAGGCTTGGGCGCTTAGTTGAATCAAACGATCCTGACCACGGTGTTTACACATACGGGTATAGCGGGCTTGGTGAATTGGTGTGGGAGAAATCACCCAAGCTTGCTGGTGGCCCTGGTATTACCGCTCAGTATGACTTATTGAGTCGCATGGTAAGTCGAAATGAGCCTGAAGGCATAACCACTTGGAGCTATGACAATACCACGGGAGGAAACCTGGGAATAGGTCGGCTCCACAGCGAAAGCCAGAATGGGTTCAATCGGACTTACTCGTATGGGGTTGGGAACTACGGCCGGCTCACGTCGACAAGCACTACGATCGATTCTACATTTACCTATACTACATCTGTTACTTACGGCCCAAGTGGCAAAGTCGCAACTGAATCCTATCCCAGTGGCTTTACCATTGCGTACACCTATAATCCTTTAGGATTTTTGGAGCGAGTACAGAATACATCCGGCTCTAAAGTCTACTATCAACTCACTAAGTCCGACGCTAAGGGACGTATTGAGACAGAATGGTTGGGTGATGGTAGCTCTACTGCGACCAACTATGAAGGCGATTCTGGTCGGATTACCGAGCTAAAGACAACTAACGGCGCCAGCACAGTCCAGCACTTTACTTATGCGTATGATGATTATGGGAATATGAAAGCACGCAATGATCAAGTTCATACATTGACAGAGGACTTCAGTTTCGATGGTTTAGACCGGCTAGTATCGGCTTCCGTGCCTGGCAATCCAACAGTCAACTACGATTATGATGTGATCGGTAACATTACTGCGAAATCGGACTATGGAAGTTCGTATTCTTACAATTCAAGTGCAGTTCACGCCGTAACCGAAGTATTGATCGGCACGGCACTGAATACGCTGAACTATGATGCCAACGGGAACCTGTTTGCCGGAACCAGTCAGCCGAGTATTACATGGTCTAGCTACGATAAACCAACACATTTATCCCAATCCGGATTGAGTTACGAGTTTCACTATGGACCGGATAGGCAAAGATACAAAAAGACTAAGGGTAGCCAGCAAACACATTATTTGGGGAATTATGAGAAGGTAACGGATGGCTCGCTTTGGGGGGAAAGACACATTGTCCAAGCATACGGCCGGATAGTCATGCTCCGCGAAACGTTGATGGGCTTCCCAGAACATAAGTATGTTCATTTAGATCACTTGGGCAGTGTTACGGCGCTGACCAAGGAGTCCGACGGCTCTGTTCTAGAAAGATTCAGTTATGACGCGTGGGGAAGTCGTAGAAATGCCTCTGATTGGGTGTCCGCTGCTCCCCCTACAAATCAATTGCGAGGATACACAGGGCATGAGCATTTGAGTGATATTGGAGTTATCCACATGAATGGTCGTATATACGACCCAGCCTTGGGTAGAATGTTGAGCCCTGACCCGGTCACCCAATCCCCGCTTAATGGCAGAAACTATAACAGATACACTTATGCCTCGAATAATCCGCTGCGCAACATTGATCCTTCGGGACTAGCGTGTGCAACTGCTTCAGCCGGTTATGACGCTAATGGCGTCTACATTTCAACTACTATATGTGATCCAGGCCTCCCAGATTTCTATTTCCTCGTAGGCTCGATATCGATAGATGGTAGTTTCGGGCAGACATATATCGACCAGATAATCTCGGGCGCTCTCGGCTGGGCGCAATCGGTTGATGTTGTTTCACTTTTGCAACAAGTTTGCAGTTCACCCAGTGCAGCCAATGCAAACAATTGTGCAAGTTCAGAATTTCAACAGTGGTTGATGTCACACGGGGCCGGTGATGCCATTCCCTCGGCTCATCCTTCAAACTCTGGGCCAGTGGAGCTCGGTTCAGGACTGTTTGCAACTGGCCCATCCGGTCTGCCACCGACTTGGAAAATAGGCGATTCCAACGTCGCGGAGAATGAGGCGAATGGGCTTATCACAGCAAACTGGGGTCTTTGGGCTCGACAGTTCGATCAACAACCAAGGCAGCCAAGCCTCATGAGAGATATAGCCGACTTGATCTCAAATCCAGGCCAGTATTTTTCCTGCAGTGTGGGCTGTGCTTCTGAAATTTTCGGGGTGGATACCGCTTCGAAAGCTGCCGTTGTTGCTTCTGGGTTTCCGGTTATACCCGTGGGAGGTAAACCGGCAAACGCTAGCAAGGGAACATCGGTTGCATCAGCTGCTTCTAGGGCCCTCTTCGGAGATCTTAGATTTCCTAAAAGAGTTCCTGCTCCGACATTGAAACTTGGAGTTGGTTCGAAAACAACCATAGTTGGGTCTTTTGTGGGAAGGTGGGTGCCAGTAGCGGGGCTTGTAGCACTGCTTCCTGATGCTAGGTCATTGGATCAATGTATAGCAGGATGTTTAGGTACATCAAATTGAAAGATGATGAAATTGGATGAAATTGTTATCGAGTTCGTCGCCGAGTTTGTTGGAGTCGACTCGTCGGAGATAACGCCAGATACCCTTATCAACATGGATTTGGGTGTTGATGGTGATGATGGCCTAGAATTGCTGGAGGAGTTTTCGTCTAGATTTTCTGTGGATTTGTCAGGAGTAGAGGAAAACTACTTCGGGCCTGAAGGCTTTCCGATCAGTATTTTCATTTGGCCTATTCTATGGTTGTTGGATATCTTTGGAAGGAGGCAGGCGCTGTTTAAAGATCTCGATCCATTGCCTGTCGCTACGCTTATTAGGTCAGCAAAGCTGAATCGTTGGAGCCCTGCCTAGGCAAGAAGCATACTTACTGTGAGTCTTATGTAGCAAGCGCACAAAGAATCATCCTCGCGTAACCCCTACAATGCCAGTCTTTATTGCTGGTGAAGACTGTATCTACAGCCCTGTGCCCGGAGATTCAGCGAGTCTGGGAGGAGTCAGGGCATGTAATTGTGCGGGCGATCACATTTTTCGGTGTGGAGGCAGCGTGCAAAGTCGGCTTGATGGCTTAAATAGCTATAATAATCAATAGCTTGAAGAGTTTATGGCTTGGTAGAATTTAGTAGTGATAATTTTGGGGATGTAGCTAACCTAGGTGTATATTAAGATGGAGGATGGGTTACACTTTGCGCCCATTTACAGAGATTATCCTCTGTCGACCGGAACTATAGATGCCACAAACAGAAACTATTTCTCAAACTTTGACAGATCGCCTGAATCAATTGATGGAGCGCGAATACTCAGAGTTTGAAATCCAGGCTTGTAAGAGGGATGCAGAAAAGCTGCTCTCCTCTGACGCTGCGGCTGCTTACGATGCTTTCGGCATGATTGCCGCCCTAGAGTATAACCTTGAGGAAAGCGTGAGTAACCACAAGCGCGCTCTAAATCTTAGTCAGAACAATTACGTTTTCAATGCAAACTTCGCTGTTAGCCTGGATCGGCTTGGGATGAGTAACGAGGCGTCTTACTATTTCGAGAGAGCAAGGGGATTCGCTAGTGAAGCTGGCGAAGCTGACCGAATGGAAGCAGCTCTGTTCGATGCATGCTGCAAGTCGGGACGCATAAAAAAAGCGCTCGAAATTGCGTCGTCATTGCCAAACGCAACTCAAGACGAAGAAGCGGTTCGAGAGTTTGAAGAAACGTTGGCTAACGCCCAGCACGTTTATGATTTCATGCTCCGCTATGCGATTTCGGACAGCGATATAGCTCGCTTAGTTCAGGAATTGGAGGACGTCGCGGGGCATCTAGCAATTGCTTGTCTTTCGCACAACCCATTTGTTTTCGATGATGAAGACGAGGGCGCATTTATCTGCTTCAACAAAACTCTTGTTGCAGGACCAGAAACCGCCGTAGATTTGAATGAGAAATTTTATTCGAAGCTCACGTCGCAGAAGCTACTGCCGCAACAAGTTACCAATTTCGTCAACTGTAGCTTTCTCGCTCTGCAAGCCTAGCGTTCTGGGAGCGGTCTCAGCGTGGTTCATCAAGATTTTCTGAAGATTGCAAAGGAACTCGGGGAGGCAAATTCGGAGGCGGAATGGAGGACTGCGCTGGGCCGCATTTATTACTTCGCGTACCACGAGTGCCAATGGTTGAACGCTGTACTCGGCGATCATGATGGAATGCGGCTCGCTCAGGGTTCGCACCAGAAGCTAAGCTTTAAATTCAAGAACTATCCAGAAGATGATCCGCCTGAGCCACTGGACTCAGGGGTTATTTCTGATATTCGAATGATTGGATATAAAATGATCGCTCTGCATGCTTCTAGGGTTCGAGCCGACTATAAAATGGGTGTCAAAGTCAATAAGTCCGACGTAACGCAGGCATTGATTGAAGTAGAGCGACTGGTTAAGAGGTTGGATTCTATTAGGCATTCTTTAGAAGAGCGGAATCCAGAGCTTGTTAGTGGCTCAGAACACTAGTCTCTGGACGAATAGCGAATAGCGCGCCTCACGTCAGAAAAAGGGGCCAAACCCCCTGTATGGTCAGCTACCGGCGGCTTTCTCTAGCTTCTCTGCAAGTCCTTGAGCTGTGCAAAGTTCCTCGATGATGCCTTCTCCGAGGTTGTTTACGTGCCTCCCGAGGGCGGAGATTGCGAGTACAAGACCCTCCTTATCCCGGTCTTTAAGCTCATGGTCCAGGCTGATGGAGTCGCGGAACAGCAGCTCACCGACCGACTCAATTGCGCAAGCAGTATCGGACAAGTCGTCACGCATGGTGGCCTTCATCGCTTCAGCCTGGGCGCGGATAACGGATAGCTCGCTCATGACGTGCCCTCCTTCCTATTCAGTATCGACAGGGCCTCTTTCAACTCATCTGAAGCCCCTTCAAGCTTGCCTTGGACCTCCAGTAACACGAAAGCTTGACCTTCTTGGGCAAGACCGCTGGGTATGTCTGTGGAGGATGCGCCGGCGAGAAATGAAGTTACTCGAACCGCCCATTGGATAGTGTCAATTGCGTCCAGAGCTTTGCTGTTGAATTCGCTCATGACTCACCCTCCTGATTGTCCATGTTCGGCAAACCCAGCCAACCCTCTGTGCCCCTCATCTGTCCACCGATACAGTGGTCCGCAATTAGGCCAATGGTTCTGGCTGCATTGTGCATCAGCCACAGGTTTTGGTGCTCATTGAAGCCGGAGTCGTCCTCGTTGGTGAGGGCACTCATACATCCAGCCTCGATTGCCTCAGCCAGTATTCCGATTTCCTGACACACCGTGTGCACTGCATCGTATGGCAATGACGCCTTGCTCATGAGTTCACCTCCGTAGAGCTATACAGGTTCTCGATAATGTCGCCTAGTTTGGTGATTATTTGCCCTTGCAGGAAGCCTGCTCCGTTTTCAGCTTCGATAAACGGGCTGTCCCAGTCCACGCGTAAGCTTCCCCGTCAAGTGGACAGTTCGAAACTAGAGTTTCCAGCGGATTGTCTGGCCTCAAGGGGCGTCATATCTCCCAACGCATCGTGAGGCCGATCCTCGTTGTATTCGATCATCCACCACCAGGTGGCTTCTCGAACGTGCTCTAGCGACGTAAACAGGTACTGATCCAGCACCTCCTCGCGATAGGTGCGATTGAACCTTTCGATGTACGCATTCTGATTGGGCTTGCCGGGCTGGATATACTGGATGGCCATCCCGGCCTCTTTGGCCCAGGCCGTAAAGACTTCACCCAAAAACTCCGGGCCGTTGTCGGTCCTTAGAACCTGTGGCAGGCCATGTTGCTCGCGAAGCTGTTGAAACACGCGAACCAGGCGGGTCGAGGTAATGGACGTATCGATCTCGATATGGAGTACCTCCCGATTGAAATCGTCCGTGACATTGAAGGTCCTGAACCGCTTGCCCGTGTGTAGCGCATCCGACATGAAGTCTGCCGACCATACTGTGTCTGGCAGCGCAGGCACATACAGCTCGGCTCGCTGCCGTTTGGGCAAACGCTTCTTCGCTGGACGCCGCAGATGCAAGTCCATGAGCTTATAGACGCGATAAATGCGTTTGTGATTCCATGGATACCCCTTCCTGCGCAGCTGCTTGCGGCACTTCCAGAATCCTCTGCTGGGCCTGCCTTCGACAAACTCCGCCAAGGCAGCTATCACCTCAGCATCTCTCACCGTCCAATGCTCAGGCACCTTGTAGAACGCTGAGCGTGAAAGCCCGACACACCGGCAGGATCTGGCTATCGACAGCCCCTGTTCACTGACCAAGAAGCTGGCTGCCGTCCTTTTCTCCGCCGGTGTTACAGCTTTTTTGAGATCAGCTCCTTCATCGCTGCGTTCTCAAGCGCCATATCCGCGTACATACGCTTGAGTTTGGCGTTCTCCGCCTCAATCTCTTTGACGCGCTTGAGCTCTGATGCCTCCATGCCGCCGTACTTCGATTTCCATGAGTAATAGGTCGGTGATGAAATGCCGTATTTGCGGCAGATGTCTTTGACCAGCATCCCGGCATCGGCTTCCTTGAGAATCGCCACGATCTGACTCTCTGTGAACTTGGACTTCTTCATGTGAACCTCCTGGTTGTAAAATGCCAGAAAGCTCTAGTTATGTCCTGTCTACTAAACGGGGAAGCTTACGCACGGACCACATGAGCGAAAGCAGTGCTCTGATCCGCACGAGTTCGTCCAGCGGGGTGGTAGTATTTTGCTCAGCCATAAGTCACCTCCTTGGTAGGTGGTTGTGGTCAGGCTCTCAGGGTGCGGCAAACACCTTGAGGGCCGATCTATGGCACTGGCAAAAGAGAGTCTATGAAGGGCTTTATGTGGGGTATCTAAATAAATCCGCGTAACACATTGATTTATATAGAACTATGGTGCCCAGGAGAGGACTTGAACCTCCACGGCCTTGCGGCCACTAGCACCTGAAGCTAGCGTGTCTACCAATTTCACCACCTGGGCAGGAGGGAAAATCCAGAGGGCGCGAACTGTAACTTTTCGCGCGCGGCCTTGTCAATCCTCGCGTATAATCGCTGCTGTATCTATCCCTCCTTCCCACCCTGTAACGTGAGCCAACCGCTTATTATGGCCAAAAAAGGCAAGATTGCCGACCCGCATGCCGCCCGCGAGGCGTCCCTGTATGACAACCCGATCCCCAGCCGCGAACTGATCCTTGAAGTGCTGGAGGGCGCCAAAAAACCCCTCAATCAGAAACAACTGGCACGTAAGTTGAGCCTCACTGAAGAGGCGCAGGTGGATGCGCTGGGCAAGCGCCTGCGGGCGATGGTGCGCGATGCGCAGCTGTTGTGCGACCGCAAAGGCGCCTTTGGCGTGGTTGATCGCATGGATTTGCTGCATTGCCGCGTTCAGGGCCATCGCGACGGTTACGGGTTCGCCATGCCGCTTGCGCAGGAGGGGGACGTCTACCTCTCTGCACGGCAGATGCATTTTGTGTTCGACGGCGACGAGGTGCTGGTGCAGGTAACCGGGGAGGATCGGCGCGGTCGCCTCGAAGGCAAGGTCGTCGAGGTACTCGCCCGGGCGCATGCAGAGATTGTCGGCCGCTACCAGGAAGAGAGCGGTATCGGTTTTGTCATTCCCGATAATGCGCGCATCAACCAGCAAATCCTTATTCCGCCGGGCAACAAGGGCGATGCCCGTTCCGGGCAGATCGTCACCGCCCAGATCACGGATTACCCCACGCGACAGCTGGGTGCGAAGGGACGAATCGCTGAAATTCTCGGAGATCACCTCGACCCCGGCCTGGAGATCGATGTCGCTATTCGCGCACACGGCATCCCCTGGGAGTGGTCGGAGGACGTTCAGCGCGAGGCATCGGCTCTTGAAGGGGAGCCCACCGAATCAGACAAGCAGCACCGTGAGGACCTGCGTGACCTCGCGTTCGTGACCATTGATGGAGAGGATGCACGCGATTTCGATGATGCGGTCTACTGCGAAAAGCGTGGCGATGGCTGGTGTCTGTGGGTAGCCATTGCCGATGTCTCGCACTACGTGCGCCCCGGCTCTGCGCTGGATGACGAGGCGGCCGTGCGCGGTAATTCCGTGTACTTTCCCGAACGCGTCGTACCGATGTTGCCAGAGGCGCTGTCCAACGGTTTGTGCTCGCTGAAACCGGACGTGGATCGGCTGGCCATGGTGTGCGAGATGACACTGGCGAGCGATGGCGCCCTGCTGGAGTATGCGTTTTATGAGGCGGTCATCCACTCCCATGCGCGCCTCACGTACACGCAGGTGGGCGAAGTGCTCGCAGGAGGCTCCCATCCGCAGGTCAATCGCAAGCGCGTCACAGACCTGAAGCGCCTGCACGCGCTTTACGGTGTATTGCGCAAGGCGCGCTCCGCGCGCGGGGCCATCGACTTCGAAACCGTGGAAACACGCATCATTTTTGATGAAAAGCGCAAGATAGAGGCCATTGTCCCCGTGGTGCGCAACGACGCCCACAAGTTGATCGAGGAATGCATGCTGTGCGCCAACGTTGCCACGGCAGACTTCTTTGCGCGCAATGAAGTACCCATCGTGTATCGCGTTCACGAGGGGCCGACAGAGGAAAAGCTTGAGAACCTGCGGAAATTCCTGGGCGAGCTGGGTCTGGATTTGCGCGGTGGCGCCAAACCGACACCGCTGGACTACCAGGCGCTGCTGGCACAGATCGAGGGCCGCGATGATGCCCACGTGATCCAGACCATGCTGCTGCGATCTCTGAGCCAGGCCGTTTACCGGCCCGAAAACGGCGGCCACTTCGGACTGAACTACGAGGCCTACGCGCACTTTACCTCACCCATTCGGCGCTATCCCGATCTACTGGTGCACCGCGGTATACGCCACCTGATCCGCAGCCGCCGGGCGGCTCACGGAGTGCGTCGCGTAAAGGGCGCAAGGGCTCTGCAGGCGAAATCTATTTTCCCCTACGACGCGCAGGCGATGGCGGTACACGGCGAGCATTGCTCCATGACCGAGCGTCGCGCCGACGATGCCACCCGCGATGTAGATGCCTGGCTCAAGTGCGAGTACCTGCGCCAGCATGTCGGCGACGAGTTTGACGGCGTGATTACAGCGGTCACCAGCTTTGGCCTGTTTGTGGAGCTGAAGGACCTGTATATCGAGGGTTTGGTGCACATTACCGCGCTACCGGGCGACTACTACCACTTCGACCGTGCCACGCAACGCTTGACCGGCGAGCGCAGTGGGCGCAGCTTCCAGCTCGGCGGGGCGGTGCGCGTGCAGGTTGCCCGGGTAGATCTGGATGACAAGAAAATCGACCTTGAGCTGATTTCCGACAAGTCTGCCCGCAAGGGCAAACGCCAACAACCCGGCGAGGGTGCGGCCAGTAAAGCGGCCCCCAAAAAGAAGCCAGCGAAGCAGGGAGCCGGGAAAAAGGGCTCGGGCAGGCGCTCTGGGAAGCCAAAGCAGGGCGGAAAAACCTCGGGTAAGGACGGTGGCAAGGGGGGCAGCAAGTCCTCCCGCAAAACGGGCCTGCGCCGCCACCACTGACAATGGCTTACGTTTACGGCATTCACGCGGTGGACAGTCTGCTCAGGCGCAACCCGGAGCAGGTGCAGGCGCTGTGGTTGCAGGCGGGCAGGAACGACAAGCGCATCACCGCGCTGGAAACCCTGGCCAGGAATCAGGGCGTTGCTGTCAGTCGCGCAGAGCGCGCGCAGCTGGACGAGCGGGTCAATGGGCGTCATCAGGGCGCCGTGGCCGAGACGAATCCCGACGCGGCCTCCTCTGATGTTGCCGGCGGCAACCTCTGGTCCGAGGCGCAGTTGTTGGAGCGCGCTGCCAGTGCAACTCCCCCTGCGCTCCTGCTGGTACTGGACGGCGTGACAGATCCACATAACCTGGGCGCCTGCCTGCGCAGCGCCGACGCTGCCGGTGCAGCTGCAGTGGTGGTACCCAAAGACAAGGCCGCCGGCTTGACGGCCGTGGTGCGCAAGGTGGCCTGTGGCGCTGCGGAATCTGTGCCCTTTGTGCAGGTAACCAACCTGAGCCGCACGCTGCAGGCCCTGAAAGAGCGTGGCGTGTGGCTGTTTGGCGCCGCCGGGGATGCGGAATCAACGCTGTACGACACTGATTTGACCGGCCCCACGGCGCTGGTTCTGGGTGCCGAGGGCAGTGGTCTGCGGCGCTTAACCCGGGAAAACTGCGACGTTTTGGTGCGCCTGCCCATGGTGGGCACGGTGAGCAGCCTGAACGTGTCGGTTGCGGCCGGCATCTGCCTGTTCGAAGCGGTGCGTCAGCGTGCGAAAGGTGGCTGAAAGCGGCACCTGAAGGCCCTTGTTTAGGCACCGTAAAGCCGTTAAACTCCGCGCCTCAAAATTTGCCCGGCCACCCCAATGGCCGATCCTCCTTGCCATACCGGTGCGAACAGACGCAGGCGGATGGCATTAACCCGTAAGGAGCCTACGCGTATGCGACATTACGAGATCGTATTCATGGTCCATCCGGACCAGTCAGAGCAAGTGCCCGGCATGATCGAGCGCTACACCAGCACTATCCAGAAAGATGGCGGACAGGTACACCGCCTCGAAGACTGGGGTCGCCGGCAGCTCGCCTACCCGATCAACAAGATCCACAAGGCACACTATGTGCTGATGAACGTCGAAGCCTCCAACGATGCGCTGGACGAGTTGACGACGACTTTCCGTTACAACGACGCGGTTATCCGCAACCTGGTAATCCGTCGCGACGCGCCGGTCACCGAAGAGTCCTTCATCATGAAGGCGGAAAAAGAGAATCGCGAGCGCAAGAGTCGTTATGAAGAGCGCCAGGCTACCGAATCAGCGAGATCTGAGGAGCCTGCGAAGGAAGAATCGGCCACCGTAGAAGATGCGCCGGCCGAACCCGCCCCGGAAGCCGCGGCAGACTAGCGCTTCGCTAAGCGATCGCTAGCGGGTTATCAAGGAATCAGGGAGTTATTGTCATGGCACGTTTTTTCCGTCGTCGTAAGTTTTGTCGTTTCACCGCTGAGGGCACCAAGGAGATCGATTACAAGGATCTCGAGACCCTCAAGGCCTATGTGTCTGAAACAGGCAAGATCGTACCCAGCCGTATTACCGGCACCAAGGCGCGCTATCAGCGTCAGCTCGCAACCGCGGTCAAGCGCGCGCGTTTCCTGGCACTGTTGCCTTATTCGGACGCTCACAAGTAGAGCGATTCGAAGCGCGCAGCTGCAGCCCGGTCGAGAGCGCTTGTGGTAGGCCTGGCTGAGTTTGTAATGCGCGGTCGCTGGCAGGCGTTGCTGGTGACCATGATCGGTGCAGCAAGCACCGTGTTTTGTTGGATCAGCGCGGCGGTTATCGCGCTGGTCACCCTGCGCAAAGGCGCAGGGCCAGGCGCCTGGGTCATGATGTGGGCGCTGTTGCCGGCGGGAGCGCTGGCTGTTGTATTTGGTGATAGCGGGCCGCTGACGCTGCTGACAGGCACCGCGGTGCTGGCGCTGGTACTTCGGGCCAGCGTGAGTTTGCCACTGACGGTGTTGGCCAGTGTCGGCGTTGGCTTCCTGGCGGGCCTGGCGTTTTTGGCGTTCGGCCAGCAATACCTGGCGGCCCTGGCAGAGATGTTGCAGCAGTTCGTCGCGGACCTGCGCAAGGACGCTGGGGCGGGCGGCGAGGACCAGGTTGCTTTGCAGTTTGGTACCACCGCGATAGCGGGCATGCTGGGCGCAGGCACGGCGTTAACGGCGGTATTGAGTTTGCTGCTGGCGCGTTACTGGCAGGCCGCGTTGTACAATCCCGGCGGTTTTGGCGAGGAATTCAGGGCCCTGCGCTACCCCGTGGGGGCGACGGCGGGCATGGTGATAGCCGGTCTGATTCTGGCGAGCCTTAACCTGCAGCTGCAGACCTGGGCGATGATCTGTTTCATCCCCCTGACCTTCGCCGGGTTGGCGTTGGTGCACAGTTGGGCGGCGGCGCGTGGCCGCGGTGGCATCTGGTTGACCTGGTTTTACATTGCCTGGTTGATTCTGGATCCGCTGAAGTTGGTGGTGGTGTTCTTTGCCATCGCAGACAGTTGGTTCGACTTTCGCCAGCGCTGGGCGCAGCGGGAGGAGAGGCGCCGCTTGCGCGATGAGCGACGCGAGGCGGACGAACGCGATGATGACGGTGACGATTCGGACAAATAGATGGGTGTGTCCGAGAGCCCGTCGGCGTGAGTGGGTTGAAAATTGGTTGAAGAGTAGTCGGGCCGTTAGCCAGGCGTTGCGGTTGAGAATTTGTGAGTGAGAGGGCCGACCCCCTCAAACAGAGGAAAGAGAAATGGAAGTTATTCTGCTGGAAAACATCGGCAATCTGGGCAACCTGGGCGATAAGGTAGACGTGAAGTCCGGCTTCGGTCGCAATTACCTGATCCCGCAGGGCAAGGCTGTGCCTGCCACCGAGAACAATGTCGCTGAATTTGAGGCGCGCCGCGCCGAGCTGGAAGCGGCCGCCGCTGAAACGCTGGCAGCAGCGCAGACGCGAGGCGAGGCGATCGACGCCCTGGGTGTTATCACCATCACCGCCAACGCCGGCGAAGAAGGCAAATTGTTCGGTTCAGTCGGAACCCGGGATATTGCCGATGCGGTAACCGCTGCGGGCTGCGAGATAGACAAGGCTGAGGTGCGCCTGCCAGAGGGTGCGCTGAGAGAACTGGGCGAGTACGAAGTGGCCATACAGGTACACGGCGAGGTGACCGCCCAGGTTGTCATTGCGGTGATACCTGAATAAATGCCGCTCATCTGACCCCGCCACGGCGGGATCAGATGGCATGTCGTCAAAAGCACTGGTCAGCGATGGCCGGTGTTTTTTTCGTTTTAGGGGGTGTTTGCCGCCGCAGTGCCAGATACGCCTTCAGATTGTCCGCCATATCCATTAATCTGTTTGACCCGCAACGATAAGTGCAGTTGATGGCCGACCCCGACTACCCAGACAATGTGTCCGAGCTTCCCCATCCGGGGGATGCGGATCTGGCGCGTATCAAGATGCAGCCGCACTCGGTGGAGGCGGAGCAATCCGTGCTGGGTGGGTTGCTGCTGTCTGCCGATGGCTGGGATTCTGTGGCAGAAGAGGTGACAGCAGGGGATTTTTACCGGGCGGGACACCGCCTGATCTTCCGCCAGATACACCTGCTCGCCGAGGCGCTGGAGCCCATCGATGTCATTACGGTGGCGGACAAGCTCGAAGCCAGCGGCGACCTGGAAGCGGCTGGCGGACTGCCTTACCTCGCCGAACTGGCGCAAAACACGCCCAGCGCCTCCAATATTCGCGCCTACGCGCAGGTGGTGCGTGAGCGCGCCAGCCTGCGCAAGCTGATTGAGGCGGCACAGGACATTGCCGACAGTGGCTTTATGCCTGAGGGCCGCACCTCCCATGAGTTGATTGACCAGGCCGAGCGGCGCATCGCACAAATTTCCGAAGAGGGCCCCAAGAGCGGTGGTCCGAAGGATGTAAACCCACTGCTGAAGTCCGCGGTAGGCCGCATTGAGGAGTTGTTCAACTCCGGCGGCAAGATCACCGGTTTGAGTACCGGCTTTAACGATCTCGATGACAAGACCTCCGGGCTGCAGCCCTCTGATCTGGTGATCGTGGCCGGCCGTCCCTCCATGGGCAAAACCAGTTTTGCCATGAACCTCGCCGAGCATGCGGCGCTGAACCAGGACAAACCCGTGCTGGTGTTCAGCATGGAGATGCCCGCCGACCAGCTCGTTATTCGTATGTTGTCTTCCATCGGCCGAATCAACCAGACCCGTATTCGCACCGGCCAGTTGGAACAGGAAGACTGGCCCAAGCTCAGTGCCGCGGTGAGCAAATTGAAGGACGTGCCGCTGTTTATCGACGACACGCCTGCCTTGACGCCGACAGAGGTACGCAGCCGGGCGCGCAAGGTGTCTCGCGAACACGGCGGGCTGGCCATGATCATGGTGGATTATCTGCAGCTGATGCAGGTGGCAGGTGCCTCGGAAGGCCGTACCGCCGAGATTTCGGAGATTTCGCGCAGCCTGAAGGCGATCGCCAAGGAAATGAGCGTGCCAATGGTCGCCCTGTCGCAGCTGAACCGGGCGTTGGAACAGCGGCCCAACAAGCGTCCCGTGAACTCAGACCTGCGCGAGTCCGGCGCGATCGAGCAGGACGCCGATGTCATTATGTTCATCTACCGGGATGAGGTGTACAACGAGGAATCACAGGATAAGGGCGTTGCCGAGATTATTATCGGCAAGCAGCGTAACGGCCCCATTGGTACGTGCAGGCTGGCCTTCCTCGGCGAACACACACGCTTCGAAAATCTCGCCCGCGGGCCCAGCGAAGCCTATTGAGCCGCGCCACGGCGGTGCTCAGATACCCGTTTCCTCGCGCAGTTTGCGCAATTGCTCCAACTGTTCATCCCTGGAGAGCGGCTTGACCGGTGCTCGTTCCAGGGCGGCGGGCGCCGGTACTTCGAGGTCTTCCCCGTGCATGGCCCGTGCACAATACCCCTCGTAGTGCTTGCGAAAAACAGGCCAGGTGACCGTCTCGGCGTTGTTGGCCAGAAAGAACCAATCACTGTCCCGGCCCGCCAGGTATACCGCCGGATGGCTCCAGGGCTGGGCCGACTTGGGCGAGGCGGCGAGGCAGGCTTCGCGGTAAGCCTCGCGCGGAGCAGGCAGGCCGCCTGAGCGCAAACACTCCAGGCAGCATTCGTGCATTTTGTTCAGGGTAGGCAAATACTCGCTGTGTTCGATGGCGTGCTTCGCACCCTTGAGTATCTGTTCCACCGGGTAGACCGCGAGTGATTCCAGCCACAGCTTTTTTATCTGGTTCAGTTTGGTGTTATCCGGAAACGCCGCATAGAACTGATTGTGATAGTTGAGCAGAAAGAGGCTGAAGACCTGGTTGATGGCCTCGATATGCGCATCGGTGGGCGCGGCGTCCTCACTTTGCCCAGGAGGTGTCGGTGAGGTGTTCCTCGAGGCTTCTATCTCTTGTGCGACCTGTTGCACCAGGTCCCTGGTATCCGGCATGGGTGCTTTCCGTCTGTTCTATGCGGTGGCGTTTGGCCCAGTGGTATTTCACATGCTGCACAAACTTGCTGTTCCAGGAGGTTTGTACCTGGTTGCTGTCGCGCCAGTATACGATGAACTCGGGCAGTAGCGCGCGGGCGAAATCTTCATCAATATGCGATAGCCGGAGAATATCGTACACGTCCGCAACCGGCTGCCAGTCGGCGCTGATCCGCGTCGGCTCAGTGCTGTGGCTGACGCTGGAGGTGTACTTCGCCCACTGGATTCGGATGTGCTGGATGAACTTTGAGTTGAGCCCTTTTGGCGCCGCACCGCGCTCGCGCCAGTAGAGAATAAACTCGGGTATCGCCTGCTCGATAAAATCGCGCTCTATGCCGGCGCGCAGCATTATCTCCATGGCGTCTTCGCTGGGCCGCCAGTGCTGATCCAGCGTTGTCGATTGCTGCGGCAGGAAGCTCTCCGCCTGGTGTTGCTGCCGGCGCCGCCAGTTGGCGGTAACGTGCTGCCGGAACTTGTTCTCCCAGGCGTGGCTGGTTTCACCGCGCTCGCGCCAGTAATAGATGAAATCTTCCAGTTGGTCCATGGCGAACTGGCGCGGTATGTTGTGGTTCAGGCTGAGCAGCTGCAGCATGTCTTCGCTGGGCGCCCAATGCGCCGGCAGAATGCCCGCGCTGCGGCGATACGGGGGCGGCTCCGGTGCGCCTGCCGGCAGCGCCTGGGCGTCTGACGCAGCGCTGTGCTCGGTTGGTATTGTCGGCACAGATTCCGGCGCGCTGAAGCTCAGCGCGAACAACAGCTCCTCGCTGGACATCAGCGGCGCGGAATCGATGACGATGATGCCCTTGTCTGCGAGGCTGCGCGCGATTCGGTGAAGCTCTTCCACACCCCAGAAGGGCAGGGTGCGTTGCAGGTAGGTGCGCTCTGCGCGGAAGTAGCACAGGCCATTGTGCCGTTGGCCGCTCTGGTGCTCGCAGAGCTGCTGCAGGTGCTGTAGAAGAATAGCCTCTTCCAGCCCGATGGTTTGCGCCAGCTCCGGTGAAAACACCAGCTGACGTTCGGGAATGATGGAGGTGGCGGGCATGCGTGGGTCCGGTTTCGCTCATGCTTGCAGTGTGGGTCTGATAGGATAACGCATCGCGACAGGGATTCCGCATGGCAAAGCAAAAAACCGCCTTCGTTTGTAACGATTGCGGCTCCGATTACGTCAAATGGCAGGGCCAGTGCAGCGATTGCGGTGCCTGGAACTCGCTGGTTGAGATCAAGCTGGGTGCCGCAAAAGGCGCCGCAAGGGGTAGCGGGCGGATCGCGGCTGCCAGTGGCAATCGCGCCGGCTTTGCCGGGGCGCTGGACAGTGCGCGCATGCTCAGCGAGATAGACCTGCAGGATCTGCCGCGCTTTTCATCCGGGGCCGGCGAGTTCGATCGTGTCCTTGGTGGCGGCCTCGTGCCTGGCTCCGCCATCCTCATCGGTGGCAATCCGGGCGCGGGCAAGAGCACGCTGCTGTTACAGACCATGTGTCATCTGGCGGCCTCCAGGGAGGCGCTGTACGTTACCGGCGAGGAATCCCTGCAGCAGGTGGCCATGCGCGCCAATCGCCTGCACTTGCCCACCGACAAGCTGCGCCTGATGTCCGAAACCAATGTCGAGGCCATTGTTGCCGCCAGCGACCAGTTCAAACCCAAGGTGCTGGTGGTGGATTCCATCCAGGTGGTGCACAGCGATGATCTCAGTTCTGCGCCGGGCAGTGTGTCCCAGGTGCGTGAGTGTGCCGCTTACCTCATCCGTCATGCCAAGCAGACCGGCACGGTGCTGTTTCTGGTCGGCCATGTGACCAAAGACGGCTCACTGGCAGGCCCGAAAGTACTCGAACACATGATCGACTGTTCCATCCTGCTCGAAGGTAGCGACGACGCGCGCTTCCGCACACTTCGCGGCCAGAAAAACCGCTTCGGTGCGGTGAACGAACTGGGCGTCTTTGCCATGACTGACGGCGGGATGCGCGAGGTGAAAAACCCTTCGGCGATCTTTCTTGAGCGCGGTGAGGAGGCTTCACCGGGCAGCGTGGTCATGGTGGTCTGGGAGGGAACCCGGCCGCTACTGGTAGAGATTCAGGCCCTGGTGGATGACAGCCAGCTGGGTAACCCGCGCCGTGTGGCAGTGGGTCTGGAGCAGAACCGGCTCGCCATGCTGCTGGCGGTATTGCACCGCCATGGCGGGCTGCAGGTGGGTGACCAGGACGTGTTTGCCAACGTGGTCGGTGGCGTAAAAGTGCTGGAGACCAGCGCCGACCTGGCACTGCTGGTGGCCATTGTCTCGAGCTTCCGCAATACGCAGTTGCCGCGCGATCTGGTGGTGTTTGGCGAAGTCGGGTTATCGGGTGAAATCCGTCCGGTGCCCAGTGGCCAGGAGCGTTTGTTCGAGGCGGCCAAGCATGGATTCAAGCGCGCCATCGTGCCGAAGGGAAATGCGCCAAGAGGCAAGATAGCTGGCATGCAGGTGCAGGCGGTGTCGAAGCTGGAAGAGGCGCTGGCTGCGCTTGACGAGGGCTGAGTCCGGCCCGGGGATCAGTCTGCCGGTTTGCTGTCAGTCACGCAGCTGGTTGAGCTCTTCTTCCAGTGTGGTGATGTCCATGTGTGCTTCGAGCACTTCGCGCAGCGGCTCAATGTTTTCCGCATCCACGTGTTCCACTGAGAATCCCAGGCGATCCGCCTCCACATGCTGCAGGTAGGCATGCAGTTCCAGGCTCTGGTCGTCGTCCAGCTTGATGATCAGTGTGAACGGCTCGTTGTACTGGGCATCCCACACGTCGGGCTGGTCGGTTGCTACCCCGGTGACAGAAATATCGATCAGCTTCTGGTGCCAGACACTGCCACCCTGGTGAACCTCCACCGGTAACGCCAGCTCTACCCGTGTGAAACGGCGCTTCTCTTTATGCACTTCGGTCATAACAAGTCCCGCACTTTCTGACCCAAATCTGGCGCAACTATAACGCCGCGCCCCGGTTTATGCGAGAGACGTGGTTCGCTGATTCGGCGATTTTCAGCACGTTATTCCCAGAAAAAGCCAGAAATCCGCAGAAAAGC
This sequence comes from Gammaproteobacteria bacterium, assembly GCA_030426545.1. Taxonomy (GTDB): domain Bacteria; phylum Pseudomonadota; class Gammaproteobacteria; order Pseudomonadales; family Halieaceae; genus Marimicrobium. Next base: position 59,094 of record JAUHYL010000014.1, read on the forward strand.
GAACTGCTTCAAGGGTCAGGCCGGCCGCTGGCGCAGTACGCCTTCCTGCGCCACGGTCGCCAGCAGCGCACCTTTGCGGTCAAAGGCATTGGCCACCGACAGGGCGCGACCGCCGCTGGTGCTGGGTGACTCGCTGTCGTACAGCAGCCAATCACTGATATCGATGGTGCGATGGAACCAGATCGAGTGATTCATGGTCGCCATCAGCAATCCCGGATCGCGCCAGTCCAGGGCGTGGGGGTTAAGCGCGGATTGCAAAATGGTGACGTCCGAGAAAAAAGCGAACAACATCTGGTGCAGTAGTTCGCGCTGTGGAGCCGGGTAGCGCAGTGTTGCCCACACCGCGGATTCCGGGTGCCGCTCGGTGGAGTCGACCGGGCACGCCAGCAGCGTGAAAGGGAACGGGTCGTCGCTGCCCTCGCTCAGGGAAATAGCGTGATCAGGGTCGCCCATCAACGCCTCGGGAGACGCCGCTGCCGGCATCGGTACCTGGTGCTCGAAGCCCGCTGATTTGACCTGGAACGACAGGCAGGCAGTGAGTAACGGCTTGCCGTCCTGCGTCAATAACACCTGCCGATGGCTGGTGCTGCCACCGTCGCGCAGTCGCGTCACCTGGAAATCAAGTTCACCCTCGGGATTTCCCGGTGCCACGAAGTTGGCCTGCAGGTAGTGCACCGGGCGCTCCTCGTCGAGAGTGGCAGAACCGGCGGCCAGCGCCTGCGCCATCAACTGTCCGCCAAAGATTGCCGGGGAATCCAGCGGCAATGAGCGTGCCTGAAACCTGTCGTCCGCCACACGCTGCGGCGTGAGTAAGCGGTAGAAGTCTGCTTCGGGCAGCACACTAGCGCTCCGTCAGACGGTGGGTATGGCCGGAAGCGATCACTTCAGCTTGCGGTACTTGACGCGCTGGGGCTGGTCTGCGGCGGCGCCGAGGCGCGCTTTGCGATCCTCTTCATAGTCAGAGAAGTTGCCCTCGTGGAACACCACACTGCCGTCGTCCTCGTAGGCCAGGATATGCGTGGCGATGCGGTCCAGGAACCAGCGGTCGTGGGAGATAACCAGCGCCGCGCCGGGGAAGGCCAGCAGGGCCTCCTCCAGTGCACGCAGGGTTTCCACGTCGAGATCGTTGGTGGGCTCGTCCAATAGCAGTACATTGGCGCCCTGTTTCAGCAGCTTCGACAGGTGCAAGCGGTTGCGCTCACCGCCGGAGAGATCCTTGACGAACTTCTGCTGGTCGGAGCCCTTGAAATTGAAGCGCCCCACGTAGGAGCGGCTGGGCACCTCGTAATTGCCGATACGCAGAATGTCCTGCCCGTCTGAGACTTCCTCCCACACGGTTTTACTGCCGTCCAGCGAATCCCGTGACTGGTCCACATAGCCCAGCTGAACGGTGTCGCCCAGTTCTACCGAGCCGCCGTCCGGTTGTTCGATGCCCATGAGGATTTTAAACAGTGTGGATTTACCCATGCCGTTCGCGCCGATGATGCCGACGATACTGCCTTTGGGTACGGAAAAACTGACATCTTCGAACAATACGCGGTCGTCGAAGGCCTTTTTCAGCCCGCTGACCTCGATGACCTTGTCGCCCAGGCGCTCACCGGGCGGGATATAAATTTCGTTGGTTTCGTTGCGCGACTGGAATTCCTGCGACTGCAGTTCCTCGAAACGCTGCAGGCGCGCCTTGCTTTTCGCCTGCCGGCCCTTGGGGTTCGAGCGCACCCATTCCAGTTCGGACTTGATCGCTTTCTGGTGCGAGGCTTCCTGGCGCTGCTCCTGTTCCAGGCGCTTTTCTTTCGCCTCCAGCCAGTCTGAGTAGTTGCCCTCGTAGGGGATGCCGCGGCCGCGATCCAGCTCCAGTATCCAGCCCGCGGCATTGTCCAGGAAATAGCGGTCGTGGGTGATGGCCACAACGGTGCCGGGGAAGTCGTGCAGGAAGCGTTCCAGCCAGGCGACACTCTCGGCGTCGAGGTGGTTGGTGGGCTCGTCCAAAAGCAGCATGTCGGGGTTTGACAGCAACAGGCGGCACAATGCAACGCGGCGTCGCTCACCGCCGGAAAGTGTGCTGACGTCTGCCTCCCACGGGGGCAGGCGCAGGGCGTCCGCGGCCACTTCCAGGCGGTGTTCCAGGTTGTGTGCGTCAGTGGCCTGGATGATGTCTTCGAGCTCTGCCTGGCGTTTTGCCAGTGCGTCGAAGTCCGCTCCCTCCTCGGCGTAAGCGGTATAGACCTGGTCCAGTTCCGCCAGCGCGTCGATCGCCTCCTGTACGCCTTCCTCGACGTTACCGCGTACGTTCTTGTCCGCATTCAACTGCGGTTCCTGCTGCAGGTAGCCAATCCTGATACCTGGCTGCGGCCGCGCTTCGCCGAGAATATCCGTGTCGATACCCGCCATGATGCGCAGCAGGGTGGATTTGCCCGCGCCGTTGAGTCCCAGCACGCCGATTTTGGCGCCCGGGAAAAAGGACAGGGAAACATCTTCGAGAATGGTTTTTTTCGGCGGCACGATCTTGCCGACGCGGTTCATGGTGTAGACGTACTGGCCCATCAAATTGCTCTCAAGTGGTGAATCCGAAACGCGCGCAGTGTAGCAGGAGTGCTGGATCGGGGCACCTCGAGTCCGCCCTGTAGCGCCTCGCCAGAGGTGCTGCACAAAGCCTGGGCGGCCTGTCTTTTTAATCAGGGTTCGCTTCAGCGGCGCTGGCTTTTTCTGTAGAATGCGCCGCTTCGCACCGCGCTGCTTTTCAGCCGGTTTCCACGCAACAGAGGGCTACCATGTTTGACAAGAGCATGACGATCGAGGGGTTTGACGACGAGATTTCCGCCGCCATCGGAGAGGAAGAGGTTCGTCAGGAGGAACATATTGAGCTGATCGCGTCGGAGAACTATACCAGCCCGCGTGTGATGCAGGCCCAGGGCACGGTCCTTACCAACAAGTACGCCGAGGGTTATCCGGGCAAGCGCTACTACGGCGGCTGCGAGTACGTCGACAAGGCCGAGGAACTGGCCATAGCGCGGGTCAAGGCGCTGTTCGGTGCGGACTACGCCAATGTGCAGCCGCACTCGGGTTCCCAGGCGAATTCCGCGGTATACCTGGCCTTGTGCGCCCCTGGCGATACCGTACTGGGCATGAGCCTGGCCGACGGCGGGCACCTCACTCATGGCGCTGCGCCGAATTTTTCCGGCAAGATGTACAACGCGGTGCAGTACGGGCTGAACGCGGACACCGGCGAGGTGGACTACGACCGCGTCGAGGAGCTGGCCCTGGAACATAAACCGAAGATGATTGTCGCGGGCTTTTCCGCCTACTCGCAGATCATGGACTGGTCGCGTTTTCGCGCTATCGCAGACAAATGTGGCGCCTACCTGATGGTAGATATGGCACATGTTGCCGGGCTGGTCGCCGCGGGCGTGTACCCCAACCCGGTTCCCCATGCGGACGTAGTGACCTCGACCACCCACAAGACCCTGCGCGGGCCGCGTGGCGGTATCATCCTGGCGCGCGCCAACGAGGAACTGGAGAAGAAATTCAACTCCGCGGTTTTCCCGGGAGGGCAGGGCGGGCCGCTGATGCACGTGATCGCTGCCAAGGCGGTGAGTTTCAAGGAGGCGGCAAGCCCCGAATTTGTGGAGTACCAGAAGCAGGTGGTGAAAAACGCCAAGGCGATGGCCGCCACGTTCATCGAGCGCGGCATCAATATTGTCTCCGGCGGAACCGAAAACCATCTGATGCTGGTAGACCTGATCGGCAAGCCATACACCGGCAAGGACGCGGACGCCGCGCTGGGCGAGGCGAACATCACCGTGAACAAGAACGCTGTCCCCAATGATCCGCGCTCGCCATTTATCACGTCCGGCCTGCGCGTGGGCACACCGGCCATCACGACCCGCGGCTTTGGCGAAGCGGAAACCATTGAGCTGACCGGCTGGATGTGCGACGTGCTGGAGTCGCTGGAAACCGGCGATTCCGAGCAGGTGATCGCGGCGGTGAAGGCGAAGGTGCTCGACATCTGCGGGCGCTTTCCGGTCTACAAGTGACGCTAACCTCCCCTGAATTCCGCCTTTGCGGCAAGGCGAGAGTGCCGCGATGAGAGAGGGGCTACGGCCCCTTTTTTGTCGCGTGCGATTAGTGCTTCGATGGTGCGTGCTGCGCGCGGTTTGCCCCAAATGAGTGAAGAATCAGCTTCCGGAAATATGTTATTCTTCAGCGACTTAGCTCACTGGAAATGATCCATGCACTGCCCTTTTTGCTCCGCAGATGACACCCGGGTAATCGATTCACGGTTGGTTGCCGAGGGTGACCAGGTGCGCCGTCGTCGCGAGTGTGCCAGTTGCGCTGAACGCTTCACCACCTATGAGGTGGCAGAACTGGTGATGCCCCGGGTCATCAAACAGAACGGTAATCGCGAACCTTTTGATGAAGAAAAGCTGCGCGCCGGATTTTTACGCGCGCTGGAGAAGCGTCCGGTGTCAGTCGAGGCCATCGAGGCTGTCATCAACAGCATCAAGCACAGCCTGCGGGCCACCGGGGAGCGGGAGATCAAGTCGCTGGTGCTGGGTGAACTGGTCATGGAGCATCTGAAGGAACTCGACCAGGTCGCCTATGTGCGCTTCGCCTCGGTTTACCGCAGCTTTGAAGACATCGCCGCTTTCCGTGACGAGATTGAGCGGCTGGAGTCTGAGCCCAGCGGCAATTGAGCTGCCTGCGCCGCGCACCTGCCCATGTTAACGTCACTGGATAGTCGAATGATGGCCCGCGCTGTACAACTGGCGCGCCGGGGCCAGTTCTGGGCCGCGCCCAATCCTCACGTCGGCTGTGTCCTTGTCCGGGAAGGTGACGTGATCGGTGAAGGCTTTACCCAGCCAGCCGGGGGTAACCATGCGGAAATCGAAGCGTTGCAGAGTGCCGGTGATGCAACAGGTGCCACCGCGTACGTCACCCTGGAGCCCTGCAGTCACCACGGCAAAACGGGCCCCTGTGCGCAGGCCTTGATCGAGGCGGGTGTCAGCCGTGTCGTAGCCGCCCTGCAAGATCCCAATCCCGATGTCGGAGGCCGAGGTTTGCAGGCGCTGCGCGCAGCGGGGGTGGACGTCGAGTGCGGATTGCTGGAAGACGAAGCGCGTGCACTGATACCTGGCTTCATACAGCGTATGACGCGTGGCCGTGGCCGCGTGCGCGTAAAAATGGCGATGTCGCTGGACGGCCGCACGGCGATGGCATCGGGAGAAAGCCAGTGGATTACCGGCCCGGCGGCCCGCGCCGATGTGCAGCGCCTGCGGGCTTCCAGTTGTGCCATTGTGACCGGAGCCGGCACCGTGCTGGCAGATGACTGTGCACTGACTGTACGCGACGCCGAACTTAATCTGGACGCGGAGCAGGCGGCCAGGGCCAGGGTGCGGGCGCCGCTGCGCGTGGTGCTGGATTCGCAGTTGCGGACGCCCCCCACGGCGAAGGTGCTCGATGCAGCGGCACCCACGCTGCTGTGTCACGCGCAGGGCGTGGCTGCGGCACAATCCGTCGGCAACGCGGAACTGCTTGCTCTGCCAGGCAGTGCGTCAGGCCTGGACCTCGAGGCCTTGCTGGCCGAGTTGGCCCGGCGCCAGTGCAATGAAATTCTGGTAGAATCCGGGCCCCGTCTGGCAGGCGCGCTGTTGCAGGCGGGGCTTGCCGATGAGCTGATTCTCTACATCGCGCCGGCATTGCTGGGCGACAGGGCCCGCCCACTGGTGGCACTGCCACTGGACAGCATGGCGGAAAAACAGGCGCTGGAATGGCGGGACATGCGCAGGGTCGGCAACGATTGGCGTGTGACCGCAGTTCCGCTTGAACGCCCGGACGATACGCAGACGTAAATCCACAGGTTCCAGACGTAGCCTTCAACACCAGCCAGGAGCTGAATCGCAGACCATGTTCACAGGCATTATCCAGGCCGTCGGTGAGATAGCCGAACTGCAGCCCCGAGGGGGTGATATGCGCTTGCGTGTGCACAGCGGCAAACTGCCTCTGGACGACGTGCAACTGGGTGACAGTATCTGCACCAGCGGCGTCTGCCTGACGGTGGTTGAATTACCGGGAGACGGGTTCTGGGCGGACGTCTCTGTCGAATCGCTGACCCTCACTACCCTTGGCGAACTGAAACCCGGTTCAAAGGTAAATCTGGAGAAATCCCTCACGCCGGCAAGCAGGCTCGGCGGTCATATCGTCAGTGGCCACGTCGACGGCGTCGGCGAGGTACTCAGCCTGCAGGCGGATGCCCGGTCCACGCGCTATGTGATCCGCGCCCCGGATGATCTGGCCAGGTACATTGCGCACAAGGGCAGTATCTGCATCGATGGCACCAGCCTTACGGTCAATGCGGTCAACGGCGCTGAATTTGACCTTAATATCATTCCGCAAACCATGGCCGAGACTGTATTTGGCGGGTACACGGCGGGCACCAAAGTGAACCTCGAAGTCGATGTGATCGCCCGTTATCTGGAGCGCCTCGTGTTGGGTGACAAAGCAGCGCAACCCGATGCGGTAGGGCTTAGCCTGGAAACACTGGCTGAGCACGGATTTTTGCAGCGCTAAACGAAACGGACTGAATATGGAATTGAACAGCGTCGATGAAATCGTCAGCGATGTCCGCCAGGGCAGGATGGTGGTATTGCTCGACGACGACACCGACAGTAACAATGAAGGCGTGGTCATGATCGCGGCGGAGCACTGCGAGGCGGCCCACATCAACTTCATGGCGCGGAAAGCGCGCGGCCTGATCTGCCTGACGTTAACCGAAGAGCATTGCAGGCAACTCGACCTGCCGCCGATGGTGGGTGACGCGCAGGGAGAAAAATCCAACTTCACGCTTTCCATTGAAGCAGCCGAGGGTATCGATACGGGCATTTCCGCCGCGGATCGCGCGCGCACGGTGCAGGTGGCTGTCGCGCCTCACGCTGAGCCCGGGGATATCGTGCAACCTGGCCACATCTTTCCCCTGACTGCCTTGCCGGGCGGCGTCCTGACACGGGCGGGCCATACTGAGGCCGCCTCGGATTATGCGCGCCTTGCAGGTCTGCACCCGGCGGGCGTGATCGCAGATATCCTCACCGCTGACGGTACGCTGGCAGACGGGGTGGCCCTGCGAGAATTTGCGCGCGAGCATGAATTGAAAATTGGCAGCATCGCTGACCTGATTCATTTTCGCATGGTCAACGAGCGCACCATACGGCGCATTCGCGAGGGGGTCGTTACGACTGACCATGGTCAGTTCAACATCGCAGCCTACCGCGATGACAACCATGAGGCAGTACACCTGGCACTGTGGATGGGCGATATCTCGCCTGATGAGCCCACGCTGGTGCGCGTACACGTGCAGTCGGTGATGCGCGATCTCGTCACCAGCCGCATCGCGGCCCGGCCCGCGTGGAGTTTTGGCAAGTGTCTGCGCGCAGTGGCCGAGCGCGGCCATGGCGTGATTGTTATGCTGGCCAATGCCGAGGGCCCCGAACAACTGCTGGCCAGTATTGATCTGGCACTGGGTGATACTGCGCCCAGCCAGTCCATTTCCAACGAGGCCTACACAACAGTGGGACTTGGCTCACAGATTCTCAAGGATCTGGGTGTCGGGAAAATACATCTGATGGGCGCGCCGATAAAGTACAATGCAATCTCTGGATTTGACCTTGAAGTACTGGAATTTATCGATCCCGAGGAAGAGGGGAGAGGGACATGAGTGATATCAAGACCATTGAGGGTGACTTCACCGGTGGCAAGGGTCGTTACTGCCTGGTAGTGGGGCGCTGGAACAGCTTTATCGTGGAGCACCTGCTACAGGGTGCCCTGGACGCCCTGCGTCGGCACGGCGTGAGTGACAAGCAGATCACCGTGGTGCGCGCTCCGGGGGCCTTCGAGATTCCGCTGGTGTGTAAAAAAGTTGCCGAGCGCGGCGATGTGGACGCGATCATCGCCCTGGGCGCTGTGATCCGCGGCGGCACGCCGCACTTTGAGCATGTCGCGGGTGAGTGCACCAAGGGGCTTGCCGCGGTCGGTATGGAGTTCGGTCTGCCTGTTGCTTTCGGTGTGCTTACCGTGGACAGCATCGAACAGGCGGTTGAGCGTGCGGGCACCAAAGCCGGCAACAAGGGTGAGGAAGCCGCGATGTCTGCCATCGAGATGGTCAGCCTGTTGAACAATCTTGGCTAAAGCAGCGCACAGTACCCTGGGCGCCGAGCGGCGCAAGGCACGTCACTACGGCATGCAGGCGCTGTACCAGTGGTACATGGCGCAGGCCTCGCTATCTGCCATTGAAGCGGAGTTCATTGCAGACTACGACTTCAGTCATGTCGATCGCGACTATTTTCACGCGTTGCTGCACGGTGTCCCCGCCTGTGTGGATGAACTGGATGAAGCAATGACGCCGCTACTGGACCGGCAGCTGGCGGAACTTGACCCCATCGAACACACCCTGTTGCGCATGGGAATGTGGGAGCTGCGCGAGCGCATTGATGTCCCTTTCAAAGTGGTTATCAATGAAGCGGTTGCACTGGCCAAAAAGTTTGGCGCAGCAGAGAGCCACAAGTACATTAACGGTGTGCTTGATCGTGCCGCACGTCAACTGCGCAAGGCTGAAACCGACGCGGCATCCTGATGCCCCTGTCCGAATTTTCCCTGATCCATCGCTACTTTTCCTCGCTGGGCCGCGGCCCGGGGGTGGCGCTCTCCGTCGGCGACGACTGCGCCCTGCTGGAACCGCCGGCGGGGCAGCAGTTGGTTGTTTCAGTAGATACCGTTGTTGCCGGTGTGCATTTTTTTGAGGATGACTTTCCCGAGGACGTGGGCTACCGCGCGGTGGCGGCAGCCGCCAGCGATCTCGCTGCCATGGGCGCTGAACCTCTGGGGATGACCCTGGCGCTGACATTACCTGACGCGGATGAATTGTGGTTACACGCCTTCAGTGAAGGTGTGGCGCAGGCAGTTGCGGCGTTCCGGTTGCCGCTGGTGGGTGGCGATACCACCCGTGGTCCGTTGACCATCAGTGTTCAGGTGCTCGGTTGCGTACCGCCGGGCGACGCCCTGTTGCGCAGCGGCGCGCAGCCTGGTGATGCGGTGTACGTTTCCGGCACGCTGGGTGATGCAGCCGCTGCCCTGGCGCTGCTGAACGGTGACTGGCAGGCGCCTGCGGAAGACGCCCAGTACCTTACGGCGCGCTTGCACAGGCCGCCGTCACGTCTCTCCCTGGGTCAGCAATTGCGCGGTCGCGCCAGCGCTGCCATCGATATATCCGATGGCCTTGTCGCCGACGCTGGTCATATCGCTGCGGCCAGTGGTGTTGGCATTGTTATCGATACTGACGCACTTCCGCTGTCGTCGGCTCTACAGAATCATCCCAGCCGTGAGCAGGCCTTGCGTTGGGCGCTTACCGGGGGCGATGACTACGAGTTATGTTACTGTTTGCCGCAAGGCATCACCTCTCCCGGCGGCGTTTGCATTGGCCAGGTTGTCTCCGGTGAGCGAGTTGACTGCGGCATGCCGCTGCCCGGCGCAGCGGGCTACCACCATTTCGAACAGGATGCAGAGTGAGTAAAGCTGTGGGTGAAGACGCCGCGCCGGCTGAGCAGACGCCGGGCGATCCAGCGGGAGAGGATACTTCTCCCCGGCAGCCAGACCTGCTGCACAATCCGGTGCAGTTTCTGGCCTTTGGCTTTGGCAGCGGCCTGTCGCCGCGAGCGCCGGGTACCATGGGTACCCTGGTGGCTGTGCCGCTTTACCTGCTTGCCGTGCAGTTGGATCTCGCGCTTTACACCGTGTTCGTGCTGGCTGCGCTAGTGCTGGGTATCTGGTTGTGCGGCCGGGCCAGCCGACAACTCAACGTGCACGATCATCCCGGCATTGTGTGGGACGAATTCGTCGGCTTCTGGATTACCCTGTGGGCTATTCCCGCGGAGTGGTTGTGGATCGTGCTGGGCTTTGTCGTATTCCGCATTCTTGATATCGTCAAACCGTGGCCGATCA
>JAUHYL010000107.1 GCA_030426545.1 Gammaproteobacteria bacterium
AATGCCTGTACCGACGGTACGGGCCTGGGACGCCGCAGGCGCCCGCAGGGTGGCGAGCACCGCTCGCCATCCACTGTAGGTCATCGCCAGCGCGGATGGCGGTATGCGCAGGACCCTGCCGTTGCAACGCCACCGATACCAGCTAGACTAAAAGCGTTACGCGGAGGATTCTGACGTGGATGGTTCAATTGCAAACTTTTTGGTAAAGCGGCTAGCTACCGCATGCATAGCTTCATTTTTTGTAGCCGTGCCCGTTGTGGCGCACGCGACATCGATCGAAGCAGCGGATACGGTGATAGTGGATGCTGTTGAATGGGCGCAACCAGACTTGTTCGCGGACCTGAACTGGACTGAAATCGACGCGGTGTGTAGCGGCGGAACCTGTGGCGCAGGTACTCTGAATGGCTATGACATGGGGGGTTGGGTGTGGGCGACGCTCGAAGAAATGAATCAGCTATTTAATTCTTACATTGGCAGCAATGTCATGGGGCCGGGGCCAGATATACATTTTGGCATTGATACTAGTGCCTCAGAGGCTTTTTTCAATGACGGCTGGCGCAGCAATGTTCTTTATTTCTCTCCGTATGTAATTGGCCTAGTTGCAGACAATGCCACCGTTGCACCCAACGTCACCTCTCGTCCCTGCGGATTTTTCGGATGTAGCGATGTATCTCGATTCAGCACTGAGGGCGCTACAAGGGGGCTGCTGGGCGCCGATTTTCCTGGTGCTGGTTGGTTTTACCGCAGTTCAGTTGAAATTCCGATCGGTAGTTCCATGCTGCTGTTGCTGACTGCGCTCGGCGCGCTGAGATTTCTAAACGCAAGGAATTGAAGTTCTACAACCCCTAATTTGATGGCCAACTGGGCACTGATCTCCGCGAGTTTCTCAATCAGCCATGACTGAACGTATCCTCCCCACAGCGCTGGTACTTATCGTACTCGCCGCAGTAGGTATCTGCTTGCTGCTACCAGAGCCGGTACCGCGCGACGCACCGCGCGATTTACCCTGGAGCCTCCCGGATTATCGCGAGGCCAATACCTACTGGGAAGTTGGAACTGACGGGCGCATCTACACCCAGGTAGAGCACTTTGTGCTGCGCGACATCACTCCGGAGATGGTCGCCTGGTTTTATCAGCACCTTCCCATTTCCACTGTCGAGTTGCGCGGCCAAACCATACCGCTGTACCACATCTTTCATCCCAGTGAGCATGGCAGTATCGCCGTCATTGAACCTGCACCGAATGGCGTCGCCGGTATGTCGGTTGGCGCAAAAATTGAGCGCAAGGAGTGGTTTGGGCCCTACGACAGCCAGGGTGCGGCCAGGATCGCTGAGTTTTCGCCTGAGGGCATGCTGGCGATACCCGAGATGATGGGGATTAAACTGGGTGAGGTGCAGCACCGGTTCCGCGCGGTGCCGGAGGGTACGGCGTATCAGGTGCACACGGTCATTGGGTCGGACCTTCCGCTTGTTGGCACTGTAATCAACTGGGTTGTGCGCAACTACGTTTTCCACCCGGCCATGCTGGAGCAGTGGCAGCGACACCAGGTGGAAGAGGTCTCGAGCTTGCAGTTCTTCCTTCCGGACATTTACTCGCAGCGCGGTTCAGACAACCACTTTTTTATAGCCGATTAGTCTGCCCTGGTGTCATGCGCACTGTAGCCCGCGCTGCGCTTAGCTCGTCAGGTTAAGCGCGTGCTCGTAGAGTGCCATGTCGAACTGGTTATCTATTGCAATCCTCTGATAGAGCGCTTTCGATATGTCACGATCATCTCCCGGATTTCTGTGAGGGAGCGATTCGGTGTTCCACTCGAAGCGCTCGGAAAGCGTTTGGAGAAAGCGGTCAATATGCTCAGTGGTCCCGACGAGGTCCATGGCTGAAAGATTGTCTTTGGCGGTCTGCAGGCGCGTCTCATCCACTTCGATCACGCCGGTGCTGGCTGAAAACAGCTCCAGTGCCAGCCGGGCGGAACCCTTTTCAAGCAGCGTTTCCGCCGCTCCTGGAACGGGTTCGCCTGCCACGAAAGCGCTCCTGGGGGGCAGCGGCGGTGACATGTCTCCCAATCTTTTCTCGGCTTGTACTTCCTGGCTGCTCATGGCAAACAGTTTGGTCTGATAGTTGTGGATGAAGGTCTCGTAAAACCAGCGATCTTCGTAGATGGCTTCCAGTTTCATTCCCTGGTGTTCCACATGGTATTTGCGACAGTGCTTCAGATAGGACAGCGTCCTCGAGACTGGATCGCGTAGCAGCGTGAGTGTAGTGAAGCGTTGCTGCAAGAGCTCATTGATCGCGTAGGGCACATGGCCGCTCACCATCCTGATATCGTGATCCGTTGAATTAAGTGTCTCGACAACACGTGGCACGTGAATATACGCCTCCATACTGTCTGCCATTATGGCGCCGGGTGATAGAACTGCGTCCGGATAGCGCTCGTTCCTGGCGAAGTTTCGCTGAATGATATCTGCGAAGGAGGTACCCCCGGTTTTCATGACGTGAATAAACAGGAACTTCTGCTTTAGGGAGGATGGCATGAGAAGTCCGGGTTGCTGGATGCTGGCTATGGTTGCGCGGCGTTCACTGCAGTTCGTAGAGCAGGTGCGCCGAGCAGTCGCCCTCCAGGTCTACAAACATTTCCCTGCTGGCGAACTCCCAGGTTCCTTCCCTCGACCTGAAGGTGTCGTGGTATCTACCGGAGATGATCGGCTGCATAGGCAGTGACTCTGTCGCCTGCACCACGGTGTAGTAGGAGCGGGCCTTTGCGGTATCTCCACTAACGTCAATAATGACATTGGTCGTCAGGTGTTTGGTTTTAGGCGTGCCGGTATCTTCATACAAACGGCAGGACATCTTGTAAAGGTCCAGTACTTCGCTTGTGCCGGTAAAACGTGCGCCATGTTCAGTCGAGATGATCTCACCATTGGCAAAAAGTGCTGCCACGCCTGCGAGGTCGCCGGTATCAATGAGTTCGGCGTAGCGATAGATAAGGTTTTCAATCTGGCGAGCTGAATCCATGTCTTACTCTCGAAATCTGGATCGAAGGAAATTTCGCTGAGTCCGCTTCAGAATCTCAGCTCGAGACGACCACCGGAATTAAATCCGCATCAACAGGCAAAATGCCCCCGGGGTGGCGCTCTCCATAGTCCAGCAGTTCTGCGAGCTTGTCATTGATCTCGGCGCTGACATCCCGCAGGGACTGGCGCAGTTCTGCAACTTCCTGTTCCGATACCTCGCCAGCTTCCATCGCGCGCAGTTCTTCGGTAAGAATATTGATCGGATCATGGTTGCAGGTTTTGCAGACCGGCTCCCGGCTGCTCACCATGGCGAGCTTGCGCCGGGTGATCTGCAGGAAGCTGTGTTCAAACACTGAGCCCAGGCCAGCCTGCTTGCGCCAGTCAGAGCAGCAAAGATAGTAGTTGCCGTCGTAACCAATGAACAGGTAGCCCCACGGAGCGCCGCATAGCGGTGTTGCGTCACCCTCGGTGAGTTGGGCGCGGGCATTGACCATCTCGCGGTACTGTTCGAATTGCATGTGCTCAACGAATAACGCGCCGCCGCGGTTGATAACGCTGTAGGAGTGAAAATGCTCCAGGCCCCGTTCCCGCCAGAACGCCTTCATGCGTGCTATGTGTTCCGCGTCATCACGGTGGTCAACCAGAATGACGATGGGTTTGCACTTACCCTTTGCCAGCTGAGCAAAGCGCGATACGTTTTCACAGGTGCGATCAAAGGGCAGGTTGTAGACCCTGTCGTACTCTTCGTCGAGATCGGAAATGTTCAGGTAAATCTCGTCCAGCCCGGCGTCCAGCAGTGCTGTCGCTCTATCTTCCGTCAGCAGCGCACCATTGGAAGACATGGAGCACCTGAAGCCTTCCGCTTTCACCTGGCGCACGAAGTCTATTGCCTGGCGATTGATCAGGGGTTCACCGAGGCCGCAAAGGCTTACCGTGACAGGCAGGCCCGATACTTCTCGCACCACTTCGCGGTATTCGACCGCGCGCCGTAAGGACTGCTGAAACGTCGCCTCGTCCATAATGCCCTGGTGTGGCGTGGCATCGCGCGGGCAAAAGTGACAGGTGGCGTTGCATCGATTGGTGATTTCGATGTCGATTGTCAGGTAGAGGGGTTCAGCGGACATAGAGAGTACTCTTGGCGGCTGAAATGATGGCACTGCCCCGTGAACAGTGTCAAGGATGCGCTGGGGTGTAGCGGCAAAATAGACGGATAATCGCGCGCGAGTTTAAGGATAGAGGGAGGGCGTCGCCGTAAAGCCAGGAAACCTTCGTTCTGGCGGGTAGCCTGCCTCAGGCGCGCCTTCGCCACTTTTCCCATATGAATGGGTAGTCCCACACGAGATCGTGGGTTTGGCGCAGTGCTCGCTGCAGACGGCTGCGGCGTCGATAAGCGCCGGGATGCCATTCGTGAAACTGGATCAGAAAGCACTTCACCTGCGGCAGTAGTCCGGCGACCTGCATGCGTTCCAGCAAGTCGAATTCGCCGCCCTCGATATTGATTTTCATCAAGTCGATGTCGCCGGGCTGTAGCTCGCGCCAAACGCCTACGATATCCCGAATTTGTACTAGTGCGCGTTTCGCTCCGGCCTCTGCGCCACTGGCATAAACGGTGGAGCCGAGAAACATCAGCGCCATTTCCATTTCTGCGTCCCGCTCGCCCAGCCCGTAGGGAAACGCGGTCGTAGTTTGCAACCCTGATGCTGTCTCCTCCAGTTTTCTGAAATTTCTGGGATCGGGTTCAAATGCCAGAATATCGGGCTGGTAGCGCTGGGAAATTTCCGTTGCCCATTCGCCGGTGTAGGCACCTACGTCCAACACCGTACTCGACTGATCGAGCTCTGCCTCGTAGAGCAGTGCGGGGTTATCGCTGATCGCCGCCAACCACTTGTAGAACGTTGGACGATAGTAGTGCAGTTCCATTGCACTGCGCAGGAAGCCGGGCTCCAGTTTTTCCCGGTGGCGCAGGTACAGTTTGCGCGGCAGCATTATGGCCTTCTTCAACTGGTAGGTGCTGGGCAGCAATGGTCGTATCGTCACAATGTCGCCCGGTTCAGAGGAAGGGCTGGTGTGCCCGGCAGAACTGTTTCGCACCGCGCGTTGCGCGCAACCTGGCAATACAGCCAGTTCTCAGCCTGATGAAGCGGCGCCATGGGCCACTTTTTTTTTGCCATCATGGGTGCCCGGCACCTTCTCTCCGAAATTCAGCGAGAAAAGGCGCCGTCTTTCACCGCCGTTGTAGCTGCCGTGTATGGTTCGAAAATTCCAGACGATCAGGTCGCCGGGAGAGCTCTCCACCGTTACAGCCGGGATGTCGCAGCCGTCCACACCGAAAATGTCGCGGATTTTACCTGGATCCCGAAATTGCTTCTGCAGGGTTTTGCCAAAGCTCTGCTGGTGAAAATGGGAGCCCGGTATAATGCGAATGGCACCATTGTCGCCCGATAACTCGTCGAGATAAATCGATAGCTTGATGTGGTAGTGGTTCAGCGGTGTGGCATACATGTCTGAGTGCCAGTAACTCTCGCAGTAGAACAGGTTGCCGTCGCTGCTCGCCCATTGGTATTCGGGGCCAATCAGGCTGTGCACAATGCCCAGCACCCGCGGGTCATGCTGCAGTGGAGCGAGGAGAGGAGACTGCTCTATAAATCCCGGGATAATGACGCGCCGCTCGTCGCCGTGTAAGGCTTCCCGCGTCTCCCAGACCGGCTGCTCCTCATTGCCGAAAAGGTGTTCAAAGCCATCAACAATGCGTGAAAAATCATCTCGAAACAGGCCCGGTATCTTCAGGTAGCCAAACGTTTCGAAATAGTGAATTTGTTGCGGTGCAAGAAGATGCTTGCCGTCGACGGACCCGGCTGCGGCGGGAGAGGACTGTGGGTTCATGGCCTGCCTGGGGATTTGTAGCGCTGGGTGCGTACGCTAGCACTTTTCCCGCAGGTAGAAAAGCGTGGCACCAGCGCCGATCGGCAGGTGTCCGGAGCGAACCGTTCTTCGTGTTTCTGTTCAGCTTGCCGAATGATCATGAAAGGGCAGACTTCAAACAATTCTCGCAGTGCATACAGCAGTTGCATCAGCGTATATTAGGCGGGATAGAAGACGATGTATTTCTTGCCTGGAAGTTGCAGTGTCAGGAATTGATCGCCTCTAAGCCGCCCTCTCTCTAAAACATTCAGGGGTGGTGTGCTCAACGACGCTGACCCGGGTGCACGCCAGGTGCCCCGGCTTCCAGAAGGCGACAGGTATGAAGACCAGATCCCCTCTAGCCTTGTACTTCTCGGTATGCGTGGCGCTGCTGTCGCTATCAGCGCACGCCTGGAGCGCGGCCGTAGACGGGACCCAAAGCTCCCGGTTTGAGCGCACGGCTGCCCTCGCGCGGGAGGGGGGTGCCGAAACACGCGCAACGTTCGTGCTTGCAGCCCTTGGCCAACTGGCATTGGCGTATGAGGAAGAGGCGGCGCTGGCGCTGGCAGAACTGGACGCCGGGAACTCCGACCCCGAACTTGCCGGGTGGGCCAATGCCGTGCGGCGCTACGCACAGCAATTTTCACTGCTGATAGACGACGCGAGAGACGGATTCCCTGTTTCCATAGCCGTGGGAGGCGACAGTCCGGTTGCGATAACAGTGGCCGAGAGAACCGTCATACTTAATCACCCGAGACCTGCGCAACAGGCCGTCTTTGAGCAGGCGGTCATAGCTGAATTCTGTACGGCAAATTCCTGCTCGGCCCTCGTGCAAGAGCCGGGTAAGGCATCGGGCTCATTCGCGCAGTTGGGGCCGGTGCGTCCAAGTTGGGCCTTTGACGCGGATGGAGCGCTGTGCGGTCACCAGGGTGTGCGTGTTCGCTTTCCGGTGAACAGCGATATGAGCGGGGCACGTGCCTTGTGTCGAGAGTTTGTACAGGAAGCCGTACTGCTCGCCAATGAGGTGGCCTGGCAGGTGCGCCACGGTGTTGAGGTTGGCTGGGAAGCCCTGAAAGTCCACCCGGTGCCCGGCCAGGATAACTACCGCTTGCAACTCAATGAGCAGGGCGATGCAGTGCTCGCACCGGTACCCATACTAGGCCTGAATCCGCAGCTGGTAGATTTGATTGCGCCCTGGATGCGGGACCGGGTCACCGGACCAGGCGAGCGAACAGTCGATATACCCGCGGATATGCTGGGATGGTGACGTGAAAATACGTTATTTTTAGACAGTATTCGCGACCTTGATGGGTTGTGAGAACTCTTTCACATGACTTTTCGGGATTTTTGGCGCGGTAACCGATATTCTGTTCGCCAGAAAATAAAAGTCTCTTTCTATGCTTAAAGTTGTAAAAATTCCGGCCTCTGAACTCCAGGTGGGGATGTACGTCTCCCGACTCGACCGACCCTGGCTGGAAACCCCTTTTGCGATCCAGGGCTTTGTGTTGCGATCAGATCGCGACATAGAGCGTCTGCGTGAGTTTTGTCAGCACGTCTATATCGACACCCTCAAGAGTACACAGGCCCCTGAGCCGGAGCTCCCTAAGGTATCCGCGTCGGCAGTTGCACGACCGCGTCGCCCGACCAAAGAGTTTTTCCCGCAGCGAACGCTCAGGCCTTACAAAGACAATAGTGAATGGTCCGAGGAGTATCCCAAGGCGCAGGAGGCTGTTGAGTTTTTATCAGACGGAATCAACGAAATCTTCACCAGGGTCACGGACGGCCGGTCGATCGATGCTGTGAAGGCGAAAAAGTCCGTTGATCCGATGATCGATAGTATTACGCGCAACCCTGACGCCTGTATCTGGCTGGCGCGTATGAAGCAGGAGGATCAGTACACCTATCAGCACTCACTGGGCGCGTCTATCTGGGCTGTAGCACTCGGGCGCCAACTGGGTTTGCCGCGCGCAGACCTGCGCTCGCTCGCAATCGGCGGTCTGTTGTTCGATGTTGGCAAATTGCGCGTGGACCCGGAAATACTGAATACGGACAGGCCGCTCAGCGATGACGAGTTTCAACAGGTGCGGGACCATGTGAAGCACGGTGTTGAAATGATCCAGGGCAGCGGCCTGATGAATCAGGATGTGATCGATATGATCGCCTACCACCACGAGCGGCACGATGGATCAGGCTACCCCGAGGGGCGCAAAGGGGATCTGATCCCCGTGTTCGCTCGAATAGCTGCAATCGTGGATTGCTATGACGCGATCACCAGCCACCGCAGCTACGCGCGTGCGGTTTCCCCGTCACAAGCCATCAAGATGTTGTATGAGTGGAAGGATTCGGACTTCCAGGCTGAACTGGTTGAGGAGTTTATTCAGGCAATCGGTATTTATCCCGCGGGAAGCCTTGTAGAGCTTTCGTCAGGAGAGGTGGCGGTCGTGGTCGCAGAGTACCGTACCCGCCGATTGCGGCCCAAGGTAATGGTCTTGCTGGATGCCGAAAAAAATCCGCTCACCTCCTTCAAAACCATCGACCTGCTGAACGAAAAGTTCACGGATGACGGCATGGCGCTGGAAATAGTCAATAGCCTCGAGCCCGATGCCTACGGGATCGACATGGCTGCGATCCAGCTCTAGCAAATGTCATCCGGCGGTGAAGTGCCTGAAGTCGAACGTAGCGAGTTCTTGCTGGCTCTGGAGCGGGCAGCCGTTGCCGCACAGGAATCGCTGAGCCATTTAGGCCTGTTGCTTATAGATGTAAGTAATCTGTCACGTATTAATCACGGGCAGGGTTATTCTACGGGTGACAATGTTCTGCTCGCCGTTTATGGCGAACTGCTGAGACTTAGCAAGCTATCAGACACGGTCTATCGTGTAAGCAGCCACTGCTACGCGTTCTTGCTTCCTGACCTGGGTAATCCTGCACTTATCGCGTTGGCTATTAACCGCGTTGAGTCTGTGTTGGGAACCGTTTCACTCTCTGATGGCAAAAGCCTCGCGCTCGAAGTCAATGTCGGCATTGCTGTTAGCCAGGAAGGCGGTCGGGGCTCCCTGGATATGCTGGCGATGGCTGAGTCCTCACTGGCGCACGTGAAACTGGGTGGAGATCATCGGCTTGATCAGTTGCTGGCAACCGAATCAGACAACTTTTCTGAATATCGGTTGGAGCAGTACCTCGCAGACGCGATTCGCGAAAACGAGTTTGAGCTGAAATTTCAGCCACAGATCAACCTGGCCACAGGTCAGCTGGTGGGGGCAGAAGCGCTCCTGCGTTGGCGCAATCCCGATGGCGAGGATGTGTCACCGGAAATCGTGGTTGGCATGGCGGAGCGCATGGGTCGCTCTTTCGAACTAACCAAGTGGGTTGTTCACCAGTCAATGCGCCAGTTGAAACAGTGGCAGAGCAAATTTCGAATTGGCGTGGCGCTGAATGTACAGGCGGAACTGGTGGGTAACCCGGATCTTGCCTCCCTGCTGGGTGACGCAAGTGTGATATGGGGCGTGGATCCGGAGCTGGTGACGGTTGAGATTACCGAGAACGCCATCATCGAGGATAAGGAAGCGGGTTTCAGCAATCTGAGCAAGATTAGAGAGAAGGGCATGAAGCTGTCGATCGATGATTTCGGTACGGGGTACTCATCGCTCTCTTACTTTAAACACATCCCTGCGGCCGAGCTGAAAATTGACAAAAGCTTCGTCAGTGCCTTGATGGTCGACTCGCAGGATCTGGAGCTGGTAAAGATTATGCTCAGCATCGCGCGGGAATTTGGCCTGACCGTTGTCGCAGAAGGTGTAGAAGATCAAGCCACGCTGGATCTGCTGCGCGAGTTGGGCTGCGACGTGGTGCAGGGATACCACATAGCACGACCGATGACTGCAGAAGAGTTTGAGGCCTGGGCGGAATCCTGGCCCGGGGTGTGAAAATGCTGTGTTGGCAGGTGCGATCTGCAATCCTGGAGCGCAGGCTCGCGCTGCACTAGTTGCCGAAGTTCTTGACGGCGTTAAGTATCTGGCGGCAGGTTATCTGCCCGATCAGTTTGCCGTTCTCCACCACCGGTCTGCGCCGTTTGTTCTTGCGCAGCATATCGTTGGCCACATCGACGATGTCTTCGTCGGGGTGGGCGACGACAAGGTTGTCCGTGTGCATGTGGTCTTTCACC
Source organism: Gammaproteobacteria bacterium (assembly GCA_030426545.1). Classification (GTDB taxonomy): domain Bacteria; phylum Pseudomonadota; class Gammaproteobacteria; order Pseudomonadales; family Halieaceae; genus Marimicrobium. Next base: position 10,075 of record JAUHYL010000107.1, read on the forward strand.
ACGCCCACCCGCGAGTCATTGTAGACCGTACTGAGCACGGCTCGCAGGCAGTCCAGTTCAGAGAGCACGCCGAGCAGGTTGCGATCTTCATCCACAACACATACACCGGATACCCGGTTGTCGATAATGACCTGCATCGCGTCCAGAACGTTGTCGTCGATCCCAACGGTCAGCGGGTTGGTCAGCATGTAGTCCCGGAGATTGACTGATTGCAGCATGAAGGCCTTCCTGATTTCGCACAGATTTTCACTGTGAAGTATAAACCGATTCCCGGCCTCGATCGCCACACCGAATCGATTCCGGGGCATCAAAAAGTTCCTTGCCTGCTGTGGCATTGACCGCGTGAGTTGCTTGGTGCACTGTTGCAGCTGATCACGAATAGCGTGTTGATCCAGCGATATTTTTTACCGTAATCATTGTACGAAGAGCGAGTTTCCCTATGCCATTTCGCCATATTGCACTTGCACTGGCTCTGAGCGCCGCCTCCGTGGCGGTGGCTGCGGGCGAGGCTGCAGTGCAGCGCCTTGCCGAGGCAGTGCGCTTTCGCACCATCAGCCACCAGGATCCCAGTCAGATCGACTACGGAGAGTTTGAGCGGTTTAACCAGTTTCTGCAGGCGAGCTACCCGCGGACATTCGCCACACTGGATGTCGAAGTTGTCAATGATTACAGCCTGTTGCTCATCTGGCGCGGCAGTGACGACAGCCTGTCACCCATTCTGCTCACCGCCCATTCGGATGTAGTGCCGATTGAGCCCGGTACCGAGGCAGACTGGCAGCATCCGCCCTTCGCCGGGGTGGTGGCCGAAGGCAAGATTCACGGCCGCGGGACGCTGGACGATAAAGAGGGTGTTATGGCCTGGCTGGAGGCGGTGGAGTCGCTTGTCGCTGAGCGTTTCGCCCCCCGACGAACCATGGTGTTTGCATTTGGTCACGACGAGGAGATTGGCGGAGAGCAGGGCGCAGGGGCGATCGCCGCCCGGCTGCAAGCACTTGGTCTACACTTTGCGTGGATGATCGACGAGGGCGGGATGATCCTCTCGGATAATCCCATGTTACCGCAGCGCCCCGTTGCCATGGTCAATGTTGCAGAGAAGGGTTTCATTACGCTGACGCTGACCGCCAGG